>CAJJKN010000004.1 GCA_905188085.1 uncultured Bacillota bacterium
TACTGTGATCCATGTTTGTTGATCAAAGCTGTACTGGACAAATCCAACATCAAAACCGCTGCCCAGGCCCTTTTCAATGTTCCAGCGAAGGGTTACCGTATCCCCGATGGGGAACAACGGCTCCTGCCCCATCGTATAATATTGATCGCCGCTGTATACCGACAGCTGCGGGGGCTGCGGGGATACATAGTTGGGAATATCCACCGTCCCCAATAAAAGACTAGGCACGGTGTAGTTTCCGTATTGATCCGTCGCTTTTGCATAGATCCGGATGGTTGCGCCGCTCGGCAGCCCCTTTTGCTGGATGTTATAGCTCTTGGAAAGAAGCCCTTCTCCATACCCCGTCGTCTCGATCGTATCCAGCGGGTGCATTTCGTCCGAATTCAGTTCGCTCCAAAACAATTCGTGCTTGGTGATCAGGCCTGCCTTTGACATCCCCGTCGCCATCACCGTAAAAACATCCGAGGATACGCTTTCGCGTGTTACCTGGATCGTCGCCGCAATTCCACGGCCTGTTTTTCCATTGGCGGAAGCATATCCCGTCCAGCTGAGTTGATCGCTGTCCAGATCAAAATTCGCATTGCCAAAATAATCCGTGATCCCATCTGCGGTCGTTGCATAGCAGTGCAGGATATAGGCGCCCGTTTCATTCTTATGATCGGCAATTCGCACCGTTGCCGTCCATGTCCCGTTGCCGCTGTTGATCCCCTGATGCCAAATGACATCGTCTTGCCCATCCTGTGCCGTCCACACGGGAAAAGCCACATTCTTTACGCTGTTCGGCTTCAACGCCGGCGCAAACCGGATGTTCAGGTTTCCATCCGAAACGGATACCTCACTGCTCGTATTGAAAATGGGCGGTGTGCGGTCCGCAACTACAGAAACGGTCTTCTCTTCCGAATAATATACCGCCCCATAATTGGTCGTGTATTTGATCTTTACCTTATGCGACACATAGGAGGACACCGAAAACGTATGGCTCGTGGAACCCGAGGGGGTGTATTCTTTCCCATCCAGGCATACCTTCACAGAGACCCCCGACGTGTTGGTCCAGTTCACATCAATAAACTGCTGGGAGGAATTGATCGCCCCAGGCCTTCCCGTTGCGGTAAAATTCCGGTTTATGTCTCGGTAATTGATGGTAAATACGGGTTTGTTGGCCCCCTCGAAGGAGTAGAAGCGCTTATACCATTTGCTGGATTCGTTATTGCTTACCAGCATGATCCCTTCATTGCTGTAGGTGCCCGTCTGCCACTCCCTCTCCATTTTGGTCAGATCCCATGTATACCAGCCTACATTGCCCACCGTGACGCTGCTGTATCCGCTTACGCTGCGCGGCTGGTTATTCCACGTGACATTCGCATTTGTATATCGGTCATGCATCCGATACGTTTGTATGCTGGGTTGGGTCGAACCATTGTACGATTGATATAACTTCAGGTTCGCGCTATCGATATATCGGGCGGTCAGATTCGGCGATACATGGTAGATCATCCCCCGAAAGATCACATTGGCCGTGTCATGCCCTACACGAATATATTGATTCGTCCCAAAATTTCGATTCGGTTCGCCTGAACTGATGTAACTGTCCGATGTATAGCCATCGCGCGGCAGCTGAATGGACGGATCGATCCGCACCGGATACACGGTATTCACGTCATCCAGATATGCGGCGCTGGGGATCAACGTATAGCGATAGACGCCCTCCTCTTCCTCCTTGGCCTCCAATTGCACTTCTATCTCTGTACTGATGTTTTCATATTCTTCCCTCGTCCCGGAATCCACCATGTACGGGGTCGGAATGTAACCATATTCTTCGCCCGTCTCCGCGTCCTTCCAGATCACTTCGTTCGTTTCTTGCTTTTCTAAGATCCCTTTCCCTATCCGTACTTCAAAGATAAACCGATCTACAGACGGACGGCTCTGCAGCACGATATCCTCTTTCAACCCGCTGTTATTCGGCCGCAGATACAGCCCCATCCCATTGCCAAACACATTGGAATACTCCACTGCCTGGTACTCCAATTCCGGGTCATATGTATACGGATCCTCCGGAACATTGCGCCGAATCCGGCTTCTGGTTCCCGCTCTCTCCGATTCTTCCTTCTTTACATGGAACGAAAGACGGCTTTCCTCCTGCTCCTCCTCCGCGGATGCCGGGGCTGCCTGCTGTGTGCGGTCGGCGCTTCCCTGCGAGGCTGCTGCTTCCTCATCGGCAGGCTGCGGCGCTGCTTGCGGCTCTGCTGATGGGACTGCTTCCAAAGTGGGCGCTGTTCTTTCTGTTGGCATTGGCAGCGTCCGCACCGGACGGATGTATACGACGTTCTCCCCGTTTTGGACCTTGATGGGATCTTCCTCAAACAGGCTGTTTTTGAGCAGCACCCAGTTTTTCGACGATTCGGAGCGATACGCATACCCCTCGTTTTTAAACGGATCTGTGCTCTCTTCGCTCTTGTCGATCTGCACCACGTCGTTTTCAATCTCGTGCCAGGCGCCGGTTTCGTCCTGATAGCGGATCGGCTCCATATGCTGTTCATAGGTGATCGACCCATCGGCGTTCTGCCAATACGTTTCGGTTTCCGTCAGCCGATCCGTCAGCAGCACGGGCTGGTTTTGCTGCTCTTCGATCGCGTTTTCGATGGCCGCTTCCGCCATCACAGGGAGGGGAATATTCAACAAAAGCATGACGGCTAGAACAAACGCAATGATTTGGACTTTACGTGTCTGTTTTTTCATATTCTCTTTCCCTGCTTTTCGATTTTTGGAACAAAAAAACCGCTCTTCAAAAAGAGCGGCTCATTTCAAAAATTGCATCGCAAAACCATCGGGCCCCGGCCCATCATATGCTGCGTAAAATGAATATTTTTGGGTGTTTTCTTTCATAGCAAACTCCAAAATTCAATGCAACTATGGCTTTAAGATGTTCATTTTTGTTAAAACGACAATTTTCTTCCACAATTTAAAGATACATAAATGTTCCTAGGTTGTCAATGTTTGTTTTTCCTTTTCTTGTGTTTTTATTTGAAACGGAAATTTATTGGCAGAACCCTGCCAATGTAAACGGAAGAACCGCGTGTTATTCTGTACCTGGCCACCTATACCCTGAAAAAGGAGTGCTCTTTTATGAAATATTGTCCTTATTGCGGCGCGCCCATATTGGACGATGCCGCTTTTTGTATGTCTTGTGGTAAATCGATCCCCAGTATTCCGACCCAGAATCCTTCCTCCGTGTCCGAACCCCAAAACAACTATGACGGTTATTATGACGACATCCCGGCAATCGATAAGCAAGACACCGATATACAGGAAAACACGAGTCTTTCTACGATTCAAAAGATCCTTCCCATCTGTATCGGGGCCGGGCTTATCATCGGCGCCTGTGTCCTTTTGATGGTGGCACGATGAAAAAAAGCATTTGTCTACTTCTTTTTTCTCTGCTTGTATTGGGAACTGGCATGTTTCTTTTTCGTTTTTGCCAATGGCAACGTTCTCAAAAGACTATGGCGGAAACATATGAACCGGTCTATGAACTGATAGAGAACAAAACCACTCCGTCTACGCCAGCTTCTGTACCTTCGTCACCTTCCCCCAAACAGATCCGCCAGGTAGCAGAACGCTACACGCATGTCGTCGGGTGGCTTGAAATACCTGGTCTGTTTCGTTATCCCGTTGTTCAATCCAACGACAACACGTTTTTCCTCACACACGATTTCCAGGGACGCACAGCTTCTTGCGGTTCTATTTATATGGATTTTCAAAACAGTCGTGCGCCGCTCGATCAAAATACGGTTCTTTATGGGCACAATATGGGAAGAGCCAGTCGGTTGATGTTTTCACAGCTCATACGCTATAAATCGTCCTCTTTCCTGCGCTCCCATCCCGGGTTGACTTTTGATACGTCCAGCCAAGCATACGGTACATGGACCATCTTTGCCGTATGCCACCTCCCTGCAAACGAGATATCCGCATTTTTAACAAAGGAATTTGTATCTCCCTCGGCTTTTTCTTCGTTTGTTCAGAACGCCCAGCGGGCAAGCCTTTATGATCCAGGAATACAGGTACCCGAAAACAGCCGGCTGCTTACGCTGGTCACATGTGACCGCAGTCAATTCGGGAAAGACGGGAGGCTGCTCATTCTTGCGTTTTGTCCAGCTGAACTGTGACCTATATATAAAAGGAGAAATCTATGTTCTATCTTTCCAAAGGCGTTTTGCTTGCCAAACACGGTGATACGCTTAAAATCGGCTGTATTGGAAAAACATGTACATTGTCCGGTAAAGCCGCACAATTGTGGACTTACGCCAGCAAAAAAGTGGGCCGTAGTACGCCACTCTATATGGATACCCTGATACAGCAAGGACTCATCGAAACATCGGAAGAAAGCAATCCGCTGTTTGCCGCTTATCAGATTCTAAATCGCAGTGTGCTTTATGTCATGGACGATCGCCCCATTCAAATCACACTCTCCCCTTCCTGTCGCCGATTGTTGCGCTGGCTCTCCCGCACCACATTTCCTTTGAGCGCCGCTGACCTGGTTCGTATCCAGGATCTTTCACTCCCCGAATCCCTATATGCGAGTAAACACAAGCAAGAACATCTGATTGCTGCGCTGTACCAAGGCATCGCGCCGCCATTAGAAACCGCTATGCTAGATTCCCCCGCGTTCGGCGCCACGATGATCGATCTGTTAACATTGGTACACGACCAATATATTCGGTTGTTATAAGGAGATCCTATGCGTTTTTTCCAACAGTATAAAATCCTGCCCAGCATCTTCCAACGTCAATTGCTTGGACATGTGATCGCTTGTGTTTGTTTGACCATTCTCACCGGTGTGTTTGTATGGTTACGATTTGAGTTCGCCATGTTTTTCCCCGGTCTCATTTGTATTGCATTTCTTCTGTTTCATGGTATTTGGCTATTCCGGTTGGCCACAACCCAACGATATATTGTCGTTGAGGGTACTTGCACTTCTATTTATCGGACCCCCCTCCGTAAAAGAGTCAGATATCTTCAGTTGGATGTGCAGGGCATGTGTGTGCAGATCGCGTCAAAACGTTCCTATTCCTCTTATTACCCTCAGCAGCCATTGCGGTTGTATCTGGCTCTTCAAACACCGGTTCACGAAAAAGACGGCATTCAAATCATTCAGGATTATTTGGGCATCGAAGCGCTGCCCTGTTCTTCCCATCATTGACGACTGTAATTTTTCCATGCTATACTGATACAAAAGTTCCCTCTATGGAAAAGTTTCACGATAAAAGAGTGTCAATGGACGAGCGATCGTCTGTTGGCACTCTTTTTTATTTTCACAAACCAGGGAACAAAAACTACACAGCAGTCTTACTGCGAAAGGAGAATATCATGGTTCCTATCTTTATTTCCAATGCCCTGATCAGCGAAGGGTTCAACAACAGTCCTGCTTTTCGTCAGCAAAATAACGGTGAAGTTATTTTCAACGTAGGGCATCGCATTGCCGATCCCCAGGCCCCAAACGGCAGTCGCTGGATAAACTTTGAGATCACGGTCCCACCATCTTTGGCTCCCGCGATCAATCAAATGGGCGTCCAGCCAAAAACCTGGATCAACATTTTGGCAACCGTGGATATGCGTTTAATAACCGATAAAAACGGTCAACAAAAAGGTCATCGCGTATACATCGCCCGGTTTTTAGAGCCCGTTCCTCAGTCACTGCAAAAGCAGCCGCATCCCCAACCAACACAGACGTATAATGGGCAACCCCAAAACTACGGAAACACCCAACCTCAACCAGCCAATATTTCGTCTCAACGTCAACAACCCATGATCGGTTTCGCCGGAGCATCCGAATTTAATACAGCTATGTATTAAGTCCGTTTCCTCTTTTAGAAAGACGCACGCAAAAAATGTGTGCGTCTTTCTATTTCCATGAAGGGAGTGACATGCAAAACAAATTGTTTCAACTACAGTCTCTTGAAGAAAAACAGCATAAATTGATGGTTGTATTGGAACGAAAAACCAATCGTATGCTTTCAAAGTTTCAAACGCAACAAATTCTCAACGAAGTCAACGTCCATCGTCAGTACCGTGTTCGGGTCCATCAGGAGCCCGAAACCTTTCTTGACGCTCTGTTTCTGTGCCGTGATCAGGGCAATCGCGATACCGGAAAAATCGCTTTTGGCAATCTAAAATTCGGGGTGATCCGTGACACGATGATCTCCAATCCCGTTTTTGTCCAAAAAAGGTTGCCCGCTGCGGTTGTTATGACTCGCTGTAGAACAGAGGGTACACGGCCAGTATATACAAATCTGATCCACATCTATCTTCCCCGATACGAAATGAGGAACCTCCTTTGAAACACAATAACCTGCAAAACATTCTCTATTTTTCGCGTATGGTTTTGGTTTTTGCTCTCATCGCTTTTACTTTGGGCGCAGGGCCAATTGCCATCCTGTTTCTTGCATCTTTCACCGTTGCAAACCTTGCCTATGTCCGGCTCTGGAGTCGGGATAAATCCCACATGACGCCTCCATACAATCTCCGCTCTATTATCTACTGTCCGATGCTGCAACCTTCTTCCCATACACGCTATCAAGCAATCAAAAAAATATTCAAAAGGAGAATAAAACCATGATCCTTCCTACCCTATTTGATTTTCAAGGGGATCTGCCTGCCCCTTTTCACACACTGGATTCTCCTCGGTTCACCGAACCCGAACACCTGTCCATGTACAATTCCTATGGAGAAAGGAATGTAGCAACGCTCTCTCCCCCTCTAATCGCCGCAATTCACATCTCTTTCGATTTGGCGGACAATCATGCCAACGGCGCAATCGGAGAGTCTGTCCCCTACACTTTTGCTGAATATCAGCGGTCCCCCCGCGAAATACACTTGGCCAAGTACAATCAAACTACCGGCATTTTGTCGTATGGGATATACAAAAACGATGTTCTTTATCCGAGTGTAGATAAAGCGTTTGATCCACTCGTTTTATGGCTGGCATTGTTGCCGGCTTTGTATGCGGATGCTGAATTTCAAAAGCAATTTGATGCATATAAAAAACGATACGCACAGAACGCCCCCGTAAACGACCGTGTGGTTCCGATGAGCGTTCTCTGCGATAACGCTTATCGACGACTTTCTCACCCTGCATGCCCTGCGCACCTGCCCGTCAATCTGTTCCCTTCTCTGAACCGGTTCTCCAGCAGTGTCGCAAACATCAACATCGCAAACGTGCATGCTGGCAAATTTCAGGTATTTGGGCAACAAAATGCAAACGCGGTAAAGTCCCCAAAACGGTCCCTTTCGGCATTGCAAGAAAAGTACGCCATGGACCAAACGCGCATTTTAACTTCGAAAGAACAGTCCTTGATCCCTGAAATTCCCTCCTATTTCGATATCCCTGACCAAGCTGTTTTTGTTTGTAAGCATATCATTGGCACGTCGCACGCTCCTGTCCCCATTCGCAATATCATGTTTCGTGGCAAATCAGGTACCGGGAAAACCGGAAGCGCGCGTTTGATCGCGGCCATTCTTCGCCGTCCTTATCTTCTCTACACCTGTTCTTCCGATACGGAAGCAATGGATCTGATCGGACAACCTGTCCCGGCTGGCATGGTCGCTGCAAAAAATGCACCCTCCCATCTGCCAAGCTGCAACACGATGGTGTACGACCCGCCCAGCGCATATCTGGCTTTGACCGGACAGCCCAACGCACAGGCAACAACGCAGCAATGCATTTCCCTTTATATTGAACAGCTTCGGCAAGAGATCGCTCAGCAACAATCCGCCGGTTTTGTTTATTCATCCAGCGACTTGATCACAGCCCTGAAGAACGGTTATGTCATCGAAATCCAGGAAGTTGCGTCTATCCAAAAACCTGGTGTTCTGGTCTCTCTCAATTCGTTGTTGGAACAAAAGGGGACCATCCGCCTGCTTACCGGAGAACGTATTGTTCGGCACCCGGAAGCGGTCGTCATCATGACCACAAACGTTGACTATGCCGGCTTGGAATCCATCAACCAAAGCGTGTTAGACCGTATGGACTTGATCGTGGATCTTCCCAATCCCTCTGAAAAAGTGCTCATACAACGGTTGAAAGCTGCCACCGGGTTTGAAGATGAAGATGTACTCGCTAAGATGATCGAAGTATCCGATAAAATCGAGGAGTATTGTCAAGTCCACGCCATTACCGATGGCGTATGCGGATTCCGATCGCTTCTATCCTGGGCATCCAGCGCCAAACTGACCGGCAATGTCTATCAGTCTGCGCTTCATACGATCATCAGCAAAGCCACCAATGAGGAAGCAGAGCAAAACAAAATGATCGATGAAATCCTGATTCAGTATTTTACTGAAACGCAAAGTATCGCTATATAAGGAGGTGTCCTCTCTTTGCGAAAACAGCCAAAGAATTTACTCTCTACGCGTCAGCTAATAGCGGACGCTCGCGCCCATGTTACAGATGAAAATCTCTTTTGCTCCGCTGCATTTAAAGCGCATCTGGAGCATATGGCGGCTATTCATACCAGCCGGTACGCGTATTCGTGTCGGATACGCATTCAGATGGATTGGTGTCCACAACCGGCTTCTACACTCGCCTGTACCAACAATCGCGACATTCATATCAACGCCGGTCATCCCATCGTTGATCAATATGTCTTGCAAAACCAAAAGTATCTGTTTATCCTTGGCCTGTTTGTACACGAGCTTGGACACGTTTTGTACACGGATTTTCCTGCCTGGTCTTCTTTTCATCAATCCGTATGTAACGGACAATGGAAACCCGTCATAGACCCCTCTTCACCGGATGCTCTCCAGCACGCTGCGGCCGAAATTCAGGCGTTTTTAGATGCAAGCTTGCTGCACCGACGGGTACTGGCAGACGTTCTGCAAGATCTTCTCAATATTCTGGAAGATGCGTACATCGAATTGTGCCTGTTGAAAAAATTCTCCGGTGTATTTGGCCAAGCTCTTTCTTACGTTCGAAACGATTACTTTGCCAAAACGCCTTCCTTATCCGAGCAGGAAAACGCGCATCTCTCGTTTTGGGCCATATCTACCAATTTACTTTTGTATTATGCTCGTTTCCATGCGTTTCCTTTCGGAGACGAAACGGACAAACATCCCTGTGTACAAGCCCTCACTCCCTGTTTGGAGTCCGTGCGAGCAGGTATTTTGGGTACCCTACCCAAACGTCTGCAAGCTGTGAATGCCCTGCTGCTGCATCTCTGGCCTCTCGTAGACCCTGAAACGGATTGGGCGCCCTTTTTTGCGCGCCACAGAAATGCCGCTGTACAACCTGAAAAGGACGAAACGTTCAACCTGCCCTTTACGGATATTCCGCAGGGCAATACCCATCCCGTTGAACAAATTGTGCTTGATCCAACCGATCTCATCCAAGGAACAAACCAGACAGGACAAGAGAAGCGAAGGAACGAAGGTCCGCCATGCGCCCATGACAAATGGGCGCTTGATCAGGTTCTCACTGAAGTAGCCGTGGAGCACCTGGAGACACAACGTGTATCCGCACTCAATCAATCTCTTCAGGAGATGGACCGGGGCCATCTGCATAACGATATCAACACGACAGTTCATCGCGCATGCAGCATCACGCAAGCTGCCAGGGAACAGTATTGGGAACTCGCTCATCCTTTGCTGCCGCTTTCCGCTCGATTACAAAAAGAACTGCGCCGCGAACTTCTGAAACGGAAGTATCTGCAAAAGGCCAGCGGATACGCCTTTGGTAAACGTATAGACTGCCGCCATCTCTATCGTGTGGATCAAAAAGTATTTACAAAAAATGTGGCTGCAAAAAAGGGATTGGATTTAGCCGTTGCACTCTTGTTGGACGAGAGTGGCAGCATGTCCTCTCACAACAGATATCGGTATACACAGTCTGCTGCTATTATCCTCCAAGATTTCTGTTATCAACTGCACATCCCGTTGATGCTCTATGGACACAGTACGTCCGGCTACCAGGTGGATCTGTATTCCTATGTGGAATTTGACACATTCAGTGATCTGGATCGATATCGTCTGGTGGATATCCAGGCACGTTCGTCCAACCGGGACGGTGCCGCGCTCCGTTACGTAGGAAACCGTTTGCTTGCAAGGCCCGAACAGAACAAGGTGCTTATTCTGGTATCCGATGGAAAGCCTGCGCATGTCCGCTATTCTGGACCAACCGCAGAAAACGATCTAAAGGCTTTTCAGTCGGATTTCATTCGCCGCGGCGGTTTGTTTGTCGCTGCCGCAATTGGCGACGACCATGAGGCCATTCACCGGATTTATGGCCAATCGTTTCTGGATATCACGGACCTATCGCTGTTCCCAATACACCTTACACAGTATCTCAAGCGCAATATCCGCTTATAAAGGAACCGCAGACAATCTTGTTAGGAGTTGTCTGCGGTCTTTTCGTATTCTTCCATTGTTTCATTCATTTCAAAAAAGCGATGGTACGCAAGGATTGCTGTAAACGTTGCTTCCAACAACCCAACTTCATACGAATCGCATTGATCGATCCTCTGTTTCAATTCTTCTTTGGCATTTAAATGCGCCTCATCTTCCGTCTTAAACAACATATTATCCAACGAAATGTTCAGCACCTTACAAATTTTAAACACAACATCAAAAGCCGGGCGCTGTGTTTGTTTGCGTTCGATCGCCCCTACATATCCGACAGAAATGCCCACTTTTTCTGCTAACTGATCTTGAGAAATTCCCATTTGCTGTCTCGCCTGTTTGACATATCTTCCGAAATTCATCAATTCCGGTTCAGGCTGAAAATCAACTCTTGCTGGCATATATACCCTCCTATAAAAAAAGAGTATATGCTTGGAAACACCCTCGACAGATAATATAACCTATAATTATTGTAGTTTATATAACATAAACTCAATTCGTAATTTGACGATGAAATTCGAGGATGATATACTGTATTTGTTCAGTTTCGATATATGAAAGTGTCCGATGCAAAGTGTCAGTTGTAAAACAACTGGCACTTTTTTTATTTCCCTCTTTCCAGAGTTTTCTCTGTTTTCATACAACACACTTTTCAAAAAAAGGAGAATGAGATGTACAACACGAACAAGGAGGCGTTGGTTTATGCCCCAACCAAAACTGCTCTGTAACACCAAAGACATGTCCCGCGAACGCTGGTTGGAATGCCGAAAACATGGCCCGGATGGAAAGATTCCGTTTACCCTGGGCGGCAGCGACATTGCAACCATATTTGGAATTAACCCATGGAAAACACCCCTTGAGCTATTTATGGAAAAGCGCGATCTTCTGGCCCCAAACGATGAAGAAAACGCAAAACAAAAAGCGTTGGGACACTTTCTGGAGCCGGTTGTTGCCAATGTGTTTGCTATGCAGACGCAAAGTGAGATCATTGAAGATTATGGATTGTATCAACATGCTGAATATCCATTTGCACTTGCTAATATCGACTATCTGTGTCGCCAACAAGCAGCCGATGAAATGATCCTGGAATGTAAGAGCACCACCTATCACAAAGCAGCCGATTATAGCAACGGCCGTTTTCCGATCCACTATGAGCTGCAAGTGCGTTTTTATCAGGATGTGCGCCAATATGAAATTGGTCAACTGGCTTGTTTATGGGGCAACAATCCCGATACGGATTTTGTGTACAGAACCATCCACTACAACAAACAAATCAATCAGGAGATTTTCGATGGAGCACAGGAGTTCATTCACCGTCTCGAAAACAATGATCCGCCGCCGATGGAAGGGGTCCCTTCCAAGCTTGCGATCAAAGCACTCAACCGTATCTATGATAGTGTACGGGACAATCCGCCGGTAGAATTTTCTGCGGTCCATGAACCGGCTTTACGAAAAATTGTAGAGCTGCAAAATCGAAAGGCGGAAATGAAGCGGCAAATGGATGCGCTGACAAATTCCATTGAGGAACTCAGCATCCCTTTTCGAGAACTGCTAAAGGAGAATGCACACGGGAAACTTTCCATCCCCAACGGTTCCATTCTGGTCGATTTTTCGCAGCAAGCCAAACGGCTTGTGGATACCAAGAAACTGCAAAAGGAATATCCGGATGTCTATAAGGAGGTGCAAAAGGTCAGTGTCAGCCGACCCTTTAAGGTCAAATGTTACGAGGCAAAACGGAAAACCGGCGTTCTGTAAAAAAACCGCATTTGGTACAAACGGTTTCTTTCGATCTGTCCACATAAGGAAACTAGAAAAGTGCTTGACTCAAACGGTCAAGCACTTTCCATATTGTACAAAGCATCGGGCGCGCAGGTAAGGATATCAGATTTTCGATGCAAATCTTGTCTTAATAGATAAAGAATCGATGATCGACTTCCCTGCGTTCTGTCATCCACCCGATCGTCCACTCAAAATGAAATCCCGTGCGGTGCAGCTTTGGCTGCACACGCCAAAAAATGGAGGTTCTTATGGCTACATACCTGGAAAACTACCAAACAAAGAAGTTGGCTTATGAGGATTTGCTCTCTCATGGGCATCCCTTAAACGGTAAAGAGCTTTGCCTGTGCCTGGAGTCCATTTACCGAGCGCAGGTACTGGAAACGCTTTCGTTGCTGGAACGTACCTGCCCCACTACGCAAAGCTCTTCCCATTTTGAATTGCATGCTCGTCTTGTTTCTGCGATCCTGGCCGGTTTGTTGGAAGAACGCCGGATCCAGCTTTACAAGGATGACAAGATCCGTCATGAACAAACGACTGCCTATCAATCCTGTTTCATGTGTTTCAATGATTTTACAAAGCTCTGCATTTATTGCGATCCACAGGAGTACCCACAGAAGCTGCATCAGATGATATACACCTTTTGCTGCGCCTGGTTACAGTACCGAAACACCATCATCGACCTGGACTGTCAATATTTCAAATCGTAAAAGGAGCATCCAACGTTATGACCATGGACGAATATAAAGTGAAAGCCACTCAAACTCTCGACGTTTCGCAAATTGGGTTCAACCCCTATGATTATCTCACACAATCCACGCATCCGACCGGTGAATCGTACTGGTATATTCCTTTGAACATTCAGATCAAGTGGTTTCGCGCCATCTATCCAAATGGAAGCATTGATGTTACCACTGAAAAAGTAGAAAACGGTCATCGTGTAACAGCTTATATATACGCTGAATACAACGACAAACTGTTGTCTACCGCCCAGTCCGAAAAATATGTGACCCCTGAACGCAATGACACACAGGAATGGGCGCAGTTTGCAGCAAAGTCAATCGCATTGGAAAGCGCTGGATTTGGCGAGCACATGTCTCTTGGAAAAACCAATGGCGCGGAAGAGCTCATCCCATACAACCATGTTTCCGCTATACCGTTTGAAACACCGAAATTCACCCATTCACCCATGAGTTTGGAACAAGCAAAAATGCTTCCCTGCCGCATTGCAAAATATGGACAGATGACTTTGGGACAACTTGCTCTGGTGGATCCGCAGTCGATGCAATGGATCATCAACGAATCAAACTTTGACGATACCTTCAAGCAGGCGGCTCTTATGATCGTGCGTTCGTACCAATCCATGCCCGCCTGATCTCTTTGCAACAGAGGAGCAATCATAATGGTTGCTCCTCTTGAAAGAAGGTGCTCATGCCAACTTTTTCCCTTACCATGCAAGATATTCTTCCTCTGCTGCCCATCGATACATCCGGTCATGGCCGTTCGATTGATCTGCCGTGCCCCGCTTGCAACGATACAAAAAAGCATCTGAATGTCAATTTTGAGAAAAATGTGTTCCGGTGCAACCGATGCGGGGAACATGGCGGCGTTTTAAGCCTATATTGCCTGTATTATCCCCAGAACACGAAAGCAGCGTTTGACCAAATCCAGCGACGGCTTCACGGCGAGACCATATACCACGAGAAGTCTGTGCCTAACAAAGTGGTTGCCAAAAAGTTCGTTCCTCAATCCGTTTTGGCAGACGTATCCGTACGCGATAAAACCTATCGTGCGTTGTTAAGTCTCTTAAGCCTTGACCATGACCATAAAAATGATCTGCTCCGTCGTGGCCTGGCTCCCCAAACGATTGACAAAAACCTGTACCGCACGGTTTCAACGGCCGACCATTTCGGTCTTTGTCAAAATCTGCAGGACAAAGGATGTACATTAACCGGCGTTCCTGGTTTCTATCAAACCAGCGATAGCCGTTGGGCATTTGTTCCTCCAGGTCGCGGGTTTTTGATCCCTGTATTGAATATAGCGGGGCAGATTCAAGGATTGACCGTTCGTCTGGATCACATTCGTAAGGGCAAATATCGTTGGGTTTCCAGCTACAACTATTTCAATGGCGTAAAGGCATATGGCTGGGTCCATGTAGCCGGTGCTTTACAACGGCAAATCATCCTAACGGAAGGACATCTAAAAGGAGAAATTGTGCATCAGCTTACAGGGCAAACGGTCATTGCCGTTCCCGGCGTCAATCATCTTTCAGAAATGAAACGCCTTTTACCCGAGCTGCATGATCGGGGCGTCCGGTCTATTATGACGGCATACGATATGGATTTTTTGCGCAAAGAAACAGTTCAACGCGCTCATGAACAATTATGTGCGCTGCTTAAGAACAACGGTTTTTCCTATGGCACGTATTTCTGGCCGCCTACGTACAACGGTTTGGATGATTACTGTTTGGCGTCCCAAAAAGAACGAATACGTTTTTATTGACACAATCCGTATTCTTGCGTTTTTACGCATTGACCTGTGTAATTTATAAATTTGCGAAGGAGGCATTTCCCTATGCTCATCAGTATTGATCACGGCAACCTGTTTATTAAAACAACCCATCTCCGTTTTCCTTCCGGCATTGTCCGCCGGTATGTCCATCCACCTGTCACAAACGATGTTCTGGAGTATAACGGGGCCATTTATTCGTTATCCAATAACAGACTCAGTTATCAATACGATAAAACATTGGATGAACGGTACTATCTATTGACCCTGGTCGCCATAGCCAAAGAACTGGAAATGGTGCATGCCACCCGGGCCAGTGTTGATCTGGCGGTCGGATTGCCTCCCGAACATTTTGGCCGATTGCGTGTGCCGTTCGCCGCTTATTTCAAAAAAAGCAGCGACCCTGTTACGTTCCAGTTTGCTGGAAAAGAGTATACCGTTGAGATCCATAATGTGATGGTTTTTCCCCAGGCATTCGCAGCCGCTATTACACAGCAGGATGTGATTACGCAATACTCCCGTCTTGTCATTATTGATCATGGCGGCTATACCTTTGATTATGTCGGGCTTCGCGATAGGCGGCTTGATATTGATATCTGTGGCAGCTTGGATAGCGGCATCATCACGTTGTATAACCAGATCCGCGAAACGATCAATGCCGGGTACGGCCAACAACTGGACGATAATCTGATCCAGGATGTTTTAACGGGAAAACCCACCATCCTGAGTAAAGATATCCGACACATCATCCAAAACTTGGCGCAGGAACATGTAGAGGACAATCTCAGTAAACTGCGCGAGCTGCATATTGACTTACATACTCTTCCCGTGCTTATTATCGGTGGCGGCGTGATGCTTTTGCGTCCTTACTATGAGCAGTCCACTCAAATCGCAAAATCGTTTTTCTGTACCGATACGTTAGCAAACGCTAAAGGGTTTGAACAGCTCGGTAAAGCGCAATTGCAATTGACGCAGGCAGGTGACGATGGTGAAAACGGATAAGCGGTTTCGTTTTACCATTCAGATTCCTGCAACTACCCCTGAAAATTGTAAGGTTGGTGATTTCCTCGAAGCGTTAAAAAATAAGAAGGCGCGGTTTATTGTCTCCGTTATCAGCGATTACCTTGATGCGCACCCAGAACTGCTTACCCATACGCCGTCTGTCATCGTACAAACGCAGCCTTCCATCACGGAAGCGACAATTTTGGCGATGATTGATCGGGCGTTAAAGCAATGTTCTCTTTCGACCAACGAAACAACTACAATCCCCTGCGAAGATCTGGCAAAGAGTATGTTGGCAGATATACAGTCCCTTTTCTAGGCCGCCTTTCAAAGCGGCCTTTTTTGTTGTATATCCCACAATATTTCAACCTATATATCTGCTTCGTTTTCTTTGGTTTTATCCCTATATTAAATATATACAAATCTTTTTCATTCCTATAATTCGAGGTAACCTATGCTTAGGAGATTTTCTTAACCAGCCTTTCATGTAAGATTTCATTCTTTTTACTCAATCAAAAAAACATGTTTGAGGGCGTACCGTATTTGGTATGCCCTTTTTTGTTTGTTAGGGGGTGATTCCGTTGCACGCCTTATCCTCGACCAAACAATTTTCCTTCATTTTGTAGCGTGCCATCTTTGGCGGCGCCTGTCATCTGTCAAAGATGGCACAGCATGAAAGGTGGCGCAAAATGCACGATAACGATAATCGATTGTTTTATCTTTTTTCTTCCTATTTACGACGCCATATTCGAGGAGCCAGGATTGACTTCTTGCAAAGAGCCTACCGGTGGCGAAATGAAATATCCGTTGCTGACTTAGAAACGCATATGCACTCCTCTCAAAACACATTAACAGAAAGCAGTCCTTACAAAAACGAATTTGTATTCGAAGAAGACCGTCTGGCTTCTGCTTTTCAAAGATTACCGGAACGTCGAAAAAAGCTGTTGGAATATCTATTTATCTATGACCTGAAGCCAGTAGAAATTGCCGGCCTTCTCGACTGTTCTGTGGACTATGTATATCACCTTAAACGGTATACACTCAACACCTTACGCAAAGCGTTACTGGAGGATGAACATGAACTTTGAATACATCATTACAAAAGCAAAACAAGGAGACCCTATGGCGCTTGAAAAGATACTGGAAATGTATCAGCCATTGCTTATCAAAAACAGCTATGTTTTCGGTCGTTTCTCTCCCGATTGTTATCAGACGCTTGTTGAACGTTTATTGTTGGCAATCCGTTACTTCAAAATTCCCGACGAATTATCAGAAAACTAGCTTTTTCTTCGTCTTAGTTTACTGAGAGAACAACCTGAATCCCAACCCTGTACCTTGACATTTCCCATACATACCTTGGTACTTCTCCTCCGGAGCGAGCGTATCCGCCACGACCTCCCGAGGTCATAATGGTACTCCCGTCTGGCTATCGTGATGACAAGGGACGGCTCCGCATCAGAATGCGGGGAGAGCGCTTTACAGCGTTTCTGTGGGCTATCTTAGCCGCCAAGGTTTCCCTTCCTATCAAGCCCCTATTGCAACTCCACTCCTTTTTTTCTATACTTGCATCATAAGCACCTTGAAAATTAAATAAAATCTGTGGACTTGCTATTATGAAACCTGGAGGTGTCATTTTGCACGCATATACGAACACTGACCAGCGCACCATTTTCCGCAATTTACAACAGACTCTTACCGTTGCAGATATTATGGTTTTTCTAAACATCAGTCGCGGCAGCGCATATAAATTGTGTCACGAAGGACATTTTCGAATTAAAAAGATAGGAAAACGTGGTATCCGTATCGACAAAGACTCTTTCCTGGAATGGTACGCTGATTCGTAACAGTTTCTAGGAGGAATAAGAATGGCAAGTGTACAACAAAAAGGCAATAAATTTTACGTCGTTTACCGTGGCATCAAACCCGGTTACGTGTCTCCTAAATCCATATGGGAATCTTATGATGATGCGGAACTAGCCCAGATGCGCATGCATGAAATTAACTTTAAAAAGCATAAGAGGAGGGACCTTGCACTAGAGTGCGACTTTAAGCTGACAGATGTGTGTAACTATTACACCAGGATCTATGGAAAATTGCATTGGGGGGTATCAACTTATACCAGCAATACCAGTTACTTTCGAAACCACATCTTCCCTTTCTTTGCCGACAGCTTAATCAAAAACATCAGCGTATCGGATATTGATTCGTTCATCATGTACTTGCATACGAAACCTTCAAAGCATCCGTTAAAAAAGGGAACGCAGACACTAAGCCGCAAGACGGTCTATGAAATTCTCTCGCTTTTGAAACAGGTATTTTCTTTCGTGTATAGCCGTAAATGGATAAACCATAATCCATTTGATGCCGTCACTATCGAAAAGCCCGCTTCTAAAAAACGGGATTCATGGAACCCGCAGACGGTTCTCCAGGCAATCTACAACGATAAAAAACCGGATGGTTGTGGTTCTGCTCCCTTAACCGAGTATCAGGTTACGCTCGTTAAAATGATCCTGCAAACCCTGTTTGCACTTTCCTTGCGCACAGGTGAATGTTTAGGACTGCAATGGACAAAGTTTCATGCACAAGATGCCAAAATGATGATCGAGCAAACCCTTGAACGTGTACAGATTGAAAGCTTAAATGAATCGCTCAAAAACGAAGTCTTCTTTATCTTTCCTTCTTTACTCAAAGATAGGGAACCTCGCACTCGTCTCATCCTCAAAAATGCAAAGACGCAGGAAAGCACGAGGATGGTTTTTATGCCAAAGGGATTGGTTTCTGAGCTGGAGTCGTGGAGGGAATATCAGCGACAACATATTAAGGAAGATCAGCTCACCTATGATTTGATTTTCTGTCAGGAAAATGGGAACCCTATTTCCGTTCACTATTTTCGCAAATTGTTTTATCGCTATGTTCACATGCAGAATCTACCGCATGTCGTACCGTATTCACTGCGCCAATCCAGCGCCGATACAAAAATGGTGCTCAGTAAAGGCGATGTGACAACTGTACAAGCGGAAACAGGTCATAGCAGCCCCTCCATACTGCTGGAACGCTACACAGCGCTGCGTGACGAACGCAGGGTTTCTCTTTCCGACAGCATGGATCATCTCATGTATGACTCTCGTGTTGTTTCCCCTCAGACAGATGATCCAATTACCCAACTCAATCAAAAAATTGCTTCCTTATTGACAGCCAACCCAAACATGTTGGCTACTTTCGATGGCCTTGTAACCAGTTTGCAGGCTATGGGAAAATAAAAAAAGAACCTGAATTTCAGGCTCTTTTGGTAGCGGTAGTAGGATTTGAACCTACGACACTGCGGGTATGAACCGCATGCTCTAGCCAACTGAGCTATACCGCCATATTAAGATTTTGGACCAGCACTGCCCGTGTGTTGAAAAGTGTTGAAGATTTCCTTTTCAACGACAGGATATAACTCAGCTGACTCCTTTCCTTAAAGCCCCGAAATATCGGGCACTCCCCGATTCCTTCCAGCGATCAAACAAGTAGGAATCTTCGTTAGAACATCCAGGTATGAACCGAGCGCTCTAGCCAGCTGAGCTACGCCGCCATACAAGCATTTCTCTCGAATGCCATTCAATTATACAAATCCTATATCACAATGTCAAGGATTTCCTTTAAAAAAACAGCAATTCTTATCATTTTCTGCTTGCTTTTCTATTTCCAGGTTTTCCATATTTCGGGCGCCACCCCGATCGTCGCCTGTTTCCCGTTTCTTACAATCGGCGTTTTCAAGATTCCCTGGTTTTCCAATATCTTTTCATCCACATCTTCTTCATACGCAAGATACGGCAAATAACAGTCTTCATAGCCCTTGGCCTTTTCGTTTACCATCGCCTGCCAGCCGCCCACTGCCGTTTTTACAGACCGATACTCCCCTTTGCTCATCGGCTTTTGCATAAGGTCAATATATTGCACCGGAATTTTGCGCTCCTTAAAATAGCGCAGCGCTTTTTTGGTTTCAAAGCATTTTGCTTTGCCGAATATCTGAATGTTCATCTTTTCAATGCCTGCCCCTTTGTTTCCCATTCCGCGGGTTTAAATCCCACCAAAACGTCCGTATCCGTTACCAGAATCGGCCGTTTGATCAGCATTCCGTCTGTGGACAACAACGCCAGTTGTTCTTCTTCGGACATTTCCGGCAGCTTTTCTTTCAGCTTTAACGCCTTGTATTTCAATCCGCTGGTATTAAAAAACCGTTTCAACGGCAGGCCGCTTGCCTGCCACCATGCTTTCAGCTCTTCTGCCGTGGGGCATTGTTCCACAATATGCCGCTGCTGAAACTCTATCCCCTGTTCCTCCAAAAACCGTTTCGCCTTTTGGCAGGTGGAGCATTTCGGATAACAAATCAATAATGGTTTCATCGTTTCCTCCTTTTTTCCATCATACCTCGTTTCCCTATTATGATACAATATTTTTTTAGGAGGTGTCTTTCTTGCAAACCATCCTTCATCCCCTGGCGCCTATTTACAATGCCCAAAGCAAAATTTTAATCCTGGGCACCATGCCCTCGCCTAAATCCAGAGAGGCCGGCTTTTATTATGCGCATCCGCAAAACCGGTTTTGGCCCATTCTCTCCACGCTGCTGTGCCGGCCGCTTCCCTCCACCAACGAAGAGAGAACACAGCTTTGCCTTTCCCATCATATTGCCCTGTGGGATGTGCTGCATTCCTGCCAAATCAAAGGCGCGGACGATGCTTCCATCCGCTCCGCCCGGCCCAACGATTTGCTTCCCCTGCTAAAAGCAGCGCCAATCTCCGCTGTTTTCACAAACGGCTCCAAAGCCACCGCTTTGTACAAACGGCATTGTTATCCCCATACCAAAATGGAGGCGCATCCGCTTCCTTCCACCAGCCCTGCCAACTGCCGATACCATACTTTAGAAACGCTCATAGAAGCCTATCGCGTCCTCTTGCCTTATCTTTCTTAAAATTCTGTCCAATAAAAACAGGGGGCGGATCGTTAGACGATCCGCCCCCCTGTTTTCTTTATCTTTATTTTCATCCAACGCTTTTTTATAAAAGGGTTTCCCTTTCCCATTTTTCCAATACTTCCAGCTGTTCCGGCGTATGAAACCAGTGTTCTCCCTGTTCATATACCGTCAGTTTTGCTGCATGGTTTTTGGCAAATGTCTCTATCGTCGCAGTGTCCGTCATCGTATCCTGCCCCGCATAAAGAATCTCCGTCGGAATCTGCCAATTTTGCAGCGTATGTTCTCTTGCCCAGCAAAGATATTGCCAGGAAAGCGTCTGCCCGAAATCGGTTGAAATCTCCCCTTTTTCTTGCAGTTGCGCTTCCGTTACATTGGCCCAGCACATCATCGTCAAAATCAGCCGTTCCATATCCACAATCGGCGAAACAAACAACGCCTTTCCCAAAGGCTCCTTTGCCATTGCCTGCATTGAAAAATATGCGCCGATGCTATTCGCCCGCAAATTGATTTGCTTCCATCTGCCTTGGCAATGTTTTATCACTGTTTGCAGCTCCGGCACTGCTATCCACGGCACAAATTTTTCCTCTCCGTGCTTCCGATCCCCGTGTTCCGGCAGGTCAATGCTCAGCACCTGATACCCCGCAGGCACAGCGTTTTTTGCAAACGCCTCCGCCTCTTCTTTGTATCCGTTTTGCCCGTGAACAAATATATATCCCTTTTCTCCCGGCGCCCCGTACACCAGCCCCGGTATGTTTCCAATCTGTATTTTTTCGATTTTCATCATTTCGTTTATCCTCCCTGTTATAGAAACTAAAATACATACTTCTATGGGAAAGGATATCGTATTCGTCAGAAACAATTTCAAAACATGTTGGCGGATAAAAATAACAATCGTGCGAATCGTCCATTACCAGATACAGTCCGTCTCTGTCACGGCCAATGGCCTTATATTTTTTCCCATAGGTCAGGTCAAACAGTTCGTTATCATATTCATGGGTAATACACCTAACCGTAGCCTCGTGGGTGTTTAGAACATTGTCAACGTCTTCCATCACCTCAAAATCTTCAAGCGGGTTGAAGTCCGTAATTTCTCCGCTATTGTCCGTAACATGAAGGCTGTTTCGTTCGCCTTGCCAGTATTCAAGAAAATACGCATTGTAGATTTTCCTTTAAGACCCGGATTTTCCCAACGAAAACATAATATGACCTTCGATTTTATCTTTTTCTTTTCCTCCCCGGATGCCTCCTTAACAATTATATGTCCACAATATCCCCTATTTCTTTAAAAACGTACAGCTGTTTTCTATATCAGTAAATGCATGCAATTTTTGAAAGTCCTTAATTTATTCAACATCGATTAAACTTTTAATATATTTTTCATAATACGCAGCATAGATTATTTCCAAAATACATTCTAAAATTTTTTTCCCTGTCTTTCCTTCATTGATAAAACGATGAGTCTGGCTACTCACATAATGGGACATTTCCAAAATGGAAATGTGAATATCTACCAATTTGCCTTTTTCTTTCCCCCTTCGTTCCACTTTTTGAACGGCAATTCTTCTATTATCCTTAGGCCCTTCGATATGCTGTATCTTAGGCAAAATCCTAATACTATTTTCTTTTGTCTCATTGCTTGGCAACCAACTCGGTAAAAATTCAATAAATTTATTGAAACGAATCATCTGCAACTGAAAATCGCTTATACATGGCTGCAGATACTCCCCTCCAATCAAATAGATATACTCTGCTTCATAGATCGATTGGATCACTTGATCTATCACGTCATAATCAATTTGCTCTTTTAACGCTACCAATGCATTAATATGATAAGCAATCACCCGCTGCATAGTATTAAACTCCACTATATCGTTCGTCATTGCATTATAGGTTGGCTTAAAAATCTCTTCTTCCCCCAACCCTGACTCAAACAAACTGCGGAAATAGGCATAGTTTCTAAAACCAAGCCTCTTGCAAAAGCGGCTCAAAGAGGCGGGAGAAACAAAACAGAGTTGCGCCATCTGTTCTATGGAACAGGTCGGTATTTTTCGAATATTTTTCAATAAATTTGTGGCAATAACACGTTCTGTTTCATCAACAAGCCGGCTGTTCACTACTGCCAATAGCCTCATCAATAGGTTTTCCATTTTGTCTCCTTTCACTTTTCACTTTTTATAATTTATTATAACATGGTTAGCAATTCTAAAAGCAAACCTTTGTTGGAAATTAAAAAAAAGGCGCTTTGCGCCTTTTTTATATTTCCTGTAAATCTACAGTTACCCGGTATGAATCTGGTGTTGCGGCGGCAGAAAAAGCACTTTCTATCTCTTTCAAAGGATATCGCTTCCCTTCCAATGCAAAGGACATGTCTATCATCCTGTAACTTAGCAATTTAGAGGCGAGTACAAAATCCTCTCCGTCCGCTCCGAAGGTGCCTATGATCTCACTTTTGGCATAATGCATCTGGTTTGGATCCACTTTTAATTCAGGCTTCGGATATCCTGCCGGAAAGATAACGAGTTTTCCACGTAAGGGTTTTAACATCTCATAACCCTGTCTGTATGCGATAGAATTTCCGACAGCTACGATGACAACATCTGCTCCTTTCCCCTCTGTCATCATTTTTACCAATGCTGTCGCATCGCAAGTCTTGGAGTTAATAACATCACCAATCCCCATCTTTCTCGCCCGCTCTATCTTTTTGGATGATATATCCGTCATGATAACGCGCGCACCCCAAGCACGAGCTACCTGTGCATTCACTAACCCCATAGTTCCGGCTCCAATAACAACCACTGTTTGCGTTGGTTGTATCTTCGCTTTGCGAATCCCTTGAACCGCAGTAGCAACAGGCTCGATAAAGGCGGCTTCTGCTGCCGGTAGATCTTTGGAAACCTTTACGATATAGCGTTGAGGAATTATCTTGTAATTAGCAAAGCTCTTATCTCCTAAAAAGCCCTCCTCATCGATCACCTTTCCTTCTTCGTTTTCACAGTCGCTTGAAAAACCCATACGGCATGCATCACAATAACCACAACAGCTATAGACCTGTCCAACCCTATCGCCAATATTAATGTTGCTTGAGACTCGCTCTCCCTTAGCTATAACAATCCCAACAAATTCATGGCCTTCTGCCATTGGGAATCCTTGATGATCTCTCAGCCCCATCCATTGTTGATAATCTGTTGTACAGATATTGCAGACTTCCATTTTTACCAATACATCTTCGGGGCCGGGCTTTGGCATCGTGCGTTTATGGAGTTGCATATAATGATGCCCTCTCGGCTCTTGTCTTTCATGGATTGCAGCAAAATAATATTGATCCTGCATTTTCCTTCTCCTTTACGCCTGACCTTTTGATCCAAGCAGTTCCATGTAGAATTCCAATTTTTCCCTAAATGCCTTGTACATGATAATCTCTACATCGCTAATATCATTTGTCTCAATTCCCTTAGCACGCAAAGCCTCCATACCTGCTGTTGACAAATCTGTGTATAGATTCACCTTACTGATGCCGCTCCGGGCCGCTTTATAAAGATTTTCATCCCCTGTGCCGCTCCCGCCATGCATAACCAGAGGAATGCTAACCTTTTCACGGATCTGTGCTAACCTTTCAAAATCAATATACGGAGTTCCACTGTATGCACCGTGTGCTGTACCAATTGCAATTGCTAAGCAGTCTATCCCCGTTTCTTCTACAAAACGAGCTGCTTCATCAGGATCTGTAAGGTTATTTTTTCCATCTACATCATATCTTTTGCCTTGGCCAACATGCCCAAGTTCAGCTTCCACAGAAACACCCACGCTATGCGCTATCTTTACAAGCTCTTTTACCTCCGCTGCGTTTCGTTCATATGGCAGCGCGCTTCTGTCCACCATAATAGATGTAAAGTGTGCACGAATACAAGCAATGGCATGCATATACTGTAAACCATGATCCAAGTTGATCGCAATGGGAACAGCAGAACGCTCACACCAACGTTCACAATATTCCATATATTCGTACACCATCGGTTTTCTTCCATGAACCGGTATATAGCCATAATCCAAGATCACCGGGCTTTTACAATTTTCCGCCGCCATCAATGCGGCACGCGTTGATTCTTCATTCCATACATTTGGTGCCGGAACTGCATAATTCTTTTTTTGTGCTTCCTGAAGCATTTCGGCCATTGTTACTAACATATCATTTCCTCCTTATTTCGGCCTAAGCCGATTTTATGGTTTCATTATAAATTGCGCTTAAGTAAACCGTGCCATCAGATCCCGAAAATTTTTTCACCCTAACTTTGAAACATCATAACCATAAAATTTTTTCAAATTTTTAAACCTTTTTCCCATCTGTAATTTCGCTTTTATTCTGCTTTTTTCTTTGTTATATTTGGCTTAAGTGGTGCACCCATTTCTGTAAAATCTTAATATGTAAGAGGAGGTACTTTTATGAACATCTGGCAAGCCATTATCATCGGAGGACTCTATTGGCTATCCAACCTAGAAATGATGTACAGTTTTTACTGGTCTATCATGGATCCTCTGTTCCTGTCCGGCATCGTAGGTTTGGTTCTAGGTGATATGAGCCAAGGCATGATCGTTGGTGCTTATATCCAGCCCATGTATCTAGCGTTCTTAGGCGCAGGCGGCACAGCTGCCGTTGATAAAGCAGCGGCGGGAATCATTCCGGCTGCCGCCGTTATTTCAAGCGGTCTCCCTCTTGATGCTGCTGTTGCTTTAGCTGTTCCTGTTGCATTGGTTATCGCGCAATTGCATACAGTTCGGCGTATCGTAGCTGCAACTTGGGTGCATATGGCAGATAGCTATGCAAAAACCTGTAATACACGCGGCATTTATATGGCCGGCTTAGTATATCCGACTCTATTCAAAATCGTTTTATTTTGGATTCCAATGACCCTGATTCTTTACTTTGGCACCGACGCTACTGCCTCTATTGTAAATGCAATGCCATCATGGTTGCTCAATGGTCTTTCCGTTGTCAGCGGCATGCTACCCGCTATGGGATTTGCCATGACAATTCTTGTGATTGGTCAACCTACCTTTCTTCCATTTTTCCTGGGAGGATTTTTCTTAACACAATATACGAGTATCGGCATGATACCGCTTGCAATGTTAGGATTGTTTCTCGCTTACCTACATATACGATATTCCAAAGATGAATCCGACTCAATCGCAAGACAAGAAACCGAGGAAATAATTGAAGAATTAGAACAAGACCGTCTTCTTTCTAAAAAAGATGTTACAAAAACCTACAATCTGTGGTGGTTTGCTGCAGAGCAAAGCAATTCTTTTGAGCGCCTTCAATCTTTAGCTTTTTGTATCAGCATGCTTCCTGTTTTGAAAAAACTATACAGTGACAACGAGCAGGAATTTTCGATGGCTATTGAGCGCCACCTCGCCTTTTTTAACGCAGAGGGTATTTGGGGTGCTGTCATCCACGGTATCGTGATTGCCATGGAAGAACAGAGAGCCATTGGACTTCCTATTTCTACAGAAGCTATTTCTGGAGTCAAAGTCGGAATGATGGGGCCACTGTCTGGTATAGGCGATACCATCGACTGGTCAACAATCCATCCTTTGATCACAGCTGCCTTTATTCCTGCAGCCGCTAACGGTCATTGGTGGGCTGGGATTGTCCCTTTCCTTATTATCGGCACCGCATTATATTTAGAGGGCTTCTATTTCTGCCATTTAGGGTATAAAGCAGGGATGAGTGCAGCTTTTAGCCTATTGCAAAGTGGACAGATACAAACCATTATATCCTTTGCCAGCGTCTTAGGTATGTTTATGATGGGAGGGCTTTCCGCTTCCTTTGTCAATGTACAAACCCCTTTGGCCATTCCTACAGCCGCTGATCCTATGTATATCCAAATCAGCATACTTGATGCTATAGCTCCAGGGATTCTGTCAGTGCTTACCGTTCTAGCAGTCTACAGTTATCTGAAAAAAGGCGGTACTATGCTAAAAGCTACTTTTATCATTTTAATCGCTGGATTGATTCTCGGCTCTCTAGGCATTCTAGGTATACCGCCCATATCATAAAATAAGATCGGAAGATCATATAACCCCTACATAAGGAAGGCATAGATTTCAATGCCTTCCTTATGTGTATCTTTCTTTTCATGAATTTTTATTATGTATACAAAAAATAGAGATTGATTTCCGTTCTCTCATGGGAATAATTTCATCCTTTTCACATTTATTTTGTTAGAGAAAGGATCCTCCTATAAACCCGATATTCTTCCTATACTCACAGCGCCTTCTATTCCTCTCGCAACACATAAACGTGTAATACGGTTCGTCAGTTCCGCAGGAGTCGTTACTTTCTGCCCATGAACGGACCAATGAAGGCTATTCGGCTTATCGAAGATTATCTCGTGTAAAAAACACAAAATGTACCGAGCATAAAAGAGCATATTAAGAGCGAATATACTGCTGATTTGGGATCAGAAGGTTCATTTGTCCTTAAACCTCATGAACGTCATTCACAGCAATGTTGACATCGAAATCAAAACCAACATGAGTCGTGGGATCATAGGTAATCATATTAAGACTTGAACTATTGATAAATGCAAACCGAAAAGCAAACTCATCTCTGACATAATCCTGTACTCTGTTGAGAGGTTCAATAAGTTGGGACTTGTATGGCGCGGCTTCTTTTTTGGAAACGTACTCAAAATGATACATTTTCATTACCTCCTAAAAATAATCCCAGGCCGCTCATTAAATTTTAAAGAACCAAATTGCTGTAATATGCTCACAAATGATATCCTTGTCAATACTTCAGGCAAAAAAAGAAGTGGATGCAACTGAAATCAGTTACATCCACTCAAATGGTAGCGGGGGTGGGATTTGAACCTCACGACCTCCGGGTTATGAGCCCGACGAGCTACCAAGCTGCTCTACCCCGCGATGACTAGTTTAGTATAGTACAGTCTTTTTTATTTGTCAAGCGCCATTTCCATCTTCCTCTGCAAATACCCATCCAGCCCATCTTTATCACTCACCTGTATCATGACGGCGCCGCAATTGTCCATCACGGCCGCAATGATGGCCGTTCCGCATACAATCACATCCGCGCGCTTTGCCTCCATTCCCGGCAGCGCCCTTCTTTCCGCTCCGGAAAGCGTTGTTAACGTGTCATACCAGGTTTCCACCTGCTCTTTTGTCAGCTGAAACCCATGTACTCTGTTTGCATCGTAGGCAGGCAAACCCAACGTCAGCATAGCCAGCTGCGTCGCCGTTCCGCCCACGGCAATCAGCGTTTCGGCCCGCTGTCCGCACAGCACCTTTTCCGTCAACGCCAGGCTTTTGCTTTTGCAAAACGCCCGCAGCGCCTGTTTTTGTTCTGTTTCCATGCGGTCTGTTTTCATATATTGCTCTTTCAATGTCACGCATCCCAGCGGGATGGATTGCCCGTTTAGGCATGCCCCTTGCTGGATTGTCAGTTCCGTAGAGCCTCCGCCCACATCCAATACCGGCCGTCCCTTTGCCTGGCTGCCCAAATAGGCCGCCTGCGCCTCTTCTTCGCCGGATAACAGTTCCGCCCGCACCAATCCGCTGTCTGTCAACCGCTGCAAAAATGCCAAGCCGTTGTCCGCTTGTCTGGCCGCGCTGGTGGCATAGCACCAAACCGGCCCCTCGGCTCCCTGGGAAACCGCCTCTTTTGCAAATTGCAGCACCGCCTGCTCCGTTCTCTGCATTGCTTCTTGCGTCAGGTGTTTTTCTTTGGAAAGCCCTTCTCCAAGGCGCGTAATGCACACCTTTTTCTCTCCTTTGATTCGGCCGTTTTCCTTTTCGCAAATCAACAACCGTACCGAGTTTGTCCCTATATCTATCGCTGCCCATCGCTGTGCCATGCGTTTGCCTCCTTATGAGAAAAGACCGCATTTGCGGTCCTTTTTTATCTGCGTCCTTTACCGCCGCTTTTTTTACGGATGTTGCGCTTCACATCCAGCTGGCGTTCTTCCGATTGTTTTAAAAAGCGGTTTAAGGTATCTTCAAATTCCGTCTTACTCTGTCTTGGCGGTTCCGGCGGCAAGGCCTGCCGAATGGACAGCCGTAGCCGGCCGTTTTCATCCTGTCCCAGGATTTTGACCGTCACTTCATCCCCTACCGCCAAATGATCGTTGATGTCTTTTACATAGCCTCTTGCAATTTCACTGATATGCACAAGGCCCTTTCGCCCGTCCTCCAGCTTCACAAAGGCGCCAAAGGTCGTCACGCCCTCTACAACACCGCTAAGCACTTCACTCGTTTCCGCCATATTCTCTATTTTCAGCTCCTTAGCTTTCCATTATTCCTGTGTGGATTTTTGCACCACGAATCTTGTTTCCCCTTCTTTAACCCAGCCAAGTTTTTCCCGTGCAATACTTTCGATATATTCGTCCGTACCTGCCGCCTCCAGCATATGGGTCAACTTGTCCTTTTCCAGCTCGTTGTCGGCCTGCTGCGTTTGCAATTCCGTTTGCCGGTTTTGCAGTTTATTCAGCTCAATTTCCTGCCGCCAAAAGGCAACGCCCACGAAAACCAACGCAGTGCCCAAAACCACCGCATAAAAGCGGCGGGTCACACGATATTTTCGTCTCTTTGGCACTTTCCGGCTCACAAGCTTTCCCCTTTTCCATACAAAGCTGCAATTTCTATTTTATATAGATTACCCTTTTTTTATTTTTTTTTCAACCCTGGCTTTGTGTTTTTCCCGGCGTTGTTTCCATTTATTTTTTACCCATTTTTTTAAGCCTTCGATCCACTGCATCGTCTTTGCCCCCGGCCCGATATAAAACACAGTAAACCCAACAAAAAAGCCGAAAAAGGAAAACGCGCGCAGCGCCCCCTCCGCCACAAAAAACAAACAGCAGAAAAACAATCCGATTGCGCCCAGCCAAAACAGCAGATCCCAGACGGCCACCGCTCTTTTTTTCTTGCAGCCTCTGCGAAACACCGCGCACCCCGTATACCAGATGCCCGCCAACATTCCGGCACAAAAAAACATCAAAAATTGCCCGGGTTGTATGAATAACCCGCCCATTTATCGTTTGAAAATGCGGGCCAATAGCGGCCGCGGCTGCTCTTCTTCGTCTTGATAGCTCACCGCATCAATCAAACCCGAAACAATAAACTGCCCGTCCTCCAGGCTCAGCCGGTCAATATGCAGGCTTTCGCCCTCTATGCTCAATACGCCCGCAGAGGTAAACAAAACCACCTCTTCTTCACAAAAACTGCCCAGCTCTTCCACGCCCGTTACGATGATCTTTTGTCGGTTTTCCACTTGCAGCGTGTGAATGCCCGCCATTCTTCTGGTTTCCATTTCTCTTTGCACAGGTAAACCCTCCTTTATTAAGGAGGGTATGCGGCTCATGGTTGTGAATATGTGTATTTATAAAAATTATAGGAAGAATTTTTTCAATGGCTCGCTCTCTATTTTCTCTTCTTAACCCCCCGCCTGCAAAGCTTTTTCCATCTCCCGTTTGTTACGCAAAAACCCTCCCGAAAAGCGGGAGGGTTTTATTTTTCTCAAATTTTATATTCTCAGCTTCTGATCAGATATTCCGTGATAAACATATCCAAATCGCCATCCATCACGCTTTGAATATTGCCGGTCTCCGCGCCTGTTCTGTGGTCTTTCACCATGGAATAGGGATGGAACACATAGCTGCGGATCTGGCTGCCCCATTCGATCTTTTTCATATCGCCCGCAATTTCGGCCTGTTTTTCCGCCTGTTCGCGTTCGCGGATTTCCAGCAGCTTACTTTTCAGCATCTTCATCGCCGTTTCACGGTTTTGAATCTGGCTGCGTTCGTTTTGGCACTGCACCACCACGCCGGTGGGAAGGTGGGTAATGCGAATGGCGCTTTCTGTTTTATTAACGTGCTGGCCGCCCGCGCCGCTGCTTCGGTAGGTATCAATGCGCAGATCATCCATGTTGATCTCTATATCGTCGTCGTTTTCAATCACCGGCATTACATCCAGCGACGCAAACGACGTATGCCGCCGCCCGGAAGCATCAAACGGAGAAATGCGCACCAACCTGTGCACGCCCTTTTCCGCCTTTAAATAGCCGTACACATCCTCGCCGCTCACTTCAAAGGAAACGCTCTTTATGCCCGCTTCATCGCCTTCCAGCAAATCCAGCAGTTTAATTTCATATCCCTTTTTCTCGCAATACCGCGTATACATACGATACAGCATCTGCGTCCAGTCCTGCGCTTCCGTGCCGCCCGCGCCTGCGTGCAGCGACAAAATCGCGTCGTTATGGTCATATTCGCCCTTCAGCATGGTTGCCAGGCGCAACTGTTCCACGCGTTCTTCCAACGCCTGCGTCTCGGTTTCAATTTCCTTTGCCATTTCATCATCGTATTCCATCGATACCATCTGGCAAAGATCCAGCGTATCCTCCACGCCGCCTTTCAGCGATTCATAATGCTCAATGCGGTCGTTCACGCTTTTCAGCTGTTTATTCACTTTCTGTGCCGCTTCCGGATCATCCCAAAAGCCGGGCGCCTCCATCTGCGCTGCATATTCCTTTGCTTGCTCTTTCAGTTTTGGCAAGTCAAAGGGACTCACCTGCCTTTTGTAAAACTTCCATCATCTGTTCCAGACGGGATTTGCATTGGTCCAGTTGAATCAATCTTCTCTCCTCCTATATACATAAATGGTTTATTCATTTTCAAGCCCGGCATCCGCCCGGCAAATCAAAATCGTTTTTTTCAATCCCTTTTCCAGCGGCACTTTGGCTTTCCAGCCCAAGCCAAGCAGCTTTTCCGCCCGCAAGACGGCCCTAGTCACCCTGGTATACCCGGCTTTTTCCACTTCGTCCGGCAAATCAAACACCACGTTGGTTTTCCCGGCCGCCGCAATGGCTTCGGCCAGCTGCCGCACGCTGAGCACAATCTCCGGATCTGCAATGTTATACGCTTGCCCGGTCTGCCCTTTGAGCAGGATATACAAAACCGCGCTGGCCGTGTCTGTCACATAGCATAGCGAACGCTCCTGCAGGCCCTCGCTTTTCAGCACGATCTCCTCTCCGGCCACGGCGTTGCGGACAAACTGCGCCACGGCGCGGCTGTCCGTTTTGGTCATCGTCGGCCCGTAAATATGGCATGGCCTTGCAATCACGCTTTCCACCCCATACTGGCTTTCATAGCAGTGGCACAACACTTCCGCCGCCCGTTTTCCCGCCGGATAGCAGGCCCTGGCGCCGGCATAGTCCACCGGCCCGCAATAGGTTTCGGTAAATCCGTCCAGCGTCTCTGTCGGCTGTCCATACATCTCTCCGGACGAAACAAACAACACCCGTTGGCTTTTCTGCCGCCTGGCCAATTCCAGCGCATGCTGCATCCCCAAAAAGTTTGCGCAAATCGTATCCACCGGATATTGGGCAAACGATCTTGGGTCCGCATTGCTTGCCGCATGCAAGATATAATCCGCCTTTTCCTCCCCTTGCCAGGGGCAGCTCACATCCTGCTCAATAAAGGTAAATTGCGCATCTTCCCAGTCTTGTTCAAACCTTTTTTGAGCCCGTGCCGCCGAACGGCCCATGGCATACACATGGATCTTCGCGTTCAGCGTCTTATTGGCCGCCAGCAAAACATCCGTCACACAGGAGCCGATCATGCCCGTTGCGCCCGTAATCAATATGCTTTTCCCGTACAGCTTTTCCCACGGCAGATTTTTATCCTGCACAATTGCCTGTATATCCTCTTTATACAGAGGATGGTTTTTCAGTTCCATTTTCTTATCCGCCCTGTTTATGCGTTTTTCCCGCAGCAGTTTTTATATTTTTTGCCGCTTCCGCACGGGCAGGGATCGTTGCGCCCCACCTGCTGTTTGGCTTTGGCGGGCTCTGTGTTTTTCCCTTTCCACGAGCTGTCCGCATTTTCCAGCGTGGCGCTCGCTTCCTTGGCCACCTGTTTTCTTTCCGGCGCGGATTTTACATTCAGATGGAACAGCATAAACAGCGTATCCTCCTGAATGCTGTACGTCATGTTTTCAAACATGTCGTAGCCTTCAAATTTATATTCCACCACCGGGTCGCGCTGCCCATAGGCGCGTAGGCCGATGCCCTGGCGCAGCTGATCCATTTCATCAATATGATCCATCCAATGATCATCCACGCAGCGCAGCAACACAATGCGCTCAATTTCCCGCATGTCTGCGCCGGCCTGTGTAATCACCGCTTCTCTGTCGTCATAGGCCTTTGTCACCAAATCGGTAACCCGCTCCAGCACCTGTTTGTGGGTCATGCGCTCAGGCTGTTCGCCCTGTTCAAAAATATGCACGTCCTTGGGCAGGCAAAGTCTGGCAAAATATGCTTCCAGGCCTTGGGGATCCCATTCTTCAGGCAGCACATTCTCCTGGCAGTATACACCCACCGCACGCTTGATCAGCATGGAAAGCATTTCCTGAATGTTGGCTTTCATATCCTCGCCCATCAGCACCGCTCTGCGCTGGGCGTAAATGATTTCGCGCTGCTGGTTCATCACGTCGTCATATTGCAAAACGTGTTTACGAATTTCAAAGTTGCGTGATTCAATCCGCCGCTGCGCCGTTTCAATCTGTTTGGACAGCATCTTTACATCCATCGGAATCTCATCGCCGGGGTTCAGCCGTTCAATCAACCCCTGAATCCGCTCGGAACCGAACAGGCGCATCAAATCGTCTTCCAGCGCCACATAAAACCTAGAAGAGCCCGGGTCGCCCTGCCGGCCCGCACGGCCGCGCAGCTGGTTGTCTATCCGGCGTGATTCGTGGCGTTCCGTGCCGATGATATGCAGGCCGCCGGCCTGCACCACCTTTTCATGTTCCTGTTTGCAGTCCGCATCAAACTTATCATACAGTTCCTGATATTTTTTGCGTGCTTTTAAGATCTCTTCATCCTGCGTTTCCGCATGAGAAACGGCCTCTTCGATCATCGCATCATCATATTTCAAACGTCGCATTTCCCGCCGCGCCAAAAATTCCGGGTTGCCTCCCAGGATAATATCGGTACCGCGGCCAGCCATGTTGGTCGCAATGGTCACAGCGCCGAATTTACCCGCCTGCGCCACGATTTCCGCTTCTTTTGCGTGGTTTTTCGCATTCAATACTTCATGCTTTACGCCGCGCTTTTTCAGCATTCCGGACAGCATTTCGCTCTTTTCCACCGAAACCGTACCCACCAGAATCGGCCGTCCTGTTTCGTGCTGCTCGATGATTTCATCCACCACCGCGCGCATCTTTCCATTGACGGTGGAAAATACCACGTCGTTTAAGTCTTTGCGGATCATCGGCTTATGCGTGGGAATCGTCACAACATCCAGCCCGTAAATGCCCTGGAATTCCTCTTCCTCGGTCTTGGCCGTACCGGTCATCCCGCTTAATTTATCATACATGCGGAAATAGTTTTGGAAGGTAATGGTGGCCAGCGTCTTGCTTTCGTTTTGCACCTTTACGCCCTCTTTGGCTTCAATGGCTTGGTGCAATCCTTCGCTGTACCGGCGGCCGATCATCAGTCGGCCGGTAAATTCATCCACGATGATTACCTGCCCGTCCTGCACCACATAATCCACATCGCGCTTAAACAACACATGCGCTTTCAGTGCCTGGTTGATGTGATGGTTCAGTTCCGTATTGCTCACATCCGACAGGTTTTCCACATGAAATGCCTGTTCTGCTTTGCGCACGCCGTCTTCGGTCAACGTTACCGTTTTCATCTTTTCATCCACGGTATAGTCGTTTTCCCCGTTTAGGCGCTGCACAAATTTATCCGCCCTGGTATACATTTCCGTAGACTTATCGCCCCGGCCGGAAATGATCAACGGCGTACGCGCTTCGTCGATCAAGATGGAGTCCACCTCGTCTACAATGGCGTAATGCAGCGGCCGCTGCACCATCTGCTCACGGTAGATCACCATGTTATCCCGCAGATAGTCAAAGCCGTATTCGTTGTTTGTGCCGTATGTTATGTCGCAAGCATAATTGGCCCGGCGCTCGTTTGCGTCCATATCATGGACAATCAAGCCCACGCTCATCCCTAAAAAGCGATAGATTTTTCCCATCCATTCGCTGTCGCGTTTGGCCAGATAATCGTTGACCGTAACCACATGCACGCCTTTGCCTTCCAGCGCATTTAGATAAGCCGGCAGCGTAGCTACCAGCGTTTTTCCTTCGCCGGTACGCATCTCTGCAATGCGGCCCTGGTGCAGCACAATACCGCCCAACACCTGCACGCGAAAATGTTTCATCCCCGTGGTGCGCACGCTGGCTTCCCGAACCGCCGCAAACGCCTCCGGCAGCAGATCATCCAGCGTTTGCCCCTGGCTTAATCTTTGTTTGAATTCCTCCGTTTTGCCTCTCAGTTCCGCGTCGGTCAGTTTGGCATAGCTGCTTTCCAGCGCCTCTACCTGATCGGCAATCTTTTCCAATGGTTTAATTGGATCATTTCCTAAAATTCTTTTGAAAAAGGACACGCTCTCGCTCTCCTTATCTATAATTTTCCAAGGTATCATCGTTTATTGTATCATCATTCCCGCCCCCTAGCAACGAAATTGCCGGATCTAAGCGCGGAAAAAGCCTGTTTTCTCCCAAAAACACAGCCTCAAATTGCCTTGGGAAATACAAACAAATTCATCAACGCTCTTTGCAGGATCTGTTTTGGCCCGGCGTCCCTTTCCCGGGGCTTTTTGTTTGCCCCTTTTCTTTTCCCATAAGCGGTTCTTTGCCAATAAAAAAGAGCCGTTTCCGGCTCTTTTTTTGTTTTATCTTGCGGTTTCAATCAAACCGTAATTTCCGTCTTTGCGGCGGTAAATCACATTGATTTCTCCCGTCTGCCCATCTTCAAACACAAAGAACGAATGCCCCAGCATATCCATTTGCAAAGCGGCTTCTTCCTTCATCATGGGTTTCATCGAAATGCTCTTTGTTCTCACAATCTTCGGCTGTGTCTCTTCCTGCACCGCCATGCTCTCATCCTCGGTTAAAAACAAAGGAACCATCTCTTTGAGCGCTCCGTCTTTTAGGTGTTTTTCCCAGTGCGTTCTGTGTTTGATGATTTGACGTTCCAGCTTTTTACAGGCATTGTCCAGCGAAGCGTAAACATCACCGGTTGCCTCCTCGGCCCTTAGCAACCCGCCACCGAAAAACACCGTGATTTCCACCACCTGCCGGCCGCGCAGCATGCTCAGCATCACCTTGGCTTCCGTATCCCGCCTGAAATACTTATCCAGCTTTTCCACCCGTTTGACAATCACGTCCCGCAAATAATCCGAGACCTCCATGCCTTTACCGTTGATCGAAATACGCATACATTCCACTCCTTTCAACGTTCTCTTTATAGTATATCCTGATTATACAGAGAAATACAGTGCGCTACTATGGTTTTCTTGGGACAAAGTGTGGCAAAGAGGAAAACAACAAAAGCCCACAATATGCGGGCTTTTCTCTCTTTGTTTATTGATTACGCATCTGTGCAAAGCATTCGCTGCAATAGACCGGCTTATCGTTTTTCGGGATGAACGGCACTTCCGTTTCCGCCCCGCATTTTGCGCAAACGGTGCGATAGCTCACTTTTTCGCGATGTGCGTTCTTTTTCGCCGCTCTACAATCACGGCACCGGACAGGATCATTCAAGAATCCTTTTTCTGCAAAAAATTCTTGTTCTCCGGCGGTAAATACAAATTCCTGTCCGCAGTCGCGGCACACAAGCGTTTTGTCCTGGTACATTTTATTCCCTCGCTTTGTTTTTTTAACGGCAGAACAGCTCGGCTGACCTGGTCTTTGCCCCCACATCCGCCGGCTGGAGGGTTCGCTCCTAAGGCATTGGCCTCCCCACTACTACCCCTCTCAGGATTCTTACATTTGACGGATGTTCAACCGAAGATTGTTTTCCTACAAAGCAAGCACCTGGCCGGTCTTACCTCTAAACTGCCCCATGATCACCGCCCTTTTGACGGCTTACGTGGATCGTTTTGCCCGCAGCTGGCCTCGATTTTCAACCACAGACCCGAGTTCGTCCAACCATTATTATAGCTTCATTGTAGAGGAGAAAAGTTCAAAAAGCAACAGATATTTTATATTTCCTCTATGTTTGTAAGGAAAATTTTTGTTCCCGCTCGTTTTTGCGGCATATTTCCCTCTTTTTTGGCAAATTTAGGCGCTGCAAGCCGTACAAACCCACACCGCCGCGCCCTTTGCTTCCAGCGCATCCGCGCACGCTCTCAGCGTGCTGCCCGTGGTAGCCACGTCGTCTACCAAGCAGACCGTTTTCTCCGTTAAATCCATCGGCGCTTCAAACGCGCCGTACACATTGGCCCTTCTCTGCAAAGCGTCCAGCATGGCCTGTTGTTCGGTGTTGCGAACGCGCAGCAGACACTCCTCCCGTACCGGCACATTCATCAATTCCGCCATAGATTGCGCCAGCAACGCGGATTGGTTGTATCCTCTGTTTTTATATCTTGTTTTGTATAGCGGCACGGGCACGAGCAAATCCGCCCCAATCCCCGCCTGCAAACAGGCCTGCGCCATCACATGTCCCAGCGCTTCGGCCGCGTATCGCTTGTTGTGAAATTTCAATCCTTTGATCAGTGTTTCTATCTCCCCTTCATACAAAAAGGGAGAAACCGTAATCAACGACGCTTTCATCCCAACAGGCTCCGGGTTGTGCGGCAGCGCTTCCCAGCATTGGCGGCAAAAGCCGGTTTGTTCCACCATCTCCCGCTCTTCTCCGCACACCGCGCAGCGGCAAAGTTCCGGCAATATCAAAGCGCCCATTGCCTTTTGGATTCCTTTCAGCCATTTCATTTGCTCTGCTTTGCCTCTTGCAGCGCCGCTGTCAGTCCGCTGTATCGTTGTTTGGTTCTGTTGTTGTTTATCATCTGCTGCACCACCGCTTTGCGGCCAATCAACACCACCTGCTTTTTCGCCCGCGTTACCGCCGTATACAGCAGGTTTCTGTTATACAGCATCGGCGTTCCGCCCAGCAGCGCAATGGCCACCCGATCAAACTCACTCCCCTGCGATTTATGAATGCTAATGGCATAAGACAGCGTCATTTCCTCCGTCTGCGCAAAATCATAATCGGAAATTCTGTCGTCATCAAACTGCACGGTAAACATCTCCGCCTCCGGGTTTATCTTCACAATCACGCCCAGTTCACCGTTAAACACGCCTTTGCCGTATTCCAAATCCGTGCCGTTGTCCTTTGTCCAGGGCTGTTGATAATCGTTCCGGATCTGCATCACCTGATCGCCCAAACGAAACGTCTGTCCAAACCTGGCAAACTGCGGTTTTCTCCTGTCTGCCGGGTTAATCAGCGCTTGCAGCTTTCCGTTTAGCGCAATCACGCCGCTCTCGCCTTTTTTCATCGGTGTGATCACTTGCCAGTCCCCGTCTTTGCAAAGCGTTTGCAAACACCGCCATACCTGCTCCGGGTTTTCTGCCTGCCACATTTCAAACCCCTGCCCCGGGCTTGGCATTTCTCCGCGGTTGATGCGCCGCGCGTTAAGCGAAATGGCGCTTCCCTCTCCCTGCCGGAAGATGGTATCCAGCGCCGTTACCGGAAACAGTGCCGATTCAATCAGATCATGCAGCACATGCCCCGGCCCCACAGAGGGCAGCTGGTCTATATCGCCGATCAGCACCACGCGCGTGCCCTGGGGGATCGCCCGCAGCAAATGCCACATCAAAAACGTATCCACCATAGACATTTCATCCACGATCACAACGTCTGTTTCCAGCGGATTGTCCTCGTCTTTTCCGTATATCTCCTCGTTTTCCTCGCCTCGTCCATATTCCAATAGCCTGTGAATCGTATGCGCCTGCCGGCCGGTTGCCTGTTCCATCCGCTTTGCCGCCCGCCCGGTAGGCGCGCACAGCGCCACATCCAATCCGGCCCGTTCGAAAAGCGTCAGCAAAAACTGCACAATCGTGGTTTTCCCTGTGCCCGGCCCGCCGGTAATGATGGAAATCGGCGCATGCACCGCCGTCTCCACCGCCGCCTTCTGTTGCTCGGCCAGGTAGATATGGCTTTCCTTCTGCCTTTGCTCCAAATCCCTTTGCACATCCGTGCGCAGCGGCATCAAGTCGGCCTGTGCCAGTGCGTAGAATCGCTTGGCGCATTCCTGCTCCGCCCGGTAATAGCCCGCCAGATACACCGGTTCCCTTTCCCCTTCGCCCAGGCGAAGCACCCCGGTTTGCAGCATTCTCAGCGCCGCGCGCTGCACGCTTTGTGTGGAGGTACGCAGCTGCTTGGCCGTAAAGGGAATCAGAATATCGCTCGGCAGATACATATGCCCTTCGCCGGCAGCCAATTGCAAAGCATACCGCAGCCCGGCCTCCATCCGAAACGGCGCCTCGGGCTCTATCCCCATTTTCTGTGCAATGGCGTCCGCCGTTTTAAACCCAATGCCGAAAATATCATCGGACAGCCGATAGGGATTTTCCTTTACGCGCAGCACCGCGTCCTCGCCGTATTCCGCCGCAATGCGAATGGCTTGCGACACCGTAATCCCATATTCGGAAAGCCCGGCAATCACCTTTCTCAGCTGCATATTCTCCGCATAGGATACGGCAATCTTTTCCGCCGTCACCGGCCCGATGCCCGGCACTTTGAGCAGTTTTCCCGGCGCATTTTGCAAAATATTCGCCGTCTCCTCGCCAAATACCTGTATAATCGCTCTGGCCGTTGCGGGCCCGCAGCCGCGGATCAGCCCGCTTGCCAAAAAGCGTTCCAGTTCCTCCGTGGTTTCCGGCAGCATAGGACGGCAAACGGCCGCCTGAAATTGGCGGCCGTATTCTCTGTGCATAGTAAATACACCCTCCAGCTGCACCCGTTCTCCCTGGCCCAGCATCGGGCTGTATCCAACGGCGGTCAGCTCTTCTCCCTGATCCGTCATCAGCTCCATCACCGTATATCCGTTTGCTTCGTTGCGATAGATCACCTGCGTAATCGTACCGGTCAGCTGCATTTTTTCCTTTTCGTGCGTTTCCATCAAAATTGTTGTTTCAATGCCTCCACCAGATCCAGCTGTTCCCACGGCAAAGACAGATCCGGCCGCCCGAAATGGCCGTAAGCCGCCACCTGTTTATACAGCGGTCTTCTCAAATCCAGCCGCTCTATGATCGCCTGCGGGCGGAAATCCATCACGTTGCAGATGGCCCGTTCAATGTCGCTTTCTTTCACATTTGCCGTTCCCTGCGTATCAATCCGCACCGAAACCGGGTGTGCCACGCCGATGGCATACGCCAACTGCAGCTCACACTGCTTGGCAAGCCCTGCCGCCACGATGTTTTTCGCCGCATACCGCGCCGCATAGCATGCGCTGCGGTCCACCTTTGTCGGGTCTTTGCCGGAAAAAGCGCCGCCGCCGTGGCGTGCATAGCCGCCATAGGTATCCACGATAATCTTGCGGCCCGTCAGTCCGGAATCGCCGTGCGGCCCGCCGATAACAAAACGCCCTGTCGGGTTGATATAATATTTGGTTTTATCATCCAGCAAATTTTGCGGAATGGCGTGGCTGATCACCTGTTCCATCATATCCTGCGCAATCTGCTCCTGCGTCACGTCCGGGTTATGCTGGGTAGAAATGACAATCGTATCCACTCTCGCCGGCACGCCGTCTATGTATTCTACCGTCACCTGGCTCTTGCCGTCCGGGCGCAGATAAGGCAGCTGCCCGCTTTTGCGCGTTTTTGCCAAGCGGCGCGTCAGCGCATGGGCCAGTTCAATGGGTAGCGGCATAAACTGCGCCGTCTGGTCGCAGGCAAAGCCAAACATCATGCCCTGGTCGCCGGCGCCGATGTCCAAATTTCCCTGTCCTCTCGTTTCCAGCGCCGCGTCCACGCCCATGGCAATGTCCGGCGACTGCTCGTCAATGCTGGTTACCACCGCGCAAGTATCTGCGTCAAAGCCGAAATCGCCGCTGGTATATCCGATTTCCCGCACCGTTTCCCGCGCCACTTTTTGCAAATCCACATAACAATCCGTTGTAATCTCGCCAAAGATGCTCAGCAATCCCGTGCTGGCCGTGCATTCGCAAGCCACACGCGCCATCGGATCTTCTTTCAAAATCGCATCCACCACCGCATCCGAAACCTGATCGCACAGCTTATCCGGATGTCCTTCCGTAACGGATTCGGATGTAAAATATCTTCTATCCATGTTCTGCCTCCTTTTTCTTTTTCTCCAAAAAAATAACCCCGCCGCGCGGGGTTTTGTCTGCCTGGCCGCGCCTCATCTTTCGGGGCTTTCCCCGCAGGATTTGGCACCTTGCAAACATTTGCCGGTTGCCGGGCTTCATAGGGCCTGTCCCTCCGCCGCTCTGGATAAGGCAATCCATGTGGTTATTATAATCCCGTTTTTCTTTTGTGGCAAGCCTCATTGCGCATAAATTATTTCATGATATAATAACAACCGCTATACATCTTTGTAGTTAAGAGGTGTGCCCTATGAAAAATACGCTTGGATGCGTTCGCCGGGCCGATGAGGATTTTGCTTTGATCCAGCCGGGCGACCGCGTGGCCGTCGGCGTTTCCGGCGGAAAAGACAGCTTTTTGCTCCTGGAAGCGCTGCGTTTATACCAAATGTTTTCCCATAAACACTATGACCTTTGCGCCATCACCGTAGACCCCGGCTACGGGTTTGATGCTTCGCCCCTGGCCGAATATTGCGCCCGGCACGGCATTCCCTTTTATCTTGCCGAAGGCGCCGTGGTGGAAACGGCCAACAGCTTGGCCAAGCCCGGCAAAAGCCCCTGCTCGCTCTGTGCCAAAATGCGGCGCGGCGCTCTCAATGCCAAGGCCGGCGAATTGGGCTATAACAAAGTCGCCCTGGCCCATCATCGCAACGACGCATTGGAAACTTTCCTTCTCAGTATGTTCTTTGAGGGCCGTTTAAATACCCTTGCGCCCAAAAGCTATTTGCAGCGGGCCGATTTAACCGTCATCCGTCCTTTTCTCTATTTGGAAGAAAAGCATATCAAAGGCGTGGTAAAGCAGCTTCAATTGCCCATCATCGCCTCCCCCTGTCCGTTTGACGGGCATACCAAGCGGGAAACCATGAAGCAATATCTCAAAGATCTGCGCCAGCAGTTCCCCCGGGCCGATGAAATGATGTTTTTTGCTCTCTCCAATACAGACGGCTATCATCTGTGGGATCAATATAAACAGCCCGTTTCTCCCAAATAACAGTTTTTTACACCGGCTTTTTCTAAGGCCGGTTTTTTCTTGCCAAAATCCATTCCTGCCAACCTAAGCAAACTATCCGCCGCGCAAATCGTTTTGTCGATTTCTTTCTCTCCCTTCCCAACGCGTCTTTCCTCTTTCGCACAAAATCGCGTCAAAAAACAAAAGGCAAACTTCATCTCTTTTTGCCTCCTTCCCTTTCCCTAATTGCGATATACCCTGTTTAACCGGCCTGCTGCCCCTCCCATTTCATCCCGCTTCCAAAACGCCATCCAAAACACCGTGTTTCCCGTGCTTTCATCCGCGGATCTTTCAAAAGCCCGTTTGCTTTTTCTCCTGTTTACATTCTCTGCATAGCTTCTTACTCTTTTTTGTCAGCATTCCGCCATTTCTTTTATCCCGCTTCTCCCTGTGCATTTACCCGCTGCTTTTTCGTTTCTTTGCCGTTCCTGGCTTCTCTGTGTCCCGTTTTATGCCTGCCGAAAAAATTGAGGTCTGAGTTTTTGCAAAAAAGCCCCGGGGCCAGGGTCTCTTATCTCCTAGGAATCCCTGTCCGTGCAAATCATCTCCTCTTCTATTCTGCCTGCACTCGGTTTGTTCTCTTCTTCCTTTTCCCATATATTTTTTGTTTTCACCGCCGCCATGCCGGGTTTATCTGCATAAAAAAACAGGGCCGTAGCCCTATTTTATCATTCTCCGCCTGCGGTATGCGTGGTTGTCGGCCTTGGCGTCGCCGTTCTTCTGGTTGTGCGCTTCGGCGTGGCCGTTGCCTTTTTGGTTTTCTTCGGCGTGGCCGTTACCTTTTTGGTTTTCTTCGGCGTGGCCGTTGCTTTTTTTGTCGATGTCGCCTTTGCCGTTTCCGTCGGGCTCGGCGTATCCGTTGCCGTCGGTGCCTGCGTGGCCGTCACGCCGGTCTGGTCCGGATCTTTAATATAAAACGTATCGATCACGGTCTGTTCCAGCGCCTCTTCATCCAAAATCCATCCGGAGCCATTGCCCACCTTGCCGGATTTTCCCGCCAGCTGTGTCTGCTTCATGGTATCCAGATTGATATTTTTCAAAATCTTTGCATATGCCACCATTTCGTCCGTTGTCAAATTGGTAAACGCATATTTGGTCATGTTGCTGTATATACTCGGAATTTGTGTCACTTCCATGCTTTTAACAGCCTTGGCCAAGCCCATCAAAAACTGCATCTGGCGCTGTCCGCGCGAAATGTCCGTTCCGTCCATGCCCTTGATCTTGCGTTGAATACAAAACGTAAACGCCTGGTCGCCGTTGAGCTTTACGGTTTCTCCCTTTTCGCCTACGCCGGTCACCGCTTCTTTCAGCGTAACCGTTACGCCCCCCACCGCATTGTTCAGCGGGGTCACGCCGTCCATATTGATGCCGCCGTAGTTTTCCAGCGGAATGTTATATTTCCCATCACAGGACAGCACACGTTTTACGTTGAAAACTACGTTTTTCGCTCCTTTGTTTCGGTCTCTGTTGCCGCCGCCGAAGGGGAAAGAAGAATTCAGCTTGTTATAGTCCTCTTTATATACGTTTCCTTCCAGGTCTATATGCCGAACCAGCGCTTTGGTATCGCGTGGGCATACAATCATCTTCAGCGTGTTTTCCTTTATGTCAATGGCGCAAACCACCATCGTATCGCTTCTTGCGCCCAGGTTTTCTCGGCCCTCTGCTTCGGATTGGTCAATGCCGATCAACATCAGCGTTACCAAGTTATCGTTATAATAATACCGCTCGCCCTTATACATCACGTAGGTTTTGGGCTTTTCCACGCCGGGCTCCGTATTCTGGTTGCCCAACAAAATCTCCGGGCTTATGTTTTTCAGCCGTTGATACGCAGCAAAAAACACGCCTCCCGCGCCCACCACCAATACCGCCAAAATACAGGACAGTATTTTTATCAGCTTTCTTCTGTTCAAATGCTTGTCCTCCTAGATTACAAAACTGCCATGAACCATGGCAGAAATGCAATACAGTAAGTTAAATATCTAAATAGTTTCCGCGCTTATAATCATATACCGCGCTGTAACTATCGATGTCTTCCAACGCTTTGCCCGTGCCGATGGCCACGCAGCTGATCGCGTCTTCCGCCACATAGCAGGGCAATTTTGTTTTTTCCGTAAGCATGCGGTCCAATCCGTTTAACAACGCGCCGCCGCCCGTCATACAAATCCCGTTTTCCGAAATATCGGCGGACAATTCCGGCGGCGTGCGTTCCAAAACGCCGTGCACCGCTTCAAAGATCAGCTGCACCGGCTCTTCCAACGCTTCCAAAATTTCGTTGCCCGCCACGCGCACCGTCCTTGGCAAACCGGATACCAGGTTTCGCCCGGTTACATCCATATATACCTCTTCGCTGCGCGGATAAGCCGTGCCGATATTGATTTTCAGTTCCTCGGCCGTTCTTTCACCGATAAACAGGTTATGCTTTTTCCGAATATACCGCACAATGGCGTCGTCAAATTTATCGCCCGCCACTTTAATCGAATCGCTCACTACCGAGCCTCCCAGCGATACCACCGCCACATCGGACGTGCCGCCACCGATATCCAGCACCATAGAGCCATACGGCGCGCCGATGTCAATGCCGGCGCCGATGGCCGCCGCAATCGGCTCTTCGATCAAATATGTTTTGCGCGCGCCCGCCTCGTCGGATGCGTCAATTACGCTTCTTTTTTCCACTTCCGTTACGCCGCTGGGCACACACACAATAACCCGCGGTTTGAAAAACAGCTTCCGCCCGATCACTTTATTCAAAAAATACCGCAGCATGCGCTCTGTCACGTCAAAATTGGAAATAACCCCGTCTTTCAACGGGCGAATCGCCACAATATTTCCGGGCGTGCGGCCGATCATCCGGCGCGCTTCATCGCCGATGGCCAGCATTTTTCCCGTAAACCTGTCAATGGCCACCACAGAAGGCTCGCGCAGCACGATGCCTTGTCCTTTCACATAAACCAAAACGCTGGCCGTACCCAGGTCAATGCCGATATCACTATATTCAAACAGTTTGTTTCTTCCAAACAAAGCCATCTATCTTCCCTCGCTCTTATTTTTTTCTCTATTCTTCCCATTTTCAGGATAAAAACCGTAGATATATCGAAACAGATTCACTCTATCTTACCCTGTTTGGAACTGTTTTTCAACACTCTTTGTCGCATAAGACGACAGAATTCGCCCCTGTTTGGAATTTATAGTGTATCATCCTCGGCATTTAGATACAAGCAAGAATAAAGAACAAAAAATGTTCTTTATTCTTGCTTGTCCGCTTTATAAAATCAGCCGCAAAGCCGTCAGGCCCGGCCGGCCATATATTTTCTGTGGGTCGCTTCGCCGCCGCGCAAATGCCGCTCCGCCTTGTTTTTCTCCAGCACAACGCGCACCTTGCGATACAGCTGCAAATTCAATTTTTGCAGGCGGTCGCATACATCTTTATGCACCGTGCTCTTGCTCACGCCGAATTGCTTGGCCGCTTCCCGTACCGTGGCGCCCGTCTCCAAAATATAGTTGGCCACCTGAATCACCCGTTGTTCAATATAACCCCGCATCTTTGCCCACACCCTTTTTCGCTGTTTGTACAGGGTATGAGCCCGGCAGATTCATTATGCCCTCCGGCGTAAAATCTTCCTTTCTTTTGTCTCAATCAAAAAGATCCCACATTGTGGGATCCTTTTTTCATCTGAAGTCTACTTTTATTTCATTGTCTATCGCAACGGACCATCGCAGGCTTCCATAGCCCACCATCGGTGCCAGCGCGTTGCAGTTTGCCTGCAAATTGTTCAAGGCTTCTTCGTAATTTTTTACGTTTCCGCCGCCGCGTGCGCTTCTCACCGCCGCCAAAGCGTTTTTCGTGGCCTGCAATTGGTTGCGCACGTTTTCCCCATATTTGTTGCCGCTCTTTTTCGTCGGTTTGGCAGAGGGGGTAAGGTTCGTCGGCGTGGGCGTCGGCTTATCGGAGTGTGTCGGCGCAACCGACGGCGTGCTGCTGGGTTTCGGCGTTTGCGTATGCGTCGCTTTCGGCGTCTGCGTAGCCTGCGGCGTTTCGGTTGCCAGCGGGCCGTCCGCCGCGATCTTCTGCTCGGCAAACTGAATCAGTTTTTCCGCCGTGGAAATATACACATCCGCCCGCATATCACACCACTCTTTGCGGCAATACGACGGGGAATATTCCTTATATTGCGGCACATCCACGCCGTAAATCTCTTTAATCAGTTTGACCCTCTTTTCCTGGTTGGTCAAACAGAAATTCCAGTTGTAAATACTATGCATCGGGCCGTCCATAGAATGCATCCGAATGTTTTCCGCAGGCAGCTTATAGGCAAACACCGCCAGTGCCGCTGTCTGCTCCAGGTTTGTGTTGGTGGCCATCTTCCCGTCAAAAGCAGAAAGAATTTCCGGAATCTTTACAATCAAGTTGGATTCTTTCATCTTTTTAAACAGCGCAATCAACATGTTTTTCTGCCGGTTGATGCGATTCAAATCCCCGCTGTCTTCCACATGTTTTCTCACACGCAGATAATCCAGCACGGCCTGGCCGTCCATATGCTGCATACCCTTTTTATAAGAGCGCCCCACCATGGTAAAGTCTACGTCCACGTCATAATCCAGGCCGCCTACGGAATCCACCAGTTCTTTTAATACCGGCATGGTCACCGCGTAATAATAATCTATCGGAATGCCGCCCAACATCCACGAGGCCGCTTCACATACTTTTGTCATCCCGTCCGGGAATCCGCCGCCGCAGTCCAGCGAGGCGTTCAATTTATATTTTCCCTTTACGCCCGGTATTTTGGCATAGGTATCCCGCGGCAACGAAATCATATCCACGGTGTTTTTTTCTAAATTGATGGCCAACACGATCATCACATCCGCATGATACGCATGTTTTCCGCCCCAGGTTTCCCGCTCCGGCGCATAGTCCACCCCGGCGATCAACACGTTGATTATGTTCTTATCCAACATGGACAGATCCGCCTGCCCCATCAATTCATCATACGGGCTTCTAATCTGCGCGGTCGGCGCCAATACATCCTGCGGACGATAAAAAATCCGATACGCATATACGCCAACCACCGTCAAAAGCACCAGCAAAATAGCCAAAACGGAAAGCAAGACGGTTTTCTTCTTTTTGCTCATCTTTTTCTTTTTTTTAGGCTGTTTTTCAGGCTCTTGTTTTTTCGGCCCCGTTTGGTTTTCCGGCTCTTCCGTTGTTTTTTCGGTTTCCGGCTCCGCCTGCGGCTTGTCCTGTTCACCGCTCTGTTTTTGGGTTTCGTCGGCTTGCATCGGTTCCTGCGCTTCTTGCTGCGCTTTATTTTTCTTTTCCAGATCGCTCATTCTGTCTCCCCCCAGAATATAAGGATTGTCATCGTTTCGATCCTTGTATCTTTTTCTGTCTTATCGATGATATACCATTTTCCCTTTTATTAAAACATTTTTCTTGTCACAAATCTCACAAATTCGTTTTTTTCTCTTTCTATTTGCTTTTCTGCTGTTTTTCCTCCTGATAGCGGGCCGGGCCTTGCAAATAAAGGTCTTCTCCCCGGCAATCCATCGCCACAACGGCAGGGAAATTTTCCACTTCCAGCCGCGCCACCGCTTCGCTCTGCAATTCCGGATACGCCACCACGTCGCGCTTTTTCACATGCTTTGCCAAAAGCGCCCCGGCGCCGCCCAACGCTGCAAAGTATACAGCGCCGTTTTTCACAATCGCTTGCCGCACCTGTTTGTTGCGCGGGCCTTTGCCCATCATGCCCTTGAGCCCCCGATCCAAAAGCGTCGGCGCGTATGCATCCATCCGTCCGCTGGTGGTAGGTCCCAGGCTGCCCACCGGTTGACCGGGCTTTGCCGGCGTCGGCCCTGCATAATAGATCAGCGCGCCCTGCAAATTCATCGGCAGCGGCCGGTTCGTTTGCAAAGCTTGTACCATTTTTGCATGCGCCGCATCCCGCGCCGTATAAATCATCCCGGTAATGCGCACCTGATCCCCTGCGTGCAATGATTCTATCTGCTCTTTTGTCAAAGGTGTATGAATCTGTTTTATCTCCATTTCTCTTCTCCTCATAAAACTGCCTGCCTGTGCCGTGTTACATGGCAATTGATGTTCACCGCCACCGGCAGCCCTGCTATATGCGTGGGATAGGTTAAAATCTTTACTCCCAGCGCCGTTGTCCTTCCGCCAAAGCCCTGCGGCCCTATGCCCAGCTCGTTGATTCTTTGCAGCAGCTCCTCTTCCATCGCCGCATAATAGGGCTCCGGGTTCGGCCTATTCAAAGGCTGCATCAGCGCTTTTTTGGCCAGCAGCGCCACCCTGTCAAAGCTGCCGCCGATGCCCACGCCCACCACAATCGGCGGACAGGGGTTCCCGCCCGCTTGGCGCACGGCGTCTACCACAAAATCCTTCACGCCTTCGGCTCCCGCCGAGGGCGTCAGCATTGCCAAGCGGCTCATGTTTTCGCTGCCAAATCCTTTTGGCGCCACGGTGATGGTCATGGTATCCCCTTTTACCAGCTCCACATGCAAAAGCGCTGGCGTGTTGTCCAGGGTGTTCACCCTGTTCAGCGGGTCTTTTACCACGCTTTTGCGCAAATAACCTTCCGTATATCCCTGACGCACCCCTTCATCCACTGCCTGCTGCAGCAGCATGCCTTTTAGCTGCACTTCCTGCCCCAATTTCACCATCACCCAAGCCATGCCCGTGTCCTGGCAGATGGGAATCTGCCGTTGTTCAGCCGTTTGGGCGTTTTCTCTCAGCTGCTGCAATATGCTCTGTGCCGGGGCAAACGGCTCTGTCTCGGCCGCTTGCCGTATCGTTTGCGTCACATCTTCCGGCAGCTGCATACAGGCACTTATGCACAGCTCTTTCACCGTTTGAATAATCTGATCGCTATGAATGATTTTCATAAAATCGCCTCAATTATCAAAATTTATAGTTTCCTTTTCCTCAAATTTATTGTATTATTTATTATATCTTATTTTTTCGCCTATGATATGCGAACTATGTCGGCCTTTATTTTTGTAACCTTACTTGACTCTACAATTGCTCTATACATTATATTTATTCTGCGAATCATTTTAGCAGTATCTCTTTGGCAAGCGAAAAGAGAGCTGTTATGATTTTATAAACCAATTTTGGAAAGGACGGAACAAAATGGAAAAATCCAAAGTGTACTTCTCTGACTTCCACACTGTTGATGGATTGAGCCTGCCGAAAAAGCTTTCCCGCTTGATCAAACGCGCCGGTTTCGACAACATCGACTTTGAGGACAAATTTGCTGCCATCAAGATTCATTTCGGCGAACCTGGCAACCTGGCGTATCTGCGCCCGAACTATGCCAAAGTCGTTGCCGATATGGTCAAAGAAAGAGGCGGCAAAGTGTATCTGACCGACTGTAACACCCTGTATCCGGGCGGCCGCAAAAATGCGCTGGATCATATGGATTCCGCTTATGAAAACGGCTTTAACCCCTTCCAGACGGGATGTCAGATCATCATCGCCGACGGCCTGAAAGGCAATACCGAAGTTGAAGTGCCGGTAGACGGCGGCGAATTCGTTGAAAAAGCCAAGATCGGTAAAGCTGTGATGGATGCCGATATCTTCATCACCCTGACCCACTTCAAAGGCCACAGCTCCACGGGCTTCGGCGGCTGCTTGAAGAACATCGGCATGGGCTGCGGTTCCCGCGCCGGCAAGATGGATATGCACTCCAGCGGCAAACCCTCCATCAATCAAGATCTATGTATCGGCTGCGGCAACTGCCGTCGTAACTGTGCAAACAACGCCATCACCATCACCGATCGCAAAGCCAGCATCAATCATGACAACTGCGTGGGCTGCGCACACTGTCTGCCGGTATGTCCGAAAGACGCCATCACCCCGCCGTTCGATGCTGCCAACGATGTGTTGAACAAGAAGATCGCAGAATACAGCTACGCTGTGTTGCACGGTCGTCCGAGCTTCCACATCTCCCTGGTTTGCGATGTTTCCCCGCTGTGTGACTGCTGCGGCGAAAACGATATCCCGATCATCCCGAACGTGGGCATGTTCGCTTCCTTCGACCCGGTCGCTCTGGATGTAGCCTGTGCAGACGCTTGCAACGCACAGCCTGTATTCGAAAACAGCGAATTGGGCCACAAAGAACACACCCATGGCGATCACTTCCGCGATCTGCATCCGGAAACCAATTGGGAAGTCTGCGTAGAACATGCTGAAAAGCTGGGTCTGGGCAGCCGCGAATACGAACTCATCAAAGTGTGATCGTAAATTTGCTCATACAAAAAGCAGCCGAAACACGGCTGCTTTTTCTTTTTTCTTTTTATATTGTTTCCAGTTTCACGCTGTTTCCCTGCGCCCGAATCAACGAAACCAAATCCTCCAATTTTACCCAAACCGTCGCCGTGTTGTCGTTTGGGTGAACCCCAATCGGCAAATCCTGCTGCAAATCTTTATCAAAGATCACTTCCACTGCATGGTCTTTATCGTTAAAAATTCCCAGCGGCGTTACGGAGCCCTTGGTCAGATGCAAATATTTTTCCAGCCTTTCTTCCGAAGCAAAGCTCAGCGGCGAACTACCCAAAACCGTCCGCAGTTTTTTAAGATCCACCTGTTTGTCTCCGCATACAGTCACAAGAAAATGCCGTTTCCCGTTTCGGTCTCGCAAAAATAAGTTTTTGCATTCCACGCCCTTTGCTTCCAGCTTCAGCGCGTCAATCTCCTCCATGGTATACACCGCTGCATGTTCTACCAATTCATAGGCAATGCCCGCCTGTTCCAGCGCCTGCAAGGCCCGTTGTCTTTGTTCGTTCATTTTGTTTTTCCTCTTTCGTTGGTTTCGGTTTCAGTCCGTTTTTCTAAAACAGCCCGCTTCCGGAAAAGAAACGGGCTGTTGTTTACGGCTTTGCAATGGAAATGATGCTCTCTATCTCCGCTTCCGTCTTGGCATACTCTATTTTCACCGTCGTGCCCACGTTACACGTCACAACCATCTCATAGTTTGTCACAGGCACGACAAACATCTTGCCCGGTGCGCTGTCTACCCGAATGTAGAAATAGGTATTTCCTTCCTTTACCACCGATTTCATCTCTGTAATGGCGCCCTGCACGGTTTCCACGCCGGCGGTTCCCTTGCTGTCTATCCCGATGCCGTGCCGGCTCATCAGGCGCAAATATTCCTTCTCGCATTCCGCCACCGTATCCCCGATGGCCACCACCTGATATTGTCCCACGTTGACCATGCCGTATTTTTTCACCAGCTGTGCATCGTCCTTCAGCGAAACAAAATAGGTCGGCTGGCCGCCGATATTCAACAGCAGCGGGAATGTCGCCGTATACCGCAGGTTTTGCACCTGCCCTTCGGCAGATGCCATGGCGGAATTTTCATCCGCCCCCGGCACCGAATAATACTTTGTTTCCTTGGTGCGCTGGTTTATCAACACAAAACCCACATTGCTTTGGTCGCTATTTACGCTGGATACCCCGGAATACATCCAGATATCATCTTTCAGCGCCAAATAGTTATATCCGTCCGTGCTGACCAGCGAATCCTTCTGGCCAAAGATCGAGTTGAAAAATCCGTGTTTTAAAGTGCCCCAGTTATCAAACTGTTCAATTAAGATATCCGACGATACCGCGCGGTCTACCCACTGCGGCACCTCGCCGATCGGATAATACGCCGTTTCCCCCGTCACCGCGTCGCACAACACCACACCGGTAATGTCCGTGCCGCCGTACAAGCCGATGGTATATTCAATCCTCGGCACCACCCAAAACGGATGTCCGTTTTCATCCACTTCAAAATTGGGCGAATCAAATATAAACGTAGGATAGCGGAACCGCAAATGCCGCTGCAAATTCCGCCCGAAATGGTCGGCCGGAGAATACATAATGCCCTGTTCCAAGCGCACCACGTTCACTTCCTGGGTCACCATGTCGATCATAATATACGCAGGCGTGCCCTGTTTCATATTGTTAAACCATTTGATCACATCGCCGTATTGCAGCGGCGTTACGCGTACCGGCCGGCCTTTATAGTTGATCTGCGAGTAGTAATCCGATACCTCAAACTGAGACACCATATCCACAAGTTCGCCCATTTTTCTGTCGCCCAGTTTCATGGCGCTGTCCCTATCCAGCATGGGGATCTGGTTGAAATCAATCTCCTCTACCTCTTCGGCAAAGTCCCCCGTTTGCACATCCAGCATGCTTTGATACCGCGAAGCGTTAAACAGCTTGGCGGAACCGATCCAGCCGATCACCGCCGTCAGCGCCACAATCGAAGCCGCGCCGATCATCGCCCCTTCGGCCGGGCCGATTTTAAAGCCCCCTTCAAACGGAAGCCGTCCTTTGAATATATTCCCCAAATAACACAGGCCGGCAAAGATCAATAACACCATCGCCACATAGCTTACAAACAACTTGGAATGCAGCGTTACCGGCGGCAGCATAAAATAATAGATCACAGCAGCAATGGCCACGGTAATGGTCGCGTTGATCGCAATTTGCTTTGCAGTCAATTTCATAAAGCGCAATTTCCTCCCTTATCATACAGGCTTTCCCCATAACAAAATTCACTCTATCAGTTTCCCCCCTTTCCTGCAAGCTTATCGTCGTTTTTCCCGATAAATTTGTTTTCTCCTGCTTTCAAAACCATGCTAAACCCGATATAATTGAAATAATCATCGCTGATAAAGGAGTGCTTGTCTTCTATGAAGCAGCATCGTTCGTTGTTATCCTCGCTGTTAAAAGGGCAGCGGCTTTCTCTGGCCGTGATGTTGCTCTGTATGGTTTTCATCTCCCTTCTCGCCTTTTTTCCTCAGCAAATCATCCGCTATACCGTAGATGTCGTGTTGGCCGGCGGCCCCAGCTTTTTGCCGGTTTTTTTGGAAAACATGATCCGCACGCTGGGCGGCAATACCGTTTTGGGTTGTTTGGCGGTCTCTGCCCTGGCCATGGTCGCGGTGGCGCTTGTCAACAGCCTGTTTACCTACCTTAGAAGCAAGCTGTCTGCCGATGTTGCGGAAAACATTGCCTATGCCCTGCGCACCCGGCTCTACGATCATATCCAGTGCCTACCCTATGCCCGGCTGCTCTCGTTTGGTACGGGCGATTTGTTGCAGCGCTGCACTTCGGATGTGGAAACCGTCCGAAAGTTTGTGTCCGTACAGATCATGGAAATGCTGCGCGCGCTGTGCCTTGTGGTCTGCGCCATTTTTATCATGTGGCCCATGAGCCATACCATGACGCTGATCTCCCTTTCCACCGTTCCGCTTTTACTCTTCTTTTCCTATTTTTATTTTGTATTGGCCAAAAAAAACTTTCTTCATGCCGAGCAGGCCGAAAGCGATATGTCCATCGCTTTGCAGGAAAATTTAACCGGCGTGCGCGTGGTGCGCGCCTTTGCCGCCCAGCGCCAGGAGGAGGCCAAGTTTGACGCCGCCAGCGCCCGCTTTCGCGATCTTTCACAAAAGCTTACCTATATCATGAGCTATTATTGGTCCCTTTCCGATCTGATGATCTATGCGCAGGTAATTTTAACCGTCTGCCTCGGCACCAAGTTTGCCTTATCCGGCACGCTTACCATCGGCACCGTCATTACCTTTTCTTCCTATGTCACCATCCTTCTTTGGCCGGTTCGCCAAATGGGGCGTATTCTGGCCGATCTCGGCAAAACCAGCGTTGCCTTAAACCGCATCCGGGACATCCTCTCTACTCCCATCGAAGAGGATCTTCCGCAGGAAAGCACACCGGATATTTCCGGCAACATTGTCTTTGACCATGTGAATTTTTCTTATCAGGATGGCAAACCCGTCTTGCAGGATATCTCCTTTTCCGTTTCTGCCGGGCAAACGGTTGCCATTTTGGGTGCCACCGGCAGCGGGAAAACCACCTTGATGCTGCTCTTACAGCGCCTTTATGACCCCACCGGCGGCCGTATTCTCTTTGATGATACGCCCTCTGTAAACATCCGCCGTGCCTATCTTCGGCGGCATGTGGGCATTGTCTTGCAGGAGCCTTTTCTCTATTCCCGTTCCGTGTTTGATAATATCGCCATCACACAGCCGCACAGCGCGGCCGCCGATGTGCAGGCCGTTTCCAAAATGGCAAGCCTGCACGATTCCGTTCTTTCCTTTGAGCAGGGCTATCAAACCATGGTCGGCGAACGGGGAGTCACCCTCTCCGGCGGGCAAAAGCAGCGGGTTGCCATTGCGCGCATGCTCTTGCAGCGCACCCCCGTCATGATTTTTGACGATTCCCTTTCCGCGCTGGATTCCGAAACCGACGCCGCCATTCGCGCCGCCCTTTCGCAGCGCCGGGAAAAAGCCACCACCTTTATCATTTCGCACCGGGTCAATTCCGTTTTTCAGGCCGATCAAATCATCGTATTGGATCATGGGCGCATTATCGAATCCGGCACCCATCAGTCCTTGTTGGAAAAAGGCGGCCTTTATGCCAAGCTTTGGCGCTTGCAGGGCGCCGTTGAAGAGGAGGTGTAAGCTATGCAAGTTCATCTGGATGAAAAAGAATATGCGGAAAAAATCAGCCTTTCTCTTTGGAAACGCCTGTTTTCCCTGGCCCATCCCTATCGCTATTTAATGCTTCAGCTGGGCCTGGCGGATATTGTGCTGGGCCTGGGCGAAACGGTTTTCCCACTTTTTACCCGCTATGCCATCGATCATTTTATCGGGCAAAACACGCTGTCCGGTCTGGTGCCGTTTGTCTGCCTGTCCGTTTTTCTGGCCGCGCTGTTGTCCTTTTGCGTATGGCTGTTTATCAAACAAGCGGGCCGCATCGAACAGGGCATCAGCTATGATGTGCGAAAGCAAAGCTTCCATCGTTTGCAGCAGCTCAGCTTTTCCTATTACGATCGCACCCCCGTCGGCTATATCATGGCCCGGATGACCAGCGACACCGCCCGTTTGTCCGAAACCATCGCCTGGAGCCTGGTGGATGTTCTCTGGGCTTTTGCCCGTATGGCAGGCGCCCTGATCGCCATGTTTTCGCTCAGCCCGCGGATTACCGTTTATGTTTTGCTTGTCATTCCCCCGCTGGCTGCGGCCACCATTTATTTTCAGCGCAAAATTTTCAAAAGCCAGCGTCAGGTACGAAAAGCCAATTCCCGTATCACCGGCGCTCTCAACGAATCCATCATGGGCGCCGCCACCACAAAATCCCTGGTTCGTGAAGCGCAAAATTTGGAGGAGTTTTCCTCCCTTTCCGGCCATATGCGCAAAGTATCCCGCAGGGCCGCCCATTTGAACGCTGCCTATCTGCCCCTTGTCATGCTGCTGGGCAGCATCGGCGGCGCCCTGGCGCTTTGGCGCGGCGGCATTTTACAGCAGCAGGGGCTTGTCTGGTTTGGCACCATCTCCGCCTTTGCCAGCTATTCTCTTCAGTTTTTCGATCCCTTGCAGCAGCTGGCACGCATTTTCGGTGAAATGCAGATGGCGCAGGCCTCCGCCGAACGCGTTTTCACCTTGTTGGATACACAGCCGGATATTGTGGACACGCCGGACGCTTTACAAAAAGAAGGGGACGTGTTTGCGCCCCATACCAAGGGCTGGCCCTCCATTCAAGGGGAGATTGTTTTCGATCATGTCAGTTTCTCCTATGGCGACGGACCGGAGGTACTTCACGATTTTTCCGTCCATATCAAAGCCGGGCAAACCGTAGCCCTTGTCGGCCAAACGGGCAGCGGTAAAAGCACCATCGTCAATCTGCTCTGCCGGTTTTATGAGCCTTCCAAGGGCCGCATTCTCCTGGACGGAACAGACATCCGCACACACAGCCAAGCATTTTTACAATCGCACCTCGGTTATGTTTTGCAATCTCCCCATCTGTTTTCCGGTACCGTTGCAGACAACATCCGATACGGCAACCCCGCCGCTTCTTTAGAGCAGGTGCAGTGGGCAGCAAAACAGGTATCTGCGGATGAATTTATCCGCGCTTTGCCGGAAGGCTACCAAACCCAAGTCGGCGAAGGGGGCAACCGTCTTTCCACCGGCCAAAAACAGCTGATTTCCTTTGCCCGTGCGCTGCTGCCCAATCCGCCGCTGTTTGTGCTGGATGAAGCCACCAGCTCCATCGACACCGAAACCGAGCTGCTCATTCAAAACGCCATTGAAAAAACCTTCACCGGGCGTACTGCCTTTGTCATTGCTCATCGGCTGAGCACCATCCGCCATGCCGATCTGATCCTGGTCATGAAAGACGGCAAAATGATCGAGCACGGCACGCATGATCAACTCATGTCTCAAAACGGATATTACAAACGCCTGTATCGAAACCAGTTTGTACAGGACAGCCAGGCAGATCTTCTCTCCGGGCGGTAACGCGCCCGCTTTCCTCCTGCCGGCCTTTGCAGGCTTTTACACAAACAAAAAAAGAGCGGATCCTCCGCTCTTTTCTTTTTTCAATATTTGGATTCCATCACATACACCTTGGCGCGTTTTGGCATCGTATACCCATCCAGCTTCATCACGGAATCATGATACATGCTGATGGCATATTCGCTTTTTTTCATCTCTTCCAAAAAGTCCTCTACCGGCGCCAAATCATACCGGCATTCTTCCCTTGCATAATGCATCGGAATCACGATTTTGGCTCCAATCGCATCCACAACCTGCGCCGCCTGCTTGGCGTCTATGGTAAACAAACCGCCCACCGGAATCATCAATACATCCACTTTGCCCAGCGCCTGCACCTGTTCTGCGGATAATAAATGCCCCAGGTCTCCGCAATGGCAAAGGCGAATGCCCTCCGTTTCAATCAACGTGATCAGGTTCTCTCCGCGCTTGGCACCCTTGTTATCGTCATGATAGGTCGCCAAATGCTGTATGGAAAATCCTAAGCCTTCATAATTTCCCTGCTTTTCCAGCAGCACATAGTCTTTGTTGACAATGGCGGCCAGGTTGGCATGATCCATATGCCCATGGGAACAGGAAACAATATCCACCCCATCCAGCGCGGGCACTTGATATCCCACTTCCTCGTTATAGGGATCCATCACCAATACATGGCCCTCATCATTTTTTAAGCAAAAGCACGAATGTGCCAGCCATTCCAATGTCATATTTATTCACGACCTTTCTTCTTTTAAATTTCATACAGTATAACACATAATTGCTTAAAATTGGAATGGCTCCGTCAAACGTTGTGCGCTTTAATACACAAAGGTGCCGTCCTCGGCGTCAACAATCTGTAAAATATCCTCCTCTGCGCCCGTTTCCGCGTTGATATGAATATAAAAGGCGTCTCCCTGGTTAGTCCCCACAAATTCATAGCACAAAACCTCCTGCCCGTCGTCCGTCGGAATCAACGCCAGCCGGCAGGCCTGTATATCCAGCCGCTGGGCAATGCGCTGTTCGATGGCCTGCTGGTCCAACACCGCCGGGCTCTGCGTTTTCTGCCTCTGCGTATGGTAAACGATATAGTTATTTGCGTCCATCCCCACAATTCGGCCGGTCTTTACTTCCATCCATACCTTCACCAGGTCCGGATACAGATACACTTCGTTTTCCACCGGCAGCATATTCAATACTGCCATCCCGTTATAATATTGGGCATAAGCGCCTTTCATTTCCGGAAAGCCGCGCTGCTGTAAATACTGCGCTGCCAGGCTTTCCAACACCTTGAGCTCCTGTTCCGTCGGCCGTATCAGTTCGTCTCCCGCCGTGTTTGGCAGCGCCTGATACATCAGCCCGTCCTTTTTTGTAACGCTGATATCAATCGCCAGCCCGTCCTCTGTCGTACAGCGAAATTCATAGGTTGGAATCAGCCCCTCTGTCTGTTCGCCCAGCTGTTCATATTCGCCTTGAAAAAATGTCTGTGCCGTTTTCAACGCCGTCTGCACATCCACCTCTGCGCCCTGCGCGTTTTTAGGCGCCACGTTTTCCGCTTTTTCGGAAAACGCCCCGTCATAGATCAGCCGCGGTCGCTGCTGCATATTTTCCATCACTTTGCTCTTTGTTTCGTCCGCCCCGTTCAGCATGGAAAGCTGTTTGGCCGGTTCGTCGATATTCCAGGCAATTTTCTCCGTGCGCCGCTGATCCAGCAGCTGGGAAAGCTCGTTGCTCTGCTGTTCAAACGAGGCCAATTCCTGATATTCCTGCTGCGAAAGCGTTTCCCCGCGCTCCACTTTTCTGGTCAATAAATAGCTGTAATCTCCCAGTTCGTTGATAAAGGTTAAAAGCGGTTGGCTCACGTCTTCTGTCAGCGGCAAAAGCGCCAGCGCGTTTTGCGTTTCCCCCGCCAGCCTCCAAATGCTGCCCAGCAGCAGCGTCTGCTGCGGCTGCGAAGTGCTCACCCGCAATTTGGCCAGCTGCGTTGCTATGTTGGATACGTTGCCGGAAAGCTGCCCAAACGATTGATCAAACGTGTCGTTCAGCCTTTGGGCGTAGGTATTTTTTCTTTGAATGCTTATCGTCAGCACAACGGCCAACACCGCCGTAACCGCCATCAGCCCCAGCGCGACTGTCCGCCAAATCCGTTTCTGCTTTCCGCAGTTTGTTTCTCTTTGCATCCCTGCCTCCTATTTGCAAAACACATGGTTGCCAATGGTCAGTAAAATCGGCCGTTTTTTTATCCACGCATTGGTTGCCGTTTTAGGGTTGTAATAATAGATACAGCCGCTTGTCGGGTCATATCCGTTTAAGGCGTCCTTGGCCGCCCGGTAGGCGTCGCTGTCCGGTGTCAGGTTGATTTGCCCATCCGCCACTGCGTCAAATGCGCCCATTTGATAGACCACGCCGGAAACAGAATTTGGAAATTCCGCATGTTTCACTCTGTTTAAAATCACCGCCGCCACAGCCACTTTCCCCTTATACGGCTCTCCTCTGGCTTCGCCGTGAATCGTCCTTGCCAGCAGTGTCACATCCGCCTGGTTTTGCGAAGGCGAACTGCCGCTACTGTTTGTCCCGTTGTTTGCCAGCTGAATGCCCAGTTTGGCCGCCGTGGCCGGGCCGATGATCCCGTCCGCCGTCAGCCCGTTGGTCCGTTGAAAATATTTTACGGCGCCCTCTGTGCCGCTCCCAAAAATCCCGTCTATATTGCCGTCATAATAGCCCCAGTTTTTCAGTTTCTGCTGCACGGTTTTTACCAATTGCCCCTGCGAGCCCTTTTTCAAATTCACCGTTGCCGCCACAGCTTTTTGCGCCGGGAAAGCAAGCAAAAGTACAGCCGTCAGCGCCATTACCAAGCCCAGCAGTTTCAGCGGCGCCTGTTTTCTCATGCTCAAATTTTTCTATCCTCCTTCACTTAAACAGGTTGGCAAAAAACGATTGATATTCCACCCCGTCCTGCATCTGCCAGTTTGCCTCCGTTTGGATAGGCTCCAATAAACACAGCGGCGGAAACAACACACACCACCAGTTTTGCCCTACGGATTGACCCAGATGAATCCGCAGCGCGCGGTAGGTGCCTGCCGGGAAACAAATGCCGCCATACGTCTTATCCGGAAAATCAAAGCTGCCGATTTCCGCCGTCGCCGTATAGGAAAACCCGTTTTCGCGCAGCACCCGGTTTGCCCGTTCCACCAATTCTTGCAAATGCTCTTTTGTGTATGCTTCTGCCTGCTCCCTGTCCGCCGCGCCGTCCATATCTCCCATTTGTTCTATAATCGCATCGCGCACTTTCAGCTTCACTGCCTGGTCCTCCGCGCTGTCGCTGTTTGCAATCACATGCAAACGAAATACCGGCGGAATCCCCTGCGAAGACGCCACCGTTAATGCTATCAGCAATGCTATCCATCGTTTCATAAACCCTTTTCTCCCCTTATTGATTTTCTGTATTCAAAGTTTGTCCACTTTGGAAAGTTTTAACCATACTTGTCAAAATTTCCCCGTCTGTTACAATAAAAAAAGCATGAGAAAAGGAGTCGTTGCTTTTGATTTCCGTTCGTTCCACGGCCAAAATCAATCTTACGCTGAAAGTAACAGGCACCCGGCAGGATGGTTATCATCTGTTGGATTCTCTGTTTTGCGCCATTGATCTGCATGATCTTCTCACCTTGGAGCCCGTCCCCTCCGGCTTTGAAACCATCTGCCTTACCGGTGAGCAAATTCCCCGCAATTTGACCACCCGGGCAGCGCAGTTGTTTTATCAGGCTACCGGTCAACCCGGCGGCTGCCGCATTGGTTTGGATAAGCGCATTCCCATGGAAGCAGGGCTTGGCGGCGGCAGTGGCGATGCCGCCGCGGTATTGCGTGCTTTAAACGAGCATTTTGGTGCGCCTTTGTCTCCCGATGCCCTGTCGGTATTGGCCGTCGGCTTGGGGGCGGATGTGCCCTTTGCCTTAACAGGGGGCCTGGCCCGTATCACCGGCATTGGCGAATGCCGCCGGCCGCTGCCCGGTTTGCCGCCCGTTTTCTTTGTGTTGGCCAAGCCCTCTGCCGGCCTTTCCACGCAGCAGATGTTTGCCGCCTACGATGCGGCCCCACCCTGTCTTCCCATTGATAACGACGCTTTTTGCCGCGCGCTGTATGCGTTGGATGCAACCGGCCTACGCGCCCACGGCGGCAACGATTTACAGCCGGCCGCCGAGCGCTGTCTGCCCATCATCTCCGTGCTGCAAAATCGGCTCTATGAGCAGGGCGCGCTCTATGCTGCCATGACGGGCAGCGGCTCCGCCGTTTTCGGCCTGTTTACAGACCGTGCGCAGGCGCAGTCCGCCTGCCAAGCGATGCAGGTGCTTGTCCCGTTTTGCGTTGTTTGCCAATCGGTTGGCTGATTTTTTCAAAAAACCTCCCCTCGGCTTTGCTTCTGCCGTTTGGAGGCTTTTCTTTTTTGCTGCAAAACAAACCTTTGTTTTGTTCCCGCTTTTCTGTTTCCCTTGAAACAAAAAAGGCAGGAGACCCTGCCTTTTTTCATCTGCAAATCAATATCAGTTTATCCCCGGCCTGCACCGGCAGGTTTTCCTCCCGTCCCGGATAGCGAATATCCTCCATGCGCACGCGATAGCGCTTTGCCACAGACCATAAATCCTCGCCGCTGCCTGCAAAATAGATCACGATCCCCGCCGGCCGCTTTTCTTCCTGCTCTTCCAGCTCCATATTGCAAACCAGCGACATCTGCTGCTCTCTTTGCCCTTCTGCTTTCCAGGCCAGCATCACCCGCACATCCAGCCCGTCTCCGCCGGGCATGGCCTGCACCTGTTCGCAGATGATCTCGGCCGTCACTTCCATTTCCGGAATCATACCGGGAGCCTCTTCCTCCAAATGCACCGGAATTTCGCATCGCGCGCTCTGGATCTGTTCGCTTCTGTCCAAAAAAATCACATCGCACTGCACCACCGTATCCAGGCACACTTTTTCCGCCATCGCCGTTGCGTTGGCTGCGCATGCGTTGGCAAAGCAGCTCAACACCCGCATGGGCTGCTGTTCCAGAGGCACGGATACCTGTTCGCGAATGGGCACTGTCCCTTTTGCTTTGGCCCGGTTTGTGTAAACGCGCATCTCCTGTTCTTCCAACAACACTTCGTTTCCATCGATGGCATACGCGTCCGTAACCGCCTTGATTTCCCCGGTTTCCGTTGTGTCCGCTTCCAATGTACAAATTGCCTCGATATGCAGCCCGTCCCCCTGTTCATTGACCCTGGCAAACAGGTCTTTCCATTGCGCTCGTACCGTAACGTCCTGTTCTGCCAAAGCGCCCGGCGCTGTAATCATCTGGCTAAACGGCAGCTGCGGAAAACACTGAATCATAGGCGTCTGTTCGTCCTCGGTGCCCACTACGATGTTCAGCTTCAATTCCCCTTCCACGCCGATGGCGTCCTGTTGGCAAAAAGCCTGCAAAATATCCACATAGCCCTGGCAGCACAACACCTGCACAGCCTGCGGCGCCCCGGACGGCAGCTCTATATCCCCTACCACCTCCACTGCGGCCGTCCCTCTGGCACAGCGCTTTGTCAGCGGCAGCGTTTTAATCAGCGGCACCACGTTTTCCGGCACCCTATTCTCCTCCATGGCGCACAGGTCCCGCTCTTCTTCCGTTTCAAACCTCACATCCACCACGGCGGCCACGTTGATCCGCCTGGGGTCGATCATCTCATAATTCACCTCGCAGACAAACGCTTCCGCCATCCCTCTCATGCCGGGCTGCGCGCCTGGCAATTCCGCAGTATGTTTGAATGTGGAAACCGATTCAAAGGCGTGTACCTTGCCCTCTGCACATAAATAGCAGATACAAAGCGTCACCGTGCCGTCCGTCATGCCCCGGCCGTCCAAAAGCTCCACCTGGGCTGTCTGCGCATGCCCGCGCACCATCAAAATGCGCTCCATCTCCGGCTTCCCGACCGGCAGGGCCACCTCTCCTTCAATCAGCGCCTGCGTCAGGTTTCCGTTGTTATGGTACAGCACGCGTTCTCTGCTATATTGTTCTTCCATTCTATAACCCCCGTTCTATGCGTTTTTCCCCGCATCGTTTTCTTTTCTATGCTTAATCGCCATACAGAGGGTTTATGACTTTTCACACTTAATTTTCCCCGAAATTTTGAAAAACCGTTGTGTTCGCCTCCATTCTCCCCCCGTTTCCCTTAAATTTTTCAGCATAAACGCATAAAAAAAGACGCCCGAAACGGGCGTCTCATACCGAAGTAAGGGGGGAGTTACTCCAGGTATTTCATTTCCAGCTGCCGGGTAAACAGCTCGTTGTAGCCATAGCTGATTCGCTTTTCCTGCCCATGCTCTTCAATCAAGATGGTAAAGATGCTGGGAAAGCTGTGTTCCAGTATGCCTACGTTTTCCACGCACTTGCTGCGTCCTCTGTGGGATTTCATCCAAACCCGTTTGCCCAGGTTCTTTTCAATCCCGCCCCGAATTTCCTGCCATTGTTCCATGCCGTTGCCTCCCTAATGCCTTCAGTTCGGTATTAGCATGTCCCCTGCTGGAAATTTTATGCAGATTGTTCCATGGAAAGCTTATCTGCCACCAACGCAATGAATTCTCCGTTGGTCGGCTTATCGTTTTTGGTATACACCTGGAAACCAAACAGCTGATTGATGTTTTCAATCCGCCCTCTTGTCCAGGCCACTTCAATGGCATGGCGGATGGCGCGCTCCACTTTTGTATCGCTGGTATCAAACGCAGCCGCCACTTTGGGATAAAGTTCTTTGGTAATTCTGTTGATCAGGCGGCGTTCTTCCATCACCATTTTGATCGCGCAGCGCAAATACTGATAGCCTTTGATATGCGCCGGAATGCCCACCGTCAGAAAGATGCTGGTAATCTTTTCATCCAGCGAACGCTCTGCCGGCACGGGCGCAATGCTCTGGTTGGCTCTGCGTTCCTGTTTTACGCCCACGATTTCCATAATTCTGCGTTTCAGGTTGTCCATGGAATACGGTTTCACCATGAAATACTTGGCGCCCAGCGACAGCGTATGTTGAATGATCTCCTTGTTTGCAAACCAGGATGTCACGATCACTTCCGGCCGAGTCTGCGGCGGCATTTGCGCAATCTGTTCCAACACGCTGATGCCATCCTGCTGCGGAATAATCAAATCCAACACCACAACATCCGCTTTGGCCAGTTGTTCTCTGTCCACACTGCCGTCTTGCACCACGTCCATCAAAGACAGCGCTTCGTCCTCTGCAAAATAGCTTGCAACCTGTGCGCAGATTTCCTCTTCGTCCTCCACCAGCAACAGTTGTTTGTTTTCCAAATTCATCCCATTTCCTCCTCTGTTTTTGTTATCCCTCTTACAAGTTTCACCCTTACGATCGGAATATTATCATATTTCTCGGGAAAGATACCACATGAGACAGTGTGTTTCGAAAATAATCGGCTGTATTCGGCTATAAAAGTCAGAAAACAGCAGTTTTCTTTGTTTTTTGCACCCACCATCCGGAGGTTTTTGGTTATGATCCCCTATGTTTTCCGTAAACAGATCAAACTTTTTTGTCTTTTCTTTGCTTGCTGCTTTCTCATTCTAACGATATTTTTGTTTTTCCTACAAATTATAAATGGGAATCATTATCGTCAGCAAGCCCAAAAATTACAAATCCGCACCCTCACCCAGCAAGCCGCCCGCGGAAAAATCACAGACAGATACGGCACGGTTTTGGCAGATAACAAAACCATCTATCAGGTTCTGTTTTTTCCTTCCGAAGCAGATCGCGCACAGTGGAACAACAGCCTGGTTTCCGCGCTTATGCTCATGCGCAGCGTCAATGTGCCGTGCACCGTCTCTTTCCCCATCGAAAAACAGGGGCAGCGCTATTGTTTTTCCCAGGATGCAGACGCGGTTTCCCGCCTTTTAGAAACCTGCAAACTGCCTTCTGACGCCACGGCCTTTGAAGCGCTGCAGGTTCTTATGAAAAAATACGATGCGCAGCAAATTCCCGAAGAAATTTCGCTTTCTCTGTTGGCCGTTCGCTATCAGCTCAATTTGCAGTCCTATCGCTCTTATCTGCCCCTTTGCCTGGGCGAAAGCGAAGATTTTACGCTCTGCGCCCGGATTTCGGAATTTGCGCCTGCCGGGATTCATATCCAGCCCCGTTATCTTCGCCATTATCCGTATCAATCTACATTATGTCATACTTTGGGATACATCGGAAAGATCTCCGGAGAACAAGCGGAAAATTATCTGCAAAACGGATACGATCTTTCCTCCGATCTCATCGGGAAAAGCGGCATAGAGCAAATGATGGAGCCCTATCTGCGCGCCAAAAAGGGGCAAAAACAGCTTTCCGTCAACAGCCGCGGGCTTTCCACCTCTTCCAGCGCCCTTGCCGAAGCGCAGGATGGTGAAACCGTCGTTTTAACCATAGACCTTGCCTTGCAGCAGGCCGCGGAGGCCGCGCTGAATGAAACCATGGCCAAAATACGCTCCGGCGCCATGGGCGATGCTTTCCCCAATGCGCAAATCGGTGCCGCCGTTTGTTTGGATGTACATTCCGGCGAAGTGTTGGCCCTTGCCTCCGCGCCCGGGTTTGATCCCAACGTCTTTACCAAAGCTTTATCAAATACCCAGTGGCAGGCCCTCAGCCCTTCTTATCTTACAGCATCCGGCCAAATAGACAGCGACCCTACCCTGCCCCGGCCTCTGGTAAACAATGCCGTCTGCGCCGCGTTTCCTCCCGGCAGCGTGTTTAAGCCCATCACCGCAGCGGCCGCCCTCGGGGCCGGCTGCGTTACCCCGCAGGAAACCATTTTGGACCAGGGGCGGTATACGGCTTTTTCCCAAACCCAAGCTCCCGGCTGCTGGACGTGGAATGAAAGCCATACCACCCACGGTTATGTAAATTTGCACGATTCTTTAGAGGGATCCTGCAATTATTATTTTTACGAAGTCGGCGTGCGTACCGGTTCTGAAAAATTGGAGGAGATTGCCGAAAAGTTCGGCCTGGGCGCCAAGACCGGCCTGGGTCTTCCCGGCGAAGCCGCCGGCATGGTAGACGGGCAAAAAACAGCGGCGCGCCTTGTGCAAAAGCGCGTCGCTTCTCAGCTTAACACTCTGGGCTATACCATCGACCAGGATGCGCTCTCCTCCGCCCTATCTGCCGTTTTGCAGGCGCCATCCCTTTCCAAAACCCGGGATTCTTTATCGCCGCTTGGCATTCGGGCCGAGGATATCCCGTCTATCTATCAAACCATCAACGACAATCGCTGGCGGGAATCCCGCGTTTTAGCGGCCGCCATCGGCCAGGGGGCAGACAGCACCACCCCTTTGCAAATGGCAAACGCCATTGCTGCCATCACGCAAGCCGGCCTGCGCTATCAGCCAACCCTCATTCTTTCCCTGCCGGACAGCAAAGGAAAAACCGAGCCCACCGTCGTCAGCCGGGCGTTTATGGAGCAAACCGATGTCCACGCCATCTTACAGGGCATGCAGGCCGTTACCCAGCCCGGCGGCACCGCCGCAAAATATTTTGCGGATTGTGCCGTTTCCGTAGCCGGGAAAACGGGCACCGCCCAAAGCGAAGGGCGGGATGCCTATGCCTGGTTTGTTGCCGCAGCGCCCGCCGAAAACCCCAGCATTGCCATTGCCGTTGTCATCGGCCAGGGCGGGCATGGCGGCTATGCAGCGCCTGTTGCCAAAGCCATCATCGAAGCATATTTTCAGCCCGGGGCCGGCGCTTCTTTGCCCTTAGATGGGCAGCAGTTGCCTTAAATCACCAACGTGCGCCCCGTCTCCGCGTCCTGCGCCAACACCCAATATCCGTCCCTATACAGGCTGAATCCCTGCAAATACGCCGGCGGCTGCGGGGCGTATTCGCCCGGCACCGCCACGGCCATGGCGATCGGCACCCCCTGCCGCTCCACACAGCCCAGCAAATAATAGCCCCCTGTGCCTGTTGTCTCTACCCGCTGCCAACGCCATTGCCCCGCATACGCCCCGCCCAGCACCGGGCCCTGTATCACGGTTTCTTCTTTTTTCGGTTCATTTGCTTTTTCCTGCTGAATGAAAGATTCTTCCATCAAATCGGCTTCATCTCTTAGCGCCTGTTCCGGTAAAACAGCTTGCTCCGGTCGCGTTTTTCCCGGTTCACCGCCTTCCTGTGTCTTTGTCATTTTAGGGGGCTCATCCGGCATTTCCTCTGCCTCTTCTTCCACTGCCTGCTCCATACAGGCCGCCCTCTCTTCCGCCTGTTCATCCTCCTGCCCTATGAAAATCGGCTCCGTATCCGGCTCTGTTTTTTCCATCTCCTGTTGCATGATTTTTGCAATCTCTTCCGGCGAAGGCTGCGTTTTTGCTTCTTTTTCAATTTCCATCGGTTCGGCATGCTGCAAAAGCTGTTCAATCAGTGGCATTCCCGTTTGTTTTTCTTCGTCCTCTCTGCGCATTCTTCCTTGCGTAATCCAATCAGTCTGCGTCGCGTTCTCGCTGGTAGCGCAATCTGTCTGCGGCGCCCCCCCGGTTAAAACAAATGGCTGCTTTGTTTTCGGTGGTTCGGTTTCTTCTGTTTCACAGCTTTCCTCTTCTTCCCGGGCCGCCCCTTCCTGTAAAATGCTTTCCGGCTCCGTCTGTGTTTTCTTCTCCTCCTGCTGCGCCGGTTTTTCTTCTTTTTTGTCTGTCTGCATGGCGATTTGTATCCTGGCCTGCATCTGTGCCCAATCCGCCCTCGGTTCCGAAGATTCCCCCAGTACCGCAATCCGGCCGTTTGCATCTATCACCGCCGCTTCAATTCTTCCGTTTCCCAGCGCCGCCTTGGCCTGCAAAAAAAGATTCATTCCCCTCATATACATCGGCCAGAAAAACAGCGTTTCCCCATCCCACAGGCACAGCTGAAACGCGCCTTTGGGCATTCTGGATAAATTGGCCGAAACATTACAGCCCTGGTTTGTAAAAAACAGCTTTACAAAACCGCGCGCCGTGCGCCCGTTACGGTCCCGTAAAACAATATATTGCCGCCACATGCTCATTTCTCTCGCTCCTTTCCATATTCCCTCTATGTATATGCAGGCAAAAAAGAAAAAAACAGGCGAAACACCTGTTTTTCTTCTTTTCCTCATTTATCTTATTTTTGTTTATCCTTCCAAAAGCTTTTGCACCTGATCCGAAAGCTGCACAAACTGCTCTATGGACACCTGCTCTCCGCGCACGCTTGCCTCCAGCCCGGCCGCCTCCAGCGCCGCTTTTGCCTTTTCCTTGCCCATATGGCGAAGCTTCGCCAAATTGTTCCACAATGTTTTGCGGCGCATGGCAAATGCCTGCCGCACCACTTCAAAAAACAGCGTTTCGTCCTGCGGGGTTTGGCTAAATGCCCTTCTGGTCAACCGCACCACCGTGCTCTCCACATCCGGCTGCGGGAAAAAGCAGTTGGGCGATACTTGCAATACCGTTTCGGCCTGCGCATAGTATTGCACGGCAATGCTCAACGAGCCATACGCCTTACCGCCCGGCTTTGCGCACAGCCGCTGCGCCACTTCCTTTTGCATCATCAACACCATCACATCCACCTGCGGCAATTCATGTAGCAAGCGCATTAAAATAGGCGTTGTCACATAATACGGCAAATTGGCCACCACGGCCGCCTTTTCTTCCGGCAGCAGCGCGGCTAGGTTTTCTTTCAGCGCATCGCCGTGCACCAGGGTAAATTTTTCTTTCGGTACTCTATCATCCAACAGCCGGCATAGCCCGGCGTCCAGTTCCAGCGCGGTCACCCGCTTGGCCGCGCGCACCAGCCGCACCGTCAGCGCCCCCGGCCCCGGTCCGATTTCCAATACCGCTTTTTCGGAGAGCGGCCCGGCCGCGCGCACAATTTCGTCGCACGCATGGCCGTCGCAAAGAAAGTTCTGTCCCAGTTTTTTGTTGGGTGACAGGCCGAATTCCTCCAGTGCCCTGCGGAGATCTGCCCGGTTGGCGCCATCATATGCTTTTTGTTCCATCTGTTCTCCGCGCTCCTGTCTTATCATGCTTTATGGGCGGCGCACAATTGTTACCGTCACATTGCGCTTGCGTCCCCAGCGCAAACAGTCTTCCTTGGTGTCCATAAACAAGTCGATAGACACTTTCGACGAGTTGTTGGCCCCTGTATCCTCTGCCACGGCATACCCATAACCCGGCACATAAAACATTGTGCCATAGGGGAAGATTCTGCGGTTTACCGCACACATGCCCACCTTGGGCCATTTGCCCGTGGCTGTGCGCCGGCCCGTATGGGTATAGGCCGTAATCTGGTCCACTGTCACTTTGCGAATGATCATCTTGCTTGTCGGCGTTTCCGGCAAGCCTTTGATTGCGGGGTTCATCGGCGGCCCCGTGCCGATCAATACAATCTTGTTTACGGGCTGTTTGGTCACTTCGTTGGAAATTTCCACACGTTTAACCTCTTTCCCGTCTTTATATACCACCTTTTCCTTGATGGTCCGAACGCCCTCTTGCCCTTTTTGCGAAACATCGGTGGTGCCGCGTTCCACGCGGTTGCTCTTTTTCTGTATCGTTTGAAACGCAATTTTTACCGTACGCGTATGCACCTTTGTATTCAGCCGCACCAGTTTAATCGTCATCCCATCGCTTATCTTTGTTTCAAGCGAAGGGCTGATTTCGTCTTCCGTATCATACTTAAGGCCGGATTTATCCAGCGCGTCTTTTACCGTTCCGGTTGCCAGCATCACGGTTTTGTCCCCCGCTTTGGCTTTGATCTGGATCTTTTTCGCCCGCGTAATCTTAACCGCCATATCGCCCTTGATCGCGGTATCCAGCGGCGTATCAATCGCATCTTCCGTGCCCAGCTTCACGCCTGCTTTGTCCAGCGCCTTCTGCACGGTTCCTTTGGCCAACAACGCCTTTGCCTGTTTCCCGTCTCCGGTATCGATGGTAACGGTCTTGGCGCGGGTGATATGGATCATCATTTCATCCACCACCGCCGTATCACGCGATGTATCCACTTCGTCCGCCGTGCCCAGCTTCACGCCCGCTTTGTCCAGCGCCTGCTGCACAGTTCCCTGGGCCAACAGCGTCTGCACCTGTTTACCGTCTCCGGTATCGATGGTAATGGTCTTGGCGCGGGTGATATGAATCACCATCTCATCCGCCAGCGCCGTATCACGCGGCGTATCCATTTCGTCTTCCGGCGCCAGCGCTATGCCCGCTTCCGCCAGCATCTGCTCTACGTTTCTCGCCGCGGTGCGAATCTGCACCGTGTTTCCGTTATCGTCTACGGACAGGTATACATATCTTCCTTCAAAATAATACCAGCCGCCCCCGCCCGCGCCGCCTAGCAGCAGCAAAACAGCCGCCGCAATGCCCAGCCATTTGTTCCGTTTTTTCTTCGGGTCTTCCGTTTTCGGCTGTTGTGCGTTCTTGGGTTTTTTCTCGAATTTTTTCTTTTTCTGCTTAGCCGGCTTTTCCTCTATGGGCTGTTCCGGTTGTTTTCTCTGTTCTTTTTTCTCGGCAGGCTTTTCTTTTGCCGCCTGTTTTATTTCTTTTTCCGTTTCCTGTTTTTTCGGTTTGGTCTCTTGTTTGGGGCGTTTTTCCTTTTTAAGTTCCCGTTCCGGCGCTTGTTCTTTCTCTATTTTCTTGGGCTCTTTGGCCGCCGGTTTTTTCGGTTCTTCAGACGCTTTTCCCTCTGCCTGCTTTGTTTGCTGCGCTTGCAGCTCTGCTGCCATCGCCTGATACAGGGCTTTCTGTCTTTCCTGTTCTCTCTTTTCCGCCTGTTTTTCCTTCTGCTTTTCTTTAAATGCCTGATAGGCCTGTTTTCCTTTTTCAAGCAGGCTTTCCAAACGGTTGTTTTCCCGTTCCGTTTCCGGCATTTGAAAATCCATCTGCGGCTCGGGAATTCTTTCCTCTCTTCTGCGCCGCACAGGCCGCTGCGGCCTTGCCGGCATACGTTTTTTCTTTTTCCTTTGCGGCCGCTCTTGCGCTTTCGGCGTTGTTTTCGGCCTGTTCTTTTTCTCCGCCTTCATTTCAGACGGATGCCCGCCCACTGCCGGATGATAATAAGGCAGTGTCTTTCGCTCCGTCTTTTTGCCAAACAGATGCTCTGTTCCCTGTTTCGCCTTTTTCGCCAGCGCCGCCAGCCCTAAAAAAGGCAACGACAAAACAGCCCCTGCCCCATATACTGCTTTCTTTGCGGCACGGCCTGCTTTTTTCCGCATCTTCTCCTTATGAGATTTCGGAATGGTTTCGCGCGTTTGCAACACCGTGGACTTTGGCTGTCCTGTGTAAACGGTAAAATCCTCCTTGCGCAATCGTTTTTTATGTTTGCGCTTTGGCATGTATGCCCTTCACCTCTCAACTCAGGGAAATTATAAACGAAATGGGACAAAAGTGTCAAATTTTGACCCAAAAATGCAAGAAATTTTTAATTTTTCATGCTTTTTCTTTCCTTTTTGCGGGCCGGTTCCCTATTTTTAAGCGTTTGTTTACAAAAAAAACGCTCTTTCCTAGTCGGAAAGAGCGTTCTGTTTGTTCCTGCTGTATCGTCCGCAAAGCGGCGCTTGCCAATCTCCTATCACGCCGCAAAAGAACAATGCAGAGGGATACCGGCAGCAAAAGCAAACGTTAAATTTGCAATCGCCGGCCGTGCATTTGACCGGGCCTCTTACATTCGGCAATGTGCCCGATTGGCTTTCACCCCGGGTGTTTTGCCTTTTATAAAGAGCCGGATCGGCTTGGCAATGCCTTCCATCTTCCGATAGTTTCTCTTCTTTGGGGCAAAATGAATAACAACGTGTGTTGTTTTTCCCCCGCCCCCGTTGAATTACGGAAACATACCCGGCATTGCAGGTTTCTGCTGCGTTGTATTTGCACCCTATCGTTTGGCACAAAATTTTTGTGTTTACGTTATTTTGCTTTGTAGCTGCAGCAAATGGTGTGTTCACCGTTTTCGGATTTCTGGCAGCCTACGCAGATGCTGTCCAGCGTACATTCTTTGCGCTGTTCGTTAAAACGGCAGCTATCCACACTGCAATCAATGATGGTCTTATGTTCAAACATGTCTTACACCTCCTCGTCCTAATCCGTGGTCAATGATAGTATGTGCAGATCGCGCTGTTTCTCTCTGGCAAAATGCACCACTTGCCCGCGGTGTACAGTTGAAAACAGCCAAAAAATCATGTATGCTGAACGTATCATTTTTTAAGTAAACGAGGGGCTTTTATGGCATTATTGGCAGCATACAACGTATCCAAATCCTTTGGCGAGCGCACATTGTTTTCCGCCGTCAATTTTGAGCTGCCCGCCAAATGCCGCGTGGGGCTGGTTGGGGCAAACGGCACAGGCAAAACCACCCTGTTTCGCATTTTGGCCAAACAAAGCCAACCGGACAGCGGGCATGTGTCGCTGGAAAAAAACGCACGCATCGGCTATATGGAGCAGCATGCCGAGTTTCAAATGGAAAACACCGTATATGAAGAAACGCTACGCATGTTTTCCTCTCTGATGAAGGATGAAAAAGAGCTGGAGGCGCTAAACCGCGAAATCGAATCCCAAACAGGCGAATTGGAGCAGCTGGTTCATCGCCAGTCCGCCTTGGTAGAGCGCTATCAGCAAAACGGCGGGCTGACATACCGTGCCCGCACCCGCAGCATGCTGTCGGGCATGGGGTTTCGGGAAAGCGATCTGTCTTTGCCGATGAAAGCGCTGTCCGGCGGGCAGCAAAGCAAGGTGCAGATGTGTAAACTCTTGCTTTCCGGCGCCGATCTTTTGCTGCTGGACGAACCTACCAACCATTTGGATATTCAAAGCGTGGAGTGGCTGGAAAACTTTTTATCCGCCTATCCCGGCGGCCTGTTGGTGGTTTCTCATGACCGATATTTTCTGGATAAAATCTGCACTTCTATCCTCTCCTTAGAGCACGGCAGCGTAAAACGCTATACCGGAAATTATTCCCAGTTTTCCCAAAAGCGCGCCCAGCAGCTGATGGAAGAAGAGCGGCATTATAAAAACGCGCAGCGGGAAATTCAGCGCATGGAAAATATGATTACCCAGTTGCGCCGATGGAACCGAGAAAAATCCATCCGCACGGCGGAAAGCAAGGAAAAACAGCTGGAAAAATTAAAGCAAAGCGTGCAGGCGCCTGCGGCGTCGGCCGCCACGCTTGGTTTTTCTCTCAAAGTGGCACAAAACAGCGGGCAGGATGTTCTCATGGCGGAGCATCTTTCCAAAGCGTATAACAAGCCGTTGTTTTCCGATGTAAATCTGCACATCCGCAAAGGCGAACGCGTCTTTTTATTGGGGCCCAACGGCTGCGGCAAAACCACACTGTTTCGCATTTTGATGAAACGCGTGCGGCCGGATAACGGCCTTGTGCAATACGGCGCCAACGTGCGCCCCGGTTATTACGACCAAACGCAAAGCGGCCTAAACCCGCAAAGCACGGCTCTGCAGGAAATTCAAAACGCTTATCCGCAAATGAACGATACCCAAGCCCGCAGCGCGCTTGCCTCTTTCCTGTTTCGCGGCGATGACGTCTTTAAGCCCATCTCTGCCCTTTCCGGCGGAGAAAAAGCACGTATAGAGCTGTTAAAGCTCATGCTTTCCGAATCCAACTTTTTATTGCTGGATGAGCCCACCAACCATTTGGACGCCGAATCCCGCGAAGCGCTGGAAACCGCACTGGACGGCTATGAAGGCACGCTGTTTGCCATTACCCATGACCGCTATTTGGCAAACCGATTGGCCACCCGCATTCTGGTTTTCACCCCGGAGGGGCTGAAAGAAAGCATCGGCAATTATGACGACTATCTGCGCAACGCCGAACAATGGGTGCTGGCCTCTTCTCCGGCAAAAGAGGAGGAAAAGCCCGCTGTTGTTTCCCAAAGCAAGCAGCAGCGCGAATCTTCCGTGCAGCTTCGCCGCCTTCGCGCGCAGCTTAGAAAATGCGAAGATGAAATTTCCGCCTTGGAGCAAGGTATCGAAGAAAAGGAAGCCCTGCTCAGCCAGCCGGAGATTGCTACGGATTATCAAAAAATGATGGAGATTACGCAGGCCATCGATCAAACCAAACAGCAGCTGGAACAGGCCATGGAACGCTGGGAAGATTTAAGTTTGCAGGTTGGCGATTGAAACAGCCGATAAAAAGCGGAGGGAAACACATGTCTATTTTTGAAAACGAAATGTTTCAATGGTTAAATGGCGGCACGCTTGTGCCGGAGGAAAACGGCTTTGCCATCATCGCGCCGCCGCATTCCGATTTTTTCCAAGACCCCACCGGAGGCAACGGAACCCGCAGCAACGCGCCGTTTTACTATACGGAGATCACAGGAGATTTTACCCTGCGCGCTACTGTCTGGCACGATTTTACAGCCGCCGGCGATGCGTGCACGTTGATGGCGATGGACACGCCTACCCTTTGGGCCAAGGCCTGTTTTGAGCAAACCTATTTCGGCGCTCATACGGCGGTAAGCGTGGTTACAAACGGGCTCTCGGATGATGCAAACGGGCAAACCGTCACGACCCAAACGGCCATTACCCTGCAATACGCGCGCAAAGGGAACACCTTTGCCATACATTATTCGTTGGACGGAAAGGCGTTTTACATGATGCGGTTGTTCAGTTTGCCCATGTCCCAAAGGATAAAGGTGGGATTTGTGGCGCAGTCTCCTGCCGGAAACGGCGGAAAGATGCATTTTAAAGATGTTTTTCTTGCCCACTGTGCCCCGGAGGACATGCGCCTGGGCCGCTGAAAATATTCTTTGCATAGATCTTTAATTTGTAGATAAAAAGGCAAACGTTTTCCGTATGCCTTTTTTGTTTTTCTTTTGATTGCATACAAAAAGAGCCGCTTTGTGTCCGCGGCTCTTTTGCTGTTTTTTAGAAAATTCCGTCTATCTGCCCTTGTTTGTCGATAAAAATCTCCTCCGCAGCCGGCTTTTTCGGCAGACCAGGCATGGTCATCATCTGCCCTGTCAGCGCGACGACAAACCCGGCGCCGGCAGAAACCTTCATGCTGCGCACGCTCAGCACAAAATCTTGCGGGCGGCCCTTTTTCTTTGCATCGTCGGATAGAGACATCTGCGTTTTGGCCATGCAAACCGGCGTCTGCCCAAATCCGTTTTGAACGAGGGTTTGCATTTGCTCTTTGGCCTGGTCGGATAAACTTACGCCGCTTGCGCCGTAAATCTTTGTTGCAATGGCGTTGATTTTTTCTTCGATGCTTTGCGTCTGGTCATACAGGAAATGCGGGCCGTCGTTTTTCTGTTCCATGGCCTGCATCACGGCCTCTGCCAACTGCAGCGCGCCCTGCCCGCCTTTGGCCCATACTTCCGTCAGCACCGCTTTTACCCCCAGGCTGTGCTCGCAAAAATCCATCACAGCGGCCAACTCTTCCTCGCTGTCCGAAACAAAGCGGTTCAGCGCAACCACGGTGGGCAGCGCAAATTTTTGAGACATATTTTCCACATGCGCCTGCAAATTGCAAAGCCCGGCTTTCAGCGCTTCCACATTGGGCGTGTTTAAATCTGCCTTGGCCACGCCGCCGTGGAATTTCAGCGCACGCACCGTAGCCACCACCACGCAGGCATCCGGCCAAATGCCCGCCTGGCGGCATTTAATATCCAAAAACTTTTCAGCGCCCAGATCCGCGCCAAAGCCGGCTTCCGTAACCGTCACATCCGCCAGTTTTCTGGCCAGCTTTGTGGCCGCCACAGTATTGCAGCCATGCGCGATATTGGCAAACGGGCCGCCGTGCACCAGCGCCGGCGTGCCGCCCAAAGTCTGCACCAAATTGGGCTGCATCGCTTCTTTTAACAGCGCCGCCATGGCGCCTTCGGCATGCAGGTCATGCGCCGTTACCGGATGGTTTTCCACATCATAGCCCACAATCAGCTGCCCCAGACGATCGGTAAGATCTTCCAAATCGGAAGACAGGCACAGCGTTGCCATCACTTCGCTGGCCGCGGTAATATCAAACCCGTCCTCGCGGGGCACGCCGTCCTTGCTGCCGCCCAAGCCGCTTTGAATATTTCTCAGCTGACGGTCGTTCATATCCACGCAGCGTTTCCATGTCACCCGCTGAATCTTTTTTTCGTTCCCCTGGAAAATATGATTATCCACCATGGCAGCCAACAAATTGTTTGCCGCGCCGATGGCGTGCAGGTCGCCGGTAAAATGCAGGTTGATTTCGTCCATCGGAATCACCTGTGCATAGCCGCCACCCGTAGCGCCGCCCTTTACGCCGAACACCGGGCCCAGCGACGGCTCGCGAAGCGCCAGCATGGTGCGCACACCCTTTAGGTTCAGCCCGTCTGCCAAGCCGATGGATACCGTTGTTTTCCCTTCCCCGGCCGGCGTGGGCGTAATCGCGGTTACGAGCACCATCTTGCCCTCCGGCATTGCGCTTGTCCGTTTGATGGCCTCATAGGAAATCTTTGCTTTGTTTTTCCCGTAAAAGCATAAATCCTCCGGCTTTAAACCGGCCCTATCGGCAATTTCTTCCAGCGGCAAAGCGCTGTGTTCGCGTGCAATTTCCACATCCGACTTCATTTTGCCAGCTCCTTTTTATCGTTTTTTATTGAAAGAATTTTACTTTATCCATTGCTTTGGCCAAGGGATATCCCAGGCCCATGCAGGCAATGGCCTGTCCTACGCCTACGGTTAAAACCCCAAACAAATACGCCTGCTGCACAAAGATCTGCAAGACAATCGGCACAAGCAGTGCATTGGTGATCACCGGCATAGACAACGCCAACAGCCTGTTCTTTTTGGCAAAAACCGCCACGCCGGCCGTGCCGAGCAGCGTAGCCAACGTGCCCACCAGAATATCCAAAAGGCCAAAAGGGCTCCATAAAATATTGCTTAACAGGCATCCCAACGTCATCCCCGGCACAGCCCAGGGAGTGAAAAGCGCCAGCGCACACAGCGCTTCGGAAATGCGCACTTGAAAATCCCGAAAAGCGATTGGGGCAAACAGCCCGGTAGCCATTGTATACAGCGCAGCGATCATAGCGGCCAAAGCCAGCCCTTTTATGTTTCCCTTTTGTTTTTTCATCATTTCACGCTCCTATTCGCATTATACCATATCCGCTTGTCATATTATAGAATTCAAAATTTCTCCCAACATAACGCGGTCACTTATTATAGCCCATCCCGTTCAAAAAACAAACTCTTTTTTTGTTTGCTTTGCAAGATAAAATCTGCTGACCGAAACATCAAAAACGCGCCGTTTGCCCCTTGACAGATTGCATCTTTTCATTATAATAAGAATGCATGGAGATGAAATTCCCTTGTCCATGGGGCATTGGCACAGTTGGTAGTGCGCCTCGTTCGCATCGAGGAGGTCAGCGGTTCGACTCCGCTATGCTCCACCAAACGGCAATCCGAAATCGGGTTGCTTTTTTCTTTTCAAAACAAAATACGCGTGCTGTCATTCACGCTTTTTTAGAGCAAACCTGATTTTGTTCGTTTGTCTTATTCTTTATATGGTTTATATTCTCCCGGTTTCCCTCTCGAATTTGACAACGGCTTTCTCCTCTTTTATAACAGAAGTATAGCTTGCAATTTTTACAGGAGGAATCTTTCTATGCGTCATTACTTCCATCGAGCCGCCTGTGCCGTTTTGTGCCTTGCTGTGCTTTTGTGCGCAGGCTGCGGCGCGTCGCAAACGCCGTCTGCTTCGCAATCCTCGCCTTCTCCTACACAGGATACTGCCGAGGCGGAAGCCGAACTGCGCACCTATCTGCGCCAAACGCTCATTCCCAAATACGGTCTGCTTTCCGCCACGCCCATCCGCCGTGCCGGCACGCGTGTCAGTTTAACTGCCGAAGAACTGAGCGGCATGATCGGCGCACAGATTGCCGACCTGGATGCCGACGGCAATCCGGAATTGTTGACCTTTACCGCCCAAAGCGAACAAAAGGGCGACGTCTGCACCACCACCGTTTTTCTGGATGTCTATGCCTATACGCCGGAACAGGGCGTAGCCCGCGCCGATGGCCGTTCCTGGCAATCGAACAGTTTTTCCGTCTCCTATCAGGATATGCGCTCCAGCTTATTTACCTATACGCATAACGGCACGCTTTATATCGGCCTGCATACCTATTTCAACATGAACGATTCCATCGACATCTTATGGCTGTATACCTATCAAAACGGATCGCTGTCCTTTGTCAACGGCGCCAGCCTATGTATCGGCGGCGACGAATGGTTTTATCTGCACCAGGGGCAAACAGACCCTACCGATATGCTCGTTTCTCTTACGCCCAGCGAAAGCTGGAACGGCTGGTCCTGCACCCGCCAGGAGCACCGCGGCGATGATTATTCCCAAGCCAATGTAGATCGCTATCACGCCGCTGAAACCGAAGTACAGCAACAATATACAAAGCTTTTTGCTGATTATGGGCTGACGCGCTCTGTTACGGAGATTCAGGCGGGTGATCATTCCAGCGACACAAAACGCACCCTGTTGGATACCTACCAGGCCACGGAGGGTTCCATTCAGCTTGTCGGCGCGTTGGCTACGCCGGTCGGCTATGATACCGAAGCTTACCTTTTGCTCCAGGCCACCGACGGCACCGGCGAACTGGACGCCGCGCGCTGATCTGCAACCCCGGCAAACTGGCCTGTAACATTTGGGTTCAAGCCCTTATATTCTCTTCTGTCACAAAAAAATCCGTCGTAAAAATGTTACGGCGGATTTTTCTTTTGCATAAAGCCTTCCAACTTTTACCAGGTATATGGATTGTTTCCCCTCGCAAAATTCTTTCAAAGCATACCGGGCACAAATATGTTACAATAAACAGAGATTTATCGGGATATTGCCTATCCCGTGCGGGAGGTTTTTGAATGCACACCATCAATCTGCGCAGCGATACCGTAACACAGCCGACACAGGCCATGCGCGAAGCCATGTTTAGAGCCGAGGTTGGCGACGATGTCATGGGCGACGACCCGACCATCAACCGGCTGGAAGAAGAAGCCGCCGCTGTTTTGGGAAAAGAGGCCGCCCTGTTTGTGCCAAGCGGCACCATGGGCAACCAAGTCGCGCTGATGGCGCATACCCGGCGGGGCGATGCGGTGATCAGCGGCGACGGCTATCACATCGTTTCCAACGAAGCCGGCGGCCATGCCGTGATGAGCGCGGTTTGCGCCAATATTTTGCCCACCGTGGACGGGCAGCTGGATCCGGCCCAGGTGCAGGCCGCCATTATGGATGACAGCAACGTTCACATTCCGCAAACCGGGTTGATCAGCCTGGAAAACGCCACCTCCATGGGTACGGTTGTGCCGTTGGAGCGTATGCAGGCCCTCTATGATATTGCCCATGAGGCCGGCGTGCCCGTGCATTTGGATGGGGCGCGGCTGTTTAACGCCGCCACGGCCTTGCATGTGGATGTAAAGCAAATCACCCAGCGCTGCGATAGCGTGATGTGTTGCTTATCCAAAGGGCTCTGTGCGCCGGTAGGATCCATGGTAGCAGGGAGCAAAGAGTTTATCCATCGCGCGCGGCGGCATCGGAAAATGCTGGGCGGCGGCATGCGCCAGGCCGGTTTTTTGGCGGCAGCCGGGTTAATCGCTTTGCACGAAATGCCCAAGCGTTTATCGGAAGACCACGACAATGCAAAATATTTGGCCGACCAGCTGAGCCAAATCCCCGGGTTTGAAGTGGAATTAAACCATGTGGATATAGATATGGTGTTTTTCTCCACCACCCTGCCGGATGAAGTTTTGGATTTGTTCCCGGCCGCGTTTGTGCAAAACAACATCAACGCCAAAATTAAAAAAGGCGTTCCCTCCCGCTTTGTTACCCATTACGGCGTTACGCGCGAGGATCTGGATCTTGTGCTTTCTGTCATCAAAGACGTTCTCAAAAGCGCCTAAATTTTTTTATGAAAAAGCCGGTGTATCATTCACCGGCTTTTTATTTTGCTCCCTTGTTCCAAACAGATGCTTTTATTCGGTATAAAAAAGAGGAACTTTTCGTTCCTCTTTTTGCAAAGTCTTTTTATTTTGTCCACTTTTCATAAAAGCGTTTTTCTTCTTCAATGCAGGCCTGCAAAAATGCTTTGCTGTCCTTGCCGCAAAGGGAGGGCACCTGTTTATGCCAGGATTGCTCCAAAGCATCACGCTCTGCATAAAACTCCGCCGGCGGCTGGGCCTGCGCCATTTTGGCCACCCAGCGGTCATGCGTTTCCCAGGCTGCTTGGTCAAACAACGAATAGGCCTCCAGCGAAGCGGAATATTCGTCCAACACGTACGGCTTATACAGCGACAAGCAGGGCAACGCGCCGCCCGTAACATAGACAATCGTCTGTTTTTCCTGCAAATCCGCCGCCAAGCTGGCCGTAGATTGCGAGCCTTCCGAGGGGCCGGCATGCAGACACACGTTGCAGCTGCATTTTTCCGTAACAGGCAGGGTAAACCCTTCCCGATGGTTGCGCAGCGCTTTGAAAATCGTAGCGATGTCTCCGCCGTTGGCCAAAGCAGCTTGGCTTAAAGCGCGGCGCTCTCTGCCGCCAAACATCGGCTCCTGTTCGGGATGGGCAAAGGAATGGAAATCCACCCGTTCGCCGCTGTATGCATCCGCATCGTCGCCCAGAGAAATGCAGTTGGAAATGGCGGCCTTTTCCAGCTTTTTATACGCCCATTGTTTTCCGACCGTTTCCAACACATAGAGAGACTTCCTGTCCATAATCAAAAAGGCATTGTCATAAAACAGTTCGCTTTGATAGCCGCAGTTTCCGCCCTGACCGTATTGCTCCAGCAGCTCGATGATGGTTTCCATGGCGCCTTGGGCCGTTTCGCTCCGCTCCAGTCCCATACGCAAAAGGTCCATCCCGGTAAGCCCGGTATCCGCATACTGGTTTGTGGTAAACAGCGCTTCATTGCCGATGACCACGCCCTGGTCGTTTACCCCGATCTCCGCGCCCCACAGCCAGGTGGGCCGGCTGAGCAATGTGCCATGGGTATATTTGGCCTGATCCACCTCTATATAGGTGCATTTCACCTTTGCTTCCGTATGCGTTGCGGCCGGTCGCCATTCCGTGACTTGCGGCTCCTGCGGTTGGCGGTCGCTGTTTTTCCCAAAAAACGTGCCCGCTTTTTCAATCATTCCCATGGTATCACACATGTTTATTTTCCTCCTGTTCTATGGTTATCTCTTTGTGCTTTTCTTTTAGTATACGCAGATATGCTGCGCCTTTCAATCGCTTTCCAGCCCTTTCAAACGGCAAAGCGCCTCTTCTGTTTCTTTGGGCAGCTTTACATTTAACGACTCCATACACATATCCAGTTCCTGGATGGATTTTACGCCGATGATGGGAATGGTTTGAAACCCGTGATCCATCATCAAATAATGCAGCACAATGCTGTTGATCTGCGCGCCGGTTTGTTTTGCTGCATCTTTCAATATTTCCAAAATGGCCCTGTTTTGTGGGCAATCGTATTCGGTATAGTCCTGCTCTCTGAGCGGCATTTTGTTGGCCACGCGGTGAAAATATCCCCTGCCGTTGGCCCCGTATGCCATCACCGGAATCTTAGTCTGTCTATGGAATTTATACGCTTCGGCATCCATCACCGGGTTGTTTTTATTGCCGGAGGCCGCAGGCGCAAACACATTCAAACACCAGTTGATCTGATCTACCATAAATCCGGACAAGCCCTTTGCCTGCGCATAGGCGCGCGCCTGCTCCTGCCGTTCTACCCGCCAATTGCTGCATCCGTAGGCGCGAATCACACCCCGTTTTTTCTGCTCTTCCAGCGTTTCGAGGATTTCCTCTATTTCCACCTCTTCATTGTCGTGGTGCAGGGTGAAAATATCCAGGTAATCCGTGCCCAGGTTTTTTAAGGATAGCTCTATATCCTCAATGATATCCGCGCGATGCAGTCGCCTCGGCGTGCGCGGCGCCGTTGCCAGGCTGTTGGTCGGGCGAATCACTTTGCCGTTGCAGCCCTTTACGGACAGCACCATTTCATGCCGGCATTTGCGGTCTTTTAGCCAGCGGCCGATCATGTTTTGCGAAGAGGAACGCTCCCCTTCAAACCAGTCGCAATAAATCACGGCCGTATCCACAAAATTGCCGCCCAGTTCGCGAAGATGATCCAGCTGTTCTCTGGCCTGCGGCTCTTTTACGCTGCCCCCGTACGATCCGCCGCCCAAACAAATTGGGCTTACCTTTAGTTCCGTTTTGCCGAGTGTAATTCTTTCCAATCCGGTTCCCTCCCTTTTTAGTTTGTATAGATTTATTTGTCGATCCTTGGATTCATAAAACATGGAAAACAGTCGCTGTGATAGGAAAGCTAAAATGATTTGTTTTTTTTATTGTACTCAATGACAGTCTTTTTTACAATCATCTTGATAAAAAAGCGACCGGGGGTCGCTTTTTCTTTGCCTCTTTACATGGTGATGACAATTCGATAGGTATCCGGCAGTATGGCTTGTTTAAACGCTTTGTCGCCCTGTTCTTTGGGCACCAGTGCAGTGATCGCCGGTGCCATATCCACCAAACCCATTTCAATCAACCACGCCGCCATATACATATCCTGCTGGTCGCTGGATACCGTGCCCACAATTTCAATCTGGCTGCTGTGCACCTGCCCCATAGAAACCGGCACCGGCACATCCGGGTGCTGCGAACTGTATGCAACCACCTTGCCAAACGGCGCCAGCATGGCAAACGCCTGCTCCCAGGCAGCGTGTGCCGCGGTCGTATTGAATACCACCTGCGCGCCCCTGCCCTTGGAGGCCTTTTGCACATATGCTGCCGGGTCTTCGGCCGTGGGGTCAAACGCCAGATCCGCCCCGCAGACCAGCACTTTTTCACGGCGTGCCGGGTCCAACTCCGCAACGATGACATAAGCGCCGCGTTTTTTTGCCAACTGCGTATGCAATAAGCCCATAATTCCCGCGCCGATGATAACCACCACATCACCGATTTTAATATCAGCCTTGGTTACGCTGTGCAGGCAGCAAGCCAGCGGTTCGGTCAAGGCCGCATGGGCAAAGGGCACCTTTTCATCCACAACAACCACGCGATTTTTATTCACAGACACATATTCCGCCAGATAGCCCACCATGTTCATCACGCCGTCTTCGCGTTTGTACACGGCGTCCGCAATGCCCGCTTCGCACTGGCTGGCATGGCCGGTGCGGCAGTAATAGCATGTGCCGCAATAAGGATCGGTAGAGATGACATGATCGCCCACTTTGCAGTGTTTTACCCGCTCGCCTACCGCCACGACAACGCCGCTGGCCTCGTGCCCGGCGATGACCGGATAGCCGCCCACGTCCTTTTTGCCGAGATAAATCCGCTGTTCCATGGTGCAAAGCGCACAGGCTTTGATCTGAATCAAAACATCGTTTTCCCCCACCGTGGGCATGGGATATTCCCTCAGCTCCACTTTTTCAATGTCCGTAATGGTAACCGCTTTCATCTATACTTCCTCCTTAGGTTTTTATTTTTAATACTATTTAATACTATATTGAATCGTATTAAATGTCAATCTCATTTTTTAGTTTCTTTCCGCATTTCAGCTGAAATCCTATCCTATCATTTGACAAAACTAATACGAAACAATATAATATTCAAAACATAAAACGCAAAGGAATATACACTATGGCGCAAAACAAAATGCTGGAAACGGAATGCTATCTCCGTTATAAAAATCTGACCCGGTTTATCACAAAACACGAACGGCTCTATGATCAATGGGGCTTTCACCATAGCATTTCCTTTTCCTCTTTTATGGTGATGGAGCGGCTTTTACAATCGCCCGAGGGTGGGTTCCCTTCGGAAATTGCGGATCGGCTGTATCTGCCCCGGCAGACCATGAGCGGCATTTTGCGCAACCTGGAAAAGGCCGGGTATATCGAGCGCTCGTTTCACCCCAGCGATGGAAGGCGCAAGGTAATCCGTTTAACGCCCTCCGGAAAAGAGCATATAGAAGCCCTACTCTCCCAGCTTAATCAAGCGCAGATGCGCGCTTATCAAACGCTGACCGTCTCCGAGCAAAAGCAGCTCAATTATCTCATGGAGCGTTTAACCGACGGGCTGGAAGCGGAATTTCAAAAATAAAAAAACCGTCCGGCAGATTTTAACAGCCGGGCGGTTTCTTTTTCCCTTTGCATCTATGATATGATGAAGCAAACAGCCGATGATACAACTTTGACGCAAAAATGATGTACTTTTCAGAAGTAGGATATAAGGGGGCGCTTTGGATGATTAAAATTTTGATTGTAGAAGATGAAAAACCCATTTCTGAATTGATTCGATTAAACCTTGCGGACGTCGGGTATGCCTGCACCTGTGTTTATGACGGCGAACAGGCCGCCAATCTATTAGAACATGAATTGTTTGACTTAATCCTGCTGGATGTCATGCTGCCAAAGATCAGCGGCTTTGAATTGATGGAATACATCCGCCCGATGCAGATTCCCGTTATCTTTTTAACCGCCAAATCCTATGTAAACGACAAGGTAAAAGGATTAAAGCTGGGTGCCGAAGATTATATCGTAAAGCCTTTTGAAATTATCGAATTATTGGCCCGGGTGGAAACCGTGCTACGCCGGTATAACAAAACCAGCCAGCATCTGGGCGTATATGATATTTCAGTGGACACGCTGTCCCGCGTGGTTAAAAAGGGTGATAAGGTCGTAAATCTGACCATGAAAGAATACGATCTTCTGGTTCTGTTTTTGCAAAACCCAAACATCGCACTGTTTCGCGATCGCATTTATGAGCTTGTTTGGGGCGAACCGTATATGGGAGACAGCCGCACGGTGGATCTGCATGTGCAGCGCATGCGCAAAAAACTGGGATTGGAAGAAAAGATCGTTCCCGTTTATAAAATTGGGTATCGCCTGGAGGTAGATGGGTGAAGTTTTTTTGGAAACTTTATTTCAGCATTATGCTGGTTGTGATGGTTTGTCTGGATGTGGGCGGCTATGCGTTGATCCAGTCCGGCTTTCGCACGTCATTAAGCCGCGAAGTCGATTCCGTATATCAGGAAAATGAATTGTTATATCAGTCTTTAGAGCAGGACTGGGCGCCGTTTTTCTCCTATGACAACGTCTCCTCTATTGAAGACAGCGAGTTTCCCGCCTACAACGAAAAAATGGAAAAAGCGATAATCAGCGCCGCCGGCCGCATGTCTATCCAAAACGCCAACGGCAATATTCCTTTGCAAATCAGCCGGCAGGACGGCACCGTGCTGTATCGTGATGTGTATTTTGATCTCAACAGCTCGCTGTCCACCTCCCTGTCCGCCAAAGAAAAAGGCTATCGCATTGTGCAGATCGGCGATCGCTATTATATGCAGGCGGCCCGGTCCATCGAAGCGTACAACACCGTTTATTACGTTGAAAATTATCGTGAAATCACGGAATTGTTTTTAAACAAACAATCCCAATATCGCACGTTTTTATATCTGATGCTCATTTCGTTTTTCAGTTGCGCGCTGGCCATCTATTTTTTGGCGCGTTGGCTGATGCAGCCCATCCGCGCGCTCTCCAGAGCCACCAAGCAGCTGGCCAACGGCCATTACAGAGGGCCGGTATCCGTTTCCAGCAAGGATGAAATCGGCCTGTTGGCGGAGGATTTTAATACCATGAGCGCACAGCTTTTGCGTACCATGGAGGATTTGAAAGACGCGGCCACCCGGCAGGAAATGTTTGCCGGCAACTTTGCCCATGAGTTAAAGACGCCGCTGACCTCCATGATCGGCTACGCGGATATGCTTCGCTCCAAAAAACTGACGGAGGAACAGATGGTGCTGTTTGCCGATCAAATTGTGCATGACGGCAAGCGATTGGAACTGATGAGCATGAAATTGATGGATCTCATCGTGTTAAAGCGCCACAACCTGCCCTTGCAGCGCATTTCCTCCAAACAGTTTTTTCAATCCGTCTACCAAACCGTGCTGCCCGTGATGCGGCAAAACAACATCACGTTTGTTTCCAAATGCCAATATGCGGTTTTAACCATCGATCCGGATTTGATGAAAAGCGTATGCATCAATTTATTGGATAATGCGCGCAAGGCCATCGATGGCCCGGGGCACATTTCTCTGCTCGGCCGGCGCTGCGAAGGCGGCTATGAAATTTTGGTCATCGATGACGGCTGCGGCATGGAGCAAGAAGAATTGAGCAAAATTACAGAGGCCTTTTATACGGTGGATAAATCCCGTTTGCGCAAAAAAGGCGGCGCCGGGCTGGGGTTGGCTGTTTCGGCAGAGATCCTTCGCCTGCACGGCGGCACGCTGTCCTTTGTCAGCGAACCTGGACAGGGCACCTGCGCACGCATCTTTTTGAAAGGAGAAGGCGCCCATGAAAACGCTTAAAAAAACATTGCCGTTTGCTTTTGTAGTTGTTCTTCTTTTCGTTTCTGTTCTCGTGCCCATTCTGCTGTGCCGCATACAGGACGCCGCTCTGGTAGGGGTTGTGCATACTAATCCCGTGTCCACGGCCGCCATTCCCGCCGAGGGCCAGCCGCTGACCATGCCGGAAAAGATTGAATTGATCTGCCAGTACGGGCACATGGGTGCCAACATAGCGCTGAACCAACGCTATATATCTCCCAAACCGAACAAAACCGATTCCTCCGCAATCTCTTCTCCGTTTCTTTCCGACGAATGCAAAAAAAGTGTCATTGCAGAATTGCAAAAGCTGGTTTCCCTGGGCGCTTTCCCCTCCCAAATTCCGCTCAATCAAAACTGGTTTCATGCAGACAGCACCATCTACACCTATACGGATATGGATCATCCGGGCCGCACTGCCACCCTGCACGAAGTCTTTTTATATAGCTATGCCAATGAAACCAATTTCAGCATTGAGGTCTGGTTTGATGAAGAAACCTCGCAAATCTATCAATACAGCATTCTTTTGAATGGAAACAACATTCCGTTTTCTCCCCGCGAATCTTTTCATGCCTTTTCTCAATATTTGGGGCTGAATGAAGAGCAGGAAAAGCTGTACCTTGCCCTGGTACAGGAAAATGAACAGATCAGTATCCTTTTGCGCGCTCTGCAAAACAAATGATACAACTCTGATACAATTTTGCATCCAGTTTTATGCATCCCTTTTGTACGCTATCTGTGCAAAAGGGATTTTTATTTTGACAGAGAAAGGATGTTTTCCCATGCAAGCCCCCCGCCGTAGACTCACTCCCTCTCAACGCCGACAGTTAGAACGTTTGAAAAAACGTAGGCAAAGGCTTGTGTTGGGCATTCTTGGCGCGCTCTGTCTGTTCTCTTTTTGTATGGGACGCTGCTCTGCCGGTTGGGTAACGCTGGATGTGGTTTCCCCTTCCGCCGCCCCCGGCACGGTTTCCCAGTCCTCCCCAAAAAACAGCGGGCAAACCGATCCGCTTTTAACCCTGGTAAACGACCGCAATCCTGTGCCCTCCACTTGGACGGTGGATCCCGTAAAACTAAAACGCAGGCAATCTATCGACCGCCGCGCCTATACGGCGCTTCAGCAAATGATGGACGATGCCCGGGCCCAGGGCTTAAAGCCTGTCATCTGTTCTTCCTACCGCACCAATGCAAGGCAGCAGGAATTGTATACAAAAGAGGTGGAAAAATATCGCAACCAAGGCCTTAGCGAAAGCGAGGCCAAAGAAAAGGCTTCCGGCTGGGTGGCCATTCCGGGCACCAGCGAACATGAATTGGGCCTGGCGGTGGATATCGTCTCCGAAGATAATCAGAATCTGGATATCTCGCAGGAAGAAACCGACGAACAGCAATGGCTGATGAAAAACTGTTGGAAATACGGCTTTATCCTGCGCTATCCCACCAACAAAAACAACATTACCCATATCAATTACGAGCCGTGGCATTATCGTTATGTCGGCGTTACGGCCGCCAAGCAAATCATGCAAAACAACCTTTGCCTGGAGGAATATTTGAATCAAGTTTGATATCGGCAACACACTCTACCCATCTTATCTATCTCCGGCCGGTATCTAAAAAAGCCGTTGGCATAAACCAACGGCTTTTCTTTTCTGTTTTATTTTGTTTCCATCCCATATTGATAGGACACGCCAAGCCAACTTGTGAAAAGGCCGCCCGCCAACATAAGAAAGCCCAGGGCCGGCACGGCAAATGTAATGCCAAGGCCCCCCAACCCCAGCGATACCCCGCTGACAAGGCAGGCAAACGGGCGCCGCGTGGCAACAGGCTCTGCCGGCAACCCTTTGATTCTCGCAAATTTTGTATCTTTAATTGCGATCCATTTTTCCGTGCAATCCCGGCAAATTTTATCCTGCTTTGTTAAAATGCCCACAGAGATCATTTTTTCAAGCGTTTCCTCGCTGATCGGCCCTCCGGATGCCTTTGCGCCCAAATACATCCACATGGACGGCGTTTTCTCCAAGCACCCGTTCTTTTCTTCTTTATTTTCTTTAAACCATTCTTTTTTCAAAACACCGCATCCTCCTTGCTTTGCCAACCCGCGGTACAGGGAACATGATTGTTCCCTCATTTCATACTATACCACGCGTTTTCAAAAATGCAACGAGAGAATACAAAAAGCCGAAAAAATTTCGGCTTTTCTCTTTATTTTTCATACGGCGCTACCAAAACACGAACGCCCGCTTCTTCGATCTTTTTTATATATGCCGGGTCTACCCCTTCGCCGGTCACTAAATACGACACGCGGGACAGCTGTTCCACCGGTGCCAGGCACGCCCTGCCGATTTTGCTATGATCGCAAACGATAATCAATTCATCGCAGGCCTGAATCATCTTTTTCTTGATGGAAAGCGACTGTGGCTCTCTGGAGTCCGCATCCGTCAGCCCATATTCAACGGAAAGGCCGTCAATGCCCAAAATCGTTTTCTTCACCTTAAATTGGCTTAAAAACTCGTTGGCATATTCGCCCACCACAGATGCACTGTCTCGATAGACCATCCCGCCGGCCAGATAAATCACCGCGTCCGGAATTTTACAGAGCGTTTGCATCATGTAAAACGAATTTGTGATAATCGTCAGCCCTTGCTTTTCCGCCAGCTGCGGCGCTACATATTGCGTTGTGCTGCCGCCGTCGATCATCAAGGTATCTCCCGGCGCAATCAACGAGGCGGCATACTTTCCGATGGCCTGTTTTTCCGCCATGTTTTGCTGCATTCTGGTATGCAGCGGCAGATTATCCAGCTCCATCTCCGGCGCTGTTCGCCCGGCCGCTTCCGCTTTGAACACCGCGCCGCCGTGGGTTCTGCGCACCAGGCCCCGTTTTTCCAATTCCGCCAGATCTGTGCGCGCTGTGGATTTGCTGATTCCAAGCGAAGAAGCCAGATCGTTTACATAAACCGTTTTTTCCTGTTTTATCATCTGATAGATATAATCCAACCGTTCTTCCGGCAACATCTTATGTTCCATCCTCGCACACCGCCTTTTCTTATTGTTTATTGTAACATACTGCCAAGATTTTGCAAGAATTTTGGCTCTATTTTGCTCGTTTATCTGTTTTTATTGATTTTTGCTGTTGGCATTTGTTGGATATTTGTTATTATGTTCTTGTTTCCTCATCATGCTGGTAAACATGAAACAAATCCTGTCCCATGCAGAACAACACCACTACGCCCTGGGTTGTATCAACACCCCCACGGTAGAGACCATTCGCGGGGTCATCGCCGCCGCAGAAGAATTAAACGTCCCCGTGATTATAGACCATGCGGAATCGCATGATTCCATTGTGCCCATCGAGGTGATCGGCCCGCAGATGGCAGCGCATGCCAAGGCAGCCAAGGTGCCCGTTTGCGTTCATCTGGATCACGGCACCAGCTACAGCTTTTTAATGCGCGCCATTCGCGTCGGATTTTCTTCCATCATGTATGATTGCAGCGCTTTGCCGTTTGAGGAAAATGTAAAGCGTGTAAAGGATTTCACCAAAATTGCACACGATTTGGACATCACCGTGGAAGCGGAGCTGGGCGTGATGGCCTCCGCCGGCGAAGACAGCCACGGCGGAAAGGCGCTGACAAACGCCGAAATCCGTAAATACTTTACCGATCCGCAGCAGGCCGGCGAATTTGCCCGCGCCACCGGCGTGGATGCGCTGGCCGTTTGCTTTGGCACCATGCACGGCATCTATGCCGAAGAGCCCGTTTTGGATCTGGAGCGCGTAAAAGCCATTCGTGCCGCCATGCCGGCCGATTGCCGCATCGTTATGCACGGAGGTTCCGGCGTTGCGCCCAAAATGCAGCAGGCCGGCATCGCCGCGGGCTGTTCCAAAATCAATTATTATTCCTATATGGCCAAAGCAACCACCGAGCATGTGCAGGCCAAAATTGCAGAAACAAACGGCACCATCCCCTTCCATGAATTGTCCGAAGATGCCTGCCATTTCATCCAAAGCTATGCAAAAGACGTGTTGACGGTCTTTAAAAACGGCTATCAAGCGTAAGTTCCCTAACAAAAAAAGCGGCCAAAAGCCGCTTTTTTGTTTAGTCTTTTTTCTTATGGTAGCCCTTTTCGCCGTATGGCTGCAAGGCTTGCATCCATTTTTTCAGCATCTGTTTCAATTCCCAGGATACATCCGTCTGTTCCTCGATTTCCTTTTCCTCCAAAACAGAATATTCAAATGCTTCCGGGCCAAGTTCGTTCCATTCCTTTTGCAGCGCCGCATTGGCAAAGCGCCCTGTTTCCAGCTGCCCTTTGATGGTAAGCCATCGGCTTTTCAGATTGTTGCACAGGCCGATGTATACCTTCCCGTTTTGCAAATTCTTTATCTGAAAGATCCCCATTTTGGTTTTCATCTGCTTGTAAGCAGCCAGCAGCTCTTTTCGTCTTTGTTTATCCATTTTTCGCTCCTGATTTTTTAGTAATTTAGTAAATTAGTAACTATACTTTATCAGGGTCGATGCTCCGTGTCAATGGGTTTCGGTTTTCCATCTGCCGTCCAAGCCGATGATTTCCACACGATACGGAATCTTTTTGCCGCTCTGTTCCAAGGCCGTCCGGATGATTCTGTCCATTCCGCCGCAGCACGGCACCTCCATGCGCACCAACGTAATATCTTTGATGGCATTATTTTGGAAAATTGCGCTTAGTTTTCCCACATAATCCGCTTCGTCCAGCTTCGGGCAGCCGATCAGCGTAATCCGCCCCTGCATAAACGCCGTGTGAAATTCTTTATGCGCATACGCCGTGCAATCCGCCGCAATCAGCAAATGCGCATTTTGGAAAAACGGCGCATTGACCGGCGCCAACTGAATCTGTACCGGCCATTGCAACAGCTCGCTGTGTTCCGTGCCGCTCAGCCCGGAAGACGGCATAATGGGTCTGCCCTGCTGTTTTAGATTTTCATGCACGGCTTTTTCGTCATACGCCGCCGTCTCCCTCACTTCAAACGAAATGGCCTGCGTGGGGCAGGCGGGCAAGCAATCGCCCAGGCCATCGCAATAATCATCGCGCACCAGCGTGGCTTTTCCATCAATCATTTGAATGGCGCCCTCGTGGCATGCCTGGGCACATAGGCCGCAGCCGTTGCACCGGTTTTGATCGATTTTTATAATTCTTCTTTTCATAAAAGATCTCTCCTTTGTATTTTCTGCGCCTATCGTACTATACTAAAAGCAAACATTCTGTTGTAATTACAACAAAAGGAGTTTTTTATGGACGGAAAATTTTTACAAAACATGCCGTTGTTCAAGGGCGTTCCCGCAGAGCAGTTTCCCGCCCTGCTTTCCCGTCTGCATGCCGCAGAGCGGCATTTTGCCGCCGGGAGCTATGTATTGCGCGCCGGCGATGCGCCCCGGTTCGGTCTTCTTCTCTCCGGCCGCGTTCATGTTGTCCAGGAAGATTTTTGGGGGCACCAAAGCATCATGGCGCAGCTCTCCCCCGGCGCCCTGTTTGGAGAATCCTTTGCTTTGGGCAGCGGTCAATCGCTCCCCGTTTCCGTCATTGCGCAGTCTTCGGTGCATGCGTTGTTTTTGGATCCTTCTCTGTTATGGCATGCCGATCGGCCCGGGCTTGCGCCGTATCCGCAAGTTACCGGCAATCTTGTGCGCATTCTGGCAGAAAAAAACCGTTTGCTCACGCAAAAAATTACACATGTCACCCAGCGCACGCTGCGCATGAAGCTCCTTTCCTATTTATCCGAACAGGCCCATTATGCCGCCAGCGCCGATTTTACCATTTCTTTTAACCGCCAGCAGCTGGCCGATTATCTGTCCGTGGACCGCAGCGCCCTTTCCGCAGAGCTCGGCCGCATGCAAAAGGAAGGGCTGCTGTCTTTTCAAAAAAATCATTTTTCTCTCCATACGCAAGCCCATACATAATATATATTTCTGTAAAACATTTTAAATTTTATAGAAATTATTATCTTTTAATATGATATAGTAAAAATAAGTCATATAAATTTTCGAAGGAGAAACCATTATGAATCAAAGAACCAGAGCCTTGCACGCGATGGACGGTTTGGAAATCGACCGCGTTCCCGTTTGTTTGTATCGTCATTTTCCCGAGCAAGATGAGGATAATTCCGTTGGTGCCTATGTCAAATGGGCCAAGGAAAGCCGGGTGGATATGCTGATCATCCAATGCGACGGCAACGACGGCTGCCCCATTGAAAACGTAACCGGCACCATTGAAGATTTTAAAGGGCTTTCCCCTGTAAAACGTACAGATCCGTTTATCGCCCAGCAAATAGACCGTGCCAAGCGCGTTTCCGATGCGCTGTCCAATGAAATCGCCGTTTTCGGCCTGCTGTATACGCCGTTTAACAATGTGCGCAAAAGCATGCGGCTGGATTTTAACGGCATGGATATGCTCAAAGCCTGGCGTGAGCATAAGGATATTGTAAAAGATGCTGTTTCCTTTGCCCGGGACTGCAACGATCTTTTGATGGATGCGTATAAAAAGGAAACCGGCATTGAAGGCGTCATGCTTTCTTTCCGCCGCAACCATAAAACCTTCCAGTTTGATTTGGACGAATTTAACGCGGAAATGCTTCCGCTGGATGCGCAACAGCTGACGCACGCCAATGAAAACTTCGATCATAACATTATGCACATCTGCGGGGATTTAGGCCCCAACGACCTTTCCATCTGGAAAGATCTGGATTACAAAACCGTAAACTGGGATCTGCATGTGGAAAAGGTGACAAGCCTGGCACAAGGGCGCACCTTCTTTAAGCCCGGCACCACCTTGATGGGTGGTTTTGACCATCATCAGGGCACACTTCTTTATACCGGCAGCAAAGAGGAAATCCAAGCCTATACCAAGGGCATGCTGGAATCCGCCGGCCAGCAAAACCTGGTGATCAGTTCGGATTGCAGCATTCATTATTCTCTGCCGTCCGAGCGCATACATTGGGTCATCGAAGCTTTGGAACAATATGCCGAAGCCCATAAATAAGCGCATAAAAAAACGCCTGCCAAGCAGGCGTTTTTTTATTATCTGAATCTGTTTTGTCCGCCCCGCGGCGCCGGGCCCATCCGATTGTCATACACGTTGGTTTGAAAGGTTCTGTCATGCATATGCTGCGGACGCACATGTGAGTTATATACCGTTACAAACTTCAGAGAATACATATCACATACCATAAACGGCCCGTTTGGTCCTTCCTGCAACGTCATAAAATTGTTGCCCGCAGCGTATAAGATGCCGCTTCGCTCCACCAGGCTGTTGGTGCCGATCAAAAATTCACATGTCACATAATACCCCAGGCTTTTTACCAGCACTTCGGAAAACGATTGCGTATAATACGCCTTGGTTGAGTTTGAGGCCGTGCCATCGCTTTGCACGCTTTTCATAATATCGTCTAACATCTGCGGATCCGTAGGTTCCATGTTTTTGCCTCCTTTTTATGTTTGTGCATACGCTTCCGTTGGGTTGTAAAAGCAGTGGTCTCCGATGCGCGTTACAAAATAGCCCACATCGCTTGGAAAATTTTGCCTGCAATTGGGGCTAAACGGGTTATAAAACCAAAGCGCTTGCCCTAACGTGAGCAATTTGTTGCCGGCCAGGGCCCAGTCCACAATGTCATAATGAATTTGCTCCGGGCTCATATTAAACAGGTTTTGCGGATTATACCGGCCCCGTTCGGTTTCTAAGGTGCAGGCAAATTGGCCGGGCTGAAAGATGATCTTTCTCAAATCCCCCTGTCCCACGCGTGCATATTCGCCCATGTTTGTGCGCACGCGGTTCATCACCACGTTTGCCACCGCCTTCATCCCATTTTCCCCTTCGCCGCCCGCTTCGCACTGTATCAGGCGCGCAAACACTTCCCGATCCGATAACGGCATTGCCTCTCCCCCTCCTCCACAACATATGAAAAAAACGGCGTTTTATGAGACAAAATTCCGCCGTTTACAGCGCTCGCCCTTTTGAAAAGGTTGATAAACGCCCCGGCATGCGAGTATAATGAAATAAATTTAATAAAGGAGCGAAAAACAGTGTCTAGCTCATTCACCTTGCAAAAAGGGCAACATCTGCATTTCATCGGCATTGGCGGCTGCAGCATGAACGGCCTGGCGATGATCATGCATGAAAAAGGATATATCGTAACCGGTTCAGATCGTGTGGCTTCCGATTTTACCAAGCACTTGGAAAGTTTGGGCATTCGGGTCTATATCGGCCACGATGCCAGCCATATACAAGGAGCGGACGCCATTGTTTACAGCGCCGCCATCAAGCCCACCAACCCGGAAATGGCCGCCGCGCTGGAAAAAGGCGTGCCCACCATTGAACGTTCCGTCCTGTTGGGCATGATTTCCGAACATTTTCATGAGGTTGTCGGCATTGCCGGCTGCCATGGGAAAACCACCATCACCTCCATGCTGGGGCTCATTCTTTTAAAAGCACAAAAAGACCCCACCATCCATGTGGGCGGCGAAGTGGATTTCTTAACGGGCGGTACCCACGTAGGCCAAAGCGAATTGTTTGTTACCGAGGCCTGCGAATATGTGCGCAGCTTTTTGACCCTGCGCCCCACCATTGAAGTTATCAACAACATCGACGACGACCATCTGGATTGCTTTAAGGATATAGACGAAATCGCGTCCGTATTCAATGAATTTGTGCATCTGATGCCGGAGCGCGGCGTGTTTGTCGCCAACGTCGATGACGAGCGCGTGGCCGCGCTTGTGGCGCAGTCCCCGGTTGCCACCGTAACGTATGCGTTAAACCAAAAGGCAGATTTTACCGCCGATGATATCGTCTATGATGAATTGGGCCATCCCTCCTTTACCGTGGTGGAACACGGTACCAAAGTGCAGAAAATTCAGCTTTCCGTGCCTGGCCGTCATAACATACAAAACGCCTTGGCCGCCATTGCCGTGGCCCGTCAGTTGGGCGTTCCCTATGCTTTGATTGCCGAAGCGCTTCATGGCTATCATCTTGTGGCTCGCAGGTTTGAATTTTTCGGGGAAAAAGACGGCGTAAAGCTGTTTCACGATTATGCCCATCATCCCAGCGAAATTAAGGCCTGTCTGGAAGCGGCCCAGCAAACGCCGCATAAAAAACTGTGGTGTATTTTCCAGTGCAATTCCTACACCCGCGCCAAAACGCTGATGGAAAAATACGGCCGCTGCTTTGCCGAGGCGGACGAAGTGCTGGTGCCGGATATCTATCCCGGCCGCGACATTGATACCGGCATTGTACACGCCAAAGATCTGGTAGCTGAAATTGCAAAAAACGGCACCAAGGTGCAGTATCTGCCCACTTTTGAACAGATTCGCGATTACCTACATGCCAATTGGCAGCCCGGCGATCTGGTCGTGGCGGTGGGTTCCGGCGACGTATTTAAAAAAGTGCGCATTGTGCTCGAATAGTTTTTGCTTTGTTTTCAGGGCGGTCTTTTGTGGCCGTCCTATTTTCTTTTCACAATCGGCCTAAAATTTGAGTATAGGGCTTGTGAAGTGAGGGAAAATAGAGTATGTTCAGAAGAGAACAAAATTTTTCAAAGGAGGAGCGTTCATGAATGCGCGCGATGTTCGCAAAATAGCCCACTGCGCTCTCTATGTAGGCATCCTGCTCACCTTATTTGTTTTTTTTTAATCAATTTTAGCGATGTCTTTGCCTTTCTCCGGCAGGTCATCAATGTTTTATTTCCGTTTATCTTAGCGTTTGTGTTTGCCTATTTTTTAAACAGGCCCATGCGCTTTTTTGAAAAGCTGTTTTTAAAAGCCAAGCTTTCTCAAAAACTATCCAGAATTTTGGCCGTCACGCTGGTTTATTTGATCGTGCTAGGCGTTCTTTCCCTGCTGATTGTCTTTATTCTGCCGCAGTTTATCGAAAGCGTAGCCACCGTGATCGATCGTTTTCCCAGCTATAAAGGCGGCATTGAAGATACGCTAAATTCCGTCTTGTCACACTGGAACGTTTCCGCCGCCAAAATTTCCGATATGGCCGGCAGCCTGTCTGAACTCGGCAGCAAGGTTTTGGAATCCATGGGGCTGATTTCGGGCTCTCTTCTCTCCGTAATGCAAAACGTCACCAATACCGCCATCAATTTTTGCTTGGCTTTGTTGTTGTCCGTATATGTTTTGTATGGCAAGGAAATGTTCATTCGCCAATCCAAAAAGGTATTGTATTGGATCCTCCCGGAATCCAAAGGCGATCTGACGCTTTTGATTTTGCATAACGCCAATATGATGTTTTCCATGTTTATCAATTCAAAATTGCTCACCTCTTTCCTTGTGGGGCTTGTTGTCTTTTTGATTTGTACCATCTTCGGCGTTCCATATGTACTTTTGCTATGTTTGATCATGGGGATCGCAAACCTCATTCCGTTTTTCGGTCCCATCGTCGGCACGGTCATCTGCCTGTTACTGCTGTTGGTCTTCAGCCCGTCTCACTTTTTGCTCTTCCTCATCGCCGCCATCATCATTCAGGCCATCGAAGGCAACATCCTGATTCCCTGGCTTTGTGGCAATAAAATGGGCCTGCCCGGGTTCTGGGTGATGTTCGGCATTCTGGTTGGCGGCGGATTTTTCGGCATCATCGGCATGTTTTTGGGTGTTCCGTTCACCGCTGTGTTATATTCGCTATTTTCCTTTGTTGTGGAGATCGGCCTGGAAAACAAGCGCGTCAGCCCGGATAAGATGGATGCTTAAGTTTTCCTTTCTTTATTTTCCCTTCCCCAAAGGCATGGCCGCCTTTGGGGATTTTTTTATACACAATTCTTTACGTTTCGCACCTTTTCCCCTTTTCTCGGTTTTTTTATCAATTTCAATTCCAAACCGTTTTCAAACCGCGTTATTTTATGGTATGATACTGCTATTCAAAAAGGGCTTTTTTAAAGCGCTTTTGGAATATTTTTTATTTCCCGCTGCGTAGAACAGATCGTTGTATAGGAGGTACATATGGCAAAATATACCAAAGAACAGGTGCTCAGCCTGGTAAAGGAAAACAATGTCCGGTTTATTCGCCTGCAATTCACCGATATTTTAGGCCAGTTGAAAAACGTCGCCATTACCGATAAACAATTGGAAAAAGCACTGAAAAACGATTGTATGTTTGACGGCTCTTCCATTGAAGGTTTTGTGCGCATTGAAGAATCTGATATGCGCCTGTATCCGGATTTGGATTCGTTTGTCATTTATCCGTGGTCCTCTGTAGAGCACCGTGTGGCTCGCCTGATTTGTAACGTCTATCGGCCGGATCATACGCCCTTTGAAGGCGATCCGCGCAATGTGTTGATCCGCGCTTTGGAGCAGGCCTCCAAGATGGGCTACACATTCAACGTGGGGCCGGAATTGGAATTTTTCCTTTTCCACACCACGCCGGACGGCGCCCCCACCACCCAGACACACGACGCCGCAGGATACTTTGATCTCGGTCCCGTGGATATGGGCGAAGAGGCTCGTATTGCCATCTGTTTGGCGTTGGAAGAAATGGGCTTTGAAATTGAAGCTTCCCATCACGAATGCGCGCCGGGGCAGCATGAAATTGATTTTAAATATGCCGAAGCTTTGACCGCGGCCGACGACATCGTCACCTTTAAATTGGCGGTAAAAACCATCGCACAAAAGCATAAGCTGCATGCCACCTTTATGCCAAAACCGCTGTTTGGCGTGGCCGGCAACGGGATGCATACCAATATGTCTCTGTTTAAAGATGGAAAAAACGCATTCTATGACCCGGATAAAGCCTTTGGCCTGTCCACCGAAGCGCTGCAGTTTATCGCCGGCGTATTGGATCATGCCAAGGGCATTACGGCCGTTGCCAATCCGCTTGTCAATTCCTATAAGCGCCTGGTGCCCGGATATGAAGCGCCGGTATACATCGCATGGTCTGCCCGCAACCGCAGCCCGCTGATTCGCGTGCCCGCCGCCAGAGGCAATTCCACCCGCGTAGAGCTTCGCTCGCCGGACCCGTCCTGCAACCCGTACCTGTTGCTGGCTTTGGTGCTTCGCGCCGGCCTGGATGGCATTCAGCGTGGTCTCACGCCGCCGGATCCTGTGGATGGTAATATCTATCATATGAGCGAAGATGAACGCATCGAGCGCAAAGTGGGCAATTTGCCCGGTACGCTGGATGAAGCCCTGGAGGAAATGATTATGGATCCGTTGATCCGCGAAACCCTGGGGGATCATGTGTTCAATAAGTATGCAACTGCCAAACGCCTGGAGTTTGATCAGTACCGTGTTCAGGTTCACCAATGGGAAGTGGACAAATATCTGACCCAATATTAAATCAAACAAAGGGAGAGCAATCTCCCTTTTGTCTTTATAAAGGAGTGTTGTATCATGTCTCGCGATTGGGCTTATGAACGCGATCAACGCGTTGCCTTCATTCAATCCGTTTTAAAGTCTTCCGGCGCCAAGGGCATTGTCTTTGGCAACAGCGGCGGCAAAGACTGCTGTTTGGTCGGCATTCTTTGCCGTTTGGCCACGCCGAACGTCACCGGCGTTATCATGCCCTGTTCTTCCAGCCGTAATTTCGGGATAGACAGAGATCATGCCCTTTTGATGAGCAAGCAGTTTGACGTCAACGCCGTGGAAGTGGATTTAACGCAGATCAAAAATCAGTTTACCCAAGCGTTGTCTCCGCTCAGCGATTTAAACGGCCCGGCCGGCATGAATATCAATCCGCGCCTTCGGATGACCACCCTGTATGCTCTGGCGCAAAGCAAAGGCTGCCTGGTGGCCGGCACCGGAAACCGCAGCGAACGATACATGGGATACTTTACCAAGTGGGGGGACGGCGCGTTTGATTTTAACCCCATTTCGGATTTAACTGCCACCGAAATCTTTTCGTTTTTGCGCTTTTTGCATGCGCCGCAGGAGATCATCGAAAAAGCGCCGTCCGCCGGCCTGTTTGAAGGGCAAACCGATGAAAAGGAAATGGGGGTCGCCTATGCCGCCATTGATGAATATATCCTGCACGGCACCGGTACGCCGGAAAACATTGCTATCATCAAACGCGCACATGAGGCCACCAGCCATAAGCGCAGACCGGCGCAGGTATATGCCGCGTGCCCGGAAGATAAGTAATTGTCTGCCGGATTTGACAAGCATTTTTTTACCGTGATACAATAGCCAAAATCAAAAAGAGAGATGGGTTCTTATGCCGATTCGTATTCCCAATGCCCTGCCGTCCGCGGCGGTTCTTTCCGGCGAAAACATCTTTGTTATGACGGAAGACCGCGCCACAACGCAGGATATTCGGCCGTTGAAGATTGCCATTTTCAACGTAATGCCGACGAAAATTACCACAGAAACACAGTTGCTTCGTTTGCTCAGTAATTCCCCGCTTCAGGTGGATATTACCCTGGTGCATCCGCAGTCTTATCTTTGCAGCCATACGCCTTTGGAGCATCTGAAGACGTTTTATAAAACATTTGATCAAATCAGAAACGAAAAATTTGACGGTATGATCTTCACCGGTGCCCCCGTAGAAAAGCTGGATTATGACCAGGTTGCCTATTGGGACGAATTGAAGATGCTGATGGATTGGTCGCTGGAAAATGTCTTTTCCTCCATTCATATCTGCTGGGGCGCACAGGCCGCGCTGTATCATCATTACAGCGTGCCGAAATACGAGCTTCCGGAAAAACTGTTCGGCGTATTTGAACACCGTATCTTGGCCGAACACAATCCCCTTTTGCGCGGGTTTGACGATGTATTTTACATGCCGCATTCCCGGCACACCGAAGTGCGCCGTGCTGATCTTGAATCTGTCCCCGGCCTGGAAATCGTCTGCGAATCCGAAGAAGCGGGCGTCGGTATCGTCATGACCCCGGACAACCGGCAGATTTTCATCACCGGCCACGGCGAATATGACCGCGATACTTTGGCCTACGAATATAAACGGGATAAAGACAAAGGGAAGTCCATCCAAATTCCCCGCCATTATTTTGAAAATGACGATCCCGAAAAGGCGCCCGTGGTTCGTTGGCGCGGGCATGCCAATTTGTTCTATTTCAACTGGCTGAACTATGTTTATCAGGAAACGCCGTATGATATCAACACGATTCCCAAAATCCAGCTTCAAAAATAAGTACAAAAAAAGAGCCTTTCGGCTCTTTTTTATTTTGTGTGCAAAGGCAGGTTTCGTATGTTGGAAAAGCGTTTATACAGCAAAAACGTAATAACGGAGTTTACACTGCTCTTGATCAAATTAAACGGCACAATTATCGGGAAGATCATCGGCGCTACCGCAGCCCGCGGCATGCCCATGAAGATCGGCGTGAAAAAGTAGTTCCAAATCATCATGGAAACCGTCCAGACAAGGCAGCCCAAAACCAACGCCACAACAGCCTGTTTTTTCGTCTTATGCCGTTGATACCAGTTTCCTGCCACCAGCACAAACGAACCCGTAGCAAAAACATGCATCATAATGCCGATAAATCCGCTGGAGGCGCTTACCGTCATCCCCTGAATGATGGCCGCTACCACCGTCAGCGCAAACCCTGCCAGCGGCCCATAGGCAAACGTGCCCAGGAAAATGGGAATGTCGGCCGGATCATATTCCAAAAATGCCGCGCTGGGGAAAATGGGGAAGCGGATCAGCAGCAGCATAATCACGGACAACGCCACCAGGACCGCCATGGTCACCAGTTTTTGCGTGTTCTGCTGCCGGTTTTTGTTTTTCCTGTTCAGGTCCACTGCAAACAGAACGATCAAAAAAATCGCCAAGACAGACCACAGGATGATTTTGGTAGATGTGTTCATGTTTCTCCTCTCCTTTTGTTTGCCTGTTGAAGAAAATGAAAAAGCCCTTTATTTTGAAAATAAAGGGCGCACAGAAAACAATCCTCTGCTCTGTGTTGTTTCTTTCATCCGGACTATACCGTCGGTGCCGGATTCTAACCAGCTCAGCCGAAGCTCGTGGACTCATCGCTCTATCGCGCATCACCACCGGTGAGGAATTGCACCTCGCCCCGAAACAGACAATTTATTATTTTCTATATTGTATGGCAAACCTTGCCTTCTGTCAACCATGGGTTTACAATCTGTCAATCTTCTTCCGTTTGCCATCCCTTGCATACATCCACCCACGCTTTGCTGTTGGCATAGCTAAACAATTCTTCGCATGTCAACTCAATGGCGGAATTGTTGCTACCTGCAGCCGGAAACACCGTAGCAAACCGCTGTAGCGATTTGTCCGTATAGCAGATCACCTTTTCATTTTCAATGCCAAACGGGCATATTCCGCCCACTGCATGTCCGGTAAAGACCATGGCTTCTTCCGGCGTCAACATTTTTGCCTTCGCTCCAAAAAAAGCTTTGTATTTTGCATTGTCTATTTTAGCGTCTCCCGCCGTTACCACCAGCACACAGCCATCATTCACCTTAAACGACAGCGTCTTGGCAATCCGTGCCGGCGCTACGTTTAACGCCTTGGCCGCCAATTCAACCGTGGCGCTGGAAACGGGAAATTCCATAATATCCTCTGCCCGCCCCAACGGCGCAAAATATTCTTTTACTTTTTCCAAAGACATATTCCTGTTCCTCTTTTCCAAAAGTCCTTTGTTTTATTGTAAAGAGGCGTTGTCAAAAAAACAAGAATTTTCATCCGGATTTCTGTTCGCCGTCCTCTTCCTCCTCTTCGTCTTCTAACACTTTTTCCAGCTCTTCCAGTTCCGGTTCCAAATCGCAATGAACCAAAATCAGGGTAAGGTTGCTGATCACTGCGCTCAAAAAGCAGCGCCATTGCTCTATCTGCTCCTGCGTTTGCCCGCAGGCCAGGGCGCTAGCCACCGCAGCCGCCATCATGGGCACCGTCGTTATGCACTGCCTGCCTTTCTTTTCCAAGCCTGCCTCCCCCTTTCCTTTTATTTTATGCCAAAGCGTCCCGTTCTGATAAAAGCAAAAAAGAGAGCGCTCGGCTCTCCTTTTTATCCTTCTTCTTTTAACAGTTGTGAAAACAAAATCCATTGTATCACGGCCTGTTTGTTTTTCGGCTCAAAAATACAAATATTTTTCCCATACGGAATTTCCATATCCACCCCGCAGGCATAGGGAATCATATGCAGGTGCTCCGGCGGAAAAGTTCTTTCCCCTTCGCCTTTGCCGATCTGCCCTTCATACTTCATGCCCTGCCTGGAAAAGGTCAGTTTTCCTTCGCCCTGTATGATAAACCCGCTGCCCTCTGCTTTCGGGTCTTTCAAAACAACGGTTTCTTCCAGACAAAACCCCGGCGTTTTTTCCTGCATTCGCAACATCTCTGTTTCCCAATCCAACCAGCTTGCCACCGTGTCCAGGCAAATGTCCTGTTCTCGCAAAGGGTGCAGTTTCATCTGGTCGTCAATCGTTACCGTATTGCCACAGGCTTTGCAAATCAACCGATCGCCTTGGGACACCGTCTCAAAACACGTTTTGCATTTCGGGCATTGATACAGCGCGTTTTCCAGCCCGTCCGCCAGCTCTTTTCCCTTGTAATGCCAATCGTTTTTCACAACCGTGGCCACTTCGTCAAACGCCAGCGCCTGCACCAACGCTTGATACACTTCGTCCCGGCTCATCGTTTTCACCTGTTCGGCTGTCAAAAGCGGCGTTGCCGTAAAACGTACGGGGCCTCTTCTCCATTTTTTCGCCCACTTCGGCTTGCAAGCACCGCTACCTTCCAGCTTCCCAATTACAACCGGAACACCCAAAAATTGCACCAGTTTTGCAATCGATGGATGCACAAATCCCAAGCGCCCATCCACGCTGACCTGCCCTTCCGGAAACAGGTTGATTACGCCGCCCATCGCCACCACTTTTTTCATCTTCTTTATGCTTGCCACATCCACCTGAAACTGCTGCTTGGCAATCGCTCCCAGCATGGGCAGCAGGGTTTTTAGCGGCTGGCGATAAAAATAGTGCTGCGCTGTTACAATGCTCAGCTTTTGCGGATACATCCCCGCCGCCGTGGGCAAGTAATCCATCCCGGAAAGGTGGTTGCACAATAATAAATACGGCGGTTTAATCCCCTCTATGGCGGAAACATCTTTCTTAAATCCATATTTTATTTTCAAATACGGCTGTATAACCCTGCATCCCAGCCCATATAAAAAGCCGTTGGGCAGCCGTATATCGTTATTTTTCTTTTTCTTCACTGTTCTCCATCTTCTTCTGCAGAAGGTTGTCCCTGCGTTTTTTCCAGCAATGCGTAAATATCCCGCAGCACTTTTAATTCCTCGGAAACCTGCTGTTTTTCTTCCTGTGCTTCGGCCTGTTCTTCCGTTTCCTTTTTCCTTCTAAACAGGTTGATCATCCGCACCATGCAAAATACAACAAAGGCGATAATTAGAAAGTTTACAATGGCCTGTATCAATGCCCCGTAGCCGATGGCCACCTCCGCCGTTTGTTCCGTGGCCGGCGAAATCACCCATTTTAAATCCGCAAAATGAATGCCGCCGATTAAAAACCCCACAAACGGCATGATCACATCATTAACCAACGCATTGACAATTGCGGTAAACGCCGTGCCGACAATGATACCGACAGCCATATCCATCACATTGCCGCGCGATATGAATTCTTTAAACTCTGCTAAAAATTTACTCTTTTTCAACATTTTGCCCCCTTGAACTATAAGTGTATCCAGAGGCCTTGGTTTTGTCAATTTTCTAGGTGTATTTGGTATTTATTTTCTGCTTTGTAAAATTATGAAAAATACTTGACAGTATACCATATTGTATATATACTCTATATACAATATATGAGGTTGGAGACTTTCAGTGCAAATCATCATTTCAAATACAAGCGGAAAACCCATCTATGAGCAGATTGTAACGCAAATCAAACAGTTGATTCTCACCAACGCTTTGCAAGCCGGGGAGGCCTTGCCCAGCATGCGGCTGCTGGCTAAGGATTTGCAAATCAGCGTGATTACCACAAAGCGCGCCTATGAAGAATTGGAGCGCGAAGGGTTTATCGAAACCGTGGTGGGCAAAGGGAGCTTTGTCGCCCGTAAAAACGAAAATTTTATCAAAGAAGAACAGCTGCGCATTGTGGAAACCCATCTGCAACAGGCCGTTGTGCTGGCAAAGCAATGCGGCCTTGCCGAAGAAGAACTCTCCCAACTGCTTCATCTTTTATATCAGGAGGATGTTTTCGATGAATAACATTGAGGTTTCGCATCTTTATAAGTTCTATCCCGATTTTTCCCTGCAAGATGTCAGCTTTTCGCTTCCTGCCGGCTGCATCATGGGGCTGATCGGCGAAAACGGAGCCGGGAAAACCACCACGCTGAAAATGCTTTTGAATATCGTAAAGCCGGATCAGGGCGAGGTTCGCCTGTTTGATCTGCCCATGGTCCCGGCCTATGAAAGGCAGTTGAAAGAGCAGATCGGCATTGTATGGGAAGACAGCTTTTTCTATCAGGGCATGAATGCAAAGCAGGTGCAAACCGTTCTGAAAAATGTCTATTGGCAGTGGGATTCCGCCCTCTATCAAGAGCTTTTGGATCGGTTTTCCATTTCTCCTGCCCAAACGTTGAATGAATATTCCCGCGGCATGCGCATGAAGCTTATGATCGCTGCGGCGCTGGCGCATCATCCCAAGCTTTTGATTTTGGACGAAGCCACCAGCGGGCTGGATCCCATCGTCCGCAATGAGATTTTGGATCTGTTTTTGGAATTTATCCAGCAGGAAGAAAATTCCATTCTTTTTTCCTCCCATATCACGGGCGATCTGGATAAAGCCGCCGATTATATCACCTATCTGCACAATGGGCGCGTGCTGTTTAGCGAGGAAAAGGATCAGCTGCATGAGCAATACGCCGTGCTGCGCTGCGGCAAAGATGCGCTGAAAACCATCGATCCTCAGTGCATCGTGCGTGTGCTTTCCCATGAATATCACTGCGAAGCGCTGGTCACCCATCGCGAAAAATTGCATATCAAAGAGCCCATGAGCCTGGAGCCGGCTACCACCGAACAAATCATGTTATTTTTCACCAAAGGAGAGAGCTTCAAATGAGCGGTCTTTTGTTAAAAGAATTTTTATCTGCCAAAAAATATCTGCGTTCTCTGGCAGGTCTTCTGTTTTTGTATATCGGGCTCAGCCTGGTTTGGAAAAACGTCTCTTTCCTTACCGGCGTAAGCGCCCTGGTGTCCGTGATGATCGGGTTTTCTTCTTTCAGTTTTGATGTTCAGTCCAAGTGGGATTGTTATGCGCTTTCCCTGCCCGTCCGCCGTAAGGACGTGGTAAAAAGCCGCTATTTGTTTTCCCTGATCTGTGTAGGGGTTGGTCTTTTGTATATCTTGATTTTTGGCCTCCTCCTCGTGCTTATCACTCACGAATCCACCCGGATTTTCTTTCAATCCTTGTTGGCTTCCCTCATCCTGTGCCTTCTTTTTCTCTCCTTAATATTGCCTGTCAATTACCGTTTCGGTGCGGAAAGAGGGCGCATTCTCCTGGCTGCCATTGCTCTTGTGATCGTAGGGCTGTTTACGCTGACGGATCGTCTTTTCTCCAATCCCCCTCCGCTTCTTGTCAATTATCAAACGTTTCTTTTCTTGTTGGCCCTGTTTTCGGCGTTGGTTTTATATCTTTCCTACCGCCTTTCCTGCGCCATCTATGCCAAAAAGGAATTTTGAAATTATTTTGGGTCGGTTTTCCCCGGCCTTTTTCTATTTTCTGCTTCTGGCGGTTGCTTTGCGCCGTTTTTCCTATTAAAATAAGAAATAACTTGTTTTTCAGACAAGCATTTGCATTGCTATTGTATTTTAGGAGGGGCATTATGACAAAAACAATCGTCACCGTATTGGGCTATGACCAGCGGGGCATCATCGCAAAGGTTTCCACGTTGCTCTATGAATGCGGCGCAAATATTTTGGACATCAACCAAACCATCATGCAGGAATATTTCTCCATGGTTATGCTGGTGGATGTATCTCCCTGTACCGTCTCTTTCCATGATTTGAAAGAATCCCTGGCAAAGCTGGGCGAAGAATTGGAGCTCTCCATCCTCTGCCAGCATGAGGATATTTTCAATTCCATGCATCGTATTTGAGGTTAAAATTATGCAGCAAAGAATTGATCAAAACGAAGTACTGGATACTTTAAAAATGATTCGCCAGGAAAATCTGGACATCCGCACCATCACCATGGGCATCTCCCTGTTGGATTGCGGGGCCGGCACGCTGGAAAAAACCGCGCAAAACGTCTATGACAAAATCGCTCGGCGGGCAGAGCACCTGGTAAAGACCGGAGAAACCATCGAAGACGAGCTGGGCATTCCCATTGTAAACAAGCGTATCAGCGTTACGCCCATCTCTTTGATTGCACAAACCACCGGCGCCAATTCCTATGTGGCCATTGCAAAGGCCATGGATGAAGCGGCCAAAGCCGTAGGTGTCAATTTCATCGGCGGTTTCAGCGCCCTGGTGCAGAAAGGCTTTACCGAAGGGGATCGGGTGTTGATTCAATCCATCCCCGAAGCCCTGGCCTCTACCGATCAGGTCTGTGCTTCGGTAAACGTCGGCTCCACCAAGGCCGGCATCAATATGGATGCCGTGCGCGAGATGGGCTTTACCATCAAAAAAACCGCAGAGCTTACCGCTGCCAGCGATGGGCTCGGCGCTGCCAAGCTGGTCGTTTTTGCCAATGCCGTAGAGGATAACCCGTTTATGGCCGGGGCTTTCCATGGCGTCGGCGAACCGGAATGTGTGATCAACGTCGGCGTTTCCGGTCCCGGCGTTGTAAAGTCCGCCTTAGAGCAAGTAAAAGGTCAGCCGTTTGATGTTGTGGCCGAAACCATCAAACGAACGGCTTTCCGAATCACGCGTGTAGGCCAGCTGGTAGCCCGCATGGCCAGCCAGCGGCTGGGCGTTCCTTTTGGCATTGTGGATCTGTCCTTGGCGCCCACCCCGGCCGTCGGCGACAGCGTTGCCTATATCTTAACGGAAATGGGGCTGGAAATGGCAGGCGCCCCCGGCACAACCGCGGCCTTGGCCCTGCTAAACGACGCTGTGAAAAAAGGCGGCGTGATGGCCTCCAGCCACGTCGGCGGGTTAAGCGGCGCCTTTATCCCGGTCAGCGAAGACGCCGGTATGATTGAGGCCGCCAGAGCCGGTGCGCTTTCTCTGGAAAAGCTGGAAGCGATGACCTGTGTTTGCTCCGTTGGCCTGGATATGATCGCCGTGCCCGGAGACACCAGCGCCGCCACGCTATCCGCCATTATCGCAGACGAAGCCGCCATCGGCATGATCAACCAGAAAACCACGGCCGTGCGCATCATTCCCGTGCCCGGCAAAAAAGTGGGCGATAAAGTCGAGTTCGGCGGCCTGCTGGGCCATGCCTATTGCATGAATGTAAATCCGTATAATTGCCAAACCTTTGTGGACCGTGGCGGGCGCATTCCCGCTCCCATCCACAGCTTACGCAATTGACCCTTCCTTTTAAAAACCACCCGGTTGACGGGTGGTTTTTTATTGGCCGCTTTTATTTCCTCGATTCTCCAATAAAAAAGAGCCCTTTGGGGCTCTTTTTTCTCATTGTGCAATCGCCAAATAGAACAAACTGAACCGATCCACAATCCAAACGCAATAGGTGCCTTCCATCCATTTTCCTTTTTCTCTCTCTTTTCCAAAGGCATCTTTTCCCGTAGAGGCCGGGTCGTTGAGCAAAAACCAGGTGGAATCTCCCTTTTGTTTGTACCCGTAGATCACAAAACAATGTCCGCTCTGCCCCACGTCATATTCGTTGCATTGGCAGAACAACACCTTCCCCGCGTCCAGATCTTCGAGCATGTTTTTCATCGTCACCTCGCGTGTATCATACGGCACATTCTCTTTTTCCAGCGTCTGTTCCACAGGGGCAATCGTCCATCCGTCGGTAATATCCGGGAACGAATTTCGCAATTGTTCCACCGTTTTCTTAAACTTCTCGTTTTTCCATTTCAGCACCATGGCCGTAGAGGACGGCATGCAGTTTACATCGCTGTACGCCCCCGTGTCGTTTTGCGCATAATACCAGTCATACGAGCGATCGTTGATCTTTTCCTTTACGGACAGTTCTTCTTTTGTCTTTTTCTCATACGCTTCAGACAATGTGGCAGACGCCTGCACAATCTGCTGATAGCTCAGCGGCCGAAGCAATACATCCGTATCCATATTTTTAATTTGCTCCGGATACCATTGGTTCATATAAATCGTTGTAAACCTGCCTACCCAGTCCGGCAGCTGCGCCATGCTCACCGGCAGCTCCGGAGAATAAGTATTTGAAGAAGGATAGCTCATCAAAAGCGAAATGGATTCTGCCTTTTCACAATCCTTATCCGTCGTATCGTTAAAATTGATGGCGCTTTTATCAATGGCAATGGGGCCGTTGGCCGCTTCATATGCCGTCACAAACAACTTTGCCAGATCTTTACGATTCAGCGGATGATCCGCTCTGAATACATTGCCTGCCGTGCTTTTGAAATCAATCGGCGCCGGTTTCAGTGTCACCTTCTCCTGTTGAACGGGCACATCTTCCCATTTTCCATTGCCGATCTGATACGTTTTCCCTTTCAGCGTCATCAATTCCAACGCATCGTTTGCCGTGGCCTGCTGGCTGGCAATGCCATAAATCTCTCCGTTCATCTTCGCAAGCCACACATCCACCAGGTTGGAAAACGTTGCATTGTCCAGTTCATATACCGCAGGTGCTCCTTCTCCCCAAGAATGATCCTGCAGCCCCAGGGCAATCGCCTTGCGCATGGTTTCGCTTTCCACCCGCGCATCCATGCCGGTTGTATCAATTTGCTGCCCGGCATATTTTTCGTAAATTGCCACCAAAAACCGCAGCCCCTGTTCGTTGGAGCCCGTCTTTCCATAGGCGGTAAAATCCACCTCTATGCCCTGCCCGCTCAGCAGCAACGCAGCTTTCATAAAACTGTCGTCCTGCCATGCTTCGCTCCATACTTTGTCCGGGAATTGCAGCGCGCCGTCTTTTCCAATTTGAATATCGGGCAGTGAAAGCACTTCCGTCTTTCCCTTTTCTATGCTGCTTTTTAAACGGTATGTTTCGTCCTGTTCTTTTTCCAGCTGATAGGTCAGCTGATAGCAAGATCCGCTTTCCGTTTCAATTTTTTCCAGGCAAACCGCCGCCGGGCCAAACCAGGAGGCCAGCGCCTGGTTTTTCTCCTCATCCAACCGGCTGATATATGGGATCATGCGCCCTGTCTGCTCATATTCTTTTTCCTTCAGCGCCAGGCCGCCGCAGCCTGCCAGCGGCAAACAAAACAGAGCCAGCAATACGGCCAGATACAAGCTTAGTGTTTGGTTCAGCTTATTTGTCTTTGTCCTCATAACAGTTCACCTTTTGAAAGCTTTTTTTCTATCTTATCATAGTATACGATTTTTTTAGAGGAAACTCTTTTATTTATAAGAAAAAGCCCTGCAGACTATGCAGGGCTTTTCTCTTATTTTATCAACAGCTGATTTCCGTCATAATCCACTGTCAACAGCGTATCCGGCGCTATATCGTCCTGGATAATTTTCTTGGCGATCAACGTTTCCACCTTTCTCTGGATAAACCGTTTCATCGGCCGCGCCCCGTATACCGGGTCATATCCGTTGTCTATGATATACGCTTTGGCTTTATCCGTCACTGCCACACGAAGCTGTTTATCTTCCAGCCTGTGCTGCAAATCGCGAATCATCAAATCCACAATGGAAGAGATTTCCGTCTTCGTCAGCGGTTTATAGAACACAATCTCATCCAGCCGGTTCAAAAATTCCGGACGGAACTGCTGTTTTAACAGCGCATCCACCTGTGCTCTGGCTGTTTCATTGATTTCGCCGTCCTTGTCAATCCCTTCCAAAATGTAGTTGGAGCCAAGGTTGCTGGTCAAAATGATGATGGTGTTTTTAAAGTCCACCGTTCTGCCTTGCGAATCGGTAATCCGCCCGTCATCCAGCACCTGAAGCAGCACGTTAAACACATCCGGGTGCGCCTTTTCGATTTCATCGAACAACACCACCGAATAGGGTTTGCGCCGAACGGCCTCTGTCAGTTGGCCGCCTTCTTCATAGCCCACATATCCCGGAGGCGCCCCGATCAACCGCGATACCGAGTATTTTTCCATATACTCTGTCATATCAATACGCACAATGTTGCGTTCATCATCAAACAACGCCTGCGCCAATGCTTTGGCCAGTTCCGTTTTGCCAACGCCGGTCGGCCCCAGGAACAGGAACGAACCAATCGGCCGGTTCGGATCTTGAATGCCCGCACGCGAACGCAAGATAGCTTCCGTCACTTTTTCCACCGCTTCGTCCTGGCCGATCACACGCTTATGCAAAATGTCTTCCAGGCCAAGCAGTTTTTCACGTTCGCCCTCCATCAATTTGGCAACCGGGATGCCCGTCCATCTGGCAATGATTCGGGCAATTTCTTCATCTGTCACCTTGTCACGCAGCAACGAATTGTCTCCGCGGCTTTCCTCCGCCAGTTTTTCCTCTTCTGCCAGCTGTTTTTGCAGGGTGGGAAGTTCTCCGTATTTCAATTCAGCCGCTTTGTTCAAATCATAGGCCCGTTCCGCCTTTTCGATTTCGCCGTTTACGCGCTCTATGTCCTCTCTGAGCTTCTGCACTTTGGAAATGGCCTGTTTTTCATTTTCCCATTTGGCCTTCATTTCCTTAAACTTTGCCCGCATTTCCGCCAGCTCTTTCTGGATCTCTTTCAAATGCTCCTGGCTCAGTTTATCGTTTTCCTTTGTCAGCGCCGCCTCTTCAATTTCGTGCTGCATAATCTTACGGGAAATTTCATCCAGCTCTGTCGGCATGGAATCCATCTCCGTACGGATCATCGCGCATGCTTCGTCCACAAGGTCGATCGCCTTATCCGGCAAAAATCGATCCGAGATATACCGGTTGGACAATACCGCCGCCGCAATCAGCGCCTGGTCCTGAATCTTTACGCCGTGAAACACTTCATACCGCTCTTTTAAGCCACGCAAAATCGAGATGGTATCTTCCACAGACGGCTCATCCACCATCACCGGCTGAAACCTACGTTCCAATGCCGCGTCTTTTTCAATATACTGGCGATATTCGTTCAGCGTCGTAGCGCCGATGCAATGCAGTTCGCCGCGGGCCAACAGCGGTTTCAACAGGTTCCCGGCATCCATGGCGCCGTCCGTTTTCCCTGCGCCCACAATGGTATGCAGTTCATCGATAAACAGGATGATCTTGCCTTCGCTCTTTCGAACTTCCTCCAAAACGGCACGAAGCCTTTCTTCAAATTCGCCGCGGAATTTTGCGCCGGCCACCAGCGCCCCCATATCCAGCGAAAAGATTTTGCGTTCTTTCAAATTATCCGGCACATCGCCGCGCACAATTCTCAGCGCCAGGCCCTCCGCAATCGCGGTTTTCCCAACGCCCGGCTCGCCAATCAACACCGGGTTGTTCTTCGTTTTTCTGGATAGAATCCGAATCACATTTCGAATTTCAGAGTCCCTGCCGATCACAGGATCCAATTTATGTTCACGCGCCAAGGCCACCAAATCCGACCCGTATTTTTCCAATACATCATAGGTGGATTCCGGGTTATCGCTTGTCACTCTCGTATTCCCCCTCACCGTTGCCAACACTTTGGCAAAGCTGTCCTTTGTGATGTTAAATTCTCTAAACAGTGCTTTCAGCGTCTCGTTGGGCTGTTCAATCAGCGCCATCATAATATGCTCTACCGAAACATATTCATCTTTCATCCGCTCGGCAATCTGTTCAGATAAATTCAAAACAGCTTCCACATTGCCAGCCACATAAATGTTGCCGCTCTGCCCACTGCCGGACACCCTGGGCATTTGCCCAATTTTGGTTTTCAACCGCTGAACCAAGGAATGTTGATCCACATTCATCTTGATCAGCAATTGCCCGATCAACCCTTCCTGCTGGCTGATCAATGCATACATCAGATGCTCCTGCTCGATTTGCGGGTTTTGATGCTCCGCCGCATACTGCTGCGCCAGTTGAATGGCCTCCACAGATTTTTGTGTAAATTTTTGAATATTCATAACGCATTCCTCGCTTCCTGTTAAATTTTCGGCAGCCCATGCTGCACATATTCCTCATACCGTGCGCCGGCTTCCCGCTGCGCCGTGTATGGGTCTTCTATCTTGGCAAAATATCGTTTCAAAATATCATCAAACATTGTCAGATAGTTTTCTATGTTTTTGGCCAGCTGCTCGTGGTCTTGTGGTTGTTTTGTTTCCGCAACCAACGTTCTGGCCAACTTCCCGGGTTCCATTTGATACACCACTCGCTCTCTTTTTCCCGGCGGCATATGCTTTTGTTCCAGCCCCGCCCACAGCTCTGCAAAATCCTGCAAATCCGTTTGCAGCTGCTGGCTTTGGGTGCGAACGCTCACTCGCAACTCGCCTACCGCTTGCCCCGGTTCACGATACAACTCCACGCTGTATCGAATCACGGGCCTGTATTTATATTGCAGCGGGCTTTTCATCGAAATCATGGTCTGCGCCGGCTGCACTATCCATTGAAATCCTTTATGCTGTTCCATCGCCTGTTCCAAATAGCGGAACACATCCTGATACCGCATTTCCGGCGTCACCATCTGTACCCGCTCTGCCAAAATCTGATTGATCAGGTTGGAACGGCTGGTGTGCATGGCATAGGCCAATTCATCTATCTGTTGAATTACTTCATCCATCAAAACCAAACTATACGCGCTGCGATTCATTGCTTTCTCCTTTCCGGATATCTATATTATATTCCTTTATAATAATTTGTCAATAATATTATATAATTTTATTTTCAAATTATTTTATATTATTTTCTTTTTAAGATCCCTCTTTTCCTCCCTATTTATTCATCTCTCGTTTCTGTTGTTCAAAATCTCAAAAGCTTTAATGCTTCCCCTTTTGTTTTGTCGCTTTGCCAAAAGTCTTTAGATTCCGAAAATTTTCTCCATTCCATTTTCTCACCCTTTTTCGCATTCTCTCCCGCTTTCACGCCAAATTCCCGCCTCTCTTAATTTCTATTTTCTATCCGCCTCCTTCCCCTTTTCCTCGTAATTTTTCCCCTATTTTCCCTTTTTCAGCGTTTTATATCTCTCCCTTTCTCAACCTTTTTAAGATCTCCCTTGTATTTTCTTTCATTAAACTTAAAACCCCTGTAAATCTCTTTGAATTTTTTAGTTTGCACCTAAAATAGCCGAATATACCTCCCCCTCTTTTACTTCCTTTTTCAATCTGTCAATTGTTCATACTCCCTTTTAAAAAAGTTCCCGAGAAAACAAAAAGAGGGCCAATGCCCTCTTTCTTATTTTTGCTTAGCCGCCCAAATACGCTTTGCGTACCTGTTCGTTATTGGAAAGCTCTTCGGCGTCTCCGCTCATTGCCACCTGGCCCGTTTCCAATACATACGCCCTGTTTGCAATGTTCAGCGCCATCTTTGCATTCTGCTCTACCAGCAGCACCGTCACACCGGATTTGTTTACATCCTGAATGATGCTGAAAATCTCATGCACCAAAATCGGGGAAAGGCCCATAGACGGCTCATCCAGCAGCAACATCTTCGGCTTGCTCATCAACGCCCGCGCGATGGCCAGCATCTGCTGTTCCCCGCCGGATAACGTGCCCGCTGCCTGCTTGCGTCTTTCTTTCAAGCGCGGCAGACGCTCAAAAATGCGCTCATATTCCTCGTTCAGGTTGGTTTTTCCATCCCGGATATAGGCGCCCATTTCCAGGTTTTCCATCACCGTCATTTTAGCAAACACACGGCGGCCCTCCGGCACCTGCGCCAAGCCCAGCTTGGGGATTTTATACGCATCCATATGCGTAATATCCTGCCCGCAGAAATTCACCTGTCCGCTTTTGGATTTTATCAACTGGGAAATCGCGTGCAGCGTCGTGGTTTTGCCTGCGCCGTTGGCGCCAATCAGAGTGATGATTTCTCCCTCGTTTACTTCAAAGGAAATATCTTTAATTGCATGAATGGCTCCGTAAAACACATTCAGCCCTTTTACTTCCAACATCGCCATGCTCATTCACCTCCCAAATAGGCGGCAATGACCTTGGGGTTGTTCCGGATCTCTTCCGGCAGCCCTTCGGCAATGACCTGACCATAGTCCAATACATACAGCCGTTCACAAATGTTCATCACAAAGCTCATATCGTGTTCGATCAACAAAATCGAAACGCCGTATTTAATTTGAATGACCTGTATGGTCTCCAACAGCTCCCTGGTTTCCGTCGGGTTCATCCCGGCCGCCGGTTCATCCAGCAGCAGCAATTTCGGGTTCGCCGCCATCGCGCGCGCAATTTCCAGCTTACGCTGTTTGCCATACGGCAGGTTCTTTGCGTCGGATTCCGCAAATTCATCCAGCCCTACGACCTTAAGCAATTCATGCGCCCGGTCATCAATGTCCTTTTCCGCTTTCCAATAGGAAGGCAAGCGCAAAATGCCTGCTACCATGGAATATTTATATTGCGGTGTCATGGCAATTTTTACATTGTCCAGCACCGAAACATCCTTAAACAAACGAATATTCTGGAACGTACGCGCAATCCCCTGCTGGGTCACCTGGTAGGTCTTTTTCCCCACGATGCTAACATCTTCCAGTTCAATCGTACCTTCCGTCGGCGTGTAAACTTCCGTCAACAGGTTAAATACCGTGGTTTTGCCCGCGCCGTTCGGGCCGATCAACCCTACGATTTCTCCTTTGTTGATCGTCAGATTTACATCTTGCAAGGCCTGTAAGCCGCCAAAGCGGATGCCCAATCCTTTGGTTTTCAGCAACGGCATCGCTTACACCTCCTCTTTGGCAGGTTCCGTCTCTTTCTTGGAACCGCCCTTTTGTTTGTTTTTAAAGCGATCGATGATCTTGGTCAAAGAGAATTCATACCGGCCCAGCAAACCGTTGGGCTTAAAGAGCATCATCACAATCAAAATGATGGAATACAGCAGCATCCGGTAATCGGAAAATCCGCGGAGCGCTTCCGGCAAAATCGTAAGCACCACGGCCGCCAAAATGGAGCCCGTTGTGGAGCCCATGCCGCCCAAAACCACCATTACCAAAAACTCAATCGAATAGTTAAAGTCAAACTTCGTCGGGTTAATGATGCCGATATGGTGCGCATACAAGCCGCCGCCGATTCCGGCAATGGCCGCCGCCAAAACAAACGCCATCATCTTGTAATACGTTGTGTTGATCCCGGTCGCTTCCGCCGCAATCTCGTCTTCACGAATGGCAATTACAGCACGCCCATGTCTGGATTTTACAAAGGTGTTCACGATAAAAATCGTGCCCGCCGCCACAAAATACACCCAGGCAAACGTTGTTAAACTCGGAATGCCGCGCAAACCCAGCGCGCCGCCCGTAATATCCAGGTTCAGGAAAATTACGCGGATGATTTCCCCAAAGCCAAGGGTAATGATTGCCAGATAATCGCCCCGCAGATGCAAGGCGGGAATGCCGATGATAATGCCCACCACTGCGGATACCGCGCCCGCAACCAGCAGCGCCAGCGGAAACGATACCGCCGCGGGCAAATCCACATTCATCGTGAAGATCGCCGCCGCATATGCGCCTACGGACATAAATCCTGCATGGCCCAACACCAACTGGCCCAAATAGCCGGTTGTCAAGTTCAAGCTGACTGCCATGATGATATTGATAAACATCATCGTCAAAATGCCGGCATAATACCGGTCAACCACTCCGGTATCCATCAGCACCATTAAGATCGCATACAAGCCTACAACCAAAATCAAATTGCGGAGATAGGCAAACATCGTTTTCTTTTTCATCGTCTACCCCTCCTCACACTTTTTCTGTCGTATTCTTGCCCATAATACCCGAAGGTTTCACAAGCAGCACGACAATCAAAATCCCAAACACAACGGCGTCTGCCAGCTGAGTGGAAATGTATCCTTTGGTCAAGCTTTCTGCAACGCCCATGATATAGCCGCCGATCATGGCGCCCGGGATGTTCCCGATGCCGCCCAATACCGCGGCCACGAAAGCTTTCAACCCCAGCATGGAACCGATAAACGGCGTAATCATCGGGTACGAAGCGCCATACAATACAGCGCCCACAGCAGCCAGCGCCGCGCCCAAACCAAAGGTAAATGCAACGGTTCCGTTGGTGTTTATACCCATCAATCTTGCCGCGCCGGCATCTTCGGAAACTGCTCGCATGGCCTTACCCATTTTGGTTTTATTTACCAACAATTGCAGGCCGATCATCAGTACAACCGACGTTACAATCGTTACAATCGTAACTACGGAAACCTGCATGCTTCCCATGTTCACCGGCGGCGCATCAATCACAGTCGGAAACGCTTTCCCGGAGGAGCCGAAAATCAGCTGCGCCAGGTTTTGTAAAAAGATACTTACCCCAATGGCCGTAATCAAAAGAGAAATACGCGGCACATTTTTATTAAGCAGCCGTCTGTATGCAATACGCTCCATCAAAAGCGCTGCTACAATGCACGCAACAATGGATCCCAAAACCGCCACTACCAGCGGCAGGCCCGCCATCACCAACACCACATATGCCCCATAGGCGCCTACCATGATCAGGTCCCCATGTGCAAAATTGATGAGCTGGACAATGCCGTATACCATGCTGTACCCCAGCGCTACCAGCGCATAGATACTGCCAACGTGCAGTCCGTTGATGATCTGTGATAAAAAGTCCACCCTCGTCACACCCTACCTTTTAGATTTGCTGGTTTCACATCACAGTGCTTGTCTGAAAACCGAAAAGCACTCTGATGCAAAACCAACGAAAATCATGCCATAAAACACGAATCCGAGAGAGGGCCCTGGGCCCCCTCTCGTTCGCATTTTCATTCAATCAATTCAAAAGTGCTTACTGCCCTTTTTCGTAGCTTTCTACGTATTCAACGCTGCCGCCGGTCAATTTGTTGATCACAACGCCTTTAATCGGGTTGCGTTCTTCGTCAAAGACGATCTTGCCGGTTACGCCTTCAAAGCTGATGTTTTTGATTGCATTCACAACCGCCGCTTTATCCGTGGAGCCTGCTTCTTTGATGGCCTGCACCAACAGATACGCAGCATCGTAGCCCTGCGCGGAGAAGCCTTTGGGCGCTTCGCCGTATTTATCCGTGTATTTCTTGATGAATTCCTTCACTTTTTCATCTTTGCTCTGTACAGAGAATCCGCTGCAATACAACGCACCTTCCAATACGCTCTTGTCGTCTACTTTATCCAGCACGCCGTCCCAGCCGTCTGCACCGAGCAGCTGCGCGGTCAAGCCTGCGGATTTTGCCTGCTGAACAATCAGCGCTACATCTTCATAGTAAACCGGGATGAACAATACATCCGGGTTCTGGCCCGCGATTTTGGTCAGCTGACTTTTGAAGTCCACATCGCCTTTGGCATAGCTTTCTTTTGCTACAACGTTCAAGTTCAGTTCTTTGGCGGTCTTTTCAAACGCTTCCGTCAGGCCCACGGAATAGTCATCCGAGGTGTTATACAGAATCGCAGCTGTTTTCGCATTCAGCTTTTTCACAGCATAGTCTGCCATCGTTTCGCCCTGATACGGGTCGATAAAGCAAACGCGGAATACGTTTTCGCCCGCTTTTGTGATGTCCGCTGCCGTGCCGGTCGCGGTGATCATCGGGATGCCGTCTTTCACAGCCTGCTGCGCTACCGCGATGGACGGACCGCTGGTTACGTCACCGATCAGCGCTTCGATTTTATCGCTCTGAATCAGCTTGTTATAGGCGTTCACAGCTTCGGTTGCGTCGCCTTTTTCATCATACACAACATAGTCGATCTTTTTACCCAATACGCCGCCGGCCTCGTTGATCTCTTCAATGGCCATTTTAATACCATTATCTGTGGCAATCCCGTAAATGGAAAGATTGCCGGTCAACGGGGCCAAGCCACCGATTTTGATGGTGTCGGAAGGCGAATCACCCGCGTTGCTAGTTCCGCCGCCACCGCAGCCAACCAAGCTGGCAAGGCTCAGCATGCAAACCAAAGCCAATGCCGTAATACGTTTTTTCATCGTATTCTCCTCCTATTATGGAATAAATATTGAAGCCTCTTTCGAGGATCTTCTCCTTTTGGCAAATCTTGCATATTTATATATTTCATATTCATTGCCGAATTCGATATAATTCCGCCATATTTGCTATGAATTGCATATTATAATACTGCATAATCCCCCCGTTTTCAAGTGTTTCTTGCCTGCAAAAACAACAATTTCAAAAATAATTTTCATCCCCCGGTCACAATTGTTTCCATTCTTCGTATATGTTTACTGGTTTGTTACATTTATATACACTTTTTTTGGTTTGACAGCGGCGACTAACTCTTCTATAATTTATGAAACTGAGTTTCAAATTCAATTTAGGAGATGTCTTTTCACCATGCAATCCTATCATACCAAGCAGCGAACCCAGATTTTACAATATCTAATCGATCATAAAGACAGCCATGTAACGGCAGACCAGATTACCCGACATTTGCGCAGCCAAGAATGCTCCATCGGCAAAGCCACCGTCTATCGTTATTTGGATCGCCTGGTATCGCAAGGGCAGGTGCGCAAATTTCTCTTGGAAGAAGGTGCCAGCGCCTGTTATCAATATGTGGAAGCGCCCGGCCAATGCCAGGAACATTTTCATTTGAAATGCGTAACCTGTGGCGCTTTGATTCATCTGCATTGCGATTATCTATCCCAGCTCGGCCGACACATCGCGCAGGAACACGGTTTTCTCATCAATTCTTCCAGAACCGTTTTTTACGGCCAATGCGCCGCCTGCCGCAATCGGGAGCAGCTATGATACGCCGCATTCTCTCTTTTCTTTTATGTATTTGCCTATCCATGGCCTGCCTGTCCGGTTGCTTTTTTCCCAACGAAGGCAGCGAATCCGCCGAGGGAAAGCTTCGCATTGTGGCTACATTGTTTCCGCAATACGATTTTGCCAAGGCCATCGCGGGGGATAAAGCGGATGTCTCGCTTTTGCTGCCGCCCGGGGCGGAAAGCCATAATTATGAGCCTACCCCGCAGGATATTTTATCCATTCACAATGCGGATCTTTTTCTGTATACCGGCGCAGAAATGGAGCCCTGGGCCGAAAGCCTTGTGGAAAGCCTGCCCACGCGGGATTCCGTTGTGGATGTATCTGCCGGCATTTCGCTAATTCCCATGGAGGATGAGGAAGGGCATGATCATCACGAGGAAGAGCACGCTCATCACCACCATACCTATGATCCTCATATTTGGACAAGCCCTGTATACGCCAAGCAAATCGTGCAGACCATCTCCCGGGCGCTTTGCACACACGATCCGCAAAACGCCTCCTATTACCGGGCCAACACACAGCGCTATTTGGCCGAGCTGGAAACGCTGAACCAGGCTTTTCTCTCCGTTACCGCGCAGGCCAAGCGAACGGAACTGGTTTTCGGCTCTCCTTTTTCCTTATATTATTTCACCAGCCAATACGGCCTGTCCTATCAGGCCGCGTTTGATTCCTGCTCCGGCGAATCCGAGCCCAGCGTACGCACGCTGGTTTCGCTGATCGAGCATATAAAAAAGGAAAAAATTCCCGTTGTTTACACCACGGAGCTCACCGATACCCGCATCGCGCAAACCATCTGTGAAGAAACCGGCGCCAAGTTGCTGCTGTTTCATTCCTGTCATAACATTTCCCGGGAAGAATTTCAGCAAGGCGTCACCTATCTGTCGCTTATGTATCAAAACGTTGAAAATTTGAAAGAAGGACTGGAATGACACCGCAAATTTTATGTGAAAATGTCTCCGTTCAATATGATCGTCACCCCGCCGTGCAAAACGCTACCTTTTCCGTGGAGCCCGGCGATTTTCTCTGCATTGTAGGGGAAAACGGCTCCGGCAAAAGCACGCTTCTCAAGGCCATGTTGGGGCTGCTTCCGCTTTCCGGCGGGCAGATTCTTTTCACCGATTCCCGCTCCCGCCGCGGTATCGGCTATGTGCCTCAGCAAAGCAACATACAAAAGAATTTTCCCGCCACGGTTTGGGAAATCGTTTTGTCCGGCTGCTTGCCGCGGCGCAAATGGCGGCCGTTTTACACCTCGGCCGATAAACAGCGCGCCCAAGACGCCCTATCTCAGGTGGATATGCTTTCGCTGAAAAATGTCAGCTATCAGCATCTGTCCGGCGGCCAGCAGCAGCGCGTCTTATTGGCCCGCGCCCTGTGCGCTACGGACTGGCTGTTGTGTCTGGACGAGCCCACCACCGCCTTGGATGCGCAATCCACCGCAGAGCTGTATGCGCTTTTGGCAAACCTATGCCAAAACGGGCTTAGCATTGTGATGGTTTCCCATGATATACCAGCCACGCTCAGCCAAGCAAAACATATTTTGCATATGCATACAAAGCCGTTGTTTTTCGGCACCACGCAAGCGTATTGCAAAACATCGCTTTGCCAATCGTTTTTAAAAGAGGTTCCCCATGATTGAGATATTGTCCACGCTCTTTTCCTATTCTTTTATGATCCGCGCTTTGATTGCCGGCACGCTTGTGTCCCTTTGCGCCGCACTTTTGGGCGTAAGCCTGGTGCTAAAGCGCTATTCCATGATCGGCGACGGCCTTTCCCATGTAGGGTTTGGCGCGCTTTCCGTGGCCACGGCGCTGAATTGGGCCCCCATGGGCGTAGCTTTGCCGGTTGTGCTGCTGTCTGCGTTTCTTCTGCTTCGCTTAAATGCACATGGCCGCGTTTCTTCCGATGCGGCCATCGCGCTTGTTTCCTCCTCATCGCTGGCCATCGGCATCATCGCCACTTCCCTGGCCGGCGGCATCGGCACAGATCTTTATAACTATATGTTTGGCAGCGTGTTGGCCATGAGCCGCACGGATGTTACGCTTGCGCTTTGCCTTTCGGCGGTTGTGCTCATTCTGTTTGTCTTTTTCTATCAAAAAATCTTTGCCGTTACGTTTGACGAAGTGTTCGCCAAAGCAACCGGCCTGAAAAGTGAATTGTACACCATGCTCATTGCCGCTTTAACCGCCATTACCATCGTCATCGGCATGCGTATCATGGGCACGCTTTTGATTTCCAGCCTCATCATCTTCCCCGCCATGACGTCCATGCGCGTTTTCCACAGCTTTCGCGGCGTTGTCATCAGCGCAGCGCTTGTCTCTGTGCTTTGCTTTGTTTTCGGCCTGCTCTTTTCCTTTATGTTTGCCCTGCCCACCGGCGCCAGCGTTGTGCTTGTCAATCTGGTTTTGTTTTTGGTGTTTTCCCTCTATGCCTTTTTCCGAAAGCATAGCGCCTAAGGGTTTTTATCCAGCAAAAAAGCCCGCCGGATTGGCAGGCTTTTTATTTTTAGATTTCTTTTCCAATGTCTTCTCGCAATTGTTTCCAGGCAGCCGGGTGCTCCACATAATATTTCGGGCAATCCTTTCCCGTTACATCATAATGGCGAATCACATCGTTTTGCGTCAAATTGTATTTTTTACACAGCCAGGCCGTCAGTTTAACCACCGATTCATACGTTGCATCCGCAAATTTCCCGGATTCATCCGGATGGCATACTTCTATTGAAACGGTGTCCACATTGCGGTCGTTTGTAGCGGAGGATATTTCATCCAACGGAATGCACTGGATCACTTCGCCCTCCAGCCCCACAACAAAATGCGCGCTTACCTTTGTATCGTCATTATTAAAATAATCCCGATTTTGTTTGGCCGTCGTTCCCGGATTTGCCACATAGTGAATCACAATGTTTTTCACTTCTTCCAGCTTTTTCCCCCGCCGTGCGCTGCCGTTGGTTTGTATCAGCTGCTCATCAATCCAGGTGGGCTGCGCAACGTTTTTGTTTTCCTTGCCCGCCACGCTTTGGCTCTGTGAGCCGCTTGTCAGCCATAATACAACGCCCAAAGCCGCCATCAACGCCATGGCGCCTATGATCATCTTTTTCCTGGTTTCCGCTCTCCGCCTTCTTCTGCGTCTGCGTCTGTTTGCCATCTTTTTCTACCTTTCTTTTGCTACCCAACTATTCCTTTTCTATCTTAGCAAATAATCCACCTCTCTTTTTATTCTAAAATCTTTCAGAATCCAATAAATTTCCATATATTTCCCTGTTATTTTTAATTATCTCATTCAATCAGCAAAAAACGCCCTATTTGGGCATTTTTCTTTAAAATTCAAGAGATACATTGCCGTTTTTTGTACAGGGAATAAGGATAATACGCCAAGCTTATGCAAATGGCAATACACACGCTTTGCCAATAGCCCACCGAAAAGCCCGGCATCCAGGCCGAGGCCCACCACACAAGCAGCGCATCCGTCAGCGGCGTTAACAGACCCCATACAAGCGCGTTGATCGGAAGAATTATCGTCTGCATCACCGGCCGCAGCAGCACATAAAACACCGTCAGCAGCAGCCCGGCGCATAGCGCACCAACCGGGGTACATAACGGCGGACATACCAATGATGTGCCAAACAATACAAAGGCAATGCCAAAATACCGTGTCCAAAGTGCGGTCATCTGCCGTCTCCCCCTTTCCGTCCGATGGTTTTTATCTCCACATACACTTTCTGTTTTTCCTCTTCGATTTGCGCCTGCACAAAGCTTTGCGGTTCGCTTTGCATCCAGGTCAAAAGCAGGGTTTGGATCGTTTGCAGCATCAGCTGCGCTTTCTGCCTGTTGCGTTTTCCCACCAGGTAAAGGGCGGCTTCCAGTGAAAGCGTCCATTGATACAGCACATGCAGCGCCACGGAAAACCCGATTCGCAATCTCTTTGCGCCGCGGAGCCGCACCTTGCATTTCAGCGCCCAACAGCGGTCAATCCACATACACCCTCACCTTCAAATCGTTGCCGTCCTGATCCATATCCACATTGACAATATCTTCCTCCAGCGATTCAAACATATCCACAACCTGGCCGATATTCAATGCGCTCAGGTCTATGCCTTTTCCTTTCAGTTCTTCATTCACTTCTTTCGGCACGCAGTTGTTCAAAATGTTATCCGCATAGCGCGCCAACACCAACGGCACGCTCACATTCACATTGATCTTTTTGCCGCCTTCTACAAAGCCGTTCACTTCAACCCGCAGCTTTTTCCCTTTCATGCGCACAGCGTCGGCCTGCGCCCGCACGCTTTGTTTTTCTTCATTTTCCTCCAAGCAATCCAACAGCTTTGCCGCCTCTTCCGGGGAAACCTTCCCCTGTTCCAGCATGTCCAATACCTTTTTGCGTTCTTCTTTCATTTTATTTTTCCGCTCCTTTCAGTTCGTTTAATAGCCCAATAGCCGTATCGGCGTCGATCTCTCCCTCTGCCAAACGGCTTAAAACCTCTTGCCGGGCCCGGTCCTGGTTTTGCTTTTGTGTTTCCGGCTTTTCATCCAGTCCCAAAGCCGCCAGCGCCTGGTCCATCATATTGCGCACCGTGGGATAGCTGATGCCCATCACACGCTCCACCTCTTTGATGGAACCTCTGCACCGGAGAAACACCTCTATAAACTGCCGATGCTTTTCCTCCAGCATGCAAAATTTGCACGGGGCAAAATTGCCCGTCAATTCCGTTTCGCAATGGTTGCAGTGCAGCCTTGTCACTTCCATCGTCTCTCCGCATACCGGGCATTTGGTAGGCATATGATATTTCATCCGTCATTCCCCTTTCTTGCCTTTAATATATCACTATTTTTATAAAAATCAATACTAAATATTAAAAAAATCAATTTTTATATTAAATATATTGATTTATAAATCAATTTTTATTATTTTTCTCTTTCTTTCAGCCTTTTGTCCGTCTTTTTTGCCGCCTCACCTTATATACAGTTTTGTTTTCTCATGCTAAAATGATGGTTACCGTTTTCTGTTTTTATAAAATCTTATCTCTGCATCCGGGTAAAGGAGTATCAATTTATTTATGGAAATGCAAGAAAAAAAGGCCCTGTTGTTTAGCAACAAAGATTTGAAAAAACTGATTTGGCCGCTCATCATCGAACAGCTTTTAACCGTGACCGTCGGCATGATGGATACCGTTATGATCGCCAGCGTTGGCGAATCCGCCGTGTCCGCCGTATCGCTGGTGGATTCCATCATGATCCTCATCATCCAGATTTTCGCCGCCATCGCCACCGGCGGCGCCGTGGTGGCCGGCCAGTTTTTGGGCGCAAAAGACGAGGACCGCGCGTGCCAATCCGCCAACCAGCTCATTTTGTTTATCAGCGTATTGTCCATTGCGGTCATGGGGCTTGTCTATCTTTTGCGCGGGTTTATCCTCCATCAGGTTTTCGGAAAAATTACCGCCGAGGTAATGGCGCACAGCAGCACATATCTGGATATCGTTTCCCTCTCCATTCCGTTTATCGCGCTTTATAACGGTGGGGCCGCGTTGTTTCGCACGATGGGCAATTCCCGCATCTCCATGTATACTTCGCTGTTGATGAACGCCATTAACATCACCGGCAATGCCATTATGATCTATGGCTTGCATATGGGCGTTGCCGGCGCCGCCATCCCTACGTTGGTTTCGCGCATTGTGGCCGCCGTTGTGATGATCGTGCTTTTGCTAAACCCCAAACAGCTGGTCCATCTAAAGCGGCCGTTCTCTTTGAAATTTGACGCCACGCTCATCAAACGCATTTTATATATCGGCGTGCCCAACGGACTGGAAAACAGCATGTTCCAGCTTGGCAAAATCCTTTTGCTTTCCCTTGTTTCCGGCTTTGGCACGGCCGCCATTGCCGCCAATGCCGTAAGCAATACCCTGGCCACCTTTATGACCCTGCCCGGTATGGCCATCGGCTTTGCCATCATCACTGTGGTCTCCCGCTGCATCGGCGCCGGCGATTATAAACAGGCCCGGTATTATACGCGAAAGCTGATTAAAATTACTTACCTGGCTCTGCTGCTCACCAACGCCCTCATCATTTTGGGGCTGCCCGCGGTGCTTTCTCTGTATCATCTGTCCGATATTACCGCCAGTATGACCACGCAGATCATCTTCTCCTACGCCGCTGCCGCCATTGTCATCTGGGCGCCGGCCTTTTCCCTTCCAAACACCCTGCGCGCCGCCAACGATGTGAAATTCAGCATGGTGGTTTCCATTCTGTCCATGTGGATTTTCCGCATCGGGTTCAGCTTCCTGTTGGCAAAAAACATGGGGTTGGGTGTTTTCGGAGTCTGGATTTCCATGTATATCGATTGGCTGGTGCGCAGCATCCTGTTTGTGCTCCGCTATAAAGGGGTTTCCTGGTATCGATATACCGGCTGTTGATCTTTTTTCGCAAAATAAAAAACCGGGCACAATCGCCCGGTTTTTATTTTTCCCTGTTATTCTTTTTTGCCAAAGTTCTTATACAGTGCTTTGGTAATCGCCGTGCCCAAAACAAGGCAGGCCGCGCATTCCAATACGCTGTTCAGGGTAACAAACGACAATAAAAAGCCCATAACGGAAACGCCGCCATCCGCCGCCATACCCAGCGCCGTATTGTAAAACAACAACCCGAAAGCGCTTACAAAAAAGATGGTGTTCAAGATCGCGCCGCTTGCGCTGCCCACGGCAAAGGAAACCAGCTTTGTCTTGTCTATCTTATACAGCGCTTTGAAAATCACGCCGCTCAGCCAGCCCATCAAAATGCGGGGCACAAAGCACAGGATCATCGTTCTAAACCAGCTGACCTGCAGCAGCATCGCGCCTAGGCCGCTCATGCCAAAGCATTGAATAAAGCTGGTAAGTCCAAACATACCGCCCAGCACGGCGCCGGCCCCGGGTCCAATAAGAATGGCTCCCACCACTACGGGAATCATGATGAATGTAATTTCCACCCCTACACCTACGCGCAGATAGCCGATCGGCGTAAAGGCCATCAGGAGAATAATGGCCGTCAGCAGCGCCATTTGCGTTAAGGTCTTGCTGTTCATCGTCTTTGTTCTTTGTTGCATTGTTTTCCTCCTGCTGCCGCCCAAACGGTGCGGCGCAAATTTTTGGTTCAGGCCTGTTGGTTTTTTTGCCAGATGCTGTATAACCCTTTTAGCGTCACATGCGGTTCCAGCACGATTTTGCCCGTGATATACGGTGCAATCGTGTCCGCCGCGCCGCCGGTTAACACCACATTCGGTTTTTCCCCAAGCGCATGGGCATAACGGTCTATCATGCCCTCCACCAAAGCCGCCGTGCCGTAAATGGAGCCTGCCCGGATGGCCTCTGCGGTATTGCGGCCCAGCACCCCGTGCTTGGGGGCCTGCAAAATTACATCGCTCAGCTGCGCTGTTTTGTCCTTGAGCGCCTCTAAAGAAATCTGCACCCCCGCACAAATGGCCGTGCCTACCAGCGCGCCCGTTTCATCCAGCACGGTAAAGGTCGTCGCCGTGCCCAGATCCACCACCACACAGGGCAGCGGCATATGGCCCAGCGCCCAGGCAGCGTTTGCCGCCAGATCGCTTCCCAGCTGCCGCGGCTGTTCGGTTTTGATGTTTACCCCTGTTTTTACCCCGGAGGACAAAAGCATCCTTTGTTTGATTCCCAATAGCGCCAAGCCCTGCATCACCGCGTTTGTCACCGTCGGCACCACAGAACCTACGATCGCGTGGCTGCATTGCGCCGCGCTTACGCCAAACAAATCAAACAACCCTTTTAACTCCATGGCAGTTTGCACACCGGTTCTTCGCATATCCGTTGCAATCGGGGCGACAAAAACACACTCGTCCCCGTTAAACCCGCCTATACTGATATGACTGTTTCCGATTTCCACTGCCAGTACCATGCTCCGCCTCTTTTCCGGCCTGTCGCCCGGCACATTATACCCTGTTTTACTGTCTGCGCCAAGCCTCTTTTTTATTCCAGTTCAAAAACACCTGTATACAGCTGATAGTATTGTCCTTTTTGTGCCAGCAGGTCCTCATGGTTGCCGCGTTCGATGATCTGCCCGCGATCCATCACCAAAATCACGTCCGAATTTTTCACCGTAGAAAGCCGATGGGCAATGACAAACACCGTTCTTCCCACCATCAACGCATCCATACCCTTTTGCACAATCGCTTCCGTTCTGGTGTCGATGGAGGAGGTTGCCTCGTCCAAAATCATCACCGGCGGATCCGCCACTGCCGCGCGGGCAATGGACAGAAGCTGGCGCTGCCCCTGGGAAAGGTTTGCGCCGTTGCCGGAAATCACGGTCCGGTATCCTTCCGGCAGGCGGCGGATAAAATCATCCGCCCCGGCCAACTTGGCCGCCGCCATACATTCCCCGTCCGTTGCGTCCAGTTTTCCGTAACGGATGTTTTCCATCACCGTGCCGGTAAACAAATTGGTATCCTGTAATACCATGCCCAGCGCCCGGCGCAAATCACCCTTTTTAATATCGCTGATGTCGATGCCGTCATAGCGGATTTGCCCTTCCGAAATATCATAAAACCGATTCAGCAAGTTGGTGATGGTGGTCTTCCCGGCGCCCGTGGCCCCCACAAACGCCACCTTTTGGCCGGGTTTGGCATAGAGCGAAAGATCGTGCAAAACCGGCTTCCCTTTTTCATATTCAAAATCCACATCATACAGCCGCACGTCTCCGGTCAGCTTTGTATATTTGGGTGCCTGCCCGTTTTCTCCGCTCTGCTTCCAGGCCCATACGCCCGTGCGCTGCACGCACTCTTTTAAAACGCCATCCTCTTCCTGCACATTCACCAGCGTAATTTTTCCTTCGTCCTGTTCGGGCTGTTGATCCATCAGGTTGAAAATGCGCTGCGCGCCGGCCAGGCCCATCACCACTGCGTTGATCTGATGAGAAACCTGGCCAATATTTCCCACAAACTGTTTGGTCATATTCAAAAACGGCACCGTAATGCTAATCGTCAGCGGCAAGCCGGACAGGCTGCAATTCCCTGCGCCCGTTACCAGCAAAATGCCGCCGGCCAGCGCCACCAAGACATACAGCACGTTGCCGATGTTGTTCAAAATCGGCCCCAGAATGTTGGCATAGCGGTTGGCGCGCTCCGCCTGTTCAAACAGGGTTTGGTTCAGCGCATCAAACGCTGTTTCGCTTGCTCGCTCATGACAAAACACTTTGATTACCTTTTGCCCGTTCATCATCTCTTCGGCAAAGCCTTCCACTTTGCCCAGTGCTTCCTGTTGCCTGAAAAAGTATTTGGCGGAACCGCCGCCCACTTTTTTGGTAATCAAATAAATCACCGCCACACCGGACAGCACCACCAGCGTCATCCATAGGCTGTAATAGATCATGATGCAAAAAATACTGAGAATCGTCACCGCCGTAATCATCAGCTGCGGAAAGCTTTGCGAAATCATCTGTCGCAGCGTATCAATGTCGTTTGTATAGTAGCTCATGATATCACCATGGTTGTTGGTATCAAAATACTGAATCGGCAGCCACTGCATTCCGTTAAACATCTTTTCCCTAAGCTTTTTCAATGTGCCCTGCGTCATTACCGCCATCAGCTGATTGTAGGTAATCGAAGAAATCAACGCCAGCACATAAAACCCGGCCAAAAGGCTTACCAGTTTTAATATTTTCGGCCCCACATCGCTCCATACGCCGCTTTGCCAGCTGTTTTCCACCAGCGCAATTACGTTTTGCATAAAAATCGCCGGAATGGAGCTGACCGCCGCACTGAAAACAATACAAACCATCACCACCGGCAGCATCACCGGGTAAAAGCCCCGTATTGTCTTAAACAATCTTTTGATCGTGCCTTTTTTCACCTGTTTACGCTTCATCCGTTTCACCTGCCTTGCTTTGCGAAGTATAAATTTCCCGATAGATTTCGTTTTCCTTTAACAGCTGCTCGTGTGTACCCACGGCGCTGATCGTGCCATTTTCCATTACCACAATCCTGTCCGCGTCTTCCACAGAGGCCGTCCGCTGCGCTATGATGATTTTTGTGGTCTGCGGAATATAATGTTTCATCGCATCGCGAATCTTCGCATCCGTTTTCATATCCACCGCGCTTGTGGAATCATCCAAAATCAGGATTTTCGGTTTTTTCAACAGCGCCCTTGCAATGCAGAGCCGCTGCTTTTGCCCGCCGGATACGTTGGCGCCGCCCTGCTCGATGTAAGTGTCGTATCCATCCGGCCATTGCGAAATAAATTCATCCGCGCAGGCCAATTCACAAGCGTGCTTTAGCTCTTCCTCCGTGGCCTCTGGACTGCCCCAGCGCAGGTTTCCCTTTACCGTGCCGGAAAACAGCACGTTTTTCTGCAGCACAACCGCCACCTGGTTTCGCAGCGTATCCAAATCATATTGTTTTACATCCGCGCCGCCCACCTTTACAACGCCTTCCGTTGCGTCATACAAGCGGGGAATCAGCTGCACCAAGGAGGATTTGGACGAGCCCGTACCGCCGATAATCCCAATTGTTTCTCCGGAACGAATGTGCAAATCGATCTTAGACAACGCCATCCGTTCCGCGTTGGCCGCATATTTGAAATTCACCTGCTCAAAATCAACAGAGCCGTCCGCCACTTCATACAGCGGCTGTTTCGGGTTTTCCAACGTGCTCTGTTCTTGCAGCACTTCCACAATTCTCTTTCCCGATTCGCCCGCCATGATAATCATCACAAACACCATAGACAGCATCATCAGGCTGTTCAGCATCATAAAGCTATACGTCAGTAAAGAAGAAAACTGCCCGATATCCAGCTGCAATCCTTTGGAAGAAATGATGGTGTAAGACCCAAAGGACAACACAAACACCATCACCGCATAGATACAAAACTGCATCAGCGGGCCGTTAAAGGCCAAAATGCGCTCTGCCTTTGTAAAATCCGCACACACATCCTCTGCCGCCGTGTCAAATTTTTCCTGTTCGTAGCCCTCTCTTACAAAGGATTTCACCACGCGCATCGCTTTCACGTTTTCCTGGATAGAGCTGTTCAGCCGATCGTATTTTTTGAATACCTTTTTGAAAAGCGGCATGGTTTTATAGATTACCATCCCCAGCCCTGTGCCCAAAACCGGAACCACGATCAGAAAAATCCAGGCCATTTTCCCCCCCATCACAAACGCCATCACAAACGCAAACACCAGCATCAGCGGCGCGCGAATGGCTGTGCGGATGATCATCATGTATGCGTTTTGCACATTGGTAATGTCCGTCGTCATTCTTGTCACCAGCGAGGAGGACAAAAACTTGTCTATATTTTCAAAGGAAAACTTTTGAATGCTGTAAAACAAATCATGCCGCAGGTTTTTGGCCAGCCCGCAAGACGCCGTAGCGCAGGTGCTCCCCGCCCATGTGCCAAACATCAAAGACAGCCCCGCCATCAAGATCAAAATCAGGCCGTATTTCACAATGATATCCACGCTGCACCCCGCCTTGATCTGGTTTACCAATTGCGCGATGATAAACGGAATGGTACATTCCATCACCACCTCCATCGAAACCAAAATCGGCGTAGCGATAGAAGCCTTTTTATATTCCCGTATGCTCTTTGCCAATTCTTTTATCATTCCATCCCATCCTTTCTGTAATAAAAAAGCAGCACCCTTTTTTCAAAGCACCACTTGTCGTTTTTTAATTTTTATGCCCCTGCTTGGCATGCTTTCTTTCCGTTTCGCCATCCCAGCGCTGTTCCAGCGCCTTCCAATGGCCGGTAACGGGTTCCAATAAATCATGCAGCTGTTTGCATTGCTCTTCCGTTAAACAGGACAGCATTTCTCTGGCCCGCGTATCGTATTCCTGTTTCAATTGCTCTGCGCACAGCTTTCCCTTTTGCGTCAATTTGAGCACCAGGCAGCGCCCGTCCTTTTCGCTCTTTTCCTTTTTCAATAGGCCGTCCGCTTCCATCTTGATAATGCACTCGCTCAGCGAGCCGGACTTAATATGTAAAACATCCTGCAATTCCCGCTGCAAAAGCTCTTTATGGTCCAACAACGCCACCAAAATTCTTCGTTTTCCTTCTCTATCGCCCATTCTGAAATACAAAAAATGGCCGCAAAAGCGAAGCTGGTGAATCACTTCATGCGAAATCGGCTTTGGGTTTCTGTTCTTTTGTTCTTCTCTCATGATTGTATATTAGCAGTTCTTTTAGAAAATGTCAAGGGCCCTTGATATTTACCTTTATAGCTCTTTGGAGATAAAAAAATACCGTAATTCTATTCGAATTACGGTATTTTTTCTGGCGGAGAGGGGGGGATTCGAACCCCCGGTACGCTATTCACGTACACCCGCTTTCCAGGCGAGCACCTTAGACCACTCAGACACCTCTCCATGGTCCTTTTCTCAAATTATATTCAAAAAGTTTGTCCGCGGACTATTATATCATATTTTGCTCAAAATACAAGAGAAATTTATTTCTCCTTCCGTTTCAAAATTTCCGGTTTTTCCCAGCGTATTTATTTCCCTTTTGCCCATACTAAAACCACGGACAGCTGAGAACGAGCTGCATGGCAAAGCCCCAAACACCGGGCCGTAAAATTACGTTGGTTTCAAATTCACAACCGCCATGCATCATGGCTCCGCATAGAATCCAGGACCATATTTCTGTTTATGGCACATCCCTGTTTTCACCCCAACGCGGCGCACAAACATTCTCATACAAAGTTGATCCGTGAAAAAAGGCGGAAGCGAAAGGAATGCTCCCCCGGCAAAACGGTTTTTCCGTTTTTGCCACTGGGACGCCGGCAAACTCCATTTGCCCATTCCTATGTTTCCGCCTTTGTGTTTTCTAATCGTGCAGCTTTACCAGCGCCTTGGTTTCCCCGATCGCCAGCAGCGTATCTCCTTTTTGCAGCACTTCTTCCGGCAAAGGATTTACCATAATCTTTCCATCCCTTCTCAGCGCCACAATATTGATCTTATACCTTCCGCGCACATCGCTTTCTCGGATGGATTCCCCCCAAAGGGATTGCGGGGTGTTGATCTCCATCATGCTGTATTCTTCGGATAGGGTGATAAATTCCAACACATCGGACTGTACAAGGCTGTGCGCAAATCGTTTTCCCATGTCCCGCTCTGGATAGACCACGCGGTCCGCTCCGATTTTCAACAAAATTCTGGCTTGCTTGTCGCTGCCCACTTTGCACACCACATGCTCCACGCCCATCTCTTTTAACGTCAGCGTCGTAAAGATGCTGGCCTGCACATCACTGTTTCCTATGGCCACCACCACAATATCAAAATCGTTCATGCCCAGCGAACGCAGCGCCTGCTCATCCATCACATCCGCCTGCACACAGTTTGTCAGCGAAGACGCCATCTGCTCTACCACCGTTTCATTGGCGTCCACGCCCAGCACATCATGCCCCATTTCCATCAGTGTGCCGGCCAGTGCTCTGCCAAACCGGCCCAGCCCCAAAATTGCAATTTGTTTCATCTTATTTTCTCCTTACCCTATCATAATACGGCTTTCCGGATATCGAATCGCGCTCTTTTTCTGCCCGTTTGCCAGCGCAGTGGTAATCGTCAACGGTCCTACCCTACCGCAGAACATCAAAAACATCAAAATTAATTTGCTGCTCGAAGACAAATTCGGCGTTAGCCCGCAACTGAGGCCCACCGTGGCCAGCGCGGAAATGCATTCATACAGCGCCGTTTCCAAGGTCACCTGCGGATTGTTTGTTTCTATTACGCAAATCAACAGCGTGGACAAAAGCACCAGCATCATTGCAAGAACCGCAATCGCCGCCGCCCTTCGGATTAAATCCTTCCCCAGGCTCCGCTTTCCTATCACGGCCTCCTGCCGGCCGCACACAATGGAATACGTTGTCAACAGCAGCACAAAAAACGTCGTCACCTTGATGCCGCCGCCGGTGGATCCCGGCGCCGCCCCGATAAACATCAAAATCAGCGTCAGCAAAAAGCTTCCGTTTGTCATGGTGCCCTGGTCTATGCTGTTAAACCCGGCCGTACGGGTCGTCACGCTTTGAAACGCGCCCGCCAGCACCTTTTCCCCCGCAGGCAGCGGCCCCATCGTCGCAGGGTTGTTCCATTCCATCAGTGTAAACAGCACAGTCCCCGCTATAACCAGCACCGCCGTCATGCTCAGCGCCAATTTTGTATGCAACGAAAACTTTTTCCACCTGTGTTCTTTCCATACATCATAAATCACCGTAAACCCGAGGCCACCCAGAATAATCAACATCATTACAGTTAAATTCAGCCCCACATCGCCGGTATATGCTGTGAGCGACTGAAATTGGCCGAGCGGATCCAATCCCGCATTGCAAAAGGCCGAAATCGCGATGAATACGCTGTAAAACACTCCGGTTTTCAAGCCAAATTTCGGCACAAAGGAAAAAGCAAGCAGCACCGCGCCGGTCGTTTCAATCAAAATTGTGATGGATACCACATTGCGGATCAGCCGCACCATCCCCGCCAGCGAATCCTGGTTCATAGATTCCTGAATTAACATGCGTTGTTTGAGCGTGATCCGCTTTCTCATCATTCGAAACAATACGGTAGCGATGGTCATAAACCCAAGGCCGCCCAGCTGAATCAAGCACAAAATAACAAAATGTCCCACATGGGAAAACGCCAACCCCGTATCCACCACAATCAATCCCGTTACGCATACGGAGGTTGTGGCGGTAAACATTCCGTTTAACAGGCCGATGCTCTGCCCCGTTGCCGAGCAAATCGGCAGCGACAAAAGCAATCCGCCCACAAAAATCACGCCAAAAAAGCCCAGCACAATCCATTGTGCCGGCTTCATTCGTTTCCATAATGGCAAAAAATATTTTCTCTTTTCTTTCTCTTCTCTTTCCAAACGGCTCTCCGCCCAACGTTTTGTTTTTTCTATTATAGTATATCAAGCAACCCAATACAATTTGTTAATAAATAGTTAATTTTTCATTAACCATTATTGTTCTTGATTTAAAAAGTGCCCCTAAGGAATTTCTTATGGGGCACTTTGTCATTCACTTCACATGGAAAAACTCAATCTGTTCCCCTACCGGCCCAAAACAAAAGGCAATTCTGGCAGGGTACGGCGGGTCGGACGGAATCACAATCTCTTTAGGCTCCACAAACACCTCATACCCCGCTTCCTTTACGGCCTTTACACAGCCGTCCACATCTTGCGTGGCAAGGGCAAAATGGCGTACCGCGCCTTCCTCGCGCCTGTCCTCCCCGCTTGCAAACACTTCAATGATCCCGTTTCCGGTATCCAGCATTGCGCCGCTGCCTTTTTCTTCTCCCCAGGTTCTTACAAGCTTAATTTGCAAAATATCGCGATAAAACCGCACAGTCTCCTGAAAATTTTCCACGCCGTTGCATTTCAGCGCAACATGATGAATACCCGTGATCAATGGCTCCATGATTTTCCTCCTCAAAGTTTTATTTTTAGCTTCATAAAAAGCGCGCGGCTTTGCGCGCTTTTTTATTTTTTCATCCATGTGGAATGCGATAATGCAAACAACACCGGATAAATTTCCAATCTTCCCAAAAGCATGGCAATGGAAAGCACGATTTTTGAAAAGGCCGAATAGCCCGCAAAGCTGCTCAGCGGCCCCACCAGGCCCAACCCGGGGCCTACGTTGTTATAACAGGCCGCCACGGCGCTGAAGTTGGTTTCAAAATCAAACGGCTCAAAACACAGCAGCAAAAACGCCAGAATAAAGCCCGCCATATACAAAACAAAATAGTTGTTTACGCTACTCAGTGTGGATTCATCCACCTTTTTCCCTTCCAGCCGGGCCACCGCCACAGACCGCGGATGCAAAATATGCGTCAGTTCCCTGCGCGCCGCTTTGCCCATCAGCAAAATTCTCGAAACCTTCAAGCCGCCCGCCGTGGAGCCCGCACAGCCGCCCACAAACATCAACATCAGCAAAATCCCCTTGGATAGGCTGGGCCACAGGTTGAAATCCGTTGTGGAAAACCCTGTCGTAGTGATGATAGACGACACCTGAAACGACGAATGGCGCAGCGCATCCGCCACATTATGATAGATTGGGTAAATATTGATGGTAATGATCAAAATAGAGGCCAGCGAAATGCCGATATACCACCACAATTCTTCGCTTTTTACCACCGCACGAAATTTTTTGATCAACAGCAGATAATATAAATTGAAATTCACGCCAAACAGCAGCATGAAAATCGCAATCACCCATTGCAAATACGGGCTGTATCCGCCTACGCTGTTTGCCATAATGCCAAAACCGCCCGTGCCCGCCGTTGCAAACGAATGCAGTGCGCTTTCAAACAGCGACATGCCGCCGCATATCAGCAGGATCATTTCCAATATCGTCATAACGATATAGATCAAATATAAAATTTTAGCCGTATCTTTGGTTTTCGGCACCAATTTCCCCACAATGGGGCCCGGCACCTCTGCCCGCAGGATATGAATGGTGCGGTCCGAAATACTCGGCACAATGGCCATGATAAACACCAGCACGCCCATGCCGCCGATCCAATGCGTAAAGCTTCGCCAAAACAACAGCCCGCAGCTCATGCTTTCCACATCCGTCAAAATGGAAGCCCCGGTTGTGGTAAACCCGCTCACCGTTTCAAAAAACGCATCCGCAAATGAGGGAATTTCCCTGCTGATGACAAACGGCAACGCTCCCACGGCTGAAAGCGCCATCCACGCCAGCGCCACGATCACAAACCCTTCTTTGGCATAGATCAGTCTGTCTTTGGGCTTGCAAATCCAGGTCAGCATATAGCCTATTACCAGCGCAAGGCCCATGGTCATGATAAACGCCTGGGCGCAGGATTCATGATACCAGAACGAAACCAGCAAAGGCAGAATCATCAGCACAGCTTCCAGCTTTACCATCTGGCCAATCATACAGAATACCATTCTACGATTCATCGCTTGCCGCCCTATCCTTATGCTTGAATATCCGCTAGATCACGCAGGCGCTGCCCTGCCGCCAATACAATCACGCGATCTCCCGCCAAAATCACATCATCCCCGGAAGGCAAGATCGTCTTTCTGCCACGCATAATACCCGCAATCAACACGTTCTCCTTTAATTTCAGCTCTTTTAGCGGCACATCCAGCAGCCTGAGCCCCGGGCGCACATTGAATTCCAGCGCCTCGGCTTTTCCGTCTACCAGTTTATACAGCGTTTCCACGTTGCTTCCCATAGAGTTTTCCAAGGCCCTGGCAAACCGCACCAGAATGTTGGCCGTTGCCTGCCTGGGCGAAATAATGCTTTCCAAATCCAGCTTTTGCGCCATGGGCGCCAATTCATCTCGGTTGATCTTCGGCATAACTTTCGGCACATTCTGCATGGAGGCAAACAGGGAAATTAAAATATTCTCTTCATCCATCCCCGTCAGCGCTACAAACGCATCCATCGAGCGAATGCCCTCTTCCAAAAGCAGCTCCTGCAGCGCGCCGTCGCCGTGAATCACCGTTGCCTTAGGCAATAAATTGCTCAATTGTGCACAGCGGGCCGCGTCTTTTTCTATGATCTTTACAGTGCTGCCGATGTTGCCCATCTTTTGCGCCAGATAATAGGCGATTCTGCTTCCGCCCAAAATCATCACGTTTTTGGCTTGTTTTTGCTGCACGCCCAGCATCTTCAACAGTTTTTGAGACTCCACCGGTGCTGCCGTAATGCCGATTTTGTCGCCGCTTTTCAGCTTAAAGTTGCCGTCCGGAATATAGACCTGGTCCCCCCTTTGCACGGTACAAACCAGATATTCGGCCTTATATTTTTCCCTCATCCTGCTGACGCTTAACCCGTCGAGCTTGGAATCTTGCCGAATACGAAATTCCACCATCTCCAAATTGCGCATGGAAAAGTTTTCCACCTTGGCAGCCGACGGCAGCTTTAACACGTTATAAATTTCCTGCGCCGCCAGCTTTTCCGGATTGATGGCCATAGAAAGCTCCAGCTGCTGTTTGATAAACCCGCGGCTATATGCGTTGTATTCGGGGTTGCGGATTCTGGCAATGGTGTGCTGCGCGCCCATTTTTTTGGCCAAAAAACAGCTCAGCATGTTCAGTTCGTCCGATTCTGTCACCGCCACAAACATCTGCGCTTTATCAACGCCCGCCTCATCCAATATTTCGCAATTGGCCCCGTTGCCGCAAACACCCATCACATCGTATATGTTTGCTATTTCCGTCAATACATCCGGGTTTTCATCAATGGCTACAATATCGTGCCCTTCCGCCACAAGGCTGGCCAGAATAGTCGTCCCGATTTTTCCGCAGCCTACGACTATGATGTTCATCCCCTATCCCCTACAAAACAAGATTTGATAGCTCTAATCTATCACCTTATTTGAAAATTGACAATGCCGCAGCTTTAAACTTTGCTTTTCTTAAATTTATGCATAGAAAAAAGCGAAATACCCTTTCGCTTTGCTTTTTATAAAAAACTGCCGCGCACCTCTCGTTGGAAAAGAACACCATGATGCTATCATACAGAAAAGACTCCGGCCCGGTTTCCCTGCGGCACATGCCACGGTCTGCTTAATGCTGCTCCCGTCAAGGCCTGACATGATTCACAGGATGACATTGCACAGGACCCGACCGTCAACATCTTCCCTATATAACGCCTGTCATCGCCTCTTAGCCGAAAAGAGGAATCCAGCCCCGATATAGCGGATTTCGGGTACAGGGCGCCGCTACTGCCCCGCCTGGCGCGACATATTTTAAAACAATTAGTTTGCCACAGCATATCACTTTGCCATGGTTTCGTCAATGGGAAACCGCTTTGGCACGGTCTTTTCTCTCCGGGTTTCCCTTTTCGCAGAATATTATACCGTGTGTTTTAGGAAAAAGTCAAAATCCTTGCATACCCTGTCTTGCGTTTGCTATAATGAGAGCACTGTATTGTAAAGGTAGGCCGTATCATGAAAAAAAGATTTGTACAGATCATGTCCATCGCCGTATTGGCTGTTGCCATGCTTTCCGGCTGCGGCGCCAAAGCGCAGCTCCCCACCGAGATCGGCTCCTTTGCCGTGGTAGATGTTTCCTTTGTGGATTCTTACGATACTTTGCAAGCCGACAGCGGGCAAAAGCTTTGCATCGTCGCCATGAAACCAAACGACGCCATCCAGGAAGACAAATACAAAAGCTATTTCTGTTCGGATGACGGTGCCAGCGTTGCCAAAATCTCCGTGGCCGGCGCCGAATACAATTGTATGGCTGTTGCCGTGCAGGGCAAGCCCAGCGGAAAATCCGTAGAATACACCCTTGTGTTTGAAGTTTCCGAAGCCGCCGCTACGGCCGGCAGCTTATCGCTGACCGCGCCCAACCTTTCGCCGGTGGATATTAAATACTGATTGTGAGAAAATCATAAAAAGCAAGCGAAATTCGCTTGCTTTTCTTTTTTATTACGAAATCCTTTTGACAACCGCGGCAATCCCCCACAAAACAACCACAGCCGCGATGGGAATCCACGCGTTTACCAAGCACAATACGCGCTGTTTTAACAGCCATTTTACCAACACGATCAAAGCCCACAGCACCGTGCAGCCCGCCACCATGCCTACATTACGCCACGCTTGCTTTTTCCCGGAAAATCCTGTTGTTTTTTTGTTCAGGATTTTCATTAGCCCCCAGGCAAATCCCATAATTAAAATCGTGGAAAGCACAAACCCCTGAGTGATGGGCGTTTTTACGGAAAAATCCAACAGCCCGCGCCATGTGCCCGTGAAAAACAGTTCCAACATCACCAGCGCCATTAGGCCGATCAAACAGCCCTGTATCTTTTCCCATTGCTTTTCCGCCGTGCTTTTCTTTCGGCCCAGCTGTATATACATATCGCAAACGCCTTGGAAATCACGTCCCAGCGCCTGCTCTGCCGTTTGCCCCTTTGCTTGCGCCTCGTATAGTTTCTTTGCCAGCTTACATTGGATTTCCATCCGTTCCTCTTCTTTTAAGTCCGATTCCGAAAGATACTCCGCCATCGTCTGCATCAGCGATGCGTTTTTCGGTTTCAGCTGTTTGTATAGCCGGCGATATTCCTGTTTAAACCGCCTGTATTGGTCTGCCATCTCGTATTTTTCTCCCCGTCTGCTTGATGGTTCTATTTTACCGCGAGTCTCCGTTTTCTGTAAAGAAATCCACGTTTTTCCGTTCTCTTGTAAAGACTTCCGGCAAAAAAAGCTTTCTCCCTTTGCTTTAGACATTTTTTGCACAAAAAAACCGCCTTGCGGCGGTCTTTTTTCTTATTTTGTGCCAAACAGACGATCGCCTGCATCGCCCAGGCCCGGCACAATATAGCCGTGCTCGTTGAGTTTCTGGTCAATCGCCGCCACATAGATATCCACATCCGGATGCGCCTGCTGCACCGCTTTAATGCCTTCCGGCGCCGCAATCATGTTTACCAAGCGAATATTCTTTCCGCCGCGCTGTTTGATAAATTCAATCGCCGCAATGGCGCTGCCGCCCGTTGCCAGCATCGGATCGATGACAATCAAATCACGCTCTGCCACATCGGAGGGCAACTTGCAGTAATATTCCACCGGTTTTAACGTTTCCGGATCGCGATACACGCCGATATGGCCCACGCGCGCTGCCGGCACCAGGCGAAGCATGCCTTCCACCATACCCAAACCCGCGCGCAAGATCGGCACAATACCCAGCTTTTTGCCCGCGATCACTTTGGTTTTTGCCATGCAGATCGGCGTTTCGATTTCCACTTCCGTCAGCTGCAAATCACGCGTTACTTCATACCCCATCAGCATGGAAATTTCTTCCGTCAATTCGCGGAATTCTTTTAAGCTCGTTTTCTTATCCCGCAAAATGGAAACCTTATGCTGAATCAGCGGATGCTTAATTTCCGTTACCTTGCCCAGTTTGCAGTTGGTTCTTTCTCCGTTGCCTTCCAGCGCCATCACCTGTTCTATCCGGCGGGCATGGTTGCCGCCCTGGAATTGGCCGGCCATAAACGCATCCAAAAATTCTTTCATCTGTTCGGTTTTCAACACGCGGGCACCCAAGCACACCACATTGGCGTTGTTGTGTTCTTTGGCCATTTTGGCGCTGAATACATCGCTCAAAAGCGCCGCTCTGATGCCCTGGCATTTGTTGGCCGCCAAAGACATGCCAATGCCCGTGCCGCAAATCAAGATACCCCAGTCTGCCTGCCCATTTTGCACCTTTTCACATACCGCTTCGGCAAACATGGGATAATCCACGGATTCTTCCGAAAAACAGCCAAGATCGCAAACCTCTTCTCCTTTGGCCTCCAAAAACTCTATCAGTTCTTTTTTCTGTTTTACGCCCGCATGATCCGAACCAATCGCTATCATCGCTTGTTCCTTCCTCTCCCGGTTTTACGAATTCATTTGGTTTTATTATAGTCTTTTGTGGACTGCCCATGCAAGAGAAAAGGCGGATTTTGTCCACCTTTTATTTTTCGCCGCCCACGCTGTGAAATCCGGCCGCCCGCAGCGCACGGTTCATATACGCCAGATTTTCCCCGTCATAGCCCGCGCCTTCCAGAACCACATATTCCATTTTCTCTTCATCCGCTCTGCGCAGGGCGGCAAACAAGCCGTGGTTCAAATTGCCCTGCTCATCGCAGGCATAAAAGCGCCGCGTTCCGTATATGTCCCTGTGTTGGGCACGGCCGATGATCACCGCTTTTTTCCCCGCCTTTTCCGCTTCATCGTATAATTTTTTGGCCAACGCCGTCATCTGCGGTCCCATTTCTACCAGCACCGTTTGCCCTTTGGGCGCATAGTGCCTGTGCAGCATGCCGGGCGAAGCGGCCTTTTCGCCCGTCACCGGATTCAATACGCCGCCGGCCACTTCGCATTTTCCCAAAAGCGACGCAATCTGCTCGCGCGTAATATGCCCCGGCCGCAAAATAACCGGCACATCGCCCGTTGCATCTACCACTGTGGATTCTACCCCCACACGGCACGGCCCGCCGTCTATAATCATCGGAATGCGCCCCTGCATATCTTCATATACATGCGTCGCCGTCACCGGGCTCGGCCGGCCGCTTTTGTTTGCGCTCGGCGCCGCGATGGGGCCCGCCAGTTCAATCAAGGTTTTGGCTACCTCGCCCTGCGGCATGCGAAGGCCCACCGTATCCAGACCGGCCGTCACCGCCTTTGGAATTTTTTCCGACGCTTTCACAATCACCGTCAGCGGCCCCGGCCAAAACGCCTTTGTCAGCGTTTCCGCTGCCACTGTCCAGTCCGCAGAAAGCTGCCGGGCCTGCTCTGTTTTATATACATGCACAATCAGCGGATTGTCTTGCGGCCGCCCTTTGGCTGCAAAAATTTTGCCCACGGCCTTTTCATCCAACGCCAAAGCGCCCAGGCCGTACACCGTCTCCGTCGGAAACGCCACCACCTGGCCCGCTTTTAACAGCGCCGCCGCCTTTTCCGCCTGTCCCCGGCAAAATGCTTCATAGGATACTATACACGTTTCCATCTTTTTATCCTCTCTGCCGTGTTGGTTTCTAGTTCTGTTCCGCGCCGCTTAACAGTTCCGTCCGCTCTTTGAGCGTCAGCGCATCCAAAATTTCATCCAAATCCCCATCCATAAACGCATCCAGCTTATATACCGTTACGCCCACGCGGTGGTCCGTCACCCGGCCCTGCGGGAAATTGTAGGTGCGTATGCGCTCGCTTCTGTCCCCGCTGCCCACCTGGCTTTTTCTGTGTTGGCTCATCTGCTCGTCATGTTCGCTTTGCAGTTTATCCAGCAGCCGGCTTTTCAGCACACGCATTGCTTTTTCTTTGTTTTTCAGCTGGCTTTTTTCATCCTGGCAGGTTACCACCAGCCCTGTCGGCAGGTGCGTAATGCGCACTGCGCTGTCCGTAGTGTTTACGGACTGCCCGCCGTGGCCGCCGCTTCGGTATACATCCACCCGCAGATCGTTCGGATCGATGTTCACTTCCACGTCCTCCGCCTCCGGCAGCACCGCCACCGTGGCCGCGCTGGTATGTATCCGCCCGCCGGATTCCGTTTCCGGTACGCGCTGCACACGATGCACGCCGCTTTCATATTTCAGCTTGGAATAGGCTCCTTTGCCGGAAATGACGACCACAACCTCTTTTACGCCGCCCAGTTCCGTTAAATTCTGCGTCATCGGCTCCAGTTTAAACCCGTGGCGCTCTGCATAGCGGGCATACATCCGGTACAAATCCGCGCCAAACAACGCCGCCTCTTCGCCGCCTGTGCCGGCCCTGATTTCCAGCACCACGTTTTTTTCGTCGTTCGGGTCTTTGGGCAGCAGCAGCACGCGGATTTCCTCTTCCAGCTTTTCCTTTTGCGCTTGGAGCTGTTTTAATTCTTCCACGGCCAGCTCGTGCAATTCCGCATCGCTTTCCGTTTCCACCAGCGTTTTCACTTCATCCAGCTCTTGAATCAATTTCTCATATACCCGGCTTTGCTGGGCAATCGGCTCTATCTGCGCATGTTCTTTTACCGATTTTCGCCACGCATCCATATCCTGCATGCTTTCCGGCTTGGCAATCCATTCGCTCAATTCCTGATACCGGGCCTGTATACTCTGTAACCGGTCCAACATCGTACTCATCCTTTCCTGCCGCCTATCACGCGCGGCAATCCCGCCAAATCACACGTCAGCGCAATTTCGCTAAACCCGGCGTTTTCACACAACCGTTTTACCGTCTCTGCCTGCGTGCTTCCTATTTCCAAACACAGCCAGCCGCCCGGGGCCAGGCGCTCCCATGCCTGCGGAATCAGCCTTTGATAAAGATCCAGCCCCTCTTCGCCTGCCAACAGCGCCATTTCCGGTTCATATTCCCTTACCAACGGCGACAGCGTTTTGTATTCTTCCCGGCTGATATAGGGCGGGTTGGATACAATCACATCAAATTCTCTGCCCTCAACAGGCCGGCACAGATCTCCGCAAAACCACTCTGCCTCCAGTTGCAGCCGTTCTCCGTTCTCTTTGGCCACGGAAAGCGCCTTCGGGCTTAAGTCTATCGCGCAGACGCTGCAATCCGGCCGTTTCTTTTTGATGGCCAGCGCCACACACCCGCTGCCGGTGCAAACATCCAGCACCCGCCCGGCCGGCGCGCATTTTTCCAACGCCTGCATCACCAGCGTTTCGGTATCCATCCGCGGAATCAACACATCCGGCGTCACTTTGAATAAAAGCCCGTAAAAATACGCTTCTCCCAAAATATATTGGACAGGTTCTCCCAAAAGCCGCCTTTGCAGCGCGCTTTCCAGCTGCGCTTGTTGGCCCGGGGCCACAGGTTGCCCGCTTAGCAAAATTTCGTTCAGCGGCATTTGCAAAATGCTGCCGACCATCAGTCTTGCCGTGCTGTCTGCATCCTCTATATGGTTCTGCTTTAATTTTTGTTTAATCTCTCTTAACCACTGCGCCGGCGTGTTACGATTCATCGCCTGCCGCCTCCGCATACGCTCTGGCCGCCACTTCAATCATATCATCGGTGGGAATACGGGTGCTCAGCCGCTGTAACCACAGGCCGGGCGCCTGCAAGATCTTGGCTCCCCAGCCTTGCCATCTGGCCGCCAATTTCAACACTTCATACGACAGCCCGGCCACCAGCGGAATCAACACAATGCGCAGCACCAGCCGCTGCCAAAGCACATCGCTTTTCCCCAAAAGGGAAAACACCAAAATGCTGACCACCATAATCAAAAACAAATAGCTCGTGCCGCATCGGGGATGCACCACCGGAAATTTCTTACTGTTTTCCGGCGTGGGCTCCAGGCCGTGCTCTATGCAATGCAGCACCCTGTGCTCGGCGCCGTGATACATAAATACCCGCTTCATATCCTTCCACAGGCCCACAATCGCCATATATAACACAAAAATAGCCAGTCGAATCCCCCCTTCGGTGATGTTCAACCAGCCGCTTCCCTTTGGCAGCATCCAGCTTGCCAATAAAGACGGCAACAGAAAAAACAGACCCAGCGCCAACACCATGGCAAATAACACCGATACCACGGCCCACACGCCGCCTTCTTCTGTCTGCTCGCCTTCATCTATCATTAAATAGTCCGCACTTTTGTTCAGCATGCGATACCCGGATTTCAGCTGCGTACACAAATTCACCAGCCCGCGCACCACCGGCCATTTGGCCCACGGATGCCGGGCGGCAAACGTGCTGGCCGGTTCAGACGTGGTGGTAATGCTCCCGTCTTTACGCCGAACCGCCATACAGATTTTGGTGGGCGATTGAATCATCACGCCCTCGATCACAGCCTGTCCGCCTAAATTGCTTTGCTTTGCCATAAAAACTCCTTGATACGAAAAACAGGCTCTTTGGAGAGCCTGTTTATTCCGTGCACAAAATGCGGCATTACATGCCGTAGCGTTTTTTGAAGCGGTCTACACGGCCGCCGGTATCGACGAGCTTCTGCTTGCCGGTATAAAACGGATGGCACTTGGAGCAGATTTCAACCCTCAGTTCCTTTTTAACAGAACCGGTGGTGAACGTCTCTCCACAGGCGCACCTTACCTGGCACTCACCATACTGCGGGTGAATATTCTCCTTCAATGCTTCCACCTCTTCTCCATAGAATAGCAAAGGTTATTATAGCAGTCCTATTTCAAAAATACAAGCGTTGTTTCAAAACTTTTGCAAAAAGAACCGCTTTTTCCGCCTTTTTTCTCGTTTTTCTCTTTCTGGCCCCCTGCGTTTTAGCTTTGAGCAATGCCGGGCCGGGGGATCCGTATTTTATTTTTTCTCCGCCCTAAAACACACCCGCATTTTCCCTGCCGCCGTGTTTCCCCTTTTTCGGCCGCTTTTCAGCGCCTGTTATCCTGCCGCGGCGCTGCAAACCCTTCCTTTTTACAGATCCGCGCATATTCCTCCATGGCCTTGATAAAGCGCACGTTGTCGGTGGTTTTGCGCATCATCTCCAGCAAATGCTCCGTGTTTTCCACCACATTGCCGTTGGCCATAAATTTTCTTACATTAAACGACGCGTTGTATTCCTCGTCGTTTAACAAGCGCCGCTCCTGCCGTGTGCCGCTTTTGAAAATGTTTACCGCCGGGAAAATGCCGCGCTCGCTCAAATTGCGGTCCAGCTGCAACTCCATATTGCCCGTGCCTTTAAATTCTTCAAAGATAATTTCGTCCATCCTGGAGCCGGTTTCCACCAGCGCTGTGGCAATGATGGTCAGGCTTCCGCCCTCTTCAATGTTTCTGGCGGCGCCGAAAAAGCGTTTGGGTTTAAACAGCGCGCCCGGATCCAACCCACCGGAGAGCGAGCGGCCCGTCGGCGTGATCGTCATGTTATACGCCCTTGCCAGCCTTGTTATGCTGTCCAGCAGCACCACAACATCCCGGCCCTGTTCCACCAGGCGCTGCGCGCGCTCCAGTACCATTTCCGATACACGCGTATGATGTTCCGGCATTTCGTCAAACGTGGAATAAATCACTTCGCCTTGAATACTGCGCTGCATTTCCGTAACTTCTTCCGGACGCTCGTCAATCAACAGCATCATCAGCGAAACTTCCGGATGGTTGATGGTAATGGCATTGGCAATTTCCCTTAAAATAGAGGTTTTCCCCGTGCGCGGCGGCGCCACGATCAGCCCCCTTTGCCCTTTGCCGATGGGGCAGACCAAATCTATAATGCGGAGTACCAGCGCTTTTTTCTGCTGCTCGTTTTCCAGCGTCATGCGTTCGTTCGGGGAAATGGGCGTCAATTCATCAAAGGGAATGCGCGCCGCCGCTTTATACGGCGGTTCCTCGTTGATTAAATCTATATACAACAACGCAAGCCTTTGGTCGCCGTCCGGCCCGGCCGGCCTTGTTCTGCCCTTGATATGATCGCCCGTGGCCAGATTGAATTTGCGAATCTGCGCGATGGAAACATACACATCGCGCTGCCCCGCCACAGGGTTGATTGGCCGGATAAAGCCATAGCCGTCCGGCAAAATTTCCAATACGCCCTCGCAGTATCCGCAGTCCCCGGAATCCAGCATCTCCTGAATGGCGCTGTCCACCGGGTTATCCGCGCTTTGGTATCTCATCACGCTGGAGCGCTTATGCGGGCGTTTCATGCCAAAGCAATTTCCCTTTTGATAGACCGGGCGTTCATTCCGTTCCTCCTGACGATTGTGCACGGCTTCTTCCTTCTTTGGCAAAATTTCCTCCGCCTTATCGCAGCTCTCCTCTTCCGTCAAGCCGTCCGGCGCTGCGCACGCTTCCGTTTTGGCTTTGGGCGGCCTTCCCCTGCGCTTTGCCGGCGCAGCGGGCTGCTCTTCCGGCAGGGTTTCCAACAAAACCGGGCATTTCATCATTTGTTCCACAAGCTCTGCTTTGCGGAAACTGTATACCTCTTTTACCCCCATGGCAGCGGCAAGCTTACGAAGCTCCGCCAAATTCTTTTTCATATAATCGTCATAGGTCATCACAATGGCCCTCCTAAAGGATAAAAACAAAGAAAGGATGTGCATAAAAAAACAAAAACGGGCTTTATCATTCTTTGATCTTATGAATTAATCTATTATATCGCACCTATGCGCAACAGGTCAAATCCTGCATGCTACTTGGTTTTTCCGCGGTTTGCCCTCTGTTTTATCCTTGTTAAAATACACTTTTTTATACAAAACAAAAGAACAATATTTTTCGTTTATCCCTCCACACTATGCCGTAAACACCCTGTTTTATGAAAAGGCCGGGCAAAGAAAGTCTTCTCTTTCTCCTTTTTCTGCAAAACAAAAAACCATGCCCGTTTCGGACATGGCTTTTGTTTTTCTGCGTTTATTTCACCGTAAGGTCCGTACCCGTCGGCACAACATGAATCCAGGTGTTGCCCGGCTGCAATACGATTTCGTTTCCGTTTGCATCCTTATACACGGTCGGCGCCTTTTCGCTTTCCTTGCTCCAGGTGCCCTCTGCGTATTTACCTTCGATCATATACACCATCTTGCCGGATTTTCCTGCCAAATCCGCCAGCTGGCCTTTCACGTTTTCCGTGTGATAGTTGGCAAACTGGAAGATCAGGTTTTTCACTTCTACAACTTTTCCGGTATCCGCGTCCTTATGTTCTTTGCCCGCCACAGAGCGCTTATACGTTTTGGTTTCGCTGTCGTAGGTGTAAACAATCTGCCCGCCGAATTTAAGAGAAACGGTTTCCGCCGTGTTCCCAAGCGCCACGCTGGGGTCAAAATGGAACACGCGCGGCGTGGGCGTATAGGTTACCTTTTCCAAGGCTTTTTCGGTATAGAGATACGCATTGTGCGGCGCTTTGCGCTTGCTGTCTCTAAAATAGGCGTTGGTATCGCTCAGCCCGTCGCAGCGTGCCTGAAACAGGTTGTGCTTTTCCATATAGTCGTATACATTCAGCTTATCGCCGGATTCGTGCGGGCCCCCGAAATGGCAGTAAACCGTGTCATATTCCGAAGCAAGCGCCGCAAAATACTGACGTGCGCTGCGCACCGGTCCGATGATGTCCGGAATGTTGCTGTTCCAAACGCCCATCAAGCGCGTGATGCCGCCTTCCACTTCGCATTCATACACGATGTCTGCCGCCTGAATGCCCCGCTGCGGGCGCGCCGCTGCGCTGTTATCTATCATGGAAATCACGGGTTTATAGTCGGAAATGGTTTCGCTTCCGTTCAACGGATCCCGCCCGGTCTGTTCCACCGTCGGCGCCGGGGTTGTGGTTGTCTGCGGTTGTTCGTCTTTTTTCCCGCACCCCGCTGCAAACGGCACAACCATGCAAATTGCCAAGGCAATGCCGATCAGCTTTTTCATCATTACAGCCTCCTCTTTGGCTCAAAGGAACCAAAAATGTGTTTTTTGCGGATAGATTATATCACATGTCCCTAAAAAAGCCACCAAAAATCCAAAAAAACCGTTTTCCCCATCTTGATTGAAGCTATGTTTTCTTCAAAATCACAGGTTTTTTTGCTTTCAGTACATTTTCCCTGCTATAATATGTTTTATATATCTCTATTTATTCCTGGTCCAGTCGAATGAGATAGGAGCTGTATGGGTTTGAATTATGCTTTGATTTTGGCCGGTGGTTCGGGCACGCGCATGAACCAGGCCACGCCAAAACAATATCTGCCGTTGGAGGGGGTGCCCATTGTGGTACACTCTCTGCGCGCGTTTCAAGCATGCGATGCCATAGATGCCATTTGCCTTGCCTGCGCGCCGGCCTACCTGTCCCTGGTGCAGGAATACATTCGGCAATACAGCCTTTCCAAGGTAAAATATTTTGCGTCCGCCGGAGCGGACCGCAGGCTTACCTCCAAAAATGCGCTATTGGCCGTCTCTCCCGATTGTAAGCCGGAAGACATCCTTTTAATTCACGATGCCGTGCGCCCTTTTGTTACGCAGCGCATCATTGAAGAAAATATTCAGGCCGCCCGCCGGTACGGCGCGGTATATACGGCGTTTCCCACGCAGGATACCATCGTGCAAAGCCCGGATGGCCGCTGTTTATCCGCCATACCGCCGCGGGAAACCCTGTTTTTGGGGCAAACGCCGCAGTCTTTCCGCTTTTCCGTGATCGACCGGGCGCATAAAGCCTATGAAGCGGCCCAAGATCCGCCGCCGGTAACGGATGACTGCACGTTGGTTTTGCAATTGGGGCAACCGGTGCATCTGGTGCTTGGTTCCAAGAGCAATATAAAGATCACCACGCCGGAAGATTTGGAAATCGCGCGGCTTTTGGCAAAAAAGTTTTCCTTTGCCAAATAAGCCGTATCTTTTACACTTTGCAGCATCTGTCTTTTTCCTATCATATAGGAAATGCGTTATTTTTATATGACATAAACTTCTGTCTTTTGAATACCATCTTAATTCATTGTGGTGGGGAGGAATTGGCATGCAAACGCCTTTGACCATCGGACAATTTATCGACAGTTATTTACCCGTAACAGACGGCGTTGTTTCCGTCGTGCGCAACTATGCCTATTGGCTGAATGAAAAATACGGAAAGTGCGTGGTGTACGCGCCCAACACCAAAAGCTTTGTCAATCCGGATCCGTTTGATGTGCAGTCCTATCTTTCCATCCCCATTCCGGGCAGAAAGCCGTATCGTTTCGGCTTTCCGGCGCTGGATGGGCGCTATCGCAAGCATCTCAATCAAATGCAATTTGATCTGGTGCATTCCCATTCGCCTTTTTCTTCGGGCTCCGAAGCGCTGCGCGTTGCCAAAAAGCAAAACATTCCCCTGGTCGGCACGTTTCACAGCAAATTTTATGATGATTTTCTGCAATATTTTCATAACGAACGCCTTGCCTGGGCCGGAGTTAATCTGGTCATCAAATTTTTTAAAAAATGCGACAGTGTTTGGACCGTCAGCGATTCCACGGTGGAAACGCTGCGCGAATACGGCTTTGACGGGCCGATTACCGTTGTGCCAAACGGCACGGACCTTTCCCTGCCGGAGGACATTCCCGCCGCGCTTGAAAAAGCGGAGGCGCTTTGCCATCTGCGCCCGGATCAGCCGCTGTTTGTGTTTGTAGGGCAGCACATCTGGCAAAAAAATGTACGCATGATTTTGGAAGCCGCCGAACAGCTGCGCTTTCTCGAGCCTGATTTTCGTCTTGTCTTTGTGGGCACCGGCTATGCTGCACGTGAAATGCAGGCCTTTATCGACAGCCACGAGGGACTTAGCGAGCAGGTTTCCCTGCTGGGCACCATTCAGGATCGCTCGCTTCTTTCCTATCTGTATTTGCGGGCCACAGCGTTTGTCTTCCCCTCTGTGTATGATAACGCGCCGCTGGTGGTGCGTGAAGCCTCGGCCATGGGCACGCCCTCGATTCTGGTGCGCAACAGCACCGCCGCGCAGGGGGTAGAAGACCGCATAAACGGCTTTTTATGCGAAAACAACACCGAAAGCCTGCGCGACACCATGCTAGAATGCCTCCGGCAGCCGGAAAAAGCAGCGGAAATCGGCCGCCATGCACAAAAAACATTGGCCAAGACCTGGGATATGATTGTGGATCATGTGTATGCAGAATATGAAAAGATCATCCATGACTATCATGCCAACCACGAGGGGGCAAGATAGAATTTTTCTTGCGCGGCAAACGCAGCCCAAACAGAAAAAATCCTCCGCGAGTACGGAGGATTTTTGTTTTGTCGGCTTTCTCTCTGTTGTTTTTTACCGGCGCTTATTTAATCAGCCCGCTTTCCTTGAGCAAAAGCTCAATATCTGTTCCCTTGACCTTTTTAATGGCAATTTTCAGCATTTCCTTTTCCGCAAAGGAGAGCGGCGCTTCGCTGATCGGTTTTTTATCGATGGCGTAGTAGCAGGCGCGCAGCAGTTCACGCACGTCGTATTTGCTTCCCCAAACCTCCGGCACAGCGCGGTCGATATCCAGCAGCGTGTAAACCGATTCCATCCCGGTACGCATGGAGTATTCGGTGGTGAAAATGGTGTCCCGGGGCGTTTCTGCAAACTGGCCGATGAAGGCAAAGTTTACCGCGCCATCCGGCACGACCTTCGGGCGGTCGGATTGTTTTCTCGGCTGGAAGAACGCGTTGATATACGGCATAAAACAGGTCGTAGTGTTGCAGGCGTTTTTGGCAAGGTCGTCAATTTTCTCGGTGGGCACGCCGATATGATACAGCCATTCGCGGCAGACCTCCTCGCCGGTGCAGTCCCGCATGGCTTTTTTCACATAGTTGCCTTCTTTGTTCGTGTTCAAAGAATACAGCCACACAAGCACCATGTTTTTATCCTGCGCTTTAAACTGGGGCTGGCGGTTGATCGTCCAGGAAAGATACCAATGATCCGTGCTGTCTTTAACGGTGACGATGCCGCCGGTGGTCACCTTGCCGGAGCGGGGATCCCGCTTACAGATATTCATAATATGCCGGATGATCTCCTCATCGGAGGTGGCTACCGTGGCGCTCATCCAGTTTGTTGCGTCCACATCGCTGCAAAAATTATCCGGGTTCCCGAATTCGCCGTGCTCGGCCTGTGCGGCAATGGCTTTCCACATATCCCACGATTCGCCGAATCCGTTTTTCACATTGGAAAGGTCCGGCGCATGGGTTTGGTCGCCATAGCAGGAGGTATCGGTGCAGCAGCCGTTGGTGATAAAGACAAGGTCGTCCTCAATTAAATCTATGGTCTGTTCCTTGCCGTCTTTGACATAGACAATCTGCTTTGCCACTTTCTTATCGCCTTCGGTTTCGATGATGACGTTTTTCACATCCATGCCGTATTCGATTTGCACGCCGTGCGCTTCAAGATATTTTACAAGCGGCAAAATCATGCTTTCATACTGATTGTACTTGGTAAAGCGCAGCGCGCTGAAATCGGGCAGGCCGTCGATATGGTGTACATAGCGGCAGAGATAACGTTTCATCTCAAGCGCGCTGGACCAACGCTGGAACGCGAACATGGTCTGCCAATACAGCCAGAAGTTTGTCTTCCAGAAAGAATCGGGCAGCACATCGGAAATCTTTTTATCCTCCAGATCTTTTTCCGGCGTTAAAAACAATTTGGACAGCGCCATAGCCGAATCTTTATCCAGCTCAAACTTTCTGTCCGTATGGGCGTCCTCGCCGCGGTTTACGGTTGCACGGCAAAGGGAATAGTTCGGGTCGTGCTTATTGAGCCAATAGTATTCATCCAACACCGAAACGCCGGGCGTTTCAATGGACGGCACATCGCGGAAAGTATCCCACATGACTTCAAAATGGTTGTCCATTTCGCGGCCGCCTCTCATGAAAAAGCCCTTGGTAACGTCTTTGCGGCCGTCGCAGCTGCCGCCGGCCAGTTCCAATTTTTCAAGCAGATGAATGTGTTCGCCTTTCATCTGTCCGTCGCGGACAAGATAAAACGCAGCCGTCAGCCCGGCAAGGCCGGTGCCGATGATATAGGCGGATTTTTTATCAACATCTTTCGGTTTTTCGGGATGAGCGAAAGCTTCATAGGTTCCTGCAGCGTAATACATATTAAAAACCTCCAGTTTTTCAGCCGCCCGGTTTGGGCTTGGATTTGTTTGAGGAGCGGCTTTTCTTTACAGTTTCATTTTACCCTGCACGCATTTTTTTACTATAAACAGAAAAAACTCCGTGATAAAGATTTTATCACGGAGCGAAAAAGTGTAAGAAATTTTATCAAATCCCGGGGTTTGATAAAATTATAATTTAAATTTGGAAAGCGCCGCCGCCATGGAACCTTTCATCATTTTGGCCAGCCTTTCAACGATTTCCTTCGGCTCTTTTTGCATATCGTCTTTTATCCAATCCAGCATAATGCCGATAAATACATACGCATAGATTTGGGCGATGAACCATTTATCCTCATCCCTGATCGTCATGCCCTTTGATTCCTCTTCAATAACGCCGATCAGCAGCCTATCCACCAGCGGCTGCAAATATTTTTCAACCTGCTCTCTGTGCACACAGCGGTAAACATTTAAAATAAACGGCTTGTTTTCCAAGACAGCCTCAAAGATCTGCAAAAATCCCTGCTGCCAGGTTTCATAGGTCTTTTTCTCGTCCAGGGCGCGCTTTGCATCCTCCAGACAGGACCATTCCACCAAATCATAAATATCCTTAAAATGATAGTAAAAGGTCATGCGGTTGATTCCGCAGTCCTCCGCGATGTCTCTTACGGTGATTTTGGTCAGCGGTTTTTTCAACAGAAGATTTTTTAATGATTGCTCTAAGGCACGTTTTGTCACTTGAGACATTCGGCTGCTCCTTTCGGATAAAGCTTATACATGCGTTCGCCGTGGGCTATGTATAGTTATATCACATTTATCTTTTTCCTTTAAGCAAAACGCAAAACAAAAAGCAGGCAATGCCTGCTTTTCTTTTTCTTATAATACGCCGATCAACCGCAAGATTTCCCAGCCGAACCCGAAGATGGCCACCAATAAGGAAATCACCCCCACCGGCAATGTCCATTTCAATTTCGGCACTTCTTTCATCAGCCGCTCGTCCGCTTTTGTCTTTGCGCTGCGGTTTTCGCTGCTTCTGCGCCGCTCCTGCTTTTTTTGTTCCTGAATTTGATATGCTTTCACTTTAATATAGTGATTTACCACTATGATATTGATGGAATATACCAGCAACCCCAGCACACCGATCCATACAGAAATATGCGTTCCCAAAAATTTCATGGGCCCCAACCACCGTCCTATTCTCTCTTTTCAAGATATAATGATAAGTCATCCGGCACGGCATTGCAAGTTAAACATTTGGGCACAGCATACAGCGGCGGCCAAAAGAAAAAAGCAGGAGATCCTGCTTTATTTCCCTTTTACATATTGAATGGGGTCTTTGGCCACGCCTTTTACGCTGACGGCAAAGTGCAGATGCGTTGGGTCGTTGGCGGTGTTGCCGGCGCTTTTACCCACCGTGCCGATCTTTTCGCCCTGTTTCACCTTTTGTCCCTTTTTAATGCCGTCCGGGGTCTGTAAGTTTCCGTAGGTGCTTTTCACATCACCTGCATGCTGAATGACAATCGTGTATCCTGTTTCCGCTTCGTTTGAAACGGATTCCACCGTGCCGTCCATCATGGCAACCACGGCCGTGCCCTCTTCCGCTTTAATGTCCGCCGCTTTATGGATCATCCATGCGTTCAGCGTTTGAAAATACACCGGGTCCTTATCGCTAAACGGCCTTAAAAGATCCCCTTTTACCGGCATTACCGGCTTTACGGCTACCACCGTTTGTTTCACTTTCGGCGTTGCTTCCGGCTTTGCCGTTGTTTTAGCAGACGGCGCGGTTGTGGGCGAGGACGTGGCGTTTGCCACCTGCTGCAATCTGTTCATTTCGTCCTGCAGGGTAGTGCCGTTGTTCTGGTTGGCAGCCTGTGCCTGTTGGGTGGCGCTTGGCGTTGGCTGAGATGCGGTGTCCTGCCCGGTTCCCAGGGTAAAATACGCGGTCACCCCGATCAGGGCCAAACATACCAACATCACCAGATAAATCCCATTTTTATCCACAAATGCGGCCAGCGCCGAGCGTTGGCGAATGGGGCCTCTGTCGTTGCGTCTAAAATTTCGGTTATCCATGTTCATTCCTCCTTTAACGCTATTGTTGCCGCGTCAAAGCAAGCATATACACACGGATTTGTTTTTCAAGGCTTTTCCATTTGTGCCAATGTTACCCCTGTATAATAATGTTTTAAAATTTCTTCGTATGATTTGCCTTCCTTGGCCATGGCGTTGGCACCCACCTGGCTCATCCCCACGCCGTGCCCGTATCCTTTGGTGGTAATCTTCACTTGATTGTCTTCAAAATCAAAGGTAAAAAAGGTGGAATCCAATTTAAAAATCATGCGAATTTGTTTGCCGGTAAATTTTATTTTTCCGATTTCCACGCTCTGTACCCGGCCGGCGTTTGTCCGCTCTATATTTTTTATTTGGTCCTTCAGGTTTTTTTCAGAAAGCTCGGCTTTTTCGTTTTCCTGTTTTATCTTTTCCACAAATTCTTTATTGGATACCGTTGTGGTGCGTTGGTAGCGCGGTGCGGATTCTTCGCCCGGGCTGTCTACGCCGCGCAAATACGGCAGCGCTCTTTTATACACGTTTTCCACATCCTCCGTATGCCCGCCGGAGGTGGAATGAAACAGCGCCACAATGGGTGCGCCGTCATATTCCAAAACCTGTCCTTTGGTTTCGCGAATGGCTTTTTGCAATTTTGCTTCGTTTTTTTCAAACGACGAACCCCATTTTTTGCGGCGCCCCTGTTCATCGCAAAAGGCCTGGCAATGGCCGCTGCTGGTGCAAATCACCGCTTCGCTCCGGTTGCAGCCGTTGCCCAGCATTTTATCATAAGTATACGTACGGGCCGCCACAGCTTGGGCTTTCAACGCTTCCAATTCGTAGCCGATCGGCATTTCAGCGGAAACAACGCCCGCAATATACTCTTCTATCGGCATGTGTTTGATCTTGTTGCCGTCCGCCACATGCAGCACTTGGATCATTTCGCCGCTTTCTCCTTTGTTCCCTTTGGGAGCCACAAGATCCAACGGCCAAAAAGAACCGTCCTCTTCCCCTCCGGATAGCCAACAGAGCAAAGCAAAAGCCGCCAAGAGTCCCAAAACGCAGCGCTGCATTTTGGACCAACCCGTTGTTTTTTCCCGCGCGCGCCGCAGGTTTCCCGGGTTTCGTTTTTTCCGTTTTGCGGCAAACGCCCCTTTGCCTCTGTTTTTGAAAAACACTCTCTGCCTCATCGCCCTGCCCCCTTAGGCGTATGTATGCATCATTTTTTCAAAAAAGACCGCTCCGGTTGACAAACGGTCCGCAGCTTGGGTACAATGTTTTACGGTTTTTATTTCCCCTGCACCTATAGCTCAGTAGGATAGAGCGACCGCCTCCTAAGCGGTAGGCCACAGGTTCGAATCCTGTTAGGTGCGCCACACAGGGCCCCGCTGATTGTTGCTGCGGGGTCTTTTGTTGTTTTTAAAAAATTTTTCTGTTTTCCCTTTCTTTTTTCTCTATTTTGCCTTCTTTTCTATTCTTTTCAAAACCGGGCTGAAATATTTCATTTTTCATGTTTTTTCACTTTTCCCTTTTTCGATTCCATTTTTCCTTTCACAGGCCTTTTTAAGGGAAAAGCAAACTTATTGGTCGTTTTCACACTTTCTTTTTTTCATCAGTAATCGCGATTTTACATCGTCAATCATTTCAAAAATATGAATATTGTGTTAAAAGAGGCGTTTACTGGGCATACTGCCATACAGAAAGCAGTGCAAAACCCATAATTCTTTTGGTTTGCACTTATAAAAGAAAGGAAGAAGTTATGCAAATACGATACTGCCAAATCCCCGAGAAAGCACGATGCGCACCGGCGCATGAGGTGATCCGATGAAGTGGCTGGCAACCTTTTTGATGATAACGCAGCTTTTATCCCATATAATTTCCTTTGGTTCCTCCGGCTTGCCTGCCGATTTGACCGCAAACGCGGTTTCTACACCGGCAACCACGCAACCCCCCTCCCCTACCATACAACCCACGCCCAGCCAAACGCCAACGCCCGTGCCGACCGAAAAGCCGAAAAAAACAGCGGCGCCTAAGGCAACGCAAAAACAAAAAAAGAAAAAAGCCAAAGAGCAAAAGACGGCGGACACCTCTGCCGCACAAACCAAAACCAAAAGCCGCACCGGTATTTCCTATACGCAGGAAGATGTGGAAGAGCTGGCCCGCATTATGCTCTGGGAGGCCGGCAGCGAAAGCGACAAGGGGCAAATGGCCGTGGCCGAAGTGATTCTAAACCGTGTCAAACACCCCTCTGCCTGGCCGAACACCATCAAAGGCGTGATCTACCAGCGCTCGCAATTTACCCCTACCAACAATCCAAATTATAAAAAGAGAGCGGTGAGCGATCATTTCCGCACCCTGGCCAAGCGTGTTTTGGATGGAGAGAGCGTATTGTGCTGTGAAAACGTGACCTATTTCAGCCGGGGCAAATCCCGTTATATGGCCGATGCGTTTAAGATCGGGCGTCACTGGTTTGGTCATCGCAAGCATTGCGCCGAATAAACAACCGGATGAAAGAGACCGTTTTTGAACATACGGTCTTTTTTCTTATATGAAATGTATATAAATTAAAAAAATACAAAAAAAATTCATTTTTCTCTTCCCATTTTCCGTTTTGATGGTAAAATATTATTTATTTACAGTTTTTAGTAAGGGGAGAAAATGATGCAAGGGAACACGATACAGATCTTAATCACCATGGTCTTGTATATGTTGGTGGTCATTGGCATCGGTTTGTTTTTTGCAAAGCGGGCCAATCAGGATTCTGAAAACTACTTTATCGGCGGGCGCAGCCTGGGGCCCTGGGTAGCCGCCATGAGCGCGGAGGCTTCGGATATGAGCGGCTGGCTGCTGATGGGGCTGCCGGGCGTAGCGTATTGGTGCGGCCTGGCAGACGCCGCCTGGACCGCCATCGGCCTGGCTGCCGGCACCTATATCAACTGGCTGCTGGTTGCAAAGCGCTTGCGCCGCTATTCTGCCGTGGCCGGCAACGCCATCACCATTCCGGACTTTTTCAGCAACCGTTTTCGTGAAAACAAAAAGGTAATTATGGGGATTGCCTCCGTCTTTATTCTTGTGTTTTTCACCGTCTATGCTTCCAGCTGTTTTGTAACGTGCGGCAAGCTGTTTAGCACGCTGTTCGGCTTTTCCTACCACAGCATGATGATCGTCGGCGCGTTGTTTGTCATCATCTACACGTTTTTGGGCGGATTTTTGGCCGAAAGCGTTTCGGATTTCATGCAGGGTGTGGTTATGATTGTGGCGCTGACGATGATTTTGATTTGCGGCGTTTCCGCGGCCGGCGGTTTTGACGCCATCATGCAAAACATCAAAAGCATCCCCGGCTTTTTCGATTTCTTCGGCATTGCACAGCCCACCGTGGCGGACGGCGTGCAGCAGGCCGTGGCGGGCGTGCCACAATTCGGCGCCGCGGCCGGTTACAGCTTTTTGACCATCTTATCCGCGCTTTCCTGGGGGCTGGGCTATTTTGGCGTTCCACAGGTGCTGCTTCGCTTTATGGCGATTCGCAAACCTTCCGAATTGACTAAATCCCGCCGTATTGCCACGGTGTGGGTGGTCATTTCCCTTTCCATCGCCGTATTCATCGGGCTGATGGGCCGCACGCTGTATCCCATCGCTTTGGGCACCGCCAGCGAAGCGGAAAACGTCTTTATCATTCTTTCCACCAACCTGCTGCCGCCCCTGCTGGCCGGGCTTGCTATGGCAGGCATTTTGGCCGCGACCATCAGCTCTTCGGACTCCTATTTGCTGATTGCGGCCTCTGCCGTTTCCAAAAATATCTATCAGGGCATTTTGAAAAAGGATGCTTCTGAAAAACAGATCATGACGGTTTCCCGTATCACATTACTGGTCATCAGCCTGATCGGAGTGCTGATTGCTTTGGATGAAAACAGCGTTATCTTTACCATTGTTTCGTTTGCCTGGGCAGGGTTCGGCGCCACGTTTGGGCCTATCATGCTTTTCTCCCTGTTTTGGAAGCGCACAACGCGGGCCGGCGCTTTGGCGGGCATGCTCGCCGGCGGCATCAGCGTATTTATCTGGAAGCTGCTGTTAAAGCCCATGGGCGGGGTATTTGGCATTTACGAATTGCTGCCGGCGTTTTTGATCTCCTGCGTGTTTATCGTGGTGGTTTCCCTCATTACGCCCGCGCCGTCTGAACAAATCTGCGAGGACTTTGAAAAAGCAAAACACTTTGATTGCTGATCCACATAAGAAAGGGCAGGCCGGTCGGCCTGCTTTTTTGTTACAGGTTTGTTTGTAGAAAACAGTCTCTTTACTTAAATAAATAAAAGTAAGTACTGGACAAGTAGTCAACGTTATTTTATTATTCTTTTGGATACAGAACACAAGACCCCAATTATCCTTACAGAAAACTTGGCAACAATTTCTTATATCCCCAAATATAAAAGTTGCCTCAATTCTTGTTCGTTCTAACATTCCCAAAAACGCCGCGTAGGCGTTTTTCTTTTTATCCAAAACAGTCCGTCCCGGTTTTCCACAAGGTAAAAGCCTGTATCTACGGTAAATTTGGATCGGTTTTCCACAATATCCTCAAGCTTTTTCTGAAACTGTGGATAACTTTTGCACATTTTTCTTAAAAATAACAAAACTTTCTGCAAATCTCTTGTATTTTCAGCAAAATATGTTATTATATCTACAAACATAATTGTTATTATATATAAGTTTTATATCTTACCGCTTTTATGGTTACTGTAATTTCATTATTTTTTAAGTTTTTATATTCTTGGAGATGATTTTAACGGGCATCTAATTTTTAAATATAGCACTTCCTGATACGGATTTACAGCACGTCGTTTTTTTGGCAAGGAACGTCACTTTCGGCAAGATGCACACATGTTTGCGCATTGCCCGCATATAAGTGACTGTAGGGAAAAATCAAACCGTAGGCAAGCGGTTTAATCCATACAGCTGTTTCTGCTCCAGCGGAAAGGGGGATTCATTTGAGCAGCGACGCCAGGCATTTTAACGACACTCATTTTTCCTGTAAAGGAGGTACTTCATGGAACTAACCATCGTTCAATCATTGCTTTTGGCCTTATATTACTGGGTATCTAAATTCGGCGTTATCTACAGTCTCTCTGCCATATATCAAGGACCTCTGACTGCTTCGCTGATTTCCGGCATTATCTTGGGGGACATCCCCACTGCCATGAAAATCGGCGCTGCAATTCAGCCCATGTTCCTGGCCTTTGTTGGCGCAGGCGGCACCGTGGTTTGGGATGAAACCGCCGCAGCGATTTTCGGATGTACCGTCACGATGATAGGTGGATTGGATGTGTC
>CAJJKN010000005.1 GCA_905188085.1 uncultured Bacillota bacterium
TTTGTTATGGAACGCCACGGAATTGAATGGGAACACAAGGGTACTCACGAAAAACACCTGTCTGTTTTGGATTACAAAAAGCAGGAGCGAGAAAAAGAAATTAACGCTCTTGAAGATAAACTAGCTGAAAAGAAAGATGAATTTCGTGTTATGGCTGACCGCATTGAAAACTTTGATAACGGCGAAAGATCGTTACAAAATCTTGATGAAAGTATAATGAATGAGCCTGAATATCAGTTGCCTGAACCGCCTGCAATGATGTCGGCGAGAACTTATAAGGCAAAGTTTGTTGAGCCGCTTATATCCCGATTTAAGTCTTTAATAAGCACCTTATTTGCACGATATTTCAAGGCGTTGGACAGTTACCACAGATTGAACATCACAAACGGAAACCTATATCGTGAAAACGAGAAGTTATCGAAAGTTAATGAAAAATTATCACGAGAGAATGAAAATCTGCGTGCGGAAAACAGGGATTACAAACTTCTCCGCAAAGTATTTGGTCATAAACAAATTGATGACTTGCTTGATAGAGCAAAGTCGGAAAAGCAGTCTAAACAGCGTGAAAAACGCTTTAGAAATTATAAAGATGAAAGGTAGGACAACACAATGAAACAGCATTTTACGGACGAAAAAACGGGAATCAACTACACCTTGCAAGGAGATTATTATCTACCCGACCTTGCGTTACCCGCTGAAGAACAACAGCCAATCGGCATATGGGGGCAACGACATTTGCGACACATCAAGCAAAATCGAAGGGTACTATACACCAATCTGCTGACAAGCGGCAAGTTAAACAGTTACCTTGCTGATATTAACCGACAGGCGGAAGAAATGTTTTCTAGGCTGGTGAAACAGATGGCAGAATACGAGGGCGTGACCGAACAACTCAAAGCGGACAATCAAATGGCGTGGGTTGGTCGAATGAATGATATTCGTAGCAGAGCAACAGAAATTGTGAATAATGATTTGATTATTACGTTATAAATGTTTCGGGGTAGCACAGTGATTGTACTATGCTACCCCGTTTTTTTACTTATCATTTTTTGCCGGCTGAACATTTGAGCCTTTATTAGGTGGTTGAGTAGATATAGACTTTGTAGGTTGATACCCTTCATTTATTCCTTTCTTGGGTTGATATCCACGTTGCTCACTGTTAGGCTGATAGCCAAAATTTGTATTAGGATTAGGCTTCTTTGTGTCGCTCATTTTTTCACTTCCTTTAAATTAGAAATTCTATAGTTTCAACTTCATCTTTTGCAACAAGTATTCCATTGCTTTTGTCATCTTCTACCCAAGTCATATCTTCTTTAATATTGTAAGTTTTTTCAATATAAAGATCTCGTTCTTCAGCGTCAGAAGATGCAAAAGAATGCTCGGAGAATTTTCCATATATGGTTTTACCATTCTTCAAAGTTACAATGATCCACGCTTCTTCTTGTTTTGAAAAGTAATAATCCCATGCAGTTGGAACGGGATGAATCTTGTTGACCCTCATTTTTGCAAATAACCACTCGATGAATCCCTTTTGCTTTACAACCCCGATAAAAATAGCAAGTAGAGTTGCTCCTACTACAGTTATTGCAAGCAGCGAAATCCAATAAATTGTGGGATGTTCTTCAGAAATTTTATTGAGCAATAGATACGCCCAACTCCAAACTGCACAATTAACAATGCTATACAACAAACAAGAGAAAAAATACTTTGTATCGTTATGTTTAATAGGCGGAACCAATGTATCCATAATGCTTTTGATAATAAAACCAGGAAGAAGGAATATGCAGGTGTAGAATACTACTTCAAATGAATCAATAGTCATATTCCAACACCCCCATCACGGCAATACGCTTTCAAGCACTTGCCAATCATTACTGCCTATATCATCGGAATAGTGATACATACAGATACACAGTTCATCGGTAGTTGCATCGTTACGCACGATACCACCCTTTAAGCCGTGCTCATCAAGATATGCTTTCAACACACCAAATTTCTTCGGTGTATAAAGGTCAATATCTTGACTATTACCGCTACGGTCAAATCCGCCTTTGGTTTCGATAATCCACAACTCACCGTTTACGGAAATAATATAGTCGGGGTAGAACAGTTTTTGTCTATTGGAATTGTCCACATAGACGATAGAAAAATACTCGTTGCCCTTGTCCCCGTTCTTATACCACCATTCAACACTGTCGGAACGCTCACAGAATTTTTCAAATTTAACCTCCGGCACAGAGCGTGGTGCAGCAGAGGAAAGATAATTCTGATACACGTTCTTTTTCATAATGAGCTGTGTTTTTGCATCACCGTTATAGGTAAACAAACAAGACTGCGGAATGCGGAACTCATAATAAGATTTCTGCTTAATTTCCAACTGCAATTGTGCTAACTCATAAGCCATAGCTTCACGAACTAAATGGCGTAGTCGGTCGGCATTGTTTAGTACAAATGCGTAAACTTCTCTCGGCTCTAAAGCAAGGATCTTGCGACTATACTTGAAATTCTTATCAAATAGTTTACGGATAATGGTATTCATATAGGAGTATTCCATACCAATTTCCATGCCGATTTTACCGATTTCGTGGTGGTAATCTCGTCCGTGCTTATGGGTGTTTAGTTTTTCTGTAACTGCAATAGTGTTCATATCTGCTGCCGCAAAATCAAGAGTAGCAGTTTCGCCTGACAGGGTATGCTTCACGATATTTTCACTCAGTTCATATCCTGCGGTTTGCAAACGGGTGTGATTTTCCGTCTTGTCCGTACCAACTCCGAGTTCTTTTTGAGCATAGGATACAACAGCTTGTAGTGCCTTTTGCGGATTACGGGTACTTGTAATCATTGTTCTCTGCTCACTAATGAGCATTACATCTTTATGCTCGTTTTTGAGGAAAAGAGTACAAGCATTTAACGCACCCTTATCGAGAGCCAGTTTTACACCTGCGGTAAATTTTTCGTCGAGAGTGTAAAGATAGCAACTATCAAGCAGATCACTTTGATAATGCTTTGCTTCGGGCATACGGCGAATACGTCCTATGGTTTGTATTTCAAAGGTTTCGTCCATATTATCACGGAGCTTTACGAGAATATGTGCTCTCGGACAATCCCAACCTGTAGCAACCGCTTGCTTTATGATAACGGCAGAAGATACGGCATTAGGTTTGTCAATCCCCTCCAAGTTTTCGTGTTGGTCGGAGAGCCATACCGCAAGTTGTCCGTTTTCGTAAGTCAATCCTTGTGTTTCAAGGTAGCGTTCCACGCCGTCCTGTAAGGTTTCTGATTTATTCGGAATCTGAATCACGATAAGCGGGTTAATATCAGTATCGTTTTGTAAAAATGCTGCACGGAGTTCTCTCTGCTTTAGGAGTGCCTTTTCAAGAAGAAACGCCGTTTGATCGTCCGTTTCTATCGTTTGCGGAAAATCTTGGTTGATAACAAGCATTTTCTTGATAAGTCCCGCCGCAATTACATCTTCTTCGGGTATTTCGATGATTTCCGCCTTTGCTATGCCTTTCGGGGTAGCAGAACAGCGGATAATCTTGTCCGTGTGAAAATACTGTATGATTTCATCAGCTTTTATTGTGTTGTTTTGGTGGCTCTCGTCAACGATAATAATAAAACGAATACCGTCATTGAGGGCGTGCTGAATATGCTCTATAAAATTGGTTCGTTCGCTGTCTTTAAGGGCGTTATTACCTTTCTTGGTGAGCTTCTCCCAATTTATAAAGCAACTGTCGTTTTCCTCAAAACCTGATGTCATAACATCGGAGAGCAGTTTGGTCTGTGAAGCGTGGATATACTTATCCATTTTCGCCTTGCTCTGTTCCTCAAGGTTGCCCTTACCCGGCGTGAGCCACACAAAGACAGTCTTCGGAAAAGATTGTATGTATTGGTGCATAAAATAGGTCAGAATAATGGTTTTACCACTACCCGTAGGGCTTTTGAGGATAATATCACGGGCAGGCTTGTCCATAGCCTCAAACAGCGATTTTACTGCTGCAAGCTGAAATTCTTTTAGCTCCATACTTATTTCTCACCATCCTTTGCCTTGAAAGCATCTGTAAATGCTTTTGACATTTGCTGTTGCACTTCAGGAGTATTTATAGCAGAAGAAACCATGCCACCCATAAGTCCGCTGAAAATATCTTTCACTGCTCCGTATTTAGCGGTATTCTCAGCTTCGCTTTCTTGTTGCTTGAGTTTTAATTCATATTCCTTTTGCATTAACTCCAATTTGCGAACATGTTCTCTATCTTTTTCTTCTGCTTCAAGACGATATTTTTCTTTTAATGAATCAATATCAACTTTGTGTTGTTCCATTAACTTTTTGATATCGTGTTCATTTTGTTCTTGAACTATTTTAACTTGAGAAGACGCGTTTTTATGTGCAACCAAATAGGATACTATTCCCGTAACAACGGCAGGAATACATGCTATAAGTAGTGTCTGTAAAAAGTCATTCATTCTTTTCCCTCCTGTAAATCCCTATAGTAATAATCGGGAATAATGCTGATTTCAATGCCACGAGTGCTTAAAATCTGTTCCTGCTCAACACTTGGCAAAAGGTCGTGTCCCATATACAGTTTGCGGCACTTTGTAAAAGCATCGGTATTTGCGATGAATTCGTCAAGTTCTTCTTCGGTCAGCACAATACCGATTTCATCATTTCCCGTAAAGTTCACGCCGTTTTCAAGCTCAACGAGTTCACGGATATGCTTTAAGAGATCGTCCGCATATTCGTAATACATGCGCTCATTTATAGGAACATAGTCTACCTTGTAATATTTAAGACTTGCCTCGTAATTTTCTTTATCAATTACTCGCTTTATGCGTTCATATGTAACATCACGGCAAATATTGTTTTCGTTGTTGGTGCAGAGAATAAAGCGACGGTTACTATGTTCGTTACTTGCATTGTATTTTAGTACAGCGTGACCAAGTGTCCCGCTACCAGCAAAGAAATCGAGAATTATACTGTTATCTTTTGAACCCATCTTAATAATTCGTTCAATAAGACGTGTGGGTTTTGGATTAGTAAACACCACTTTGCCGTCGAAAATAGATTTTAGTTCACGTGCACCTTCTTGGTTATGCCCGACTTCAGCACTCGTCCACCAAGAGTCAGGTGTACGACCTTGTTGAACTTCTGACAAATAACGTTTCTTGCGAGGAAAAGAAGTTCCGTTCTTACCAAACCAAATTCTGTTTTCTGCAATTAAAGTACGCATATTATCTTCGGAGTACACCCAATGTTTACCCTCAGGAACATTGAAAATTTTGCCTGTTGGTCCTATTACATCATAATTACCATTTGTACGTACTTCGTTTGCAACTAAATCTCCTGATTGCCAAGGTCCTCTTGGATCGTTATCGGGATTTTTATAGCGGCTGTTCATTTCGTCCGTTCTGTCAAGAAGATTAAATTTAAGCAGATCAATATTTTTGGCATATACAAAGATAAAATCATGATTTACGGATATGTATTTAGCATCATTTTTTATGCTATGAATTTTTTGCCACATACAAGTTGTAACAAAGTTTTGCCAACCAAATACTTCATCGCAGATTAATTTAAGAGCGGCAAACTCATTATCGTCAATAGAGATGAAAATACATCCTGTAGGAGATAGCAGAGTTCGGGCAAGTTCCAAACGATGCTTCATAAAGGAAGTCCATTTTGAATGTCGGTAATTATCCCCGTTATCAACCAAAGCATCTGAATATGTAAAACCGGTGCTCATTGTGTTATATGGCGGATCTATGTAGATAAGGTCAATTTTGCCCTTGTGTGTTTTTTCAAGTAACTGCAACGAAGCAAGGTTGTCGCCCTCAATGAGAAAGTTCATTTCACCGCCGTTGTCGATATAAAGGTCGCTCTGTTCGGTCAGAACGGGTGTGTGGGTGGCAAGTACCTCGTCAATTTCCTCACGATGTTCCTCAAAAACCAGTCCATATTTCTTGCCGTTCACATCTTTTTCCAAATCGGAAAGATATGAGAGTAGATTGGCTGTATTCTCGTCCTGCGGTGCAGATGATATAAAGGTGCGAATATCTTTAATTTTAGCAAGTAAACCTTCTCGCCTCTGTTTTGATACGTTACCCGTTTTAGTTTTATCAACAGTTTCCTTGGCTTCTGTCTCAGACACTGTGCTATCTTCGCTTTCTCCAAAGATTGAATCTATTAAATCGTATACGCCGGAATCCTCCCAAAACTCGTTAATGCCCAACTTGTCAAGCGCCTTATCGGTAGCATATTCCGTAACAGGGTTACACACAAATGTAGTTATAATTATCAAAATTTTAATAGCTATAAACCACATGCTCTTTTTAATCTTGTCCCATTCAGCTTTAGGCGAAAACTGCTTTTTGTTGACAATCTCTGTGATTTCCTCATTGATATCGTCCTGCGTGATTTCGCCGCTTTCATATAACTTTTCGGCAGCATCTACAGAAAAATCATCCGTAACCATATCTGATAAAAAGTCGTATTTGGGGAGAGCGTCAATAATACTCGCAATCCCTGAAAGATTTAATCCCGATATAGCACTCATAGCGGATGCACTTGTCTGTAATCCCGATATAATACCTTTGATATTCAAGGTGTCAAAGGCTTTTGTCTGCTCAAAAATCGGAGCATAGGCAAAATTCATCGCCTTAATAGACTCTGAGATTGGAGCAACGGTCCTTCTATATTCTTCGAGTGCCGCAGTGGCACCGCCCATAGATGATTTTACGGCATTGAGCGTACTTTGTAGTTCTCTTACTGCAGCAAACGCACCTGTTGTTTCCATTTTAAGTGCAGCAGTCAAGGCACCGGTTTCCTGCAATTTTCGCATAGCGTCAAGTGCAGGAGTATTCAAAAAATCATATGGATTATTGTTTATACTCATAACTTCCTTCTATTACATTCACTCACTGTTCGGAGCAGTCCAATTACCTGTGAACGCATTGCCTTCTACCGCTGCCACAAACGGTTTTGTTAAAAACGTCTTTATTGTTTTCAGCACGGTGCCGTAATCATCCGTTTTTGTATCAATTTTGCGAACAAAGGCTTTCCACTTTTTCTGCATTGCGCCGTCGCTGTCAAAGCCCATTACCTGCTCAAACTGTTCAACAGTAAAGCTATGCCCACGGTTTTCAACTGCTCTGGCGTATTTGGCATTTGGCGGAGCAAGAAGTCAACATCAACTGTTACTCGGCTGTCAAAGTCGGTAAGGGAATAGATAAACAAGCCGCCTTTCAGCACAAGATTTTCTGCATATTTGGATTTTTCCAAACGGCGCAGAAATTCCTCTTGGCAAAAGAGTTGCAGACAAAGCTGATAACTTCTTCCGCTTTCGGCAGCCTTATTTTTCAGTCGTGCAAGCACAGATGCAGCAATATCAGCCATTAAGCAGTACCTCCATTACATTCATCATTTTTTTATACACGCCCATTTCCTTTGCATATTTGGAAAGAGTGGCAAGGTTTTTCTTTTCATCTGCTACGTAGGCGTTGATTGCTTTATTAAATATCTCATTATCCAGTTTCGTGCGGTATTTGAAACAGTCACAGATAGTGCGTTCACGGTCATATACGGGAAGCGTGACACCGTTAAAAGTACCTGTTGTTTCACCGAGGTGGTACATATCGTTCTGAACATAATACGCCTTTACCGGCACTTCTTCCTGTATGGCTTTTACGGTTCTGGAATAGGAACGGGGAACGGCAATCGTCCATTCACGGGGCGCAAAATCGCTGTAACCGTAATAAAACAGCGCCGAGTCAACACAAATGATGCCTTGTGTCATCAATTTGGAAAGGAGAACTTCTTCTTTGAGTTCATCCCCAACAGACAGCTTATAATAACCGTGCTTGACACGTTCAATATATCCCTGCTTAAAAAGCGTATAAACATCTTGTTCTTTCAGTCCGGCAGAAATGAAATCAGATTTCTTTGCAACTTCACCGACTGTATTAAATACTTCGTTTACGATATCGCGCTTACTCAAACTGCCACCAACTTTCTGCACGCAGTATTCTCATTATGCGTGTTTATATTATAATAGATTGTTCCCTAAATCGCAAGAGGTTTGCACGCTTTTTGTAAATATTGCGTGTAAATTTTGAAAAACATATTGCAATTTGAGGTCAAGTACGCTATAATACACACATACCACTTCCATATTATCCACGGTGAAATTATTCTTGTTATCAACCACGATAACAAAATGATAACAAGGGCATTTTAGCAAAGGATAATACAGATACATCGTAAAATCAAAATAGAGAGACTAACGAAAAGCAAAATTGCATAAACAGAATTGTTTAGTCCTCGTCGAGTGGGAATGATCCCAGAAAGGCCAAAAAGCCTTGAAAATGCCGGACTTTTGCGCCCGGGAACTGCCCCGTGACAATAAAATGACAACATTTTAGATTATCCAAGAATAAAGAGCTATCTGATTTCTGTTAGCGAAGTCAGATAGCTCTTTTTATTTTATGATTCTTCTATATCTTTGATTGTTTTATGTTCTTCATTTTTCCACTCTGTTCGCCCATTCGCATTTCTACCCATTACTACTGCTGCCGCAAGGGATGGGCTTGTAAAAATATAATCTCGTGTGAGTTTTAAATCTTCATCTATTATTCCTTTTTCAATTAAAGAACTGCGCAGTTTCATGAGATTATCCGACATGCTTGGTACAGTAGAAGATGCAATAGCTGAACCTTTCATCACCGCAAACCCATCGGACACGATAAGCCCTTTTGCATCGGCGCCCCTGGCCGCTTTGATGAAAAAGTATGGCTGTTCGTTATCGTGTTTTACGGCGGTATCCTCAATTGTGTCAAAGACTTTATACCCCAGCGTGTTTACCAGCAGTTTGGCATTGCTGATAAATTCTTCAAGCATTGCTTCATCATACTCGGATATGGAAGAACAGGTTGGAACTGTACTATTTATGACAATAGATCTGCCGGCATTTTGGGCCAACAAATAGAACTTATTTTCAAGATATTTAGCGTGTGCCTTGTTAAGTAAATTATCTTTGCTGATAACTGCGATGCAATCGTTCCAATATTTTGAGTCCTTTAAATGCTGTTTAAGTCTTGAGAACATTCTTTCGGCTTCACCAATGTAAACAGTATCATTATTCTCCTCATTTTTCCCAAAGAGGAAGTATACTCCTGTATTTTCTGAATCATCTCTTTGCGAAAACTCAGAGATCTCGTTTCTGGAAATCTTATATACACGCCCATTCCAGTTTGAAAGTTCACACATGATACGTCCGTTGGGATTCCCGTCAAAAATATACATTTGAATTGTTTTGCTAAAAGCCATACGTTGTTACCTTCCTTGCCTATGTTCAGGGGGGCACTCTTTTGTTCTATGCAAATAGTATAACATATATATTAGTGTCATTCTGGAAGATAAATTTGACAGCATTTGACGATATACAGATAGATTCTCGCAAAATTCTCGATATAATGATAAAGATAAAGCCCCAAAGGAGATGCGCGCGTGTATTTTGAATACGGTGAAACCGAGCTTACCTATCTGCGGCAAAAGGATAAGCGACTTTGCCAAGTGATTAACTGCATAGGGCCCATCCGCCGCGCTGTGGATACGGACCTTTTCTCGGCTGTTGTGCATCATATCATCGGGCAGCAGATTTCAACCAAGGCGCAGGCGACCATCTGGCAGCGGATGCAGGATGCGCTTGGCGATGTGAATGCTGAAACCATCCTTTCGGCAGGCGTTCCCCGGCTGCAATCGCTGGGCATAACGTTCCGCAAGGCGGAATACATTACGGACTTTGCCGAAAAAATACATACCAGCGCGTTTGATTTGGAGGCCGTAAAACATATGAACGACGAAAATGCCATCCGGGCCTTGAGCAGTTTGAAAGGAATCGGCGTTTGGACGGCGGAAATGATCTTGCTTTTTTGTATGCAGCGCCCCAACATTTTCAGCTATGATGACCTTGCCATTCAGCGCGGGCTGCGTATGGTCTACCATCATCGCAGCATAGACCGCAAGCTATTTGAAAAATATCGCCGCCGGTTTACCCCCTTTTGCAGCGTGGCCAGTTTGTATTTGTGGGCGGTATCAGGCGGGGCAATTCCGGAAATGAAGGATTACAAGCCCAAAAGCAAAGCAAAATAAATGTCCATTTTCGCTATATGGCCTAACGCACCTCACGGCGGACAAAGTAGCTTGGTTCAGAATGCAAGCACTCCCTGCCCTGCGGCTTTGAGCGGGCGGTAAATCCGGCGCCGTGCCATAAGATAGAGCCAAAGCGAGGGTGGAAACACTTGTTTGAACGCTATAAAATCACCACCTGCTAAAAATTCTTTTTTATACAAAGGCCGGTCGCAGCAACCTTGCTGCATGCTATTCTATTTTGAGGTATGAAAAAATGACTTATACGCAACATTGCAATTCCCCGCTGGGCGTCATTTTGCTGGCAGCAGACGAAACCGGGCTGACCGGCCTGTGGCTTGACGGCGCAAAATACTTTGCTGACAATCTCCCGGAAGCGCATACAGAACAAGAAACGCCCATCCTCCTGGAGGCCAAACGCTGGCTGGATCTTTATTTTGCCGGCAACAAACCGGATTTTATGCCGCCGCTGCACCCCATCGGCTCTGCATTCCGGCAAGCTGTATGGAACATTCTTTTGCAGATTCCCTATGGGCAAACCATGACCTATGGCGAAATTGCACGGCAGCTTGCAAAAAAACGAGGAGTATCCCGCATGTCCGCACAGGCGGTAGGCGGCGCTGTTGGGCATAATAAAATTTCCATCCTCATTCCCTGCCACCGGGTCGTCGGCACTAACGGCAGTTTGACCGGCTATGCCGGCGGGCTTGATAAAAAAATAAAGCTGTTGGAATTGGAACAGGCCGATATGAGCAGGTTTTTCATTCCGAAAAAAGGCACGGCGCTTTGAAACAGGAGGGATGATTCTGGAGATTTTCGCAAATCCCGACGATGGCAAAAGGAGTGTAACCGGAAGGCCCAACAGCCAAGGCAAGCGCTTTGGCGATTCTTGCCGCTGCGCACCATGCCCCTGCCCGTCATGCCGGGAAAAGCACAGCGATTTTTGCAGGGCATATGATAACGGCACACGAATCCTGTTGGTGCCGAATGCGCGGTATAAGCGCAGCAGCATGCTATGTGGCGCGAAAGACGCAAACCGTCATTCTTCCCAATAGGCATACATCTCCAACGAATCAGCCGCTTTCACGTCTTCATAATTTAGCAACAGATAATCGGAAAATCTATTATGCTTTAAGTCTTCCTCGTCCAAATAGGTATCATCCATATAAAGCAGGTTTTCTTCGGCATCATATGCATTGACCTTAATTGTAATTCCGCCGTCTTTATATTGCCACCGTGTACCGGATGTATTTTTGATTTCAAAGTTTATATACAGCATGGTATAAGAGGAAGTCAATTTGCATTTGAAATCCAAATGCCTCTCTTTCCAAAAAGCTGTATCCACTTTAAAATTTTGTTTGAGTCTTTCACATAAAGCTTTTGTCTTTACTTCCTCATCCAAAAGATCGTCATCATTTTCATTCTCATCGGAATCGGTTACTATCGTTTCGTCATACTCTTGGGAGAAGACATTTATATCCTCTTCATCGGCATTGATCGAGGGAAAAAATGTACTGCCGCTTGTCTTTCTTTTTACGGCAAAGAAAATTGCAGAGAGAACACCATACATACCAAGCAAAAGGAAAGACGCAGGGCCGGTATGTATCGTTTCGTCAAACACGTCAACAGCAAATAACACGGTGGAAGCCGCCCCCATAACAATGGTAAGAACTTTCCACCACTTTGGAATCTCTGTATATTTTGAAAAACGGAAATATAAAATAACCGCGCCAATCAAAGGCAATGCTAAAAACACTGTCCCAAAGGCAGCCAACGCGCCCATAACTATGAAAATGCCAATCACAGTGCTCAAACATCCCATCGTATCTATCCCTTTCGAATTGTCTTTAAAAACTCCAAGCAAGCCACAGACTTTATCTGCTTTTGTATATTTTCTTTCCTGTTTCTTTTGCCGGATTTTATCCGAATAAACTGATATTAACTTCAATGCTAACTTTAATATTATAAATTTCAATTTAATTATATAGCTTTTTATGTTTTATGCAAAATATAAATAATACGATTGTATAAAATAATCATGCAGAATGAAGATGAACTTCTGAAAACACGTCATCCGTCTGTTAAAAACCTAAACAAAAAAGCTGTCAAGCTTTTTACTTTGACAGCTTTTTATAATCGTTGCCAGCCATGCCGCCTATCTATTTTTGCGGTTTATCTTATCGTTTTCTAAGCACAATGGAGATAAAATTCAGATACTTTCCGCCGCCTGCTTCCATGGATTTTCTGTCGCCCACGGCGTATTCGTTATCCTGGGCCAACCAATCTGCCCACACTTCCTCGTTGCTTTTCATTTGCTTTACCTCTATCACCTCTGCGCCTTTGCACCGGCCGACGATGCGCGTCCAATACGAAACATCGTGCATATAATCCAGCTGTTCCGGCGTCCAGGAGAGCAAAAGCTCTTTTGGCAAATTGTCATGGCAATCCTTTTTCATGCCCGGAATGGCAATGTAAAGATAGCCGCCCGGCTTTACAAAGGGCAGCAGCTTTTCATCGAGATACCGCTCATCCCGCCCGAAATAGTTGTAGGAATCCGTGCTGATAACGGCATCAAAAAACGCCTTTTCAAACGGCAAATCCATCGCATCTGCCTTCACGGGAATCAGCTGATTGCGGTCCACCCCCATGCTGTCAAAAAAGATACGGTTTTCCTCCGGGTCGCTCCAAAGGTCTGCTGCGTATACGGTAAAGCCATATTCCTTGGCCAAAAAAACGCTGGTCAGCCCCTGGCCGCTGCCCAAATCGCAAACAACTGCGTTTTTCGGAATTTTGTGGCCCATTAGCAGTTCTTCTTCCAGTTTTACAGGGTTTGGCCCCATGATCTTTTTCTGTAATTCCGGTGTATTGTATTTTTCACTTTTTACATAGTTCATTTTTATACCTTCTTTCGCGGATGGGAGTTTCTTTTTCCCATTCCGCCTCTGCCCGCTGCAAACAACCTTCCAGCAGGGCAAACACCGCCGCTTTATCCGCCGCGCCGTCATATACGCTGTATAGCAAAAACATCGGGGCATACAGTGCCGCGGCCCTTTCCTTCGGCTGCGGCACCTCCCAGGCCGCCAACAGATCCGCCGTATATCCCAGCGGGCCCGCCGCCAGATATTGCTGATACAATTGCGCCATTTCCCGGCTGCGGTATTGTTCCAATGTCAGCATCCTCCGAAAGGCCGAAGCAAAGGGATCCTCCGTCCAATAGCGAAACTGGCCCCTACAAAAATCCGTCAGCTGCCTGAACGACGCTTTACGATATGCCTGCTGCATTTCTGCCAACGTGCCCTCCGGGAGCCGGTATTGCCCGGCACGCTCCGCATCTTCCTGTTCCATGCGGGCCAGAATGCTGTCAAAAATATCCCGTTTGCCGGCATAATGGCGATACAACGCGCCCTTTGTAATGCCCAATGCCCCGGCAATTTCGCTGACGGATACCGCCTCGTAGCCATCTCTGGCAAACAGGCCAAGGGCAACCTGCAAAATATTTTCTTTGGTATCTTTCATACATCCTCCATAAGTAAACGATCGTTTACGCATAGTATAGTGAACGATCGTTCACTTGTCAAGCTGCGATAAAAAAACGCACAGCCAAAACCTGCTGTGCTTTGTAAAGCGGTCCGTTTGGCCGGGCGTTTCCCTTTGCTTTATACAAAAAACACACGGCACAGCGCAGGGCCGTTCCGTGTGTTCTGTGTGTTTTATCTTTGTTTTACCGCGCGCATTTCAATATATCCGCGGTTGCCGCGCGGCTCCAGCTGGATACGCGGGTTTTCATCATCCCAGCGGTATCCGATGGCGGAGGGATCGTATCGATCCATGGCCTGTTGTAAAGACAAGATGGCCCGGGAATACTCCTCCTCGGCAAAGGGCTCTCCCTGAAACATCAAATAGGAAGCGGCCGGCAGCGTGATGGTGTCAAACCCTTCCGGCACCGGGCCGGTATACGACAGCGGCACCTCCACGCCCTGCACATAGGCAGAGGTGTTCGGCTTTTTGTATTGCTCCGGCAGCCACAGGCACACCGGTTCTCCGCAAAGGGAATCCATACTCAGCAGCATACCCCATATTTCGCAGCCCACTTCCTCGCAATAGGCAAAGTAGCTCTCTGCTTTCACGCCGCGTTTACACACCACCTTGCGGGCAGGTTTTTGTATGATCTGCAAAAAAATGTGATGGGTGTTTTCCATTGAAACATGATCCTTTCTAAGCGCTCTGAATTTTGCACCGTAAGGAACAAACAACGCAATCGGAACGGGATTGGCGGCATAGGCGCTGGGGCACAGGCCAAATTCCTTGGTAAAAGCGCGGGTAAAGCCGTCCACCGTGCCAAAGCCCAGGTCAAACGCTGCATCGATGACGCGGCCGCTCTCATTTTTCAATTGCAGCGCCGCCTCCGCCAGCCGAAGCCGCCGGATATAGCGGGCCGGGGTCAGCCCGGTATGGGCTTGAAACAGGCGATAGCAATACCACGGGGAAAACTGCGCCTGCTGCGCCAATTCGGCAAGCCCGATCTTTTCCGTCAAATGCGCCCGGATATAGTCCTGCATTTTTTGCACGGCCAAAATCTGTTCCTTCACATTGTTCACTTCCCTTCGTTTGCAAATTCATTGTAGCGTTTTCAAAGTAAACGTTCTCGATGTTTTTTGCCAACCGGAAAACTGCCCGATGTTTTCAAAGCGCGCCTTTTCAGGCCGCGCCGGTTATTTTAACAGCGGCTCTTTCAAAAGCGCGCGGCCAATGCCGATCAAATCGGCAGCACCCTGTTCCAAGAGCGTCTCCGCCTCGGCCCGTGTTTTGATTCCGCCTGTCAGCAGCACAGGCACATTTACCTGCTGTTTGATCTGCCGCGTCATCTGCCCAAACCAGCCCGGCTCCGAAACCCCCTCCAGAATATACCGGCACATGCCGCCGGAAAGGTCCAAAAGATCTACCCCGGCCTTTTGCAGCAACAGCGATGCTTCTACGCTGTCTTCAATCGTGCTGCCGCCGGGGGTATAATCACAGCCGCCCAGGCGCACGGCAATGGGGAAATTCTCCCCTACCTTTTCCCTTACCTTTTGTATGGTTTCCAGGTGCATCCGCAGCCTGTTTTCCATCGTCTGGCAGCCGTATTCGTCCGTACGATGGTTGGTCAGCGGCGAATAAAATTGGTTGAGCAAATAGCTGTGCGCGGAATGAATCTCTACGCCGTCATACCCGGCCAGTTGCGCGCGGCGGGCCGCCTGCGCAAACAGCTCTTCGATTTGCAAAATCTCATCCTTTGTAAGCGCACGGGCCGGTTCCTGCTTCAAAATGCCCGCCGAGGCCGAGACAGGCTCCGTGCCGGTGATGTCCCGGCTTGTATAGCCGCCGGCATGGTTGATCTGCGCAAACACCTTTATCCCTTCTGCCGCCGCATGGATGGCCTTTGTGATGGTGGAAAGGCCTTCAATCGCCTCATCCTCGGCAATGGAAACCTGCCCGCGGCTGGCCTTGCCGCGCATTTCAATATAGCTGTGTTCCGTGATGATCAGCCCGATCTCCGGGTTTTTCGCCCGCGCGGCATAATAGGCCCCCATGCCGGGCGTAATCAGGCCCCCGTCCGCCTGCTCGGTGGCCATCGGCGGCATGACGATTCTGCCCCGCAGCTGCAAATTGCCCACCTGTATGGTTTGCTCTATCATGTGTTTTGCTCCTTCCCGTTTTGCTTTTTAAGAAAGATTTTCTAAAAAACGTCTGTTCGTTTTTCTTATCTTCACTATACCATAATCAAATAAAATAGACGGTCGCCAATCAAAAGTTTTTTAGAATTTCCTGTTTTTTCGGTATACTTTTTTTGAAGAGGAAAAAGGGGGCTGTCTATATGAATGAACAAAAACAGGATTTTTTCCGTTGGCTGGATGGTGTATGCGCGGCCGGTTTGCCGGAAACGATACAGGCTGTAAACTTCAATTTATATGAAGATGAACACGATGCCTGGTCCGTTGAGATGATCGGCGCGCCAAGTTTTGAAGAAGACGATGATTGGGCGTGCGAAGAGGTGTTTTCCACCAGAGAAACGCCGTTTGTTTTCTGTGAGCAGGCCGGCTGGGAAGAAATTCAAGCGCGCTTTGCCGATTATATTTTGCAATATTTACAAAGCGGGCGGCAGGCGTAAACACTTTTGCGGTATCAGGCCGTATCGCTCGGCTTTGTGGATGGAGATTTGCAGTTGCTTTATAAAAAATAGCGTCGCGTGCCGTATGATTTCCCCTTGCAAGGGCGTATGCTTCATGATACACTTGGCAAAGGGAATGAGGTTCTCCCTTAGCAATATGCTAAAACCGCTGATAAAAGCTGATGACTTCTGCATTTTACGCAGAAAGCATCGGCTTTTCTGCATATCGGAGGATTTTTATGCTCACTTCTCTCGGTCTTATTTTCCTTTCCGGCCTTGGCATGGCCTCTATCTGCCAAAAGCTGCGGCTGCCCCGCATCATCGGCATGCTGGTCTGCGGCATTGTGCTGGGGCCCTTTGTGCTAAATGCGTTGGATCCGTCCCTTTTGGGCATCTCTTCGGAATTGCGGCAAATGGCGCTGATTATCATTTTAATCAAAGCCGGGCTGTCGTTGGATTTATCCGACCTGAAAAAGGTAGGCCGGCCCGCCGTTTTGCTGTCGTTTTTGCCGGCCAGCTTTGAAATTCTGGGGTATTTTCTCTTTGCGCCGCTGTTTTTGGGCGTTTCCAAAATTGAAGCGGCGGTAATGGGCGCCGTGCTGGGGGCGGTGTCTCCGGCGGTGGTGGTGCCCAGAATGCTGGCGCTGATGGAAGAGCAATACGGCACGGGAAAAAGCATTCCGCAGATGATTTTGGCAGGCGCCTCTTGCGATGATATTTTCGTTATCGTATTGTTTTCCACCTTTGTCGGCATGGCCCGGGGCGGGCAGGCCGATGTTTTGGCGCTAATAAACATCCCGATTTCCATTGTGCTGGGCGTTTTGCTGGGCGCCATTGTGGGCTATGGGCTGTCGCTGTTTTTACATGCGGCGTATGCGAAAAATCATCCCGTTCGAAACAGTGTAAAAGTGATTCTTATCCTCGGCCTTTCCTTTTTGCTGATGGCCGTTGAAAGTTGGGCGAAAGGGATTGTTTCCGTTTCCGGGCTGCTGGCGGTTGTCAGCATGGCGTGCGTGTTAAAACGAAAAAGTGCGGTGAATGTGGTAAAGCGTTTGTCCGAAAAATTCGGGAAATTGTGGCTCGCAGCCGAGGTGGTGCTGTTTGTGCTGGTGGGCGCCGCGGTGGACATTCGTTATACGCTGGGCGCGGGCGCTGCGGCCGTTTTCATGATCCTAACCGCGCTTGTTTTTCGGGCTGCGGGCGTTTGGCTTTGCCTTGTCAAAACCCCGCTCAGCGCCAAAGAACGGCTGTTTTGCGTGATTGCCTACCTGCCCAAAGCCACTGTGCAGGCCGCCATCGGTTCTGTGCCTCTATCCTTGGGGCTGCCCTGCGGAAACATCGTGCTTTCCGTGGCGGTGCTGGCCATTTTAATTACCGCGCCGCTGGGCGCTTTGGGCATGGATATTAGCTATAAACACCTGTTGGAAAAGCAGTGACGGAAGCGGGGCAAACGCCCCGTTTTCTTTTTGCGCCAAAAAACGCATCATATGGAACACAAAAAGCGTTTTTGTGTTGTTTGGATCCGCCTGTTGAAAATTTTTGCAATCTTTGTCTTTTTCGCTTTCCTTGCTGTTTCGGCTTATGGATTTGACAAATTATGGTACAATAGAAATGCAATGTAATTTCATTTTAGATAGGAGCCTATTTTTTCCATGTTGGATTTTTTAAGTGTTGACTTGGCCGATAAAGATTGGATGACAGAACTATTTGAAAAAGGCGGCGCCCCCTCTGAGGAATATAATTTTGTTTTTGCTTATATCTGGCGCAAAACCTATGCTTTGTCTGCCACGCGGATGAACGATTTTGTGCTGGTCTTTTCCCAGCGCCCCACGCCCAGCTATCTGTTTCCCTGCGGAGAAGGGGATCTAAAGCCCGTGATGGAGGCGATCATCCAGGATGCCAAAGAGCGTCAGATTCCGCTTCAGCTGCACTGCCTGATGCCGGAACAGATTGAACAGCTCGAACAGCTTTACCCCGGCCAATTTACCTATGAATTGCAGCGCGACTATGCCGATTATATCTACGAAGCAGACAAACTGCGCACGCTTTCCGGCAAAAAGCTGCATGCAAAGCGCAACCATATCAATCGCTTTTTGGAAAACAACCCAAACTGGTCCTACGAGCCCATTTCCGAAGAAAACATGACGGAATGCCTTTTGTTAAACGATTTATGGTGCAAGCAATCCAATTGCGATGAAAATACAGACCTGCAGGAGGAAGCCTGCGCCGTGCGCCAGGCCTTTGCCCATTATTTTGATCTGGATTTGCAGGGCGGTCTTTTGCGCATCGGCGATCGGCCGGTGGCGTATACCATCGGCTCGCGGCTGACGGAAGACTCGTATATGGTGCATTTTGAAAAGGCCTTTGCCGATGTGCAGGGCGCTTACCCCATGATTAACCAGCAGTTTATTCAGCACATCAGCACGCAATATCAATGGATCAACCGGCAGGACGACATGGGCGAAGAAGGGCTGCGCAAGGCCAAATTGTCCTATTACCCGGCCAAAATTTTGGATAAGCACATCGCGTATTATAAAGGATAAGCCATGCACATTCGATTTGCACAACCGGCGGATACCGAACAGATCATCGGGCTCTGGCAGCAGTGTTTTGGAGACAGCCCGGCTTTTATCTCGTTTTATTTGCAGCACCATCCGTTTTCGGAAAACACGCTTTTGCTGGCGCTGGAGGGGGATGTGGTGCTTTCCATGCTCTCTTTGCTGCCTGCCTGTTTTTTATGGAAAGATCAGCAGCTGCCGGTGCGGTATGTCTATGCCGTGGGCACGGACATCCGCTTTCGCGGCCAGGGGCTGAGCACGACGCTTTTGGACAGCGCCGCTCAAATTTGCCGTGAAAGCAACGAAGCGGGGCTGTTTTTGATTCCCGCCTCCCAAAGCCTGTTTTCCTTTTATGGGGCGCGCGGGTTTTACAATGCCTTTGGGCTGCAAACAGAAACGCTTTTGCCGGCCGATTTTGCCGATGCACCGCCGGCGGACGATATTTCTCTAAAGCCCCTTGCTCCGGAAGCGATTTTCCCTTTGCGTGGGCGCATTTTAGGCCGGTATCAGCCCTTTATCCAATGGGATACCAAGGCGCTGGGCTATGCTGTATTGGCAGCCGGGGCCGCAGGCGGCGACGCGCTGGGGTTTTATCAGAGCGATACGCCGGTGGGGTATGCGTTTTACGAGCCGTATGAGGGAAACTGTGTGATCAAAGAATGGGGTGTGCCCAAACACCTGGAAAAGGCTGCGCTTTGTACGCTGCACGCCTGTTTGCAAAGACCGCGCTATGTGCTCCGCCGCCCCGGGCAAACGCCCTATGGCATGCTGCGCCCTGTAAGCGGCGCACTCTCCCTTCCCAAAACATTGGGATATACCGGGCTGATTTTAGACTGAGCCGCTTTCCGCTTATCCTTTTGCAATTTTTGCCCTGCGGCACACAAACGCCGGAGGGCTTTGTTTTTCCCAAACCCGCAATGCCGCCAATAGCGGTTTTAAGAGATTTTTTATAAAATACCTTGCCAACCTATTCACCCTTTGCCGGATTGTTTTGGCTGCTGCGATGGCGTTCATAGCGTCGCTTTCCCCTGCGTTTAGGGGCTGTTATCTATTGGGCGGGTTTATCGACACTGCAGACGGCGCCCTCGCCCGGCGCTATCAAGTGCAAACCAAACAGGGCGCCCGGTTGGACAGCGCTGCGGATTTTCTCTTTTTCCTATCGGCAGCCAAGGTGTTTTGGCCAGTCATCTCCGCCCTGCCCGGCTGGCTATGGAAATGCACCGCGTGCATTTTTGTGTTGCGGCTGTGCAATCTTTTCATTGCCCGGCATAAATACCGCACGTTTTTATCCCTGCATACCTATGCCAACAAAGCCGCCAGTGCGCTTTTGTTTTTCTCCCCTTTTCTTCTGCGCCAGGCGGGGCCGCGGCCTGTTGTTTGCGCCGTTGCGTTTTTTGCATCGCTGGAGGAAACGTTGCTGTTGCTTTACCGCAGCCGGTTGGAAGTAAACTGCAAAAGCATTTTCCCTGTTTTCCGTTGATTACTTCCCTTTTTCATATTTCTTTGTGCTAAACGCTTTTCTGTCCTTTTTGCGGCTTTTTACAAAAATAACGGGGTGTTTTGTTTGCCCCGTATTTTTTCCCTGCCTTGCGGCATACTTTTACCGAAACAAAAACCCCCGCCATAAAGCGGGGGTTGTGTGAATCAGGGTAGATTCGATTATTTTACATATTTTTCTACCTGATCGCCGTAAAGGTCTTTCAAGCGCTGCTGCAATTCTTCCTTGGCCTGCTGTACGGATTCGGGAGAGAGCAACAGATCCAGCGCCGTATCTGCCAGGGTTTTGCTGTTCAGCATGACAAACGCTTCGCCGGCCGGGCTGTCTACGATGTTGCGGAATTCCACGGTGTGGTTGGAAATTTTGCGTTCGGGCAGAATCGTCATATGCGGGTTGATCGCCGGGATCACATGGGATACGTTGCCCAAATCTTCCCCGCCGCTGTCTGCCGGCATGCCGGGCTGCATGGGTTCGCCCAAAGCGATGCAGTTATCGCGGAAGAATTTGCCCAATACGCCGTTGGGAATGCGGTTTTTATAGCCCATTTCGCCATGATATTTCACGGTGCAGCCCGTGGCAATGGCGCCGGCTTCAATGCAGCCTTCCACCTTTTTGCGCACGTCTTCCACGATCATCGGCGTGGGGGCCGCGATGCCCAAGGTCAGCTTGGTATAATCCGGCACGGAGCCTTCCTGCGCATAGCCTTCCAAAAAGCCATACGCCATACGCACGCCGTCTTCGGTTTGCTGACGCATCATGGCCACAGCGTTAAAGAAGACGATGGCGGCGTCAAACGCATTTTTCCCTTTCCACGGGCGGGCCCAGGAGTGGGCGGATTGGCCGTGATATTCAATGACATAATGGCAGCTGCACAGGCACTCGCCGGCCACGCGGCTCATCGCGGAAGTGGGGTGCACGGCCATGCAGGCGTCAATATCGTCAAACACGCCGCCATGCAACAGGTCAATCTTGCCGCCGTCGGTTTCTTCATACGGGGTGCCTACGATGGAAAAAGTGCCCTTTACATCGTATTTTTTCATCGTATCGATCATCGCGGCGCCGGCGCCCATGCTGGCTGCGGCAATCAGGTTATGGCCGCAGGCATGGTTCAGGCCGTTGGGCAAGCAATCGTATTCGGAGAGCACAGCAATATGCGGGCCCTCGCCGTTTTTATAGGTAGCCACAAAAGCGGTATCCACCCCGGCGGGGTTCAGCGTAATTTCATAGCCTTTGCTCTTTAAATATTCCGCCTGCTTGGCACACGCTTTGTGCTCGGTATGCGCAACTTCCGGATGTTGGAAAATATATTGACTGATCTCCAACAGCTCCGGACGAAGGGCTTCCACCGTTTCGTCGATATGTTGTTTCATTGCCTGTTTTTCCATGGGAAAAGCCTCCTTATTTCACGGATTGCTGACTGAATCTTTTCTATCTTTTATGATAGCTTTAAGCGGCCCCAAGGTCAAGAAAGCATCTTGGAAAAGCATAAGAAAATCTTCCCCGGCTGTTTTCAATTCATTAAAAAAATGTTACTATATATACAAACAAACTTTCATGATTGCATAAGGAGGTCTTTGTTTTATGTTTCAAAATTCACGCTACAGTGTAGTGGTAAATATTGCTCTGTTTGTGTTGGGCATCTATTTTGTGGCTGCGCCCAATACGGCGCTTCCTACCATTGTGACGGTGCTTTCCATTGCCTCGTTTGCCTACGGCGTTTGGGAGCTTCTTATGTATTACCGCGCCACAAAAAACGGGACGGACAGCAACCGCCCGCTGATGTTGGCCATTGCGGCCGTGCTGGTCGGCGTGCTGCTACTTGTGTTTAGAACGCAGCTGATTTTGGGCGCGCTGCCCATCGTGTTTGCGCTGTGGATGGTGTTTATCGCATTCCAGCGCGTGACCCAAGCCATGACGCTGAAGGGAGCCGGCGTCATCCGCTGGTATCTGCCGTTGATTACGGCGGTTATTTCCGTGATTTTGGCCATTGTGGTGCTCACGCACATTATGCAGGTCAATGCCATTATCACCTCCATCATCGGCATCTATTGCATTGCGCTGAGCGCTTTGACGCTGGGCGAAATGATGACGCTGAAATAAACCTTTGTCCAATGCCGGGCTGCCCTAAACGGGGCGGCCTTTTTCTTTTGCCGTTTTTTTACAATGCCCCCTGCTGCTCAGATAAAAAACACGCCAAAAAGCCCCTGTAAAAATATGCCGTGCAGTGCCCAAATTTTAACTGGCCGGTCACAAAAAAGATGCCATTCTTCCTCTGCTAAATAAAAAAGCATTTCCGTGTTGCAGGGCTTTTTGTACGAATATTTCAAGCGCAAAAAAGAAAAGGCAGATTGCCTTTTTCTTTTTATATAGAATGAGCTCCGGCGGCTGTTTTTGCCGGCACATTCAATTCTTTTTTCGCACAGGGATGCTGATTTCAGTCACGAATTTTCGGGTGTTCCCGGTAAGGCCGAAATCGATCAGCGTGATCTCCCGGGCAAAATTCGCAATTTCCAAATGCCGGGCTTGGATGTATTGTAAAAGCATTTCGTAATGGGCCGGCGCCTGGGCATGGCTGCCCCTAAAACGAACGCGGACGCAGGGCGTTTCCGCCAGCGTGATGGTCTGCCCTTTGAAATGATCTTCTTCATCCAGCACGAGAAAAATGCCGTCATACCCGCCAAAGTTTTTTTGGCGCAGATGCTCGGTGGAGATGCCCACCCCCACCTTGCCGAGAAAGATCAAGGCCTCTGTGCCGGACTGTTCCAGGCTTCGGATAGGGGCTTCCATATCCAAAAAATGATGAATTTGCAGCGAAGTTTCCATCCAGACCAGGCGGCAGGGCGGCAGGGTTACCTGCTCCGGCACATCCAAAACGGAGGTTTGCGCATCTTGCAGCTGGCGCAGGCGATGATCGATCTTGCGCTCGATCCGCTTTAGCTCCCGCTGTTTTTCCACAACGGTCTTCTTTTGCTGGCGCAGCTTTTCTTCAATGCGTTCCACTTCCCTGTTTTGCAGAAAATCCTCAATTTCAGGCAGCGGCATATCCAGCGCGCGCAGATAGCGAATGGTATTCAACACCTCAAACTGCCTGGTGCTGTAATAGCGGTAGCCGGTTTGGGCATCCACCTTTTCCGGCATCAACAGCCCGATCTTTTCATAATAACGCAGGCTGCTGACGCTGATATGGAATAATTTTGCCACGTCGCCGATGGAAAACAGCTTGATGGACTCCATTTTTTTACCCCCCTGCCAAAACGATTTTTTGTTTTTTCCGCAACACGGTAAATGCAATCACGCAGATTATGACGGACAACAGCGAGCCCGCCGCCGTGGCCAAGCCCATGGGCAGCAGCGTATCGGCAAAGAATTTTGACGTAAGGTATACGCCGGGCACACGCACCAGCACAATGGCAAAGATATTGTGCATAAAGGAAAGCCCGGATTTGCCGCAGGCGCAAAAATATCCGCTGAAGCTGAAATGGATCCCGCCAAACAGGCAATCCCAAATGTAGCCTCTGATATATTGCCCGCCCAAACGCACTACCTGCGCGCCGCTTTGGCTGGAAGAATCGGTAAACAGCGCCACGGACGGCTCCGCCAAAAATTGTACCAGCACGATGACCACCGCCCCAAAGCCCACGGCAATCATAGCAGCATAAAACAGAGTGCGCACGGCCCGCTCCGGCTTGTTGGCGCCGATGTTTTGTGCGCCCAAGGCCGAAACCGTAGACAGCATGGAGGAGGGGACCAAAAACAGAAAGCTTATGATCTTTTCCACAATGCCCACGGCCGCGGCATCGTTTAGCCCGCGCCGGTTGGCGATGATGGTGATGATGATAAAGGAAATCTGGATAAACCCATCCTGCAAGGCAATGGGCACGCCGATTTTCAGCAGCTTGCCCGTTGCGCTCTTTTGCGGCTTAAAATCCGTTTTGGAAAGCCCCAGGTCTTTCCTGCGCTTTATGATAACGGATAAGGATACCACCACGCTGATGGCCTGAGAAAGCGTGGTGCCGAGTGCCGCCCCGGCCGGTCCCATATACAGCGTGCCCATAAACAGATAATCCAGCGCGATGTTGGCCGCGCAGGCAATGGCGATGAACACCATAGGGCTTTTGCTGTCTCCCAGGCCGCGGAAGATGGCGCTGATGATATTATACGCCGTGATAAACGGAATACCGATAAAGCAGATGGTCAGATATTGAAGCGTGCCGTTTACGGCCTCTGCAGGTGTGGCCATGCAGGAAACAATGCCCTGCCGAAATACGAGCAGCACAGCCATCAACACCACAGACAGCCCCATAAACAGCGTTACGGTGTTGCCGATGTCCGCCGCCATGCGCTTTTTATCACCACCGCCCACGGCCTGGCCGATGCTTACCGTGGCCCCCATGGAAAGGCCCACCAGCATTACCGTGATCATATGCATCACCTGTGAGCCGATAGAAACCGACGTGGTGCCGGCCACCCCTTCAAACTGGCCGATGATAAACAGATCTGCCATGCCATACAGCGTTTGCAGAAAATAGGACAACAGATACGGCAGCGAAAAAACGATGACGTTTTTCAAAACGCTGCCGGTGGTTAAGTTTCTCTCCATGCGTTTTCGTCTCCCTTTGCTTGAGTACCATCCTATCATAAACTCTATAACTGGTGTAGAATCAAGCAAAGAATTGAAAGAGATGTTCTTTTTTTCGCTCGTTGATAATCGGTCAATCACAGCAAAGTTTCATAAACTGGGTCTTTTCCCTATCTAATTATACAGATGCGGAATTTGCAATCGTTTGATAAAAGCTTCTCCCCTTATAAAACTGCCGGTAGGCAAAGGAGGAACAAACAAACGGTCTTATAAAGCGCCTGCTTTTTTGTAGAAGATCGTAAATCCCGGCCTTGCATCTGCCAAGTTGTATTAAAAGCAAAGCGCCGCACAGCAGCAGCCGCACGGCGTTTTGGGTTTATCCTAACATTTTTTCTTTTTATGCTTTTTGTTTCATCCCGGTTATGTCCCCAAAATGGCGTTTAGGGGCGGTGATAAAGCTGACCAGCGGCACGGCACACAGGGAAATTACCATGCCGATTACGCCGATCATCGGCGCGCTGCCCGCAAAACCCGGCACGCCGGCTAGGGCCAGGCATGTCATCACAAGCGAGCTGCCCGCGCCCAACAGCATGCCGGCCCAGGCGCCTTCTCTGGTGGTTTTGGTGTAAAACAGCCCCCAGATATACGGCCCTAAAAAGGCGCCGGCGATGATGCCCCAGGAATAACTCATCAAATCTATAATGGGAATTTTGAAAATCGTGACCACCAGCGACATGGCGATAAACACCACGCACATCACGCGCAGTAGCAGATGCGTTTTTTTCTCTTTATTCCGTTTGATATGCTTTGCAACCAAATCCACCGAAAACGACGAGCTGGCAGACAGCACCAGCGCAGACAGTGTGGACATGCTGGCGCTGAGCAGTAGGGTTAAAATGACGGCCATTAAAATTTCCGGCACGATGGAAGCATCCGTCAGCATGGTGGTCATGATGTTTACAGAGGGGTCCGCCGCCCGTTCTGCCAACACTACGCGGCCCATGGCGCCGCAAAAATACGCGCCGCAGCCGATGATGATGGCAAAAGCCGTGGAAATATACGTTGCTTTTTTGATGGCATTGTTGTCTTTTATGGCATAGAATTTATGAATCATATGCGGCATGCCCAATGCGCCCATGCTGGTTAAAAGCACAAGCCAGACCAATTTGCCCGCACTGGCATTCGGCGCAAACGCCGCGGCCTGTGAAAGCGCATTGGATAAGTTGCCGGCCACGGAGCCGCCTTTTGCCGCCACAACAAACACCAGCACGCAAACCCCGCCCAGCATGATGCTGCCCTGGATAAAATCCGCCAGCACAGCACCGAAATAGCCGCCGAAAAACACATACAGCGCCGTGATGCAGGCGATGAGCACATAGCACACATTTTCATTGAGCCCAAAGGCCGCGGTGAACAGCAGGTTGATACCCTGATACACCGAAGCGGAATATGGGATTAAAAATACAAAGATGATAATGGCGGAAAACGCCTGCATCTTTGGGCAGGCAAACCGTTTTGATAAAAACTGCGGCATGGTAGAAGCATCCAATGCATGGGTGATTCTGCGTGTGGGCCCCGCCAGCACCAGCCAGGCAAACAGGCAGCCCAAAATGGCGTTTCCCAGGCCTACCCACATACTGGACAGACCAAACTGCCGCCCCAAATCGCTGGCATAGCCGATGAAAATAACCGCGGAAAAGTACGAGGTTCCATAGGCAAACGCGCTCATCCACGGTCCAATATTTCGACCCGCGAGCATAAAATCTGAAGCGCTACCCGCTTTTTTCCTGCTGTATACCGTAACACCCGCCATCAGCAACAAAAACAGCCCTAAAATAATGTATTTGCTCATCCTCTTGCCCCTTAGCAAAAAATTCTTTAGTATTCTATCATGATTTTACAATGTATCGCAAGCAAAACGAGTGGCAAATGCGTTTTCGCCCGTTTTGCTGCTTTTATACAACCTTCAGATTATACCTTTTCGTTCTATCCCTAAAAGCATGGTCTTTTATGGGCAACACCTTCTTTTGCGCAAAAGAAAAAAGGCGGAAAATCCGCCTTTTCGGTTTAGATGCGCTGCGCAATATGCCCAAGGCCCCAAAGCGCCTCATCCTCATTGGGCGAAAATACAGTGGGCAGTCCCGTGGCAGTTTCAATTCTTTTGCGCATTTCTTCGTTTTTTGAAAGCTTTCCTCCGCACAAAACGATACGGTCTATGCCGGGGTTTAACGCTTTCAACTTTTCAATGGAAGCGGCGTAGGCGGTTGCCAGGCCGTCCAGCGTGGCGGCAAAAAGATTTCCTGCCGTAAGGTTTGCATGGCCGATTTGCGTAATGGCCCCCTCGCCCTGATCGATATAGAAATCCGGCTTTACGGAAAGGTTTCGCGTATCACCCGGCACAGCCTGCCACATGGCCTGCCAGATGTCCTGTTTATCTACGGGCTTGCCCGCGACGGCGGAAAGCAAATCGGCATAAAAATCAATGATCACATCCACCGCGCGCCCGCCGGGCTGTCTTGTGATGGTCATCAACGAATTGCCCTCAAAAAACGGACGAACCTCCATATCCGCTTCCACAAAGCCTTTGGCCGGAGCGCAGACGATGCCCCCTGTGCCCAAAGTGATCACCACGGAGGACAGAATATTGTCTATGGTTTTGACAGAGCCGTATACGCTGGCCTGATGATCGCCGATATCGGCAAACAACGGAATCCCCTTATAGCTGCCAAGCGGCTCCGTTTCGCTGACGATTTTGGGAAATTGCAGTGCGGAGGCGCCCACGGCGTCTATCGTATCACGGTTCCAGCAGCCCTTGGGCGCATCGGCAAAGCCCGTGGAGGCGGCGCTGGTAAGGTGGCAGGCATGGCACTGCGCGCCGTTCATCCGATAGATCAGATAGCTGCCCAAGGTATGAAACATGGCGCCGGTTAAATCCAACGGATGATCTTTTAAATAGGCATACATGCTGCACGCCGCAATGCCCGCTTTATAGCGGGTGCCCATATGGCGGATGGTTTCCGGTCCCAGCTTTTCCTCCAGCTCCTGCAAATCGCTGCCGCCCGGCTTGGGGCGCTCGGCCCGCGCATCCTGCCAGCTGAGATACGGGGTGATGGCCTGTGTGCCCCGGGTGATGACAAAGCCGTGCATCTGCGTGCTGAAAAAGATGCCGCCGATCTCCGGTTCGTTTTGAATTTGGTCATCCACCAGGCCGATCACGCCTTGGTATAACAGATCCGCATCAATTTCAAAGCAGCTGGCGTCCTCACCGGGAAGCCGCGCCGGCGTAGGCGTTCTGGTTTTATGGGTTAAGGTGTCGGCTTTTGTATCCAAAATGGCGGATTTTAAAAAGCTGCTTCCGATATCCAAGGCAATAATCTTCATGATAAACCCCCTCATATTTATATCTTTATATTTTAATTATACTAACTTCCCCGCTCCGGGGCAATGGCAAAGCGAGGCTTTATAGACGCTTTGCCTCGCTGCATGACATACGGATAAAGAAACGGCTTAGGGAGAATTTCTTGTTTTGAAGCAGTTTTTACTTCGGCTTATCCGCCTGATGTCCGGCTATTTTATCTATGCCATCGGCATTGTGTTTTGCCTTCAGGGCAACCTTGGCTATTCCCCCTGGGATATTTTGAACAACGGCTTTAGCCTTCTGGTGGGGTGCAGTTTCGGCACGGCCAGCATTACCATCGGGTTTATTTTGATCGTGGTGCTGGTGTTATGCAAACAGAAAATCGGCCTCGGCACCGTGGGCAACATGATCTTAAATCGGCGCATTTTGTAATCTGCCGCAAAACAGCAAAACAGCGGGATGATTCCGCAGATGCATAGTTGGTATATGGGTACGCTGTTTATCATCATCGGCGCCGCGATTTCCGCCTTTGCCGTCTATTTTATGTGGGCGCCGCGTTTTATGCCGGCCCGCGCGACGGCATTATGCTGCTGTTTACCGAAAAAAAAGCGGCTGACCTGTGGGGCTTTGCCGCATTTTGATCGACGTTACCGTCTCTGCCGCCGGGTTTTTGATGGGCGGCTATCTGGGCCTTGGCACGGTGCTGAATGTCCTCGTCACCGGGCCGCTGATTCAGCTGGTTTTCCGCCTTTTCCATTTTGATTCCACAGCCGTAAAGCACGAATCGCTATTTGATACCTGTCGCTTTTTAAAAGCGCAGCTTTGCCCCGCTTCCGAAAAATAACGCAAAACGCCCGGTGGGGCGTTTTTGTTTTGCGCTGAAGTTTAAAATATCGGTTTACAATAGATGCTGATCCGCCAAAAGGCGTTTTTGCACCGCCCAATCGGGATAGATTTCATCCAGCAGGCGATAAAACCGCGCGCTGTGATCCGGATGCACGAGGTGTGCCAGTTCGTGCGCCAAAATATAATCCGTGCAGCTCAACGGCGCATGCACCAATACGGGATTCAGCGTAACAACGGCGGTGTTTGGCTGGCAGGTGCCCCAGCAGCGCTTCATTTTGCGCAGCTTTATTTCGGGAAAAGGAATGGCATAGGCGGCAAATCTTTCATAGATTGCAGGCAGGCGCTGGCTGCACAGCGCCCTATACAGCGCCCGCAATTGACCGGTCAGCGCCGTTTCGGGCGTCGCTTGCCCTGTGAACAGTATGCACAAACCATCCTCCACCAAAAGGCTTTGGCGGCCCGGCTGTAAAAAAAGGCGGTAGGGCTTGCCCAGCAAAAAGAGCGTAGCACCGGTTTCGGCTTTGGGCTGCACTTTTTTCTGCGTATCCTTTAGGGCGCGCTTTTGCAGGCGCTGCAAAATCCAATCCGCCTTTTCCTGCACAAATGCGCGGATAAACGCTTCGGAAACCCGCCTTGGGGCCGACACTTTTACCTGCCCATCCGCCGCGATGCGCAGATTGACATGCTTTACCTTTTTGCGCTCTATTTGATATTCGATTGTCTGCCCGCAATGGGTGACGGTTGGCATAAAAGTTCGCTTCCTTTACAAAACAGATTGGGCTGCGCCCTTTTCTGTGTTACACTTAAAAAAGGATTTTGGGGAAAGTATACTATCAGCATACAACATTTTTCGGAAAAGAGGGAGACTATGCCGCTATCCAAACGCATTGAAAGCGGAACTTTACTATTATACAGCGTGCTTTTGATCACCCTGGGCACAATGATGACATTTTTTCCCGCCGCGTTTATGTCTGTGGTTTCGCTGATGCTGCTTCTCTTTTTCGGCGGGTCGTTTTTCATCAACGGCGTATTGCTCCTCTCCGGGCGCACACGGCAAACAAACCGGCATAAATTGACCCTTTTGGGTGCGCTTCTTGGCGATTTGTTATGTTTTTTGCAGGTGGTGATTTTTCGGAACAAGCTGTTTGCTCTGCTGTCCGTCTGTTTTGGTGTATGGACTTTATTCAACGGGCTGGTTAAAACGATACAGTTTGTGGAATACCATAAGAATAAGGTGCCGGGTCGGTTTATCACGGGCGCAGCAGCGGCAACATCACTGATCGTAAGCCTTGTGTTTCTTTCCAGCCCGGCCATGCACAGAAACACCGCCGTTTTGCTTTGCGGCCTTTACCTGATTGCCTACGGAACGGCTTTTTTGGCAGAATTTATCCGCCAAGCCCATCCCTACGGCGCAAAGCCCGGCACGCGGCGGTTTCGCCCGGCCTGGCCCGCGTTTCTTGTGGCGCTGATGCCAAACACCGTAATTAAAAAAATCAACAGCCTGTATGCCAAAAAGCAGCCACCGCCGCTGCATGCGGAAAAGATCAATGCTCCGCCGGATCTGGAGGTGTTTGTGCATGCTTCGGATGAAGGGTTTTCCAAATTCGGCCATGTGGATCTGTATTTTGAAGGAAAAGTGTATACCTACGGCTGTTATGATAACCGCACCAAATGGTTTTTCTCGCTTTTGGGCGAAGGGCATTTGATTACCACGGCGAAAAAGCAGGCGTATTTGAAATTGGCCATCGCCTATGATAAAAAAACCATCTTCGGCTTTGGACTGCGGCTGACCGAAGAGCAAAAACAGATGGTACGTGAAAAGCTGGCACGGTTTTTCACACGCCTTTCTCCCTGGTATCCGGATGCACAACTGGCAGAGGAAGGGCGGCTGCCGGATTATCCGTATGAGGACTATGCAAGCATGCTGTATCGCAAAACGGACGCGCTTTTTTACCGGGTGGACAAGGGGCGCTTTAAGAGCTATTTTGTCTTTGGCACAAACTGTGTTTTATGGGCCGACCATATTTTGGGCGCGGCGGGTCTGGATTTGATCCGCATCAGCGGGATCATCACGCCCGGCTCTTATTATGAATATTTAACCCGCCAATACCAAATGGAAAACACCGCCGTGATTTCCTATACCGTATACCGAGCCGAGGCGTAAATGCAAAATCAGCCTTGTTTTGGTTAAAGTTTTGTATAATTTCGCCCCATTTCTCTTGATAAATTTGTCACAATGCAGTAAAGTAAAATGTAAAATGTCTAGGGAGGGAGAATCATGTCTTTTACCTATTATCCCAAAGGGGTATGTTCGCAAAAAATCGTAATTGAATTGTCGGATGACGGCGTTATCGAAGATTTGCAGGTGATAGGCGGATGCAACGGAAACCTGCAGGGGGTGCGCGCTTTGTGTTTGGGGCAAAAAGCGGAATCTGTGATTCAATCGCTTGGCGGCATTCATTGCGGGCCGAAAAACACCTCTTGCCCGGATCAGATTTCCAAAGCGCTGAGCCAAGCGCTTGCACAGCAAAAATAAGAGATTTTTAGATAACGGAGTTTTAGACCAATGCCTTACCGAAACGATTATGACAGAGACCATCGGTCCCGGGGAAACCGAGCCGAATTTATCGGCGGAGACGCGCGCGCTTCCCGGCCTTCCCGCTCTTCCCAGCGGACAAGCCATAGCCAATGGGACGCCAGAGACCGCGCCTCTGTTTCTTCCAGAAACCACAGCCATACGCGCCGGCCGATTGAAGAACGCGGGCGCGGCCGCGGCATGAACCGCCTGACGCGCACGATTTTGATGGATCTGGCGCTGACCATTGCGGGCCTGCTTATCTTCTTATTGTTCCAGCGGGTGCTGCATTCCAGCAGCGCTGCGCCCACGCAGCTGCCCACCAACACGGCCGCGGCCACGAGCGATCCTTCCGCCACAAACACCGGCGGCGCCACGCCGACAGACGGCACCGCCAACAATGGCTCCGGCCCGTTTGCCAGCAAGTTCCTGAATAAATTTACCACCGGCGATGTTCAGCAGACAGACACAACCTATAAAAGCAAAAACATAGACATTACCATTACCCAAAGCAAATACGGAAATTCCGTTTATTATGTGGCAGATATTTATGTAAGCGATATCAAATACCTGAAAACCGCCTTTGCCGGCGGCAAATACGGCGGCGGCTCGGATTCCATTTTTGATACGATGTCCTCCTGCAAGGGTATTTTGGGCATCAATGGCGACTATTACAGCGCGCGTAACGACGGCATCGTTATCCGCAATGGTGATCTATACCGTGATAAAGTGTATGCTGATGTATTGATTATGAACAACGACGGCTCTATGGCCACCTACACCGCCGATGAATTTGACATCAATGCTGTTAAGGAAAACGGGGCCTGGCAGGGCTGGTCTTTTGGGCCGATGCTGCTGAATAACGGGCAACCGATGACGACATTTAACAGCAACGTGGTGCGCGCCAACCCGCGCACGGCCATCGGCTACTACGAGCCGGGCCACTATTGCATGGTGGTGGTAGACGGCCGGCAGAGCGGCTATTCCTACGGCATCAAGATGGCGGATCTGTCTCAGCTGATGTATGATCTCGGCTGCAAAGTGGCGTATAACCTGGATGGCGGGCAGAGCTCTATGATGGTGTTTAATGGCAAATTCGTCAACAAGCCGTATAACGACGGTCGCAGCGTAAGCGATATTGTGTATATCGGAGAAGAGGAGTGAGCCACAGATGAGAAACTTTAACTTAAAACGCGTCATTCCGCATGTCAGCATTGTTTGCTCGCTGATCCTTCTGGTTTTGTATATCATCAATCTGTTTAACGATTCGATGGGCTTTCTGCGCGGCAGCGAATTTGAACTTCTGCTTGTAATTGCCATTGTCTCCGCGTTTCTTACCGCCGTATTTCTGGTGCGGGATAACTGGCAAGATGAAAAGCGCGGCGGCCGCAATATGCGGCGATAACCCTTTGCTTAAAAGCGCCAAACGGCGCTTTTTTGTTTGACTGTGCGTTTTTTCCCTGCCCCGGACTTTTGTCTTTTCCTAAAAGCATAAGAGCCTACGTGCACCAAGAGGGGCAAGGCGCGATTATGCTCAAAAAAAGCATTGCCAGCGGCGGATGTTTTTTCTATAATAAGGGTGCGAGCAGAGTAGGAATTTGTGCGTTAAGTGCCGCCCGGACGGGGAGTTGCCGGGGGGACGAAAAGATTCTCTTGCGGTACAAATTTCGCATCCCGCTGCTACAACGTAGAGGTTCTCCTTCATGCTGTAGCATATTTTGCCGGCAATTCGGCCTGTTTTCAGGCGAAAAGAAAGGAGGAGAACGCGATGAACAAAACAAAATCGTCTCGCTTTAATCCCCATAGCATTGCGCTGATGGGGCTTTTGTTAGCCGCGCAGATCGTGTTATCCCGCTTTTGTTCCATTTCCACATGGAACATCAAAATCGGGTTTACCTTTATCCCCATCGTTTTGTCCGCCGGGCTGTTTGGCCCGGTAGGCGCCGGTTTTTTGGCAGCGTTAGCGGATTTTCTGGGCGCGATTCTGTTTCCCATCGGCCCCTATTTCCCCGGGTTTACAGCCACGCAGTTTTTCGTGGGCGTTGTGTTTGGGCTGTTGCTGCAAAAGCAGCAGAATATGGGGCGCATTGTATTGGCGGTTTTCATTACGCAAGTGTTTGGCAGCCTGTTGATTGATTCCTATTGGATCTCCGTATTATACGGCAGCCCGTATGCGGCGCTGTTGGCCACGCGCGCGATTCAATGCGCTGTGATGTGTGCGCTGGAAATTGTGGTGTTGCCCGTTTTGTGCCATCGGCTGATGCCTAAAATGAAATCCGTTACCTTATGACCCATGGGCAGGCTTTTTCCTGCCCTCTTTTTTATGAAAGGCGTTTTTTCATCATGACGTATCCCGAAGCAGTAGAATTTATGCAATCCACTCGGTTTTTAGGCAGCGTGCCCGGGCTTTCGCGCCTTCAAGCGCTGTTGGCCCGTTTAGGAAACCCGGAGCGGCAATGCCGGTTTATCCATGTGGCAGGCACAAACGGCAAAGGTTCCGTGTGCAAAATGCTCTCCTCCGTGCTGTGTCAGGCAGGATACCGCACAGGGCTGTATACCTCGCCCTATCTTCACAGCGTGCGGGAGCAAATACAGGTAAACGGCAAAGAGATAGACCGCGAGGCCTATATCCGTTTGGCAGAAAAACTGGCCGGCTGCGGATTGAATAAAGATGCGCTGCCGACGGAATTTGAGCTGAACACGGCGCTGGCGTTTTTGTATTTTGCCGAGCAAAAGTGTGAGGTTGTGGTGCTGGAGGCGGGCATGGGGGGCGCGCTGGACGCCACCAACGTGATCCCAGCGCCCATGGTGGCGGTGCTGACCCCCATCAGCCGGGACCATACCTCGTTTTTAGGGGAAACGTTGGGTCAAATTGCGGCGCAAAAGGCGGGCATCATCAAGCCCGGCTGCCGGGTGATCAGCGCGCCGCAGGACGAAGCCGTGCAGCACGAAATTGAAGCCGCCTGCCAAGCGCAAAACGCGCCATGTACTACGACCACGCCTTCGCTTTTGAATCGGAAGAACTTTTCCCTTTCGGGCCAGCGGTTTTATTACGGCTTGCAGGGGCCGTATTTCCTGCCGCTTTTGGGGCGGCACCAGCTTGAAAACGCCGCCCTTGTTTTGCAGACAGTGCTCTGCCTGAAAGAGATGGGCTTCCGTATTCCGGATCAATCCGTCACGGCCGGCCTGGCCGAGGCGCATTGGCCGGCGCGGCTGGAAATCCTGGGCCGTCCTCCGCTGTTTATTTTGGACGGCGCACACAACACGGCGGGCATGCAAAGCGCAATCGCCTGCTTAAAAGAGCTGTGCCCCGATCGCTCGTTTGTCTTTTTAACCGGCGTGATGCGCGATAAGCCGTATGAACAAATGTTTTCCGAGATGGCGCCGCTGGCCGCGCAGTTTATCGGCGTGCAGCCGGAAAACCCGCGCGCCCTGCCGCTTTCGGAAATGGAACAGGCGCTTTTGCAAACAGGACGGCCTGCCATGGTCTGCGATACGGTGCAAGAGGGCGTAAAAGCTGCGATACAAGCGGCCAAAGAGCACAATGCCGGCGTGTGCGCCATCGGCTCGTTGTATATGGCGGACGACGTGCGTAAAGCGGCCCTGCCCCTTTTATAAAAGCCGGGCGAAAACTTTCATAAAACCAAAACACGGTCTCCCTTTTGAAAAAGGCAGCCGTGTTCTTTGTTTTCCATAGAAAAGCGGGCGCAAAATGGGAAGGTCCTTTTTTTGGATTTGTCGCTATATAAATGGCATCGAATCTGCCATTGCAAACAGGGGGTAAAAAAACAGCCCGAAAAAATACTTCGGGCTGAAAGATATGTTGTTATTTTAATTCTACCACCGTCACGCCCGCATCGCCTTCGCCGTATGCGCCCATACGGATGGATTTTACATGCGGATGATGGCGCAGATGTTCCTGCACGCCGGCCCTGAGCGCGCCGGTGCCCTTGCCGTGGATGATGGTGGTCTGACTTCTGTTGGACAAAACCGCCTCATCCAGATGCATGTCTATTACCATCATCGCTTCGTCTACCGTCATCCCGCGGACATCCAGCTCCATCGGCGCGCTTTTTTGCGCACGTACGACGGCCTTGGGCGCTGTTTTGGGGCGTTGCTGCTGCCGCACGCGCAAGGTGGACAGCGGCACTTTAATTTTGATTACGCCCGCCTGCACCAACACCTCACCCTTTTTATTAGCAGGTTCCAGCACGGTGGCGTTGGCGTCCAGCGTGGTGGCAAACACGCTTTCGCCCCGCTGCACCTTTTTCGGCACACTGCCCGGCGCCTGCGGCTGTTCTTTTTTCTGCCGCTCGATTTCCGGCAGCTGTTTTAGCTGTTCCCGCGCGTTTTGCATAAGCTGTTCGCGCTGGGCATTGTTTTCTGCCTTGGCGGCCTGCTTGGCCGTATCGATGGCTTCGTTGGCCTGCATGCGCGCAGTTTCCAGCGTGCGCCGCGCTTTTTCCAGCGTTTCCTCGGCGCGCTTTTCCAGTTTGGCGGCTTTGGCCTGCCGGGCCTCCAGCTCTTTTTCAAAGGCGGCCTGCTTGGCCTGCAATTCTTCGGCCAGGCGCGCACGTTCTTCTTCAGCCAGACGGCGCAGCTGTTCCGCTTCGCCCAGCGCTTTTTCAAAGGAAGCGGCCTCGCTGTCTATCTGCTGCTTGGCGCGCTCTATCACGGCGCTTGGAATGCCCAGGCGGCTGGAAATGGCAAAGGCATTGGAGCTGCCTGCATAGCCGATCATCAGTTTATAGGTGGGCCGTAAGGATTCCACATCAAACTCCATCCCCGCGTTGATAAAGCCGGGATGGCTCATGGCATAGCTTTTCAGTTCGCTGTAATGGGTGGTACAGGCCACCACGGCGCCCTTTTCCACCATGGTTTCCAAAATGGAGATGGCCAGCGCCGCGCCCTCTACGGGGTCTGTGCCGGCACCCAATTCATCCAGCAGTACAAGCACGCCGCGGCGCGCTTTTTTCAGGATGAACACGATATTTACCATATGCGAAGAAAAGGTAGAAAGCGATTGCTCTATGCTCTGTTCATCGCCAATATCGGCATAAACGCCGCGAAACACCGGCATTTCCGCCTTTTCGCATGGCAAAAAAAGCCCGCTTTGCGCCAGCAGCACAAACAATCCTGCGGTTTTCAGCGTTACGGTTTTGCCGCCGGTGTTTGGCCCGGTCACAAGCAGCGCCCTCACATCGCCGCCGACGGTAAAATCAATGGGCACCACCTGCTTTGCATCGATAAGCGGATGGCGTGCCTGTTTTACAAAAATGCGGTCCCCTTCCACAAGCTTTGGGCAATTGGCCTTATGCCGGTGGCTCCAGGCTACCTTGGCAAAGCATTCGTCCAATTCGCCCAGGGTTCTAACGTTTTGAATCAGCCCCTGTTTATCCTCGCCGACAGACTGCCCCAAAGCGGCCAGCACGCGCTCGATTTCCTGCTGCTCTTTGGCCTGCAAATCCTTCAATTCGTTGTTTGCTTCCAAAACGCTGTACGGCTCGATAAACAGCGTGGCGCCGCTGGCGCTTCGGTCATGTTCAAAGCCTTTGATCTGCCCGGCGTATTCGCTTTTCACCGGCACGACATACCGGCCGTTTCGGCGGGTGATGATGGCGTCTTGCAGCATGTTTTTGGTGTTTGGATTGGTTACGATGGCTTGCAGGCGCGCGCGCACCTTTTCTTCGGCGGCACGGATTTTACGCCGCAGATCGCGCAGCTGCACGGAAGCATCATCGTATAAATCCTCCTCGCTGCGCACACAGCGGGTGATCTCCTGCAATAAAAAGGCATTGGGCATTAAGGCAAAGCACAGCGCCTGCAGCGGCATTTCCACGCGGGCCTGGGTCAGCTTTTTTTGAATCTGCTGCACGGCCTGCAAGGTTTTGGCCACGGCCAGCAGTTCTTTACAGCTGGGCACCGCGCCGATGGCGCAGCGCGCGGCCGTGCTGCCGCAGTCCTCAAAGCCCATCATGGGGCTGCTGCCCAGCGCAAACCAGACGTTTTCCGCCGTGGTTGTCAGCGCCAGAGCATGCTCCACCTCGTCTTTATGGGTAAACGGGCGCATGGCAAGACAGCGCCGGCGCCCCGTTTCGCTTACGCAAAACGAGGCCACCTGCGCTGTGATCTTGTCATACTCTAAAATTCTCTGCGTTCTGTTTGGCATGAATGAATCAGTTTCCTCTCAATTTTGCCCCGAACTGCTGTTCCATCGCCTCCACGATGTTTTGGAAGATGGTGTTGGCCTCTTCATCGGTCATGGTGCGGTCTTTATCGCGCAGCGTTAAAGCAAAGGCTACGCTCTTTTTCCCAAAGCCCGCCTGGTCGCCCACATAGACATCAAACAGCTCCACATTTTCCAGCTGCGGCCCGCCTGCCTGGCGGATGGCCTGCATCATGGGGCCTACCTGGGTATGTTTATCCACCACGAGCGCCAAATCGCGCAGCATGGCCGGATATTTGGGCAGCTCGGCATATTTTTTGTGTTGGTTCTGGCAGGCAAACACGGGCGCCAAATCAAACTCTGCCACCAAAACGGGCTGGTCCACGTTGTTTTCCGCCATCACATCGGGGTGCATCTGGCCCATCTGGCCGATGACGGTGCCGTTTATGGAAAGCAGGGCTTTGCGCGTCGGGTGATATTGCGCGCCGCCGTCTGCCGTGTACACCACTTCGGCATCAAAGGCATGGAACACCTTTTCCAAAAGGCCCTTGAGCGCCATAAAATCGCTGCCTACAACGCCTACGCAGGCCACGGCCTTTTGCGTGGGCAGGCCGTCTGCATCGGCAACGGTACTATGCACATTGGAAATTTCAAACAGTTTGGCCTTTTGCACTTTATTGCGCACGTTGCCGGAAAGCACCTGCACCATGGCGGGCACAACGGTGGTGCGCATATAGCCGTAATCTTCGGAAAGCGGGTTGTTGATTTTTACGCATTGGCGGGCCGGATCGTCTGCCGAATAGCCAAGGGAATCAAAATCCTTCGGCGAAATAAACGCATAGCTCATCGTTTCGTGCAGGCCCAGATCCACCAGCAGGGTGCGCAAGCGCTCTTTTTGCTTTTGCATCAGCGTCAACCCGCCCTGCGTTGCGCCGGAAAGCGGCTCCATGGGAATGCGTTCATAGCCGGAAATGCGCGCGATTTCTTCGGCGATGTCCTCTTCGATGACAACATCTTCCCGATGATGCGGCACGCTGCATTGCAGCGTATCCAAAATCAGCTGCGCTTTAATGCCTTCGCGAGACAGGCAAGCCGCCATTTCCTCGCCGGTCAGCTTTGTACCCAAAAGGGTGTTGATGCGGCTGACGCGGGCGGTAATTACGCGCGGCTCCGGCGTATGCGTCTGCGTGTCTACGCGGCCCTTCATCACTTTGCCCACGCCCAGCTCCACAAACAGCTGCGCGGCTCTGTCGCTGGCAAGGCCGGCCGTCTGCTGGCCTACGCCCTTGGTATAGCGGGCGCTGGCTTCGCTCATCATGCCCAGCGCGCGGGAGGTATGGCGGTTGTTCGGGCCGTCAAAGGTGGCGCTTTCCAGCAGCACCATTTCGGTTTTTTCCGTAATTTCACTTTCCAGGCCGCCCATCACGCCGGCCAGCGCAATGGCGCCGTTTTTATCGGCGATGACGAGCATATCCTCTGTCAACACATGCGGTTTTTCATCCAGCGTGGTCATCTTTTCGCCCTGCTCGGCACAGCGCACGATGATCTTTCCGTCCGCCACGGCATGGTAATCAAACGCATGCAGCGGCTGGCCCACTTCCAGCATCACATAGTTTGTGATGTCCACGATGTTGTTCACCGGGCGCATGCCGGCTGCCAAAAGGCGGCGCTGCATCCAGCGCGGCGAATCCCCGCGCACAATATCCGTCATCACACGGGCGGAATAACGCGGACAAAGCTGCGGTTCGCGCACTTCCACGCTGACATAGCGGCTGGCCAATTCGTCGGTTTCCTCCACGGAAACCTCCGGCGTTTTCACAGGCACATTCAGCGCCGCGCCGATTTCGCGCGCCACGCCCAATACGCTCATGCAATCGCCGCGATTGGCGGAGATTTCAAAATCGATCACGGTATCGTCCAGGCCCAGCGCCACATATACAGGCTCGCCCAAATGCGCTTCCATTTCGGCGCCAAGGTCCATAATGCCGTCCACATCGGCGGTTTTCCAGTCGTCTACCGTCAGTTCCAATTCTTTGCCGCTGCAAAGCATGCCGGCAGAGGGCACGCCGCGCAGCACGGCCGGTTTAATTTCGGCGCCCTGGGGCATCACGGTGCCCACCTTGGCCACCGGGCACACCATGCCTTCGTAGACATTGGGCGCGCCGGTTACGATTTGCAGCGTTTCATCGCCGGTGGTGACGGTGCAAATCTGCAAATGATCGCTGTTTTCGTGCGGCACGATGCGCAGCAGTTTGCCGATGACAATGCTGTCATACGCGCCATAGACGCGCTCTATGCCTTCCACGCCCAGCCCGTGCATAATCATGGTACGGGTCAGGGTGTCCATATCTACATTGATTTCCACAAAATCCTGAAGCCAACTCAGCGGTGCTTTCATCGCTCATTCCTCCTAAAACTGCGACAGAAACCGCACGTCGCCTTCGAACAACAAGCGGATGTCCGTAATGTTGTATTTGATGTTTGCCAGGCGGTCTATCCCCATGCCAAAGGCAAAGCCGGTATATTCTTCGGGATCTACCCCGCAGCCGCGCAAAACATTGGGGTGCACCATGCCGCAGCCCAGAATTTCGATCCACCCGGTGCCTTTACACACGCGGCAGCCTTTGCCATGGCAGGCAGAGCAGGTGGCGTCCACTTCGGCGCTGGGCTCTGTGAACGGGAAATAGCCGGGGCGGAAGCGCGTTTGCGTATCCGGGCCGAAAAAGCGCTTGGCAAAATCATCCAGCACCCATTTCAAATGCCCGAAATGAATGCCTTTATCCACAACCAGCCCCTCGATCTGGTGAAAGACCGGGGAATGGGTGGCGTCCACATCATCGCTGCGGAACACACGGCCCGGGCAGATCATGCGGATCGGCGGCTTTTGCGCCAGCATGGTACGCGCCTGCACGGGGCTTGTCTGCGTGCGCAAAACGATGTTGTCATCAATATAAAACGTATCCTGCTCATCGCGGGCGGGATGGTCTTTGGGAATGTTCAAAAGCTCGAAATTATAATGATCCAGCTCGATTTCCGGGCCCTCGCTGACAGTGAAGCCCATGCCCAAAAAGATATCCCGTACATCTTCCAAAACAAGGGAGAGCGGATGATACGAGCCCTCCGGCAGCGGCGTGCCGGGCGCGGTTACGTCCACGGCTTCGCGCTCAAAACGAATGGCGTTTTCCTTGGCTTTCAGCTGCGCTTCGGCCTTTTCCATGGCGCCGGTCAGCTTTTCGCGCACGGCGTTTACCATTTGGCCAAAGGCCGGGCGTTCCTCCGGGCTCATCTTGCCCAGCTGGCGCATTTGCTGCGTCAGTTCCCCTTTGCGGCCCAGGACTTTCACCTTCAGCTGCTCTAAATCAGCGGAGCTTTCCACCTTTTCCAAGGCTTCCATCGCCGATTGTCTGATTTTTTCCAGTTGCTCTTTCATCATCAGCTTCCTCTCTCTGTATGTTGGCAGATCAAATTTTTTAATAAAAAAGCCTCGCCCTTTTGCAGGGCGAAGCCATTGCTCGCGGTACCACCGGCATTTCAAAGGAATATCCTTTGCTCAAATCGGCTGTATCGGGCCTGCCCGTTCCGCCTACTGAAATTCAACGGAAAGCTCCGGAGCGAACTTTGCAGGCATCTTTGGCCGGAACCGCTTTCAGCCGATGGCGTTTCCTCTCTTGAGCCCAGGGGCGCCGCTACTTTTCTCCTTCATCGCGTTTAACTATATGATGAGGTATTATACCACAGCTTTTCCCGGAACACAAGGCATTTACAGCATGGTGCCGCCGGAGCAATCCACCACGGCGCCCACCACCTGGCACGCAACCGGCGAGCACAAAAACGCGGCCACGGTGCCCATGTCGCGCGGCGTAGCCCATCCCACGCGCAAAAACTGCTTTTTGTATTCATACGCCGGGCTGCCCGGCTGATATACGCTGGTGGCCACATAGCCCGGCACAATGCCGTTGACATAAATGCCGTCGTCGATCACCTCGTTGGCAAGGCCGCGGGTCATGGTGGTCATGCCGCCTTTGGCCGCGATATAGGAGGTGTTGTTTCGGCTGTTTGTCATGATGGCGGCTTTGGCCAGCACGTTGACAATATGCCCGCCGCGCTTATGCGCTTTGCATTCTTTGATAAAGCGACGGCTCATCATAAACGCGCTGTTGAGGTTGCTGTCCATCGCCATGGCCCATTCTTCATCCGTCAATTCCTCAAAGGGCTTAAGCGCCGCGCCGCCGCCTGCGTTGTTGATTAAAATATCCACCTGCCCAAATGCGGCAATGGCTTTATCAAACACGCCGTCTATCTGCTGCGGCTTGCTGACATCCGCCAGCACGGCCAGGGTCTTTACCCCGTATTTTTCCGACAATCCGTCCGCAAACGCCTTGACCAGAGTTTCATCCGAGCGGCTGACCACCACCACGTTGCAGCCCTCCTGGGCCAACACTTCGCTGCAGCCGGAGCCAATGCCCTTTGCTCCGCCGGTGACAATGGCGGTTTTCCCGCGCAATCCTAGATCCATCCTGTTTTCCTCCCATCCAAGCTTGGTTACATTTAGTATACCGTGCTTTTCCATGGGCGTAAAGCGCTTTTATTCAAACAGTTGAAACATCATGATGCCGGCGGCCACGGCCGCGTTCAAGCTTTCGGCGTTGCTGCGCATCGGAATGCGATACAGCGCCGTGCAGGCGGCGGCGGTTTGTTCGGTCATGCCGTCCGCCTCGCTGCCGATGACGCAGACGCGGTTTTGTGCTAGCTTCGGCAAGCTGCCCTGGCCTGCCAAATGGCCGCCTACCACGCTGTATCCCTTTGCCCGGAGCGACAACAAGACTTTGGGCAAATCCTCTGTAAACGCGATGGAAAGCTTGCTGTGCGCGCCCATGGCGCTGCGCACGCATTTGGGAGAAAACGGATCGCAGCAGCCGGGGCTCAGCACCACGCAGGACACGCCGAACGCCTGGGCTGTGCGCAACACCGTGCCCATGTTGCCCGGGTCTTTCACATGATCCAGCGCCAAGATATAGCGGCCGCTTACCGGCGCGTTTTCCGGCAGCGCGGCGGCAGCACAAATGCCCTGCGGCGTTTTGGTAGCGCACGCCCGCGAAAGCGCCTTTTCATCGCCCAGATAGGCTTGCCCGCCCCCGGCCAAAACGTAGGCTATAATCTCCCGGTATTTTTCCTCTTCCTCCCGGCGCACCAGCAACAACGGCAAATGGGCGCCTGCCAGCATGGCGTCGCGCACCAGGCGCGCCCCTTCCAATAGATACAGGCCTTCGCTATCCCTTGTTTTGCGCTCTTGCAGGGATTTGAAGAATTTTACACGCTCGTGCGTGATGGGTTGTGCGGTCCTCATGTATCATCACTCTCCAGATATGAAAAAAGGCCCTTGCAAAAACAAGGGCGCTTTGCTCATTAGGCGTTCAGCGCTTTTTTCGCCACATCACACAGGGCGGTAAACGCTGCGGCATCGCGCACGGCCAAATCGGCCAACACTTTGCGGTTCATTTCCACGCCGGCCTTTTTCAAACCGTCGATGAAACGGGAATAGCTGATGCCGTTCATGCGGGCAGCCGCGTTGATGCGGGTGATCCACAAACGACGGAAATCACGCTTTTTCAGGCGGCGGCCTTTATAGCTGTATGCCAGGGATTTGATAACGGCCTGTTTCGCCATCCGGTAATTGCTTTTTTTGGTGCCAAAATAGCCTTTGGCGAGCTTTAATATTTTGCGACGCTTTTTCACAGCGTTGACGGCTCTTTTCACTCTTGCCATCGCGTATTAACTCCTTTCACAAGGCTTACTTATAAGGAATCAGCCTCTTGATCTTCTTCTGTTCTACGGCCGCGATCAACGTGGCCTTGCGCAGGTTGCGTTTGCGTTTTCTGCTCTTGGAATTGAGCAAGTGGCTCTTATAAGCCTTGTTTCTGCGTACCTTACCGCTCCCCGTTAAACGGAAGCGTTTGGCAGCGCCGCGGTGTGTTTTCATTTTGGGCATGCCTAACCCTCCTCTCAGTTGTTCGCCGGGGCCAAAATCATAATCATGTTACGGCCCTCCAGCAATGGCTTGCGTTCCAAAGTGGAAAAATCTTTCACCATTTCATAAAATTTGTTCATCACATCTTTGCCTTGGTTTGCATAGGACATCTGACGCCCTCTAAAACGGATGGACACCTTCACCTTATCCCCCTCTTTGAGGAATTTGGCTGCATTTTTCGCTTTAACCTCCATATCGTGCAGATCTATCGTGGCAGAAAGGCGCACTTCTTTGAGCTGAACGATTTTCTGGTTTTTCCGCTGTTCCTTTTCCCGTTTCTGCATTTCAAAGCGATATTTGGAATAATCCATCAGCTTACACACGGGAGGCACAGCCTGCGGCGCGATTTTCACAAGGTCCAATTCGCGGTCTTCCGCCATACGCTGGGCAACATCGTTTGCCACAATGCCCAACTGTTCTCCGTTTTCATCTACCAGGCGCACCTCTTTATCGCGGATTGCCTCGTTGATTTGATAATCAATGTTGCTGATCGTAGCCACCTCCGGCAAAAATTAAAATAGCGGGCAGAAACCTACCCGCTATTGACGCACAATTGTGTTCAGTTTGCAAAAACCTGACAGCCGAACCGGCAGGTGAGAAGCGGGCAGCTTCTACTTTACCGGTTAAATATACCACACCGGCGGCTTTGCGTCAAGGATGAATCAGAAAATTTCTTTGGATTCCACCTGTTTTTGTGCCATTTCGATGAAGGCTTCCAGCGACATATCGCCCAGTTCGCCTTCGCCGCGTTTGCGCACGGCCACCTGCCCTGCCTCGGCCTCTCTGTCGCCGATGACAAGCATATACGGCGTACGCTCGTTGCGAGCCTGGCGGATTTTGTAGCCGATCTTTTCGTTGCGGGTATCCAGTTCCACGCGCAGGCCGGCCTCGCGCAGTTTATCCGCGGCAGCCTTGGCAAATTCGTCCACACGGTCTGTAATGGTCATCACCTTTACCTGCACCGGAGACAGCCACAGCGGGAATGCGCCGCCAAAGTGTTCGGTCAATACGCCGATAAAGCGCTCTATGCTGCCCAGCACCACGCGGTGAATCATCACGGGGCGGTGTTTTTCGCCGTCCGCGCCGTCGTAGGTTAAATCAAAGCGCTCCGGCATTTGGAAATCCAGCTGCACGGTGCCGCATTGCCAGGTGCGGCCGATGCAGTCTTCCAAATGCACGTCGATTTTCGGGCCGTAGAACGCGCCGTCGCCTTCGTTGATGGTATACGGCCAGCCTTTTTTCTCCAGCGCGCCGATGAGGGCGTTTGTGGCCATTTCCCATTGTTCGTCCGTACCCATGCTGTCTTCCGGGCGGGTAGAAACTTCTACAAAGAACTTAAAGCCAAATACGTTGTAGAAATATTCCGTCAGTTCCAATACGCCGATGATTTCATCGGTAATCTGGTCCATGGTCATAAAGATATGTGCATCGTCCTGGGTAAAGCAGCGCACGCGCATCAGCCCATGCAGCGCGCCGGAAAGCTCGTGGCGGTGCACAGTGCCCAATTCTGCCATGCGGAGCGGCAGATCGCGATAGCTGTAACGCTTGCGGCGGAACATCAGCATGCCGCCCGGGCAGTTCATCGGCTTGATGGCAAATTCTTCGCCGTCGATGGTAACGGTGTACATATTATCGCGGTAATGATCCCAGTGGCCGCTGGTGCGCCAGAGCTGGCTGGAAAGAATCATAGGCGTGCTGATCTCTTCATAGCCGCGTTTGATATGCTCTTTGCGCCAGAAATCAATCAGCTGATTTTTCAGCACCATGCCTTTGGGATGGAAGAACGGGAACCCCGGGCCTTCCTCCTGCACGCTGAACAGATCCAGCTCCTTGCCGAGCTTGCGGTGGTCGCGCTTTTTGGCCTCTTCCATGCGGAAGATATAGTCATCCAGCTCTTTTTTATCGTCAAAGGCGGTGGCATACACGCGCTGAAGCATCTGGCGTTTTTCATCGCCGCGCCAATACGCGCCCGCCACGCTCATGAGTTTGAAATGTTTCAGCCGCCCGGTGGAAGCCAAATGCGGCCCTGCGCACAGGTCTGTAAAATCGTCCTGGGTATAAAAAGAGATTTCTTCCCCTTCCGGCAGATCGGCAATCAATTCTTCTTTATAGGGCTGTTTTTGCTCTTTGGCCCAAACCAGCGCCTTTTCACGCGGCATGGTGCTGCGCACGATGGGATAATCCGCCTCCACGATCTTTTTCATTTCCTTTTCAATGGCGGGAAAATCCTCCGTTGTGATACTGCCTTCCAGATCAAAATCATAATAAAAGCCGTTTTTGATGGCCGGCCCGATGGCAAATTTCACGTTTCTGTCTTTGAAAACGCGCTGCACGGCCTGCGCCATCACATGGCTGGCGGTATGGCGCACCACCTGTTTGCCCTCTTCGTCTTCAAAGGTCAAAATCTTAACGCTGTCCCCCTCCTGCAAAGGCTGGGTTAGCTGCACGATTTCGCCGTTCACTTCGGCGGCCACGGCGGCCTTGGCCAGTTTTTTGCTGATGGATTTTGCCAAATCCTGGGCGGTTTCGCCCTCAAAGACACGTTCGCTTTGATCCGGCAGTATTACTTTCATCGCTGCTCCTCCTAAAATGCTGTTTTTGGGCATATAAAAAGCCCGTCCCCCCAAAAGGGACGAGCATAACCCGCGGTTCCACCCTTATTGCAAGAGCGCCTGCCCTTGCCGCTTATTTTTGCCGGAAGCGCCGGCGCGCGTTTGTCGCGAAATGGTTCCGCCTTTGTTCTTTCGCGGCCCGGGTTTCAGCCACGCCCCGGCCTCTCTTTGCGTTTTTCCAACGGCGGCATGTTTTCGGTCTGCCAAACGATAAAATTTGCTTTTATTATAGCATGCCCGAGCGAATTGTCAATCTTTCTGCCGGTAAAAGGAGACGCGCGCGCCAAAGACCTGTTCAATCACTTCATAAATCCAGCTTGGCCGGCCGTTTGACCCCAAAACGATCTCGATTTTCTCCGGTGCCCAGGCCAAAAGCAGGCTGAGCAGCGCTTGCTCCGCCATCTGCCCGCAGGATGGCGGCTCGGCATTATTTTTCGCGCCCTCAATTTGCAGAATAAACCGGTCGTCTGCGCTTTTGCGGATGCGCACAAGCGCACAGGCGCTTTCCGTATGCCCCACCAAGCTGCGCCAGGCATCCAGCTGCTGCGTCCAATCGTAGCGCAGCACCGCCATAGACACCACACGGCGCACGCAACGCTCCCAACGGCGGAATACATCCGCCAGGCGAAAATCTTCAAACCCGCCCAAATGCAGCGGGCCCTCCGCAAGGCACACGCGGAGCCTGTGGCCCAGCCTGCGCAGATAGAGCTCCGCGCCGTCGTGCATGCCCCGCTGTTTTGCCAACACGCCGGCAAACGCCGCCACAAACGCCTGTTCTTCGCCGTTGAGCTCCGGCAATTGCTTTTGCACAAGCCGCAAAAGCAAGCGTGGCTGCTCTATGCGCACAAACGCGGCAGCCCAGCTGTTTGTCAGCTGCTGCAGCTGTGTTTGTGTCAGCGTGCATTGCAAACACATGGTGTTTCCGTGCGCGGTATACACAACGTTCTCTATTTCATACAGGCTTTGCCGAATCTCTTCGGCCCAAGGCTCCTGTTTTTCCTGCCAATACAGGCATATGTCTGTTTTCTGATGTTTCACGGTATTGTTCAGTGTTACCGAAAAACATCGCCGCCACGCTGTCATTTTTTGTTGCGCCTGGCAGAAAATGCAAGTTTGTGTATGCGGATAAAATCCGCTCTGTTTTACGCTTTCTTTTTGCGCAGATTAAACAGAATATACAGCGCAGACAGCACCGCGATGGTGCCGCAAAGCACCAGATACATCGTGCCGATGGAAACTTTTTCGCCGAAAAAGTAGAGGTTGCAGTCTATCGAATCGCGAATGCTTTCCACAATTTCAGCCGGAAATCCCACGGACCGCATTTCGCGAAACGCCCCCGCCAACGCGTGGTTGCGCAATAAAGCGGTGCCGTATGTGCCGGGCAAAAAGGACATTGCCCGCTGCAAGCCGGCGGAAAAGCTGTTAATCGGCATATACGCCCCGCACAAAAAGCCGTATCCGGCGCTGACCATTGTGCCCACGGCAGACACCTGCCCCTGAGTATTCAAAAAGAAATGGATACAGGAGGAAAGTGCCACGCCAAACAGCGTAAGCAGCAGCACATCCAACGCCAGCAGGCACACATCCGCCGCAGCCAGATACCAGCCCGTGATTGCTAAATACGCAAAGCACAGGCCCATGGCCGCGAAATTGACAATCAGCGTGGACAGCGTGCAGGCCGCAAAATACGAAACGGACAGCACCGAGCGCCGTACAGGGGTAACCAGAAGATCCCGCCGGGCGCCGGAGAGTTTATCCTGCACCATCAGGCTGTTGGAACAAAACGCCACCGTAACGCAGGAAACGGCCAACAGCGAAGACACCAGCTGCCCGCCCACCATGGCGTTGATCAGCGCGTCTTTAAGCGCCAGCCCTACCGGCAGCGCCGAAACAAAGCTGACTTTGTATACATTGGCCAAAAACGTAGCAAACAACACCAGCAGGATGACGGGCGTGATCAACGAAACGAAAAACAGGCCCTTATCTTTAAAATAGAGTTTGATGTTGCGCCGGATCAGCGCAGAAATCTGTTTCATTTTTCATTGCCCCCCGTCAGTTTTTTCCCGGTCACGGCCAAAAACACATCATCCATCTTGCCTTTGGTAATTTCATAATCGCGAAACAGCGCGGGATATTTTACAATCAACGCCGTGGCGGCCGCGGTATCCGGCACGGCCAGGCGGTAGGCATCCCTTATGCGCTCATACGGCAGCTGCAAAGGCGCAACCTCCGTTTCCTCCACGCCGTAGAGGGTGATAAAATCGCCGGTATAGCTGTTTTTCAGCTGCAAGGGCGTGCCCTGGGCCGCGATTTTGCCGCTGTCTAAAATGACGACATAATCCGCATCCGCGGCTTCTTCCATATAGTGGGTGGTTAAAAACACCGTCATGTTTTCTTTTTTCCTAAGGTCGGATACCACATCCCACAAAAGCTTTCGGGTCTGCGGGTCCAGCCCGGTGGTGGGCTCATCCAAAATCAAAATTTCCGGCCGATGCAGCAGCGCGCGCGCAATATCCACCCGCCTGCGCTGCCCGCCGGAAAGCTTGCCGACGGTGCGGTTTAACAGATCCGCAAAATCCAGATGATGGGCCAGCTCCTGCATCCGCTCTTCAAATGCTTTGCCCGTAATGCCATACAAAGCCGCGCGGCTTTTCAGATTATCTCTAACAGTCAGCGGCTGATCCAAGACGGAATTTTGAAACACCACGCCCAGCTTTCTGGTAATCTCCCGGGCGCCGTGGGCCATGGTTTCGCCGCAAATGGTCACTTCCCCGCTGTCCTTTGCAAGCTGGCCGCAGAGAATGGAGATCGTGGTGGATTTGCCCGCGCCGTTCACGCCCAAAAAGGCAAACAATTCGCCCCGGCGAACGGAAAGAGAAAGATCCTGCACGGCCCGGACATCCCCAAACGACTTATTCAGATGTTCTATTTTGATGATTTCATTTTGGCTTTCCATCATGTTCCTCCCGCCGTTTTATACTTTGCCGTTTCAAAGCGCCCTATCAAGCGCACTTACGCCTTTTATTTTACCAGAGATCCCCATGCCGTTTCTTTGTGAAATTGTAAATTTTACCGCGCCGCCCGGCCTTTTTGCTGCTTTTACGCCGCATTTTTGTAGCTGAGGGTGATATGGCAGACCGCAAAAACAACGGAAAGCACAGTCAAAAGCGTATGCCGCAGCAAGAGTCCGCTTTCTAAAAACAGAACCGAGGGCAAAACGGAAAGCACCAGCGCCTTTGCCGGGCCGTCTTTTTGCCGGAAAACAAGCCAGCCCAGACAATACAGTGCCACCAGCACGGCACTGAAAACCAGATACAGCGTTTTTTGCGCCGGCGAAGCAAACCCCGCGCTAAGATACGAGGGGCAAAAGATCATGCAGGCAAAGCAGCCGAAGCGGCCGATTTGTTCAAAAGATTCGATGAATTTGTTTTGATACAGGTTTTCAAAGCCGTCCGGGTGTGCGGCGGCAAAGAAAATGTTGGGCACCATAACCAAAGCCACCCACAACAGGCCGTAAAAATTACACCAGCTCATGGCCGGAAAACACCTCCAACCCGCGATAGAGCCCCAGGCCAAGCACCGCGTTAAAGCCCGTGGCGGCAAAGACGCTGAACCGCTCCGGAATGCCGAAATACGCCGCCGGCAAAATGTTTGTGCCCAGCGCGCCCAGCAGCATACACACCAGCGCAGCCATCGCCCAGCGTCCTAAAAACAGGCAGGCTTTTTTGCGGCAGCCTCCATAGAAAATCAGCACCAACGACGCGATAGATAGCAGCACCACGGCCGCCGTGATCACCAAGTGCATCGTGCCCTGAAAGCCCTGCGGCCGGCCAGAAGCGGGCAGCGGAAACGCGGCATAGCCCACAGCGGACACCCAGTTCATCAAGGAAACAGGCCGATGCCGCGCTTTACATGCTTTTCCGTTTTGGGCCGGTTTTCAGATAACACAGCGTGCAACAGACAAGGCCGCACGGCATATACAGGCTGGAAAGTTGGTTCCACAGGATTCTCGAAGGCGCGGTATCTGCCGAAAGATCGCTGACGGCCTGCGCCATCCATTGATAACCGGGATAGGCCAGCGGTGCCAAAAGCACCGCCAAAGTATACGAAGCGAGGCTGATCAGCCCCAAAAGTCCTAATTTTTGTGCAAGCGTTCGCTGCATGGTTTTTCCTTCTTTCTGAAAATGCTTGCCCTATCTGTGTTTTTGCCCTGCGCATACGGTTTGCCGTTTGCCCCGGCCAAAGCCGCGAGAGAAAAGCATTGCTGCGGTTTTCGGTGTTGATTCAGCACCGCCCCCAAAAAGGCCCTGCAGCCGGGCGCATACAAAACACAAAAACCGTGTCTTTTACACCTGCGCAAAACAAAACAAACCTCTGTCCAAATTCTTGGAGAATTTCGAGCAGAAGCATCCCAGCCGTTTGTCTTTTTGGCAAACGGAACCCCAATGATTTGATTATAAAAAGCTTCTTTTCGCTTGTCAATGAAATGGAACTTGGGGTGCTGTTTCGGGCCGAATGCCCGGTTTTTATGGTGTTTTACAAGCGCATACAGCGCTCTGGTTTCGCTTTTCTGCGTTGTCTGTTTTCCTTCTTTTGCAGGCTGTCGATGAGCCTTCCCGCACGGCTTTCCCACAAAAACTTCGTGCGCAAAGCGCTGTGTTTGGTTGTTTCCCATACAATAGGTTTGCCCCCGGGCGCAGAGGCTTTCTCTTGACGCCCCTCCGTTTGCGCCGGCCATAGGGCGCATAGGGCGAAAATGGATTTTGCTTGGTTGTATCGACTTTGGGATCATTCTGTTTTTGCCAATTTGCCAACAAGCATCCTGTTTGTCGTTTTGTCGATAGGCTCCTCTGTTTTTGTTTTGCAAATTTCAAAGGGTGCAAAAGCTTTTCCCCTTTTATACCGGGGGCGAACGGGCCTTTTTGCGTAAAAAAAACAGCGGTTACAGGTTTGCTGCAACCGCTGTTAAAGCGCTAGCCTATCAGCTTATCTAGCCGATCTTTTTTGTTTTTTGGCAACCACGCCGATGAACACAACGGCCAAGCCGGAGATCATCATCAGCGCCAGCCACGGCAGGCTTGTGGCCGTATCGCCGGTTTTGGGCACGGAGGTGTGGCTATTGGTTACGGTAAAGCCTTTTTCCATGCTGCCGGTGATTACGGTGTTGTATCCGTCTACCGCTTCTTCCTGCACCGTGTATGCCACGAGCTTTCCATCCGCATATTTTTCCAGCTCGGTAAAGCTGCCGGTCCACTGGTTATCTGCATTCAGGGTCAGGGTTTTGCCGGTGTCTTTGCCATCGGCAAACAGCTTGATGGTCACTTTGCCCGGGCGCGTGTTTTCCGCATTGTTGTTATCCACCCAAGCTTTTACCACGGTGATGCTGGTTTTTTCTGCGTTGTAGGTGTTGATTACATCATAGCCGTCATATTCGGTGGTGTAACCGTCTACCGCAGTTTCCACGACAGAATAGATGATTTCTTCGCCGTTTTCGTATTTCGGCAGGTTTCCCAAGCTCCAGGTCCAGTCGTCGTCGGCCGTAACAACCATGCTTTCATACTGCTTGCCGTTTTTCATCAGCATAATGTTGATGCTATCCGGGCGGGCATTAAAAGCATTGCCGTTGTCGTTCCAAATTTTGCGGCCTTCCACTTTTGTCATTTCCGGAATGTGGGTGTTGATGAGCACAAAGCCTTCTTTTTGAGAGCCTGCCACATCCGCTTCATAGCCGTCCACGGCCGCTTCCTGCACCGTATACCGGATTTCTTCGCCGTTGGCATACTGATCCAGCTCGGTAAAGCTACCGGTCCATTGGTTACTTGCATTCAAGGTCAGGGTTTTGCCGGTATCTTCGCCGTCGGCAAACAGTTTTACCGTTACATTGTCCGGGCGAATGCCGTCCTGGTTATCGCTATCTTCCCAGCTCTTGGTTACGGTAACGCTGGTTTTCTGCGGCGTGTAGCTGTTGATTACATTGGTGCCGTCGTATTCGGTTGTGTATCCCTCTACCGCGTTTTCGGTGATGGAATAGGCGATCTCATTCCCGTTTTCATATTTCGGCAGGTTTTCAAAGCTCCAAGCCCAGCCGTTGTTGGCAGTGACTGTCTCGCTTTGGAATACCTGGCCGTTTTTCATCAGGTTGATGGTAATGCTGTCCGGGCGAACGCCGTCCTGGTCGTTGTTGTCTTTCCAGATTTTACGGCCGGCCACTTCCGTTACCGCCGGAACGTGCGTATTGGTAATGACATATCCTTCGCCCATGTTGCCGGTGATGGCGGAGGTATAACCTTCCACCGCGGTTTCTCCCACGGTGTAGCGAATCTGCTGCCCGCCGTTGAACTGATCCAAATCGGCAAAGCTGCCGGTCCATTGGTTGCCTTGGCTCAAGGTCAGGGTTTTGCCGGTGTCTTCGCCGTCGGCAAACAGTTTCACGATCACATCATTCGGGCGAATGCCGTCCTGGTTGCCTGCATCCTCCCAGCTCTTGGAAACGGAGATGCTGGTCTTTTTCGGGGTGTAACTGTTGGTTACATCATAGTTGTTGTATTCGGTGGTGTATCCCTCTACCGCGTTTTCGATGATGGAATAGGTGATCTCATTCCCGTTTTCATATTTCGGCAGGTTTTCAAAGCTCCAGGCCCAGCCGTTGTTGGCAGTGACTGTCTTGCTTTGGAACATCTGGCCGTTTTTCATCAGGTTGATGGTAATGCTGTCCGGACGAGCGCCGTCCTGGTCGTTGTTGTCGTTCCAGGTTTTGCGGCCTTCCACTTCCGTTACCGCCGGGGTGTGCGTATTGGTAACAACATACCCTTCTGCCGGCGTGCCGGTAATAGAGGAGGTATAGCCCTGTACAGAAACTTCTGCTACAGTATAGGCGATTTTTTCGCCGGCGCTGAATTCATCCAGGTCTGTAAAGTCGCCTCTCCACTGGTTAGCGCTGTTCAAGGTCAGAGTTTTGCCGGTATCTTGGCCGTTGGCAAGCAGTTTTACGGTAATGCTGTCAGGGCGAATGCCATCCTGGTTGCCTTTATCGTCCCAACTCTTGGTTACGGTGAGGCTGGTCTTTTTCGGAGTGTATTGGTTTTCCACATCATAGCCACGGTAGACGGTGGTGTAGTTCTCCACGGCATCTTCGGTGATGGTGTAGTTAATCTCTTCCCCGTTTTCATATTTCGGCAGGTTTTCAAAGTTCCAGGCCCAATCGTCGTCTGCGGTGACGGTTTTGCTCTGGAGCACCTGGCCGTTTTTCATCAGGTTGATGGTAATGCTGTCCGGACGAACGCCGTCCTGGTCGTTGTTGTCGTTCCAGGTTTTACGGCCGGCCACGTTTACCGTTTCCATCTTGTTGGTGAAAGCAAAGGGGGCGTTGGCATATTCCGCCTGTTTGATTTCGGGCTTTAAGGTTTTCCCGGTGTCGGTTTCGTTGTAGTCAAAGCCGACAGTGAAGGTATATTCCTTTGTATCGTATTGATATTGCCCTGTGCCCTGCTCTTCGCTCAGCTTATAGGTATAGGTTTTGTTCAGATAGTTGTTAAAGCCGTTGATATCGTCATAGGGATATTCAATGGTAATCACCGCTGCGCCGTTGGCATCGTTGGTCACACGCCAGGTTCTGCCGGTGTTGGTGTTGTTTTGGTTGTATTCGGTCAACGCGAAGGCAAATTCACCGCCCTGGCCGCTGAACGCCTGGGCTTGTTGGCTGCCAACCTGCACATATTTTTGAATGGGCACCTGCAAGCCGTAGGAACGGATGTCGATGGAATAGTTCATCGCATCGCCCACGGTGAAGTCCAAACCGTCGAACCGGCCGTAGTTGTAGCCGTCGCAGCCGTAAGCCGCATCCATAATGCCGCCCAGGCCGTAGGTGATGGAAACGTTATCATAGGTCTTGCCGTTGGCGTCTTGCAAATCCACAACCAACGTGGCGGTGGAAGAAGCCGTCAGGCTCCGGCTGCTGATGCTAACACCGCGCATTTTTCTAAATTCGTAGTTGCCGCTCTTGGTAAAGCCGCTGTTGTAGGTTATGCCGTTGATGGTAACGGATTCTACTTTGGTCACATACGCCGTGATCTTTTGGGATTTCCTGGAAATTACCTTGCCGTCGGCGTCGTATACCAGGTATTGTACTTCCAATTTGGCGCCGTTGATACGAACATCGATATGCCCAAAGGTATGGTTTGTCGGCACGCCGCCGATATAGCTGTTTGTGATGGTCAGTGTATCGGCGCTGTAGGTGGTTTCATAATTGGGAACGGCGTCTTGCACCACGGTATAGACAATGGCGTTACCGTTGGCATCCGTCTCCGGCATATCTTTGTAAGAATACGCCCAGGCGTTGCCGGAAGCTGCATTTACCGTCAGTTTGTTTTCCGTGGCCACGCCGTTTGCATACAGCGTCAGCGTTACGGAAGACGGGCGATAATAATAGTATTGTTTATCGCGGTTCACCCAGTGTACCGCGCCGGAAATATCCACTTTCTGCTCGGTTCGCACAGCCGTCTCGTCGGTATAGGTATCTGTGATGGTCAAGGCATCTTGGCTGTAGGAGGTTGCACGATCCTCCGCTTTCCGATCAGTCTGCACAGCCGTCTCGCCGGTATAGGTGTTTGTGATGGTCAAGGTGTCTTGGCTGTAGGAGGTTGTATAATCCTCTACGGCAGCCTGTACCACGGTGTAGACAATTTTGCCGCTTTCATCTTCTTCTGCCAGGCCGCTGAAGGTAAATGCCCAGTCGGTTTCGGCGGTTACGGTCTGTTTTGTTTCCGTGGCTTCGCCGTTTGCATACAAGGTAACGGATACGGAGGACGGAAGCGATTGTTCGTCCTGGTTTTTCCAGACAATGCTGCCCGAAACCTCAACGGTTTGGCCGCTTGCCGCCGGCTGCACCGCGCCATCGTCTCCGGTTGCCATCGCCGTGAACGGGAAGGAAGAAACAATCATCCCTGCCACGCACAAAATGCTGAGTATACGCTTATAAAGTTTCATCAAAAAATCCTTTCTCCCCTTGAGGAAATTTTTCCCAATGCCTAAATTCCAGTGCAAAGCGCAAACGCCCCAACGCCGCTTTTGCTTTGCACGCCCCCAAAAAACTGCAAATTTCTATCCGTTTACATGCATTCCTCCTTTACTCTCTGCCCGACGATTTAGTGTCATCGAGAATGAAACAGTGTTCTTTTTGTCGTTTTTCTCCTTATACACGTCTTTTCTTATAGTTTTTTTATTTTTCAGAGAAAATTCATGAAATTATATGTCTTATTATTTTATGTAATTATACCATATGCAACATGGTATGCAAAGAATTATTCCTGAAAACACTTTCTCTTTTACTGTATAACCATTGCAACTGCTGCGTTGTTTTTCTGCATACGATGCCTGCTTTTTCGCTGTACAAAACAGGTGCTTTTATAATGTACATAATTAAGTATAAAGGAGATTTTTCTTTTTTACCCCCTCCTTTGGCTTCAAAAGGAGGGGAACGCATCAATTTTTTTGAAAAATCCTTGAAATCTATACTATTATAGTATATGGAAAGACAGGCGACATTTTTGCCGCCTGTTTGCCAACCGTAAAGACCTGGAGGCGCAAATTGAAACCCATTGCCCATATTCATACGGATTTTCCTGCCAAATTTGGCATTCCCCGCCAAAGCGGCCTGGTTTCGTCGCTTTCGGGCGTGATTGTTTTTACGCCGGAATTTCGCAATCCCGAAGCGCTGCGCGGACTGGAAGCGTATTCCCATCTGTGGCTGATCTGGCAATTTTCGCAGGCCGTGTGCAGCGGCTTTTCCCCTACGGTGCGCCCGCCGCGCCTGGGCGGCAACCGGCGAATGGGCGTGTTTGCCACGCGCTCCCCTTACCGGCCAAACCCGATCGGCCTTTCCAGCGTGGCGCTGGAAAAAATAGAGTTGCAAAGTCCAAATGGGCCGCTTGTCTACGTTTTGGGCGCGGACCTGATGGACAACACCCCCATTTACGACATCAAGCCCTATCTGCCCTTTACCGACAGCCATCCGGACGCCAGGGCCGGGTTTGCGGAAAAAACGCAGGCGTATGCGCTGTCCGTTGTTTTTCCGGAGGAGTTGCTTTTGAAGGTGCCCGAGGCAAAGCGCTGCGCTTTAACGGAAATTCTGCGGCAAGATCCGCGCCCGTCCTATCAAACAGACCCGCACAGAATATACGGGTTTTGCTTTGCGGGGCTGGAAATCAAATTTACCGTGTGCGGCGATGTTTTTACCGTGCAGGGTGTTTTTCCTGCGTGAAAAGGCCGAGAACGCCAAGGACTGCGTTTTGCTGTTGTTTCCCGCCCGCAGCTGTGCTTTGGCAAAAAAGATTGTTTTTTTATGATCAATCCCTATTTTTGGCGCAATTTCCCTTTTCTTTTGTACGAATTGTGTTATAATAATGTCATTATTTCGATTTCCTTTTATGCACGGCGCAAAGGTCGCTCTTTATTTCAAATCTTTTTAACGGGATTGTTTGTGCGCAATGCATAAGGGAAATCAACGTTTTACGGAAAGGGATGCCAACCGACATGCAACGCAGGACAATATGTTCCCTGTTGCCTAGTCTTAACACCGGGAAGAATGCGTGGGTCGCTCTGCACAAAATCGTTGTGCGCACTGCATTAAAACCCCTGTTATGTGGCTCGGATTCTGTAAAATATCAGTTTTTTCGCTGTCTGCCTGTGTATCATACACAATGCACGGGTATGGCAGCTTTTTCTTTTGTGTTTTGGGGAGTGATAAGGTACAATGGATGTCTCATGGAATGAGATCACAAAGGAAATGTTGTTTCATTACTACTGCGAAAAGTTGATGAGCGATCAGGAGATTGCATCGCTTTTCGGTGTCACACGCAGCCAGGTTTCTTACAAGCGGCGGTATCTCAAGGTTTTTCGAAAGGAAAGCGCCAAGGCAAACGCTTCGGTGTATCAAGATCGTATCCTGGGTTGTCTGCGGGTTTTGGGGCTCAGCCAGTTGATGTGGGATCCGGAACGGCATAATGAATTGAACAGGCTGCTCCACGTTCCGTTTCAATGCTGCAAAGCGCACCCGGAATACCGGCCCATCCGCATTTCTTCGTTTGGCAACCTGCTGGCCTGTTCCATCGAGCTTTCCTATCCGGACAGCTTTGATAAAATGCAGCGGCTTCTTTCCATGCTGGTGCAGGAATATCTGGGGCATTACGGCTATATGCTGCGCGGCGCCGTGACCATCGGCCGGCTGTATCATGACGAACGGCTGATCTGCGGCCCGGCGTTTATCAAAGCGCAGCGGTTGGAAAAGAACCTTGCCCGCTATCCCCGAATTATTTTGAAAGCGCAGGATTTACGGCTGGGCCTATCCGCCTGCCCTGCGGAGCGGCGGGCGCATATGAAACAAAAATTCATCCTGGACAGAGACGGCTTTTATTATCTGGACGGGTTTTTCGGCAACAAGCGCCAGGCGGACAATTTTCTGTTAAAGCGTGCCAAGGAAAACCTGGATAAAATTTCCTATGAATCCGGCAGCGAAAAAGAAAAGGTGGACTGGCTGAAACGGGAGCTGGAGCGCCATAATACAGAGGTTTCCCCGGCCTTTTCCCAAGCTCGTATGCTTTGAAGGAAGGCTGATAAAAAATAAACAAAGGAGGCTGTGCCGTGGCCTGTTATCCGATGGCGTTTGAAGAAAAAATGCGTGCTCTTTTGGGCGACGAAGCGGCGGCGTTTTTTCACGCTTTGCAGCAGCAGAGCGTACATGGTCTGCGCATAAACCCCGCCAAAATCGCGGCCGATGCGTTTGAAAAAAGGGCGTGCTTTGCCCTATCGCCCGTGCCGTGGTGTGCAGAGGGGTTTTATCTGGAAGATTCGTTGCAGCGCCCCGGCAAACACCCCTATCATGAGGCAGGCGTGTATTATTTACAGGACCCCAGCGCCATGTCTGCCGTGGAGCTTTTAGCGCCGCAGCCGGGCGAAACGGTGCTGGATCTGTGCGCGGCGCCGGGCGGCAAAAGCACGCAGATTGCCGCCAAGATCGGCCCGGAGGGGCTGTTGATGGCCAACGAAATTCACCCCGCCAGAGCCAAACAGCTTTCGCAAAACATAGAGCGGCTGGGCTTTGGCAATACGGTGGTTACCTGCGAGACGCCGGAAAAGCTAGCCGGGCGGTTTGCCGGTTTTTTTGACCGGGTTTTGGTGGATGCGCCCTGCTCCGGCGAAGGGATGTTTCGCAAAAACGAGCAGGCGGAAAAGCACTGGAGCCAGGAAAACGTGCTGTTCTGTGCCGAGCGGCAGCAGGATGTATTGCACCGGGCGGCAGAGATGCTAAAGCCGGGCGGGTTTTTGCTTTACTCTACCTGCACCTTTGCCCCGGAAGAGGACGAAGGCACGCTGGCGCGGTTTTTGCAAACGCACCCAAGCTTTGCCCTCGTGCAGCGGGAACAGCCGTATTTTAGCCCCGGCCGGCCGGACTGGATCGAAACGGACCTGCCGTCTGTCTCCCGCGCATTTCGTCTTTGGCCGCATAAGCTTCGCGGCGAAGGGCATTTTATCGCGCTGATGCAAAAACAGGACGGGCCTCGCGGGCGCGCCGTGCCTGTGTCTGCGTTGATCGCTGAAAACAAAGCGCCCAAGGCGTATTTGAAATTTGCCGATCAGGCGCTGGCAAAGCCGGTTTGCGGGCCGTATCTGCTGTTTGGCGAGCAGCTGTATGCCCCGCCCCACGGCCTGCCAAAGCTGGATGGGCTGAAAGTGCTCCGCCCCGGGCTGCACCTGGGCACGCTGCAAAAGGATCGGTTTATCCCCTCGCATGCGCTCTCTCACGCGCTGCGCCCGGAGGACGTGCGCCTTATCTGTCGGTTTCCCGCCGACGCGCCGGAAACGGCCGCCTACCTGCAAGGGCAGGCGCTGGGCTTTGACGGCGGCACCGGCTGGGGGCTGTTTTGCGCGGATGAATTTCCGCTGGGCTGGGGCAAAGCCTCCGGCGGCCAATGGAAAAACCACTATCCCAAAGGGCTGCGGCAGATGTAAAAAAATCGTTTGCGGCGCATGCCAAAACGGCTTGGGCCCCTACAAAAATTCCGTATGAAAGCATGGCTTTTGTCCTTTTATACAATATGCATCCGCCGCCTGCCATGGGGTTCCTTGCGGTGTTTTGCCTTAGGGCCTTGTCGTCTCCGGAATGCCATTTCCCTCTGGCCGCGAACTTTTTCCAAAAAGCACGTTGTTTACAATTTTCCAAGCCGGCCATATCTAAAAGCATCCGGCAAAATGTGTACGCTTACGGTTCGCCTGAAGATATTTTGTCTGCAAGTATCGTTTTATTTGGAATATGGTGTTTTCAAAATGACCGAAACAGTCCTTTTCCCCGGCAAAGCCGCCTTGTGAAGTTTTCCTTTGCTACGCCGCTTTGCCGCGCCTTTTGCGATTACGGCTTGCATGTCTGCCGGTTTATTGGTAAGATACATTCGTTTGGTAATTCTAATCCATGGCGCAAATGTCTGTCTGGTCCAAGTTTTCGTTTTTCCAAGTATGTTTACCGAAGAAAATTTTTCAAATGATAAAGAGCCCGGCCAACGGCTTTTGAGAAAAGACAGGGGCGGGCAGTTTTTGCTGCCAAAAGATCATCAGGGAGATGGGTTGTATGAAATATGATGTCATCATCGTGGGCGCAGGCCCGGCGGGCATTTTTACCGCCATTGAGATGATAGAGCGCAAGAGCACAAAAAAAATACTGATTGTGGAAAAGGGCAGTTCCATCCATAAGCGCAAATGTCCCAAAGCGGTGACAAAAGAATGCATAAACTGCAAGCCTTCCTGCCACATCACCACCGGGTTTTCCGGCGCGGGCGCGTTTTCGGACGGCAAATTATCGCTCAGCTACGAAGTGGGCGGCGATTTGCCGCGGCTGATCGGCGCGGACAAGGCGCAGGAAACCATCAACTATACCGATAAAATCTATCTTAGCTACGGCGCGGACCCGCATGTGGAAGGCGTGGGCAACGATGAAAAGATCAAAGCGATTCGCAAAAACGCCATTGCCGCCGGGTTGAAATTGGTAGATTGCCCGATTCGCCATTTGGGCACCGAGATGGCGCAGCAGATTTACGGTAAAATCGAACAGCACCTGCTGGACAGCGGCGTGGACATTCTCTTCCAGCACACCTGTGAAGATTTGCTCATTGCCGACGGCGTATGCACCGGCGTGCGCATTTCCGATGCGTTGCACCCGGAAAACGTGCAGGAAATTTTGGGCGATACCGTGGTTGTGGCTGCCGGCCGCAAAGGGGCGGATTGGCTGGAAAGCGTATGCGAAAAGCACGGCGTGGAACACCAGCCCGGCACGGTGGACATCGGCGTGCGCGTGGAAGTGCGCAACGAAGTGATGGAGGAAGTGAACAACGTTCTCTACGAATCCAAATTGATCGGTTATCCGCCGCCGTTTGAAAACAAAGTGCGTACGTTCTGCCAGAATCCGGGCGGCTTTGTTTCCCAGGAAAATTATGATAACAACCTGGCCGTGGTAAACGGGCATTCCTACAAAAAGCTGAAAAGCGACAACACAAACCTGGCCATTTTGTGTTCGCATAACTTCAGCACGCCGTTTAACCAGCCCATTGCCTATGCAAAGCGCGTGGGCGAACTGGTCAACATGCTGGCAAACGGGCACATTCTCGTGCAGCGCTTTGGCGATATTCTAAACGGTAAGCGCACCTGGCCGGAGGAATTGCAGCGCAGCAACGTGCGCCCCACCATGCCGGACGCCGTGGCGGGCGATATTACCAGCGCCCTGCCCTATCGCACGATGATGAACATCATCAGCTTTATTCAGGCGTTTGACAAAATCGTCCCCGGCTTTGCCAGCAACGAAACGCTGCTGTATGCGCCGGAAATCAAATTTTATTCCAACCGGATTAAAATGGATGATAAATTCCGCACCAACATTCAGGGCCTGCATTGCCTGGGCGATTCCAGCGGATGGACGCGCGGGCTGATGATGGCCTCTTCCATGGGCGTGTTGATGGGCCGCGAACTGGCCTAAAGAAAAAAGAGCATCGGGCAGGCGTCGGCCTGCCTTTTCTCTTTTCTTTACTAGGCAAATGCGGTATAGTAATAGTAGAATTTATATGCTGTAAAGGAGAAAGAGCGATGAAAACGATCGGGTTTATCGGCGTAGGCGTCATGGGCAAATCCATGGTGCGCAACTTGATAAAAAACGGATTTGAAGTTTCCATCTATGCGCGTACCAAAGCCAAGGTGACGGATATATTGGCAGAAGGCGCCCTGTGGTGCGACAGCATTGCGCAATGCGCCCAAGGCAAAGACGCCGTGATTACCATTGTGGGCTATCCAAAAGACGTGGAAGAAGTGTATTTCGGCCGGGGCGGCATTTTGGAAAATGCGTCTGCCGGCTGCGTTTTGATTGATATGACCACCACCAGCCCGCAATTGTCTGTAAAAATTGAACAGGCGGCCAAGGAAAAAGGCTTAAAAGCGCTGGATGCTCCGGTTTCCGGCGGCGATGTGGGCGCCAAAAACGGCACGCTTTCCATCATGGTGGGCGGCGAAAAGGAAACGTATACCCAGTGTTTGCCGATTTTCCAAGCCATGGGCACCAACATCATCTACGAAGGCAAAGCGGGCGCGGGCCAGCACACCAAAATGGCCAACCAGATTGCCCTGGGCGGCGCGATTGCCGGCGTTTGCGAAGCACTGACCTATGCCAAAAAAGTAGGGCTGGATCTGCAAACCATGCTGGATTCCATTTCCAAAGGCGCGGCCGGTTCCTGGCAGATGAGCAACATGGCGCCGCGTATGCTCAAAGGCGATTTTGACCCGGGGTTCTTTGTCAAACACTACATCAAAGACATGAACATTGCGCTGGAGGAAGCCTCGCATGTGAATTTGACGATGCCGGTGTTAAACGAAGTGCATGATATGTATCAGGCGCTGGATGACCGGGGCATGGGCGATCTCGGCACCCAGGCTTTGATCAAATATTACGACAAATAAACAATCCGCCGTCAATACAAAATAAGGGCTTGAAAACAGGCCCTTTTTTCTTTATACTCATTATATTTTCCATAGCTCCAACGGCGGGTTTTTCCGTTTTTTTGGGGCAAACTACCAAAAACAAACGGGGGCGTTTTCTCATGAGACGAAAACACATGGCCAAAGAGGCCCATAAACAGCGCGTGGTGCAGAGCATCTTAAAAGATGTGCGCGAAGAGCTGCTGGACGACGCGCTGATTCATCGGATTTTGCATGAAAAGGTATCCAAAGCGCCGGATGGGCAAAACGACACCCTGGGCCAGCGCGCCGCGGATAAACTGGCCGCCTTTGCCGGCAGCTGGCTGTTTTTGTTTACGTTTATCGCCCTGCTGTTGGGCTGGATGATTGTAAACACCATCCTCGCGGCCCGGGCGTTTGACCCTTACCCCTACATTCTTTTGAATTTGGTGCTGAGCTGTCTGTCCGCCATACAGGCGCCGATTTTGATGATGAGCCAAAACCGGCAGAGCGAAAAGGACCGTCTGCATGCGGAAAACGATTTTCAGGTAAATCTGAAAACGGAATTTATCATAGAGGATTTGCACCATAAGCTGGAGGAATCTTTGAAAAATCAACAGGCGCTGCAAGCGCAGATCAAGGCGCTTTCCGAAAAGCTGGATGCGCCCACTCCCATGGGAGAAAACAATGAAACGCTCTGAAAAAATAACGTTGAAAGAATGCTTCCTGCTTACCTTCGGCACGCTGCTGGTGGCGGCCGGGATTTACTTTTTCCAATTTCCAAACCACTTTTCCACCGGCGGGGTCAGCGGGCTTTCGATTTTGATCGTCCGCGTGCTGCCCGGCCTTTCCCCTTCCATGCTGGTGGCCGGGTTTAACCTGTTGTTTTTGCTGCTGGGGTTTGTGTTTATCAGCTCGGATTTCGGAACGCGGACGGTGTATTGCACGGTGCTGTTCTCTTTGGCCTTGCAGGGCATGGGGCTGCTTTTCCCGCTTTCGGCGCCGCTGACGGACCAGCGGCTGCTGGAATTGGTCTTTGCGGTGATGCTCTCCTCCCTCGGCACGGCGATGCTCTTTCATCAAAACGCCAGCACCGGCGGCACGGACATTGCCGCCATGATCCTGCGCAAATATACCCAGCTGGATATCGGCAAATCGCTGATGTACGTCAATTTTCTCATCGCGGTGTCCTCGCTGTTTTTGTTTGACGTGGAAACCGGCCTGTTTTCCATTTTGGGCTTGCTGTTAAACACGCTGCTGGTGGATTATGTAACGGAAAACCTGACGCTTAGAAAAAGCCTTTCCATTGTTACCACCAAGCCGGAGGAAACCTGCGCCTATATCAACCGCTATCTAAAGCGCAGCGCCACGGTTTGGCAGGCAAACGGCGCCTACACGCATGAAAACGTGTCCATCGTGTTTACGGCGCTGGGGCGCAGCCAGGCCAACGATTTGCGGCAATATGTGAAAACCATCGACCCGGATTGTTTTGTGGTGGTAAACAGCACCAGCGAAATCTACGGCAAAGGCTTTCAAAGGGGCTAACGCGCGCCGCCTGCGGCAGGGTCTTGCACTGATTTACAGCCTTGGCTGCGCAGCAATTGGCCGCCGCCAGCCCGCTTCAAACGAAAAATTTCTCTTTTGCGGTAAAGCCACCGGTTTCCGGTGGTTTTTCCCTAGAAAAAACAAAGCGGATTGCGCCTGTACACATTGCATTGCTATGAAGCATATTCGTATAAGCAGGCTAAATACGGCGCAACCCGGAGCTTTCCCCTGCCCTGTCCGGCAAAGCGCCTGCGGCCTTTTAGGCTGTGTGTTTTGCCCCTTTGTAAGCGGGCAGGCCCGTTTTGTTATATACAAAAAGCCCCCGGCCATTGTTGGCAGAGGGCTTTTATTTTTGTGATCATTCCACTTCGAAATAGCGGGTCAGCCGTTCGGCAAAGGGCTGCAAAAGCCCCAGATCAAACAGGATTTGCAACAGGCCGTAGCGGTTTCTCAATTCTTTGGCCACCACCACGCCGTCCTCAATCTGCTGGGAGGAAATGCCCACCTCGTGCGGGTTTACCGGTGCGCCGTAGCGGCTGAGCATGGCGCGGATCTCCTCGCTTTTGGGCAGCCATTTTTGGCCAAAGGCTTTCATGGTTTCAAACTGCCGCTGGATGGCGTCTATGCGGGGCAGCACGTTTTCCGGGCTGTTTTTGCCGGTTTGCCGTTCCAGCGCCAACACGCCGTCCGCCGCGGATTGATAGGTGCGGCGGATGGTCTGCGCCCAGGCGTCAAACGAGAAACCGCGGGCGTTTTCCCGCGCGGCGTCAAAATCGATTTCGGTTTCCCACAGCCATTGATACAACTGCGCCATTGCCACCGTGCCGATGCCCACCTTAGTGCCGTGCAGCACGGCCTTTTTGCCGGCAAAGAGAAACATCATCTCCCAATAATGCGAAACATGGTGTTCGCTGCCGGAGGCGGGCCTGGAATTGCCCACAAAGCTCATGGCAATGCCGGTAAGCACCAGCGCTTCCATGATTTTGCCGATGGTTTCGGGGTCTCTGGTTTGCAGCTTATCCAGATTTTCCGTAACCTGAGCAATGGAAACGCGCACCATCTCCACGATGGTTTCGCAATAATATTCGCCGTTGATCAGATGCGCCATCTGCCAATCCACAAGGCAGGAATATTTGCCCAAAATGTCCGCCACGCCCGCCATGATCATCGGCATGGGCGCACGGGACAACAGCAGCGTATCGCCAAAAATGCCCAGCGGCACATGCGTATCGTAGGTGGTTTTTAAATGATCCACAATCAGCGGCGCGCCCACAGAGGCAAACCCATCCATCGAGGGCGCGGTAGCCACGATGCAATAGGGCTTTTGCGTTTTGTAGCTGACAAACTTGCAAAGGTCGTTGATGGTGCCGGTGCCCACCGCGACGATCAAATCCGTCTGCGGCTGCAACGCGATTACCAGCCTTCCCACCGCTGCCTCATCCGGCACGAGCTCTTCAAACGGATAGCAATAGGCCTGCGTTTGAAGCCCGGCCTCGGCCAGCAGGCGCTCCACCTTTTCCCCTGCCAGCGGCGCGGTATTCAGATCCGACACAACCAGCGCGCTGCGCACGCCATGCCGCTTGCAAAACGCCGGCAGCTTTTCCATGGCGTTCGGTTCAATGCAAACCTCCGCCAGCGCCGTGGTATGCGGTTTGCCGCAGGGGCAGGCAAAGGTTTTTCCCAGATAATCCTGAATGGTAAACGTATGCGGATCTATTTGCATGATGGGTTCCTTTCTTTTTTCAATCGTCTATCAAAGGCCAAAGAACGTGAGCGCGCCGGATTTCCATATCCCAATAGCGCCGTTCATGATCGTACCCCTCTGTTTCTCGAAAGGTGATGGCAGCTGTTCTTTTTCGGCATAGGCCTTAAACGGCAGATAGACCCGGGTATAATGCGCATCTGCCGTGCCGCAGCAAAATACAGCGGCGGCAGCTTTTCTTTGTTTTCCTTGAGCTTTGCCCAAACGTTATCCGGCGAAGCCAGCGTGTTTTCCGGCCCTAGGTTGGCGCGGATATACTGGGCTTTGATGTTTTCGGCAAAGTTGCCGGCGGCAGGCCGGGTAAAATCCACCGGCGCTACGGACAGCACCGCCGCAGCCGCAAATTTTCCGGATGGTGCGGCCGCAACATTTAATCGTGCCCAGGCCGCCCATAAAGTTGCCGGCGATAAAGTTATCCTCCGGTTTATCCGAAGCCGGGAACCGGTTATGGATGGCAGGCATCCGTTCGCCGAAGAAATAATCATACATGTTGTAGCCAAGCACCGGGTCCTCCGGCCAATTGGTATGGAAGGAGTTGTGCGCTTCCGGCATAACGACGATGAGGTTTTTCTCCTTGGCACACACTTCGATCATGGTTTTGCGCTGCCAAGCGGTATATTTGCTGTTTCCGCCGTGCAGCAGCCGCAGCGCCTTATATTTTCCCGCTTTTGTAAAACTTCTCCGAATCCACGCCGCGCGAGCAATCCGGCAAAATTGCATAGACCTGATTTCCCCGATGCAGATGAATGCTCCTCATGTTCAGTTGAAGCAGTGCCATTTTCCCAGTGGTCCTTTGGTTTTCTTTCTTTGGGCCGAAAGCCGACCGCTTTTCCATAAAAAAGAACCGGACGAGCCGGTTCTTTTCTCTCTTTTACAGATTGGTCATGGCCTCGTGCGCCTGTTTGAGCATTTCGATAATCGGAATATGCTGCGGACATTTTTTCTGGCAGGCTCCGCACTGCACACAGCGGCTGGCGTCGTTACCGGCATCGATACGGCGGTCATAACGCTCTTTGACGGTCTGGTAGCCGCCATACATAGCGCCGTCGTTATACAGTTCAAACACGCTGGGGATGTTGACTCCTTTGGGGCACGGCACACAATACGAACAGCCCGTGCAAGGCACTTTGATGAGCTTTTTATAGGTATCGCGCACGTTGTCTATCATGGCCAGCTCTTCAGCGGACATCACGTTGGGCGCTGCCTGCTCGAAGATGCGGATGTTATCTTGCAGCTGTTCCATGGTGGAAACGCCGGAGAGGATACAGGAGACTTCCGGGAAATTATACATAAACCGGAGCGCCCATTCCACCGGGCTGCGCTTATCCGGGAACGCACGATAGATTTCCTGAATCGGTTCAGGCGGATTGGCCAGCCCGCCGCCGCGCAGCGGTTCCATGATCACAATGGCCATGCCTTTGCTGGCAGCATATTTCATGCCCTCCACGGTGGCCTGGTTATTTACATCCAGAATGTTCATCTGAATCTGGCTCATATCCCACGGATAATAGTCGATCACTTCTTTATAGGTATCAAAATCATCATGGAACGAGCAGGCAATGGCTTTGATCTTGCCCTGCGCCTTGGCCTTTTCCATCATGGCAACCATGTTGATCTTTTTCAAATATGCAAAGGATTCTTTGCCCAGGTTATGCGCCAACAGCACATCGAGATGATCGGTTTGCAGCTTTTCCAGCTGTTCATCCAAGATGCGGAAGAAATCCTCCTCGCTATTCACATGGCCCGGCGGAATCTTGCTGACGACCTTCACTCTTTCACGGTATCCGCCGGAAAGCGCCTCGCCCAAAAGGCGATCGCAATCGCCGTCGAAATACACATGCGCGGAATCGAAATAATTCACACCGTGGTCTGCCGCGTAGCGGATCATTTTTATGGCCTCTTCGCGGTGGATGGTTTTGTTGCCCTTATCGTCGACCGAGCTTGGCAGGCGCATACAGCCCATCCCAAAGGCCGATACCTTAAACCCCAGCTTGCCATATTCACGATATTGCATATAAGTTGTCCCCTTTCTTTTTTCCTATTGTAATGATCGCACAGTTTTTGTCTTTTCGGTTACTATTTGCCGGCGTTGATCAAAGTTTCGTGTGCTTTAGGCAAAGTGTCGATGATATGAATGTGCTGCGGACATTTCTTTTCGCACGCCCCACAGCCAACGCACTGCGTGGCATCCGCATTGGCGGCCTGCACAAATCCATACAGCCTTTGCATTTCCTTATACATAGCACTGTCGCCATACATGCTGCCGCTGTTATACAGATAGAAAATACGCGGAATGTTGATTCCTTTCGGGCAGGGCACGCAATACGAGCAGCCCGTGCAAGGCACTTTGATCAATTTGTTATACGCTTCGCGCACGCTGTCTATCATGGCCAGGTCTTGTTTTGTCATCACATCCGGCTGTGCATTTTCAAAGATACGAATGTTGTCTTGCAGCTGTTCCATGGTGGAAACGCCGGACAATACGCAGGTGACTTCCGGGAAATTATACACAAAGCGCAAAGCCCACTCCACAGCGCTGCGTTTTTCCGGATATTCATCATAAATTTTCTGCACAGACGCGGGCGCATTGGCCAACCCACCGCCACGCAACGGTTCCATGACCACGATGGCAAGGCCTTTGCTGGCGGCATATTTCATGCCCTCCACCGTGGCCTGATAGTTGACATCCAAAATATTCATCTGAATCTGTGCCATAGCCCAAGGATAGGCATCTACCATTTCGCGGAACAATTCCACATCATCATGGAAGGAAAACCCGATTGCCTTTATTTTGCCGGCCTGTTTGGCATTTTCCATCCATTGATACATGCCCATTTTCTGGAATCTTTCCCACGCCTCACGATTCATATCATGAGCCAACAAAACATCCAGATAATCGGTCTGCAGTTTTTTCAGCATATCATCCAACACGCTGATAAATTCCTCTTCGTTGTTGACAAAACGCGGCGGGATCTTACTGACAACCTTCACTTTTTCGCGGTATCCGCCGGAAAGTGCTTCGCCCAAAACGGCATCACAATCGCCGCCGAAATACATCCGCGCGGAATCGAAATAATTCACGCCGTGGTCTGCCGCATAGCGGATCATTTTAATGGCCTCTTCGCGATGAACAGTTTTGTTGCCGTTTTCATCTACGGAGCTTGGCAGGCGCATACAGCCCATCCCAAAGGCCGACACTTTAAACCCCTGTTTGCCATATTCACGATACTGCATGTTCTCCATTCCTCCCTTTGCATAAATTCCTATATATAGCTTAACACACCTTTCTGTTTTTTGCTATCTTTTTTGTATGTATTGGTTTTGCTGTCTGATATATACCGTTATATTATAAAATATACTTTCTTTTTATAACCGCTTTTGGGCCGTATGCACTGCCCTTTTACGCAAACGGACATACAAAAAAGGGCAATGGCGGTTGCCCTTTTTGGATTTTTCAGAAAAGAATACAGATTAAATTGCTGCGGCCTTCGTTGATGATGCGCTGTAAGGTCATCTGCATTTTGCCCTGCGCTTCTTCGGGCATGCGGGTCAGTTTGTTGGAAAGCCCTTCTTTGACCAATTCATGCAGGGATTTGCCGAAGATGTTTGTCGCCCAGATCTGCCCCGGGTCGTTTTCAAATTCGCTGAGCAGATAATGCAGCAGCTCTTCGCTTTGCCGCTCGCTGCCGACAATGGGCGAAACCTCCGTTTCGATATCCACGCGCATTAAATGCAAGCTGGGGGCGCTGGCCTTTAACCGCACGCCGAAGCGGTTGCCCTGGCGCACGATCTCCGGCTCTTCGAGGGTCAATTCATCCATGGAGGGCTGCACCACGCCGTAGCCGGTATCGCGCACCTGGCGCAGCGCCTCTGCCACGCGGTCATATTCGTTTTTGGCGGCCACCAATTCTTTGAGTAGCGAAATCAGATGATATTCGCCGTCTATCGGCGTGCCGCATTCATCGCCCAACACCTGATAAAACAGCTTCGGCTGGGTGTTCATTTCAATTTCCGCAGCGCCCCGGCCCAATTGCAGTTGCAAAAGCCTGGGCGGGTTAAAGGATTGGCATTCCTCCAGCGTCTGCATCATTTTGGGATAATCGCGCACACAGCAGATCTGTTCTGCCGCCTGCTCCACGCTTTGCATCACCGCCTGCATCAGCCAATGCTCTTCCGAAAGGGCAAAGACCCATTCCGGCATGGTAATACGGACTTCCTTCATCGGGAATTCAAACAGAATGTTTTGCAAAAGCGCTTCCATATCCTGTGCGCTCATCTGCATGATGTTGCACAGCACCACGGGCACGCCGTATTTTTCCTGTAAGGCATTTTGCAGCTGTTTGGCTTCGGGCAATTCCGGCGTTTTGGAATTGACGATTAACACAAACGGCTTGCCAAGGGCCTTTAATTCGCGCACCACGCGCTCTTCGCTGGCCACATAGTTGGCCCGCGGAATATCCGTAATGCTGCCGTCGGTTGTGATGACAACGCCGATGGTGCTGTGTTCGCTGATGACCCGCCTGGTGCCGATCTCCGCCGCCTTTTCAAAGGGAATGTCCTCTTCGGACCAGGGGGTGCGCACCATGCGAGGGCCGTTTTCATCCATCTGCCCGGTAGCGCCCTCCACAAGATAGCCCACGCAATCCACCAGCCGCACCTTGGCGGAAACGGAGCCGTCCAACGTTAATTCCACGGCCTCGTTTGGCACAAAATTGGGCTGCATGGTCATAATGCCCCGCCCCGCGCCGGACTGCGGCATTTCATCCAAAATGCGGTCCCGCTTGTAGGGGTTTTCCACCTTGGGCAACACCATCATATCCAAAAACTTTTTGATAAACGTGCTTTTGCCCGTGCGCACCGGGCCCACTACGCCGATATAGATTTCGCCATTTGTGCGCCTGGCTATATCCTGATAAAGATCAAACTGTTCCATCCGCTGGCCTCCCATCCGCTATGTATCACAATATATGCGGAAAACAGCGCGGACAGAACCTTTTTCCCCGTTTTGGGCGTTTGGATAAAAAAACCGGGCAGGCCGAAAATGGCTTGCCCGGCAACGGTTTTGCGAACATTATTTTTGCGCCAGCACCAGCGATTTTTCTATGCCGGCCACCATGGTATACAGGGGATTGACAATCTGCCCCACATACAGGCTGCCCGCCTGGGTTACGGCCTGATAGCCGGACAATTCGTCCCAGCCGTATTCGCCCATCCAGTCGATCAAGGCGCGGTAGGCCATGCGCGCCGCGCTTTCCAGCGGCTTTGCCGCAGCCACGGTATACAGGTGCGTGGGCGTTTCAATGCGCGGGCCGGGCATGCTCTTTTGTTTGATCACCCGGCATTTGAGAGACACTTTGGCCGTCATCTCCAGCGCGGTGCCGCACAATTCGCCATCGCCCTGGCAGGCATGGCAATCGCCGACATACAACGCTGCGCCTTTGGTATATACCGGCAGATAGACCGTATGGCCGGGGCAAACGTCTTTCACATCCATATTGCCGCCAAACGGACCCGGCACCACAGAGGAAATGCGCTCGTACAGCGGCGCGGTGCCCAACGTGCCGATAAACGGACGATAGGCAAACCGAAGGCGCGCATCTTCCTCGCAGAGAAAATCGCCGGTTTCCGTTTGCCGATAATGCCACGCCTTTTCCATCGGCGGCGTGCCCAACAGCGGCATATCCTCCGTCGGCGAAAGCGCGCCCACGCCGTTATGCACCCGGCTGAGGGCCGTGCCGTCTTTGGGCTCTACGGAGAGAATTTCCACGGCCAACACATCACCCTTTTCCGCCCCTTCGATATGGATGGGGCCGGTTAAAGGGTTGAAATACCCTTTCTCGGCGGCCAGGGCGTTTTCGGTATACAGGGTAAACGGTTCCCCCTGTTTTACCGTATACAGCGGCGGCGTTTGGGCGTCAAAGGCATAGGTTTTTTCTTTGGGTTCAATGATGGGCATAGTGCGCACCCTCCTTTTTGATTTGCGCCAAAGCGGCAAACAATGCGTTAATGATCGCGGCCGAATTTATTTTCCGTGCCGTTTTTCAGTCGTTTTATGTTGGGCGTATGCTGGATATAGGCGGCAAACACCAGCACCGTACACAGCACCACCAGATAGGTCTGGGAAAAATGGAAGAGCAAGATCAAAATCCACAAAAGCCCGAGGCTGACAAGCGAGCCCAGCGAAAAATAGCGGGAAATGAGCAGCACGGTTAAAAAACAGGCCATGCAGATCAGCGTAAGATACGGGGCAAACGCCAGCATCACGCCGATGGTGGTGGCCACGCCCTTGCCGCCTTTAAATTTGAGATACACCGGCCAGTTGTGCCCCGCCACGGCGCACAGGCCGCCGATATACGCGCCCAAATCGCCCATCAGCCATTGGCCGAGATAGACAGCGGCAAAGCCCTTTGCCATATCAAACAACAGCACCAACAGGCCGTATTTCACGCCGAAAGCGCGGGTCATATTGGAGGTGCCCGGGTTGCCGCTGCCGTGCCAGCGCACATCGTTGCTCAACAGCCCGCGGCTGAACAGCACACTGAACGGGATGCCCCCCAGAAGATAACACAAAACGCAGCCCAATAGATAGTTCATCCGTTTTTCTCCTCTCTTTGGCGCACAAACAGCCGAATGGGCGTACCCTCAAAGCCGAAGGTGTTGCGCAGCTGATTTTCCAGATAGCGTTTATAGGAAAAATGCATCAGGTTCGGGTCGTTGACAAACAATACAAACGTGGGCGGCTGCACGGCCACCTGCGTGGCATATAAAATGTTCAGCCGGCGGCCCTTATCCGTGGGCGGCTGCACGGTGGCGGTGGCCTGGTTGATCGCTTCGTTTAACAGGCCCGTGGATACACGCAGCATGCTCTGTTCGTATACATGGCGAATCAGCGCAAAGATCTTATCCACGCGCTGCCCGGTCAGCGCCGAAGTATACAGCTGCGGGGCATAGGACAAAAACAGCAGATCCTTTTCCACGTCTTTTTTGAATTGATTCATCGTATGGGTATCCTTTTCCACAAGGTCCCATTTATTGATGACCACAATGCACGCCTTGCCCTCTTCATGGGCAAAGCCCGCAATTTTGGTGTCCTGCTCGGTGACGCCCTGGGTGGCGTCTATGACCAAAAGCACCACATCCGCCCGGCGCACGGCCGCCAGCGCCCGCACCACGCCGTAGCGCTCTATGCTGTTTTCCTCGATGGCACGGCGGCGGCGAAGGCCGGCGGTATCGATGATGACATATTCTTTGCCGTCGCGGGTGAAGGGGGTGTCGATGGCGTCGCGGGTGGTGCCCGGCATGTTTTCCACGATCACGCGGTTATGCCCCAACAGGCGGTTGACAAGCGAGCTTTTCCCCACGTTCGGCTTGCCGATGACGGCAATTTGCAAAGGCGCCTCGCCGTCTTCGTCTTCCGTTTCGTCCTGCGCCGGCAGATGGGACACCACCTCATCCAGCACATCGCCGATGCCGATGCCCAGCGTAGCGGAAATGGGAAACGGATCGCCCATGCCGAGGGTATAAAAATTATACGCATCCTCCTGGCGGTGCGGATTGTCCATCTTGTTTACCACCAGCACCACGGGCTTTTTGGTATGGCGCAAAAGGGTGGCCACGTCCTCATCATCCGGCGAAGGGCTGCCGTGTTTGCCATCCACAAAAAAGATGATCACCTCCGCCATATCAATGGCGATGTCCACCTGTTCTTTCATCTTGGCATACAACACATCTTCGCCGGCAGGGTCTATGCCGCCGGTGTCGATCAAAGAAAACTGATGCCGGTTCCAATCCACATCGGCATAGATTCTGTCGCGTGTTACGCCGGGCGTATCCTCCACGATGGCCACCCTGCGGCCCACCACGCGGTTGAAAAATGTGGATTTGCCCACATTGGGGCGGCCGACGATGGCCACCAACGGTTTTGTTTTCATAGATTCTCCTCTCCCTTGCACGCCAGCGCGCGCACAAACTCCGCCCCGTCGTTTGTCACAGGGCAGATGCGCACCTGCAAAGCCTGTGCCAGGCTGTCCAATGTCATATCATCCAAAAATATCTCTTCATCTGCGCGCAGCATGCTGCGCGCAATATACAATACCTCGCCCAAATCCCGGCCGGAAAGGGCGGATAAAAGGTCCTGCCCGGTTAAAAGGCCGGCCACGGTGATGCGCTCACCGAAAAAGTTGTTTTGTATGCACACTACATCCAGCTTGATCCCCAGCGCCTTTTCGCATGCTTTTGCCAGGCGGCACATCAGCGGATAGGCCGCCACGCCCGTGGCGATCGTGCCCCGATACGGCGCTGTGGGCTTGGTGTTTTGCAGCGCAGCAATTGCCGTATCCTCCAGATAGCGAATCAGGCCGATGCCGTCTTCGGTTAATTCAAATTCGCCGTAATAGGCAAACGGCGGCGGATCACACTCCGCCTGCACATAAAATTCATCCGAAAGATAGGCAAAGGGCGTATCCTGGGTTTTGGCAAAGGCTTCCACCAGGGCAATGGCGTCCCGGCAGGTTTGTTTGGTAAAGCTTGTCAGCGGATACAGGCCTTCCCTATATTGCGTAAGCCCTACCGGCACCATCGCCACCGTGCGGCAAAACGGGCGGTATTTGGCAAGCTCCGTTAACGTATGCTGCAAAACTTTGCCGTCGTTTACGCCGGGGCAAAGCACGATTTGGGCATGAAAGTCTATCCCGCCTTCGGCCAATTTTGTCAGCTGTTCGGCAATGCGCACAGCCTTGGGGTTGTTTGTCATCTTTTGGCGCAGGGCCGGATCCATCGTGTGCACGCTGATATACAGCGGCGCGATGCGCTGGCGGATGATGCGGTCCAATTCTTCATCGGAAACGTTGGTCAGCGTGGTATAGTTGCCCTGCAAAAAGCTGAGCCGCCAATCGTCATCTTTGAACTTCATGGTTTTGCGCACATCCGGCGGCAGCTGATCGATAAAGCAGAAAATGCATTTGTTATGGCAGGCGCGCGGGCGGTCCATCAAAGGCTGGGCAAAGGTGAGGCCCAAATCCTCCTCCGGGTCTTTTTCGATTTCGGCGGTCAGTTCCTGCCCTTCGGGGGAAACAAACGTGGCCTCCAGCACATCTTGATACAGCAAAAAGCGGTAGTCCAAAATATCGGCTACCGGCCGGCCGTCTATGGCCGCCAGGGAATCCCCTGGTTCTATGCCCAGTTCTTCGGCGATGGAGCCGGGCTCCACGGCCTGTATCAAATGCTGCATACATGCCTCCCAATTTTACCGTATATTATACCATGCTTTGGCCCGGGCCGCCATAGATACAAAAAAACGCCCGGGCAAAGCCGGGCATTTGGCTATAAAACCTGTTGTTTGGGCTGCCAGGGTTCCTCCGGCGCAGGCGTTTTCAAAAGCGAAGGCTGCGCTTTTTCGGCCGTGCGCTTTTTATGCCAACAGAGCACTGCGCGCAGCAGCTCGCACAGCAGCAGCGTAACCGGCCCCACCAGCGCACAGGGCAATGCGTCCGCGCCGGCCCCCAGCGACAGGCTGACCCCTTTTTGCGGCAAAACCACAAACAGATATTGCAAAAACCCTGCCCCGTAATACCCCAAAAACGCACAGAGCAGCGCGTCATGCGCGTTTTGGGTAAACAACACGGCGCTTAAAACCACGGCCAGCGCACAAAGCCACGGCACGCCGTGAAACCACAGGTCTGTCAAATCTGATGCAAGGTTGCCGGTTAAAAACCCGATGAGCGCACAAAGCAAAATAAATACCGTCAAAAACCTGCGCCTGCCGTTTGGCCCCTGCGCCAAAAGCAGCACGCCGGCGGCCAACGGGAAAAAGCAGCCGCCCGCGCCGGCATACAGCCTTGGTAGCAGCTGCACCTCTTCAAACACGGAAAAAAACATCGCCCCCAGGCACACAAACCCCGCCGCCGCGGGATGAATCCGCGCCCGCCTGAGCGGAGCGGAGAGCGCACCGCTGGCGCACAGCAAAAACAGACAAAGATATAAATTCGTCTCTATCGGCATTTTCTTCGCCTCCCCTTATATCGTTGCCAGAGAGGGCGCTGTTTAATCATGAGAAACGATTTTTTTGCAGCGCTGCGGTTTTGCAAAAGTGTGCTGGATTTGTCTTTGTTTTTTTGCTATAACTATTTCATAAAATGCCCATGGGGCGGAAAGAATGAAAAAAATGGTTACGGTACGCAGCGCAACAACGGCGGATGCCGCGCGTTTGCTGGAAATATACGATTATTATGTGAAATATACGGCGATTACCTTTGAATATGACACGCCGTCTTTATCTGAATTTCAAAAGCGCATGGAAAACACCATGCAGCGGTATCCGTATTTGGTAATTGAAAAAGACGGGCGCATTCAGGGCTATGCCTATGCCGGACCGTTTGTGGGCCGGGCCGCGTATGACTGGGCCTGTGAACTGACCATCTACCTGGACCATACCGCGCAAAAATGCGGCCTGGGCAAAACGCTGTACGGCGCGCTGGAACAGGCGCTTTCCGCAATGGGCATTTTGAACCTCTATGCCTGCATCGGCTATCCGGAAAAAGAAGACCACTATCTTACGACAAACAGCGCCGATTTTCATGCGCACCTGGGCTTTGCCATGGCGGGGACCTTTCACAACTGCGGCTATAAGTTTGACAGATGGTATCATATGATCTGGATGGAAAAAATCATCGGCGAACACCGGACAAGCCAGCCGCCCATCACGCCGTACAAAGCGCCGGAAAAATAAAATGCACAACGCAGCCATCGGCCCGGCCGGTGGCTTTTTCTATGGGGGAATTCCTCTGCCGGTGTCTGTTTTGCTTTGCGCAACGGGCGCTTTGAGCTGTGGCCATCCCTAAGCGTTGTGCTGCCGCTTTGTTTTAGGTATGCCTGTCGTTTTTGTGCCGGCAGCGCGAGCGGTTTTTCCTGCCCATGCGGTCGGCTTTTGGGAGATAATCAAACAGGCTGTGCATAATAGTTTTCGGCGATTTCTCTATTTTTTCTCTTTGTAAACAGCGCCCCAACTGCGAGAGGTTTTTCCATTTTGCGGGAGGGTGCGGACCAAAACAAAACGTTCTCCTTTGGGCTAGAGAACAAAGCCCTGCGTTTCGGTTTTTTGAGGCGGGAAGATTGGGCTGTAAAGCGCAGCTGTATATTCCTACGCCCGGCGGTTTTTTCCCTTTTCGCCCTGCCCGTTTGCTGTATATCGGCGTAAAACAGGCATAGAAAAACCCTCCGGCACAAGAAAGCTTGGCTGCGGAGGATTTTGTTTGATTGATTTATACGCGCTCTGCTTTGGGCAGCGTTACGATAAACGAAGAGCCTTTCCCCACTTCGCTTTCCACGCGGATCTCGCCATGCATGCTCATCACCACATGCTTTACAATCGCAAGGCCCAGCCCCGTGCCGCCGGTGGCGCGGCTGCGGCCTTTATCCACGCGATAAAACCGTTCAAACAGGCGGGGAATGTCTTTTTCGGCAATGCCGATGCCGGTATCGCTGACCGTAAGGCAAACGTGTTTTTCATCGGAAGATAAGCAGATGCTCACCGTGCCGCCCTCCGGGGTGTAGTTGATGGCGTTTGCCACCAAATTTACCAGCATTTGCTGCACTTTATCACCATCGCCCATACAAAACGCCTCGTGTTTGGGATCCGGCTGCAAAATGAGATGGATCTTCTTTTTCTCTGCCTTTTTATCCAAAAGCAGCTTGGTATCCGAGGCCTTTTGCAGCACATCCACTATTTCCAACACGCCGGGGCGATAGCTTTCCAATTCCGAAATATAGAGAATATCCGTAATCAGCCTGGTCAGCCGGTCTGTTTCCGAGGCGATGATATGCAAAAACCGCTTTGCCATTTCCGGATCGTCCACGCCGGTTTCCAGCGTTTCCACAAAGCCGCGGATACTGGTCAGCGGGGTTTTCAATTCATGCGACACATTGGCGGCAAACTCCGTGCGGATGTTTTCCAGCCGCTTTAATTCCGTAATATCCTCCAGCACGGCCACGGCGCCGGTAATCACGCCGTTTTGCTTTAATCTGGAGCCGCGAATGCGCAGGGTTTTCTGCTGGCGCGTTACGCCGAAACGCAGCGTTACCTCTTCGCTGACTTTGTTTGTGCCCTCCAGGGTACGTTTGAAAAAGCTTTCCAATTCCTGTTTGCCGGTGGCCACAAACAAGCTCTGCCCCTCAGCGGACCAGCCGATGCCCAGCACCTGCCTTGCCGCCGGGTTTGTCATGATCACTTTCAAATTTGAATCCACCGCCACAACGCCGTTTGTCATGGCCTCCATGATGGCCTGAAGCTTGGCATTGTCCGCAGAAAGGGTTTCGTTGGCCTGCACCAGCGCGGTGGACATGGAATTAAATGCAGCCGCCAACACGCCCAGTTCGTCTTTATATTGGCCCTCCAGCTTTTGCCCGTAGTGCCCGTCTGCATAGGCGCGGGCCACGGCAGTTATCTCATTGATGGGAGCGGTAACAAGGCTGGTCATCCGCCAATCCAACACCAACAGGCCCGCCAGGCATATGCCGGAAAGCAGGATGATTTCCAAGGCCATCTGCCGGTTGGCGGCGTTGACGGTATCCATCTGCTGGCCCAGGCGCACGATATATGCGCCGTCCCCGGTGGTCACGGCGATATAACACATGTTTTTCCCCAGCGTGGTGGAATATCTTGTGGCCACGCCCTGGCCGGTTTTAAGCGCCTGCTGCACCTCTTCGCGCTGTAGATGGTTTTCCTCCGCGCCGGCATTGGCCGGGCAGCGGTATAGCACGGCGCCGTCCTTTTGAATGAGAGTAACGGGCATGCCGGAAGATTGATACACCACATCCGCCGCAGCGCGCATTTCATTTTCGCTTCCCTGTGAGGCCACGATTTTGGCATTGGTCAGCAAGGTCTGCTTAATGTTTTGCTGCGCGGTGTTGTTGATGCGCATGATGGCCAGATAGCTGATCAAAAACGTCATCAGCACGGCCAAAATGGCCGTGACGGTAAACACACGTTTTCTCATGTATTGTGTTCCTCGCCAAACATATAGCCAAGGCCACGCACGGTTTCAATCTGGCTGCCCAAAGCGCCCAGCTTTTGCCGCAGATGGCGGATATGCACATCCACGGTGCGGGTTTCGCCGAAATATTCATAGCCCCATACTTTATTCAAAAGCTGATCGCGGCTTAAAATATGCCCTTTGTTTTGCATGAGCATGCGTAAAAGCTCAAATTCTTTCAGCGTAAGCTGCAGCCGTTCGCCGTTTACATAGGCATGGTAGGTGGTTAAATCCAGCGTGATGCCGCCGGCGGAAAGCTGCTTTGGCGCTGCCTGTTCGGTCTGGCTTTGTCCGCCGGAACGGCGCAGCAGCGCTTTTACCCGGGCCACAAGCTCTCTTACGCCAAAGGGCTTTACCACATAATCATCCGCGCCCATTTCCAACCCCAGCACTTTATCGATTTCATCGCCGCGGGCGGTGAGCATAATCACGGGGATGGAGGCGGTTTCCGGTTCGCGTTTTAGCCGGGTGCAAACCTGCAGGCCGTCTATATCCGGCAGCATTACATCCAGTAAAATCAAGTCCGGCGCGGCATCTTTGGCTTTTTCCAGCGCCTGTTCGCCGGTTTCGGCGGTTTCCACCTGATAGCCGGCGCCCTGCAAATTGTAAGAGATCAATTCCAAAATATGCCGCTCGTCATCCACGGCCAGAATCTTTTGCTTTGCCATCGTATGCCCCCTAGATCAACTGCAAAAACGACGCCATGGCCCCGCAAACTTTGCCGTCCCGCCGGTAGGAAAAGAACAATTCACGGTTACAGCAGGTGCAGTCGTCGGAAATGGTGAGGTGCGCGCCGTTTACCCCGGCGCTGTAAAGCTGGTAGGCTGAAGCGCGGGTTAAATCCAGCTGCTGTTTGCCGGGCTTTTTCCCGGGCAATACGCAATCTGCCTTGGGGAAGGCTTCGGCAAACGCCGTGCCCACCGGCGGATCCACCTCAAAACAGCACGGGCCGATATGCGGCCCGATGGCAGCCAGAAGGTCCGCCGGGTTTGTATGAAAGTGCTGCTGCATGGCCAGGATCAGGTTTGTGACCATGCCGCCCACGGTGCTGCGCCAGCCCGCATGGCAAAGGCCGATGGCGCGGTGCACAGGATCCAGCAGATAGACGGGCGTGCAGTCCGCATGGGTGGCCACAAGGGCCACGCGCTTGTTATCGGTCACCATGCCGTCAAAGCCAGGGTCCTCTTCGGTATACAGATGAAACAGGCCCCAGCCGCGCTGTGCATCGCCGGCAGGATATACATCCGTGCCGTGCTTGGCGTTTGCGATGATGGTGTCCTCTGCGGCAATGCCGGCACAGGCAAACGCTTTTTTGAAATTATCCACGATCTCGTCTATCGCGCCCATCCGCGCGATGGAGAGCTTTAAATCCGCCCCGTCCGCATAGCGGCGGGTGGTAAAATAGGCCTTTACCAGGCCGGTATTTTCAAACATCGGGATGGTCAGCGCCGTCATCGCCCCCAGCTGCCGCACGGGAAAGCCGTGCACGGCCTTTTGCAAAAACGATTCAAAGTGAGGATCTTTCAAAATTCTGTCTCCTTTCATTTCATTTTTCTTCCAACAGCTTTTCCAATTCGCGTTTAAAGGTGTCTATATCGGTAAACTGGCGGTATACCGAAGCAAAACGCACATAGGCCACAGGATCCAGCGTGCGCAATTCTTCCATAACCAGTTCGCCGATGCGCTTGCTTTGCACCTCGCGCTCGAGCGAATTGTAGATGGTTTTTTCGATATCCTCCACCACGGTATCGATCTGCTCAATGGAAATCGGGCGTTTTTCCGTAGCCTTGAGCATGCCGGTCCGAATTTTTTCCGGATCAAACATCACGCGCCGCCCGTCTTTTTTGATGACCAACACCGGGGTTTGCTCTATTTTTTCATAGGTGGTAAACCGCTTGCCACATTTCAAACATTCGCGCCGGCGGCGGATCACGGTGCCCTCATCGGTAGGACGGGAATCCACCACCTTGCTTTCCGGATGTTCGCAGTAAATACATTTCATGGCCCACAGCTCTCTTTCCCTCTGTAATCGCTTTATTATACCATATCCTGTGGGCCGTGAGCCACTATTCCTGTATGATGTGTCCCTGGGCGCAGTTAAATTCCACGAGGATTAAATCGCGCCCCACACGGGTGATGCAGGACAGCGGCACGCACAATTCCTCTTTGCGGCGAAACAGCCCGTTTTTCTCCGAATACGGTACAATGAGCCCCTCGATCGTGCCGTTGCACCAATCCAGCGCCAAATCGCTGACGCGGCCCAGGCACTGGCCGTCGCAAATGTTCACCACGTCCTTTTGGCAAAGATCACTGAATCGTTCCATTGTTTTCCCCCTTTTCTTCTCTTGTTTGTTGTATGCGGCAAAAAGGCCCCCTATCCCCAAAAGCGGAGCCATTCCTCGGCCGGGCGCGCAAAACATACTTTTTTGCATGCAAAAAGCCCCGCAAAATTTTGCGGGGCTTTGGCAGCGTATTGATTCTACATCTGCGTTTTCAGCCGATGCAGCGCGCATTTTTCCAGCCGGGACACCTGCGCCTGGCTGATGCCGATTTCCTCCGCCACCTCCATTTGCGTGCGGCCTTTGAAATAGCGCAGATAGATGATGTTCTGTTCGCGCTCGGCCAGGCGCTGTAAGGCCTGCGAAAGGGCGATGGTTTCCAGCCAGTTTTCCTGCTTGTTTTTTTCATCGGACATCTGGTCCATCACAAATACGGCGTCGTTGCCGTCATGATACACCGGCTCGAACAGGGAGACGGGGTCCTGAATGGCCTCCAGGGCAAAGACGACCTCCTCCACCGGCATTTCCATAGCGCGGGCGATGTCTTCAATGGGCACATCTTCTCCGCGCTCTGCGCACAGTTCGTTGCGCTTTTGCAGCACTTTATACGCCGTGTCGCGCAGCGAACGGGACACGCGAATGGCGTTGTTATCCCGCAAATACCGGCGGATTTCTCCCATGATCATCGGCACGGCATAGGTGGAAAAGCGCACGTTTTGCGAAAGGTCAAAATTATCCATCGCTTTAATCAGGCCGATACAGCCGATTTGAAACAGATCGTCTACCGATTCTTTGCGGTTTGCAAAGCGTTGAATCACGCTCAGCACCAGCCGCAGATTGCCCTGCACAAACGGCTCCCGGGCGGTTTCGTCCCCCTCGTGGATGCGTTTGAGCAGGCTTGTCATTTCCTTTTCGCTCAAGGTTTTGAGCTGGGAGGTCTGCACCCCGCAGATCTCCACTTTGTTTGATGCCATCTTCGCCCCTCCCCAACAGAAAGATTGCTTGATGGTATCCTTCCCTTTCGGCCGATTTTTATACATGCCGCCCCGGGCTATAGGATCTGCGCCATCTCCTTTTTCAGCTTGGAGAGAATGCGTTTTTCCAGGCGGGAAATGTAAGATTGCGAAATGCCGAGCCGATCGGCCACCTGCTTTTGCGTGCATTCTTCGCCGCTGACAAGGCCAAAGCGCAGTTCGATGATACGCTTATCCCGTGCAGGCAGCTGTACCACGGCATGGCGCAACAGCTGTTTGTCCGTTTCCTCCTCCAGCGGCTTTGCCACGATATCCGGCTCGGTGCCCAAAATATCGCTTAACAACAGCTCGTTGCCGTCCCAATCCACGTTCAGCGGCTCGTCAATGCTCACTTCATAGCGCAGGCGGGCCGTCTTTCTCAGGTGCATCAAAATTTCGTTTTCAATGCAGCGGGAAGCATAGGTGGCCAGCTTGATTTTTTTGCTGCCGTCAAAGGTGTTCACCGCTTTGATAAGGCCGATGGTGCCGGTGGAAATCAAATCCTCCATGCCAATGCAGGTGTTTTCAAATTTGCGCGCAATATACACCACCAGCCGCAGGTTATGCTCAATTAACGTGCCTCTGGCGCTTGAGTCTCCGTTTTCCAGCGCCGTTACCAGCGCCCGCTCCTCTTCATGCGTCAACGGCGGCGGCAGCGGCACGGCAGATCCGATATAATCCACCCGCGGCACAACGCCCAGCCGGGCCAAAAAGCGGCGGAAAAACAACTGTATACGCCTGATCCATGTTCGCATATTCATCCCTCCTCAAAATAACCGATGGCAGCGGCCGCCGGAAACAGCGCGGCCCGACCGATCTGTTTGGACAGCGCCACGGCACAGGGCACTGTTTTTTGCTGCCCGTCGCAATCAAATTGCACAACGCAAGGGCGGTAGGCCGTAATTTCGCTTTGCCCGGCGGCGGTGGAAAAACAAACGAGCTGCGCGGTTAATTTTTCAACGCAGGCGGTTTCCAGCGCCGCCTCATGCGGCCAAAACAAAACCGGCAGGCCACAGGTCGGGCAATACAGCGCATGCCCGGTATCCAGCGTGCATACGGCTTCGGCGGTTATATCTGCCAAATGCAGCGTGGCCCGCAGTTGTGTTTTGCTTTGCACCGCCTTTTGCCGCACCTGCCGCTGGGCCCAAAGCGCCAGCGCACCTGCGCCCCAGCTAAACAGCAAAAACGCCCAAAGCGGCGGGCCGGACACCGCCAAAAACCCGCCGGAAAGGCCGGTTTTGCCAAACAGCGCGCCATAGAGCTGCACACCCGCGGCCAGCAGCACGGAAAACAGCCAAAACACCGCGCAATGCCGGGCGTATTGTGCTTTGCCGCCAAAGCCGAAGGCGATGAACACCATGCCAAAGCTCATTGCGATTTTAATAAGCGGGTGCTGCAAAAATACAAAGCCTCTGGCCAACGACAACACGGCATACACCGTGCCCACCGCCGCGCCCGCCCATACGCGCCCTTTGGCATACGGCGTTTGCAGCCATTTGGCCGTGCCGAACAACACCAGCGCATCCGCCCAGATGTTGTCCAAAATCACCAATTCCAAATAGACCTTCACACGCTTTCACGCCCCTTTTCCTCACAGGGGTTATTATAGTTATATGGGCGTGCACAAATTGTAGAACAGGCGCGGAGAGATTTTGCTTTCGTCTGCGCACACTGTCGAACGGGCAAAGAAAAAAGCCCCCTGTGGAGGCTTGTCCGCTGCAGTATTTTACTGTTTGCGCTGCCGTGCCGGCAGGGCCGTTTTTCCTCTTTTTCCCATGCGCACTCATGCCCTGCCCCGGCCTATCGTGCGCATAGATGCGGCAAAGGGCCCGGCCTTTGTCTTTTGCCGTAAGATTCAAAAACAGCCCCGGCAAACCGGCGCCGTTTCTGGGCATTTTGCAAATTCCTCGCTTCTGTTTTGCATTGTTTCCAGCCTTGTTCCGCGTTTTTTATATCGCTCTTTTGCCCTTGCCCCGCTGTTTGGCAAAAGGAAAGCAGCCGGGGTTTGGGGATGCGAAATGAGGGGGCGTGTTTTTCCCCCACTATTTTTCCAAAGGGCAAACAATAACAACGCTCAGATCATCTTCCGAGCCGGCCTCCCTTGCCCTTTGTATAATTGCATCGCACTTATCTGCATAAGTGTCTTCCCCGGCGATGATTTCCTCCAAGGCATCCTGATCCAAAAATTCGTGAATGCCGTCTGAAGTGAAAAGCGCAAGGGAAAACCGCTGACAATCGGCGATATAGAGTTTGGATAAAAGCGACGGGTTGTTTCCTCCAAAGCAATTGGTAATCCCGCTTCGATTACAGCTTTGCGCTGCCTCTGTTTGGCCGCTGCTCATAAGCCAATTATAGGTTGTATGATCGGACGTAATCTGCTTTAAATATTTTCCTTGCCGGATATACGCTCGCGTATTTCCGATATGGACCAGTTTATACCCATCCTGTGTTAGGCAAAGGCCGGTCAACGTTGTTGCCATTTGGGGCGCATCCCCTTGCTCCGCAGCAAAAGCAATCAGGCGGTCGTTGACCTTTTTCAGAAAAGTTCTCAAGTCTTTATCCTGAGTTTCCTGCCAGTTTGATAAAGCGGTAAGAACGAATTGCGAAGCCTGTGCGCCGCCGCGGTTTCCGCCCACGCCGTCCGCAACGCAGATAAACCCATTTTGGGGCATAGGCATTGCGGCGGATGTTTCCCGGAGCACCTTTGTTCCAACAACCACCGCGTCCTCGCTTTTGTTGTGCCGTTTGCCAGCATATGTGGATACATAAATCATGCCATCACCTCATGAACACAGCTAAGCGCATACGGCATATTCTCGGCGTCCAGGTCGTTCAACGTGATTTTGGCATTGTCTTTGATCTGCTCGTCAAACATATACCGCGCCAGCGGGTTAATCAGCAAACTTTCTACGATGTTGCCAATGCCGCGGCCCCCATTTTCAAGGTTCGCCAAGGCCTTTTCCATAAGTACGGATTTTACTTTGTCGCTGATGATCAGTTCAATTCCCTTTTCCTCAACAAGATTTTTGGTAATCTTTGTAAGTTGGGTTTCGAGTATTTGCTTGGCTACTTGCGGGCGAATAAAATCAAACACGACAATATTCTCGCCGATTCTATTCAGAATTTCAGGCCTTCCCAGCTCTAATTTAAAATAGGCTTCTATGGCCTTGCGGACCTTTTCTTGCACTTCGGGATACTCCATCTCCGGGGTTACGTTTGGTTGTCTCAGGCCCGTTTCATTTTGGGTATAGATGCCCAAATTGCTTGTAAAGATGAGGATACATTCTGAAAAATAAACCGTGTTGCCCTGCCCATCTGTCATCCGGCCATCTTCCAGAATCTGCAAAAACTTATCAAAAATGGAAGGATGTGCCTTCTCGATTTCATCAAACAGCAAAATGGAAAACGGGTTCTCCCGAACTGCATTGGTCAGCTGGCCTCCGGCTTCATAGCCGACATATCCGGGAGGCGCCCCCAGCAGCTTTTGATCGCTATGGCTCTGGCTATATTCGCTCATATCAAAACGAATGCAGCGGCTTTCATCGCCAAAGAGCTTTTCGGCCAGTGTCTTTGCCGTTTCCGTTTTCCCTGTTCCCGTTGGGCCTGCAAAGAAAAGAATGCCCTTGGGCTTTGCATGGGAAGAACTTTGCAGCCCGGCCATGCCGGTAACCGCGCGTTTTACAACATCCAGCGTTTTGGTTATTGCAAAGTCTTGGCCTTTTACGCGTTTTTGAAAATCTTCCTTGGCGGTTTTCAATTCGTTTACATCCAGCCTGTCCCACGGATTTTCCTTAATCCCGTATCTATAAAGGTCTATCACGGAGGACATTTGCCGAATTTTGGTTCTTTCGTTTTTGCAAAGCCGCCGCAGGCCGTTGAGTTCTGTAAAGCTGAAGCCCTCTGTTAACCCTACAAAGCGATCCTGCACTTTTTCAAGCTCTTGCGGATGTGCCTGATAATAGGGAAAATCCTCCTCAAAAACATCCGCTGCAAAAAAACTGGCAAAGTTTTCGCCTTTGATCAGCTGCTCTCGCTCTTGTTTAGACGGCGGGCCGATGCTGATCGTTTTTACATTGGGATTCTCCAGATAAAACCACGCCGGGATATCGTTGACCTTATCGACGATCATAACCACCAGGTTTTTCAGCGTTCCGTTCGGCGTTCTAACATCCTTTCCCTCCATAGAAGCAAAAAGCAAGTTGGTAAAGCTGTCCACCTCGGCCTGGTCTACATGATCCGGAGAAGTGATATACCGGGAGGCAAGATTCATGATAATCGCAACGGGTTGTTTGTTTTGGCCGACCGCTGCTCTGATAAGGGACGTCGCCGAATTTGCTTTTCCTTTAAAATCGCTTCGAATGCAATCCCCTTCAATTTTCGCCTGAACAAGCTCTGCAAAGGCCCGGATATGTTCTTTATCGCAAGAATTATAAAAGCCCTGCATACTGTCAAAAAAGGCAACTGTCTGGTAGCCAAGATCCTCAAAATAGTAATGCAGATACTCCGGCAGCCTTAAAATGCTTCCTTTCGGCGCGCTGCCCTCAACCGGGTACCGATAAACATCCAGCACATTTCCCTCAATGAGAATAAGGGGTTTGATGCGGCAAAAAATGCCCAGTTCTCTGTGCCATTTTGCTATATATTCTTCCATGATTTTCTCCTCCGCCGCCGAGATCATTCATTAAAACCCTGATGATGAATGCCGACGGACACAATGCCATCCGCCGTTGTAAAATTTTGAATTTGGTTCTGTGTCTGTGTTAAATAGCGGCAATACAGGTCTTGATATTTTTTGTTTAGGATATGAATCCTCTGATTTGACGAGCCTCGCAAAACTGTGTTGTTGTTCTGTTCTTCTATATATGCACCGTCTATCAAAACGCCGATGGTGCGCAGAATGCTGTCCGTGGCAGGGTCTTTTCTATTTTTCAGCGTTTCAAGCCGATAGCCCGAATAGAGCAGGATATCGTCTGAAATTTGAACAATCATGTTTAACAATTCATGCAGCGAAGCGGCCTGGTCCATAGGCTCTCCCCCTGTTATGGTAACCCCTTCTACCGGGTGAAGCGCCGCCACTTTTTGAACCAGTTCATATACCGCTTTGGGAGAGATTTCAAATTCCGGCCGCTGTTTCCAAAGTTCCGGGTTGCTGCACCCTTTACAGCCGCGCGAACAGCCGCATAGCCAAATGCCGATTCTCTTCCCCGGCCCCAACACTTGCACGGGATATAACAATCTTGCAACGTTCATTATTTCACTCCAAAGACAAAATAGGCTGCTTTTTCCTGCCTGTTTCCCTGTACCACTTTGCCGCCGAGCCCAATTTCATCCCCATTTTGAAGCAAGGCGGAAACATCTTGCGGAATCTCTTCATTGTTTAAAAATGTCTTGTTGGTATGGCTTAGATTTTCGATAAACACTTTATCCCCTACCACCGTCAGCTTTGCATGCTGTCTACTCACATACACTTTGGCCTGAAGATATTCTTTTAACTCGGCCTCACGGCCTATCACAACAAGCGGCTTATCAATGGTAACAGAGCATGTTTCGTCTAAAGATTTTAATTCATAAGAAAGCACTTTTGTTTCGTGCTTTTCCGCTTGAACGGGGCGGATATCTGAAATATCCTCTCCGCAAACCTTGCACTTTCTGGCCTGCGGCGCATTCTCCGCCCCACACTCGCAAATTCGAACAAGCTCGGTTTTCACAGAAACCGGCGCCTGGTTCGTTTCGGCCGCGGGCGATTTTTCCGCCGTATCCTCTACCACTTTGACGCCGGTTAAATCCGTTTCGCAATACTTGCATTCAAAAAGGCTGGGAGGGTTCTGTTTCCCGCATTCCGGACAAATCTTGTATTTTGACAGCGGCATCATTCACCCCTCCTCATAACCTTCTTTTCCGTTTGTCTCCAATGTTTTTCGGTTGTGTTCATCACAGAAATTTGCGTTGTTTTGTCTATCTCATAGTCGTTTACGTTTATCATTGCAGCATACTCCGCCGTAGGAGGCGATAGCGCGATGCGGTTTCCTACGACGATGCCTTTTGCCAGCATGCGATGTTCAAATTCTTCAAATTCACTGCAGAAGGTTTGCATATCCCGTATAAGCATTTCTGTCTCTTCCGGGTTTGGAATACGATCCTCTCTGGCAAGGCCGCCAAGTTCCATTGAAATTTGCCCATCCGGAGAAAACGTTATGTTAACGGCTGTTCCTTCATGGAACGTAAACAATTCATTTCTAAAGTGTTTCCCGCTCTTTTTGCGAACCTCCCTTGCGCCGATTAAATCATACCCCATATCGGACATCACTTCATCCACGCAATCGCTGATATAGCTTTGTTCCTGTTGGCGGACAACAAGGCGCTCCAGGCGCTCTACCTCTTCATGCATTGTTTTTGCCGACGAGGCGGAATAAGGCAAAGGGCTCGCCTCTATGCCGGCCATGATACACAGCGCCGCATATCTTTGGCAGAGCGTTTTGTATTCCTCTCTCTTTTTTGCCTCTGTTTGTTTGAAAGCATCGATTTTCTTGAAAATGCCTTTCACCGTTACGGCCTCAAAGGTGGTAAGGTATCCCATTGTGTTGATTTTTTGCAAAGAGGAAAGTGCCTGCTGAATTTCTCCCCGCATCGCATCCGTCAAACAACGATCCTGCAAAAGCGATAAAAGCTCTTTTCTGACCGTCTCTTTTCTCTGCTGAAAGTCGTCATCCGGCCTGGTGGCATCAAGCTCAAACGATGCTACGCCATTTAGGTCCTCCACTATGCTGGCCTGAATTTTCTGCATGTTATGATCACGGTCTCTTAGCAAATAGCTCCTGTCCGGTTCTTCCCGGGTGTTTGCATTGAAATCAAACAGATCCTGCAAAATGCTGTCTTGAATTTTCGATGTATTTTGCCGATCTTGACAAAACGCCGCCTCCCTCTTCACCTCCCACTCCTCGGCAGAGGCCTGAAGAGCCTGAAGCTTTTTTAACTCGGCTTGTTTTTCGGCATAAGCGCCTTCGCTAATCCTGTATTTGGTGGAAATATGCGGTTTGTTAAAAGCCAGCTTGTTTTTTATATCGGCAGCCTCTGTTTCTATCTCCTTCCGAAGCATTTGAAGCTTTTCAATTTGCCCTGCACCTTCCCCGGTACGCTTGGCAAGCAGCTGAATGGTTTGTATCTGTTGATCACACGTTTTGGAAAAAGATTGAAGGTTTTGCAGGATTTCTTGAATGCGCGAAAAGCAGACAAGCGACTGTTGCTCACACTGCATCTGGCCTAACACAATCTCTCTGGCACGGCCGGTCAGAGAATACACAGAAATTTTGGGGCCGCTCATTGTTTTAACCTCCCTCAGTCGTTCATGGAATCGCGCCATGCATCTATTTCTTTTTGCTTTCCGATTGCCATCAGCCATGTTTCAAGCTGCAAATCAAGGTTTCCATCATAGTCAACAAGCCGATGACAAAGCGATTCAAATTTATCAAAAGATTCTGCCAACGTGTCTCTCATGTAGCCGGCGAGCTCCCCTACGGTGCGAATCTGTTCCCCATCCAGCAAAAGGAGCTTTTGGCCGGAAAGGGTATAGGCCATAAGATAATAGGTCCGCTGCAGATCCGTTCCGTGATTCTTTTCCATCTCGTACGAATCCTCGATGGCTTCGGCGGCTTTTTTCAGCTTCTCATTTTTCGGAGCAGCCATCAGCACATATTGCGACAAGAGCTTTTCCGAAAGAATACTGTTATAAAAAGCATACTGCGTTTTGTCTTTATCCCAAAGCTTTTCCAGCATGTCGCGTCCAAAGGCCGGAAGGCTTTCATAGGTTTGCCCCATCCAATAAAATCCTTTGAGTTTGGGATTGATTTGATAAAGAAGCTTCCAAAAGATGATATCGTCTTTCCCATTTTCCCTTCCGGCTTGTTCTTCGGCTGCTTGGCATTTTCTTGCCATCTCCTGGTTCCAAGTCCTAAAATATGCGGTTACAACGCCTCTAAAGAGCTGTTTTTTCCCCTGTTCCCAATGCTTTGCAAAGGCAGCAACCAGCAACGCAGGGTCGTTAAAATCCTCGCCCAAAAACCGAAAGGCGGGAATCGTCGTTTGGCCGGCGTTTCCCATGCCCTCGCCCGGAATGATAAGGGGCTCGCCATCCAACCATTTTTTGACCTCTTCATAAGTCCATCGGCGGTTGGGATTTTTCAGATTGCCGCGGTTTGTAATATCATAATAGGTTAAAGCCGAAATAAAATCCTGTAAAAATGCAGACATCTCTTCCGGATACGGTATCTTTTGAACGGAGACATACTGTTCAATCTCTTCCGGCTGCATATTGGCATAGGGCGTATAGCCGCAAAACAGTTCAAACAGCGTAATACCGAACGAATAGTAATCAGATTCCCACAAAAAAAGATTTTTAAACGTTTCTGGTGCCGAGTATTCCGGCGTCATCCCGGTTTGGGTGACCAATACGGTGTTTCCGTCTGCAACGATTGAACTGATGCCAAAATCGATGATAGATACCGTTTCGCCGTCGCTATTCAACATAATGTTAGACGGCTTAAGATCCTTATGAATGATCCCTGCTTCATGAATGGCATGAAGGCCTTCGTTGATATTCGGAATGATATTTCTTACTAGTTCGTCTTCTGTAAACGTTTTTCCCTGAAGGCTTCCCTTTTCAAAATAAGGGAGTATTTCAACCGGATAATCAAGAAAGCGGCCCGTTTGATAAAGCTTTGCCACATAGGGAGAATCGATCTTCAAAAGCGCATCCAAAACTTCCTGTTTTATTGCAAACTTGCGCTTATAAATTTTCGCTACATACCGGCTTGTGCCATCGGAGCACAAAAACAGATCCGCCTCTCCGGACGAAACTTCCAATTGGCTTAGCACTTTATATTTTTCACAGAGGATCGTTCCTTGAGAAATGAGCGAACTTCTATCTGTCTCAATATGGTTCTGTCGGTTATACTCCTCTACAACCTCAGGATTGATGATCGTAGCGGAAGAGGCTTGGAGCGATGGGTTAATTACGGTCCTGTTTTCCATGATTCACCTCAGCGGTTATGCCCTAGTTGCTGGTAAAATGTCTCAGTCTTCTTTCAAAAATTCAACTTCCTTAGCCAGCAACGCCGACAAGGCAATCAGCTCTTGTTCGGAAAGCGTGATGCCCCGCCCCATCTTCGTATGGTCTGGCGCCCAAGAACGTAGGTCGTATTTGGGTTCGTTTCCGTTCCAGCTTACTCTGTTAAGCTCCACATTCCAGCCGCTGGCGGAGGTAGAGACAACGCCGATTTGGTTGATGATTTCAAACTTAAGACTTTGGTTCCTTCCTGCCATGATGTTTTCTCCTTTCATTTCCCGTTAGAAAGCCATGATTCTCCACGCCGGCTGATTGTTTGTTGCCAACGCGCCGCGCTTTTCCAGTTTATACTGCACGCGATAGTCCTCTGCTATTTCCTCAAATGCCTGTTTTTTATCCGGCTCGTATATCACCCATACAATGGAAGAGGCGGCACGGTTATCAATCCATCGAAACCCGGCGTTTGCCAGAGCGTCCAAAAACGAGGGACTTTGTTTCCCCTGCTCTTGGGCGGCTTTGTTTTTGGCCTTCTCCTTTGCAGAGGCTGCCTCGCGTTTGGAGGCGGTTTGTTTTTCTGTCTTTTCTTTTTGTTTTAAATCTCCTTTGGCTTTTGCCTTCTCGTCTTCTTGTTCGCGCCGTTTTTGTCCAGCTTCGGCCTGTTTTGCGATTCTTTCTTTTTCAAGCGCTTTTTGTGTTTCCAGCGCTTTTCTCTTTTCATCGCAGTCTCTAATTGCCTTATGCACAAACGTCAACAGTTTTTGGCCCTCTATCTCTGGATTTTTATACCAGGCGGCAGACCACACCCGATAAAGATTCCACCCCATATTTTTAAGAACAGAGCTTCTAAGCCGATCGCGGTCTCTGGCGGTTCTTGCCGAGATATACGAAAAACCATCGCACTCGATGCCGGCTACAAACTGTTCAACCTCCTCCAAGGGGTGCTTGACGGCGATATCAATCTTATATCCGGAGCAGCCCACATACTGCTGCACTGCAAACCCATGCGTTTGCAAAAAACGGGCAATGGCATCTGCAAAATCGTCCGTCCTGTTGTTTTTATGTGCAGAGGCCAAGGTTGTCTCGCCATTCATGGCAAATTCTATATAGGAGCGAAGCATGCGAATCCCATCGGATTTTGTTCTGCTAAGATCAATATCCGAGGGCAAAATGGAGCTGACAAGTTTTACATTGATTTTCGCACGGGTTATTGCAACATTCAAGCGCCGTTCCCCGCCCGATACGCCCAAGGGGCCAAACCGCATAGACATCGGCCTGCCCTTTGCCTTCTGCTCTTTTGTCTTTGCATATCCAATGCTGAACAGAATGGTATCCCGCTCATCGCCCTGTACATTTTCAAGGTTTTTTACAAAGAATTCATCTTCTCTGCCCTCTGCAAAAAACGCCTCGTATTCCGAATGTTTTTCTCTAAAGCGTTGAATTTCAAGAGCAATTTTCTGTTGCTGTTTTTCGCTGAAGGCAATGATCCCCAACGAGCGCTCCGGATGCTTATCGATATGCGCTTTGACAAGCTCTACAATGCGCCGCGCTTCCAAGATGTTGTAGTTTTTAGGCGACGGCTCATAATAACCGTCTTCCACATAGACAAATTCTACGCCGGTATCCGGCTCGCTTTCGTTGCTGCTTGGAAAGGTAACAAGTTCATTGCGATAGATTTCCTGATTGGAAAAGGCAATCAAATGCTCATGCTTGCTGCGATAATGCCATAGCAATGTGCGGTTCGGGAGGATGTTGGCCGCCTCTTCCAGGATGGAATCGTAGACCTGTTCATCATAGTCTTCCTCGTCATCGTAGTCTTCACTGCTGTTTGTTGTGTTGGCGGCAAAAAAGTTTGTAGGCGGCAGCTGTTTTGTGTCGCCGGCGATGATAACCTGCTTTGCCCTGAAGATTGCGCCGATGGCGTCTTGCGGGAAAATCTGCGAAGCTTCATCGAAGATTACCAGATCAAACCGATATTTATCCGCATCTAAAAAATAGGCGACCGAGAGAGGCGACATCATCAAACAGGGTTTGAGCGTTAACAGCAACGTCGGGATATTCCAAAAGAGTTTGCGCAGGGGCATAATGCGGCGTTTTTTCTCCATTTCGTGCCGAAGGAGCCCCAGCTCTAACCCGGCTTTGTCTACCCGGTCTAAATCCGGATAGGTTTCAATGATCTTTTCCCGGATTCTCTTTTGCGCAATCTCATACTGGTTTGTATCAAACTTGGCAAAACGCACCGCGCACCGCTCGTGCTTTTTCCTTCTAAAATCTTGAACGGCTGGAACTTTTTCCAGCTGTTGATGGAGCCACTGCGTATAGAATCCCTTTTCAAATGCGTCCAATACATCCGCAACTGTGTTATCCATCGCTGCAATTTTCGCAGTAAAATTCGCCAGGCCGTGTTCATCGCATTCTTTTCGTGTTTCCGTATAGTCCAGCCATAGATTCAGTTCATCAAACCCATCCATGCAAGCATCATAACGGTCCGCCACCGCAGCCAAATTCTGCAATTGAAAATCTTCTGTTTCAAATTCGCAAGAAAAGGCCTTGATTTTTGGGGCCGTTTGCGCAACAAGGCCTTCCAGCTCCGCCGCGTTTTCCTGAAAGGAGGCGTCAAACGGCTGAGGATTACGGGCCAGGCAGAGGATACTCTCCGGCACTTTGCCTTTACACAGCTCTATCAGACGTTCTGTTGCAACAAGGCCATCGGATATCTGCTTCCAATCGCTCTCTTCCGCTTTGTATGCCTGCCGAAAGAGGCCGCAAAGGAAAGAGGCGTGTTGAAGAAACCAGGTTTTCTCCTCATCAACAATCGCGAGGTTGGAAAGAAGCTGTGTGATGTCTTGGTACGCCAGCGCAGGCTCTTTTTTGGCTGCCGTGAACTCGTCCACATACTTTGCCTGCATATCGCAGGTTTCCATAAACGCCCTGATTTGCGGGAGGATGGTTTTTGTAAAATCGCATTTGCTTGTATACCCACCAATATATTGGCTGCCCTGTATTTCCTCTTCAAGATGCTTTAATGCATCTTCACAAATCGCCTCCGCCAAGCGCCTGGCTTCGCCGGAAAGCTGCTGGCTGTTTGTGATTTGAACCAAGGCTGCCATCGTTTCTTCGGAAATGCCCGCATACGGAAATTCGTTTGTGATTGCAAGCGCTATGGCCATGCTTTCGCGCACCCGGCTCCACTGGGTATCTTCCTCGCGATATGCATCGCCCATGGAGGCTTGCAGGCTGTCTTTATGCTCTTCAAACCAGGTTTTCTCCGTTTTCAGTTCCTTGGCCTTTTGAAGAAACTCAATGACCGCCGCCTCGTCCAGTTTTTCCCCAACGGCTTTGGAATGCAGGCGCAGGGTCTTCATATCTTCTTTATATTCGCTTTTCCAGGTATGGAACAAGCCCACATATTCCGTTTTAAACCTGGCCAGCATGCCGTCCGCATCCAATGTAAAAACAGGCGGTTCCCAGCTGTTTAAAATTTCTTCTGTAAGAGCATTTATCTTTGCGCTATGTTCAATCGCTTTATCTACCAAAGGCGCTATTTCTGCATTTTTTCTTACATCAAACCACGATGCCTGCATACACGGAGCTTGAGCAATCAAATTGAGCACTTTGGCAACCATACGAACGCCATCCGCCGTATCCTCCTGCCGGCAAGAGAGCAATGCAAGCCCTTGGTGATACGCCGAAACCAGCGTTTCCATTTTGTGCAGCAGCGTTTGTGCGATGTTTTTTTGGTCTTCCAAGCGCGTTTTCAAAGGAACATTCCCTTTGGTCTGATAGATCCAGGAAAAATCTCCGCAAAAAACATCGCGCATGCTTTCGGGCTCTATGGCCCATACGAAATCATCCCATTGGCTTCGGATTTCGTTTTGATATTGGTGCAGCCGCTCCGCGTGTTTTTCAGCCTCCGCAAGGGCAGACCTGCGCTGTGCCAAGGTTTCTGTTTCAAACCATGTTTGGCTTATGTAGGCAGGTTTTTCCGTTAACACGCCTATAAGATCCAGCATTTTGCAAACTTCGTCAAAGCTGTTTGCCCGGCCTATGCCAAGCTGTGTATCGAGCCTGTCCGATAGTTCGGCAATTCTGCGCAAAGCAGCGGAGAGGCCCTGCGTATTGCGCAGCAGTTGCATTTTATACATTTGGCTAAAAGACGTGGCTCTTGTGCCAAACCAGGGATTTTGGCTCAGCTTTCCCTTTATGCTGTGAAGCGCTTTTTCAAACGCGTCCACGCAATAGTAGATAGATTCATATTGCTCTGTTGTTATCTCCGTTGGATTTTCAACCGTAAACTCTAGATCGGTTGCTTTTTCCAATTTTGAAACGCGGCCGAAAGCCATGTAAACGCTTTGATTTAACGGCGCAATCGTTTTATGAAGTTCTTCTGCATAGCTGTTTAAAAACGTTTTATCGCGAAAAAGCTCCGCCAGTTCTCTTAAATCGGATTCGTCTATATATTCATCCTGAAGGCTCAGGTTTGCCCCGATGCCGTCGATGATCTCTTTCTTATTTGCCTTGTAATTATGCAAGGGCAGACAAAAATCCCCTAAGCCTACCTCCGTAAGGCGCTTGAGAACAACCTGAAGGGCCGCGGCCTTTTCCGAAACAAAAAGAACTTTCTTTCCGTCGGCCAAGGCTTCTGCGATGATATTTGTAATGGTTTGGCTTTTCCCCGTGCCCGGAGGGCCTTGCATTACAAAACTGGCCCCTCTCTTTGATAAAAGGATGGCCTCTTCTTGGCTGGAGTCCGCATCGACAACCTCGTGCCATTCGCCGGGCTTTACGGCATCAAAATCAAAACGCTCCGCGTGTACGGGAAGATCGCCAAGGGCTTCTCTGTCCCCTGCCATGGCCCTTAACACCGGATGGCTGAGCATTTTCTCCCGGTTAGCGGCAAGATCGTGATACATGCTGATTTTTTGGAAAGACAACAGCCCGAGGCTGACTTCCTGCACAACCTTCCAACCACGCTTATCCACGATTTGTTCAATTTCGGCAAAGTATGCTTCTAAGGATTGCCTGTTTTCTAATTCAAATACCGGCAGATCAATATGATATTCCGTGCTAAAAAGATACCCCAGCGTTGGGTTAACCACAATTTCATCATCATACCGGCTTAGTGTATACGGCGCATTTAAGGATTTTAGGCCCAGCGAAACCGGCATCATAAGCAGCGGCGCTTTGAGCCAGGGAGAATTCTCCCTGTTATGCTCGCGCCAATAAATAAACCCAAAACAGAGATAGAGTATATTCGTGCCTTGCTCTTCCTGGGCCAGCTTTGCTTTTGAGCGCAGGTTTTTCAGTGTCTTTTCCCGCTCGATGATCGTGCCTGTTGTTTTGATATCTCCTACCTGCACATTCAGGGTATAGGAAAGCGTTTCCATCAGGGCAATGATGGAATAGGTCCGCAAATCTGTCTGTTTATTGATGGGCTTTTGAAACGTAAGCGGCTTATCCGAAAACGCCAGTTTATTGAATAGCTCCGCAGCCTCCGGCTCCAAGATCCGCAAAGTCGTCCGTTTTGTCTCGCGGAAATTGATCATTCTGTTGCTTTTCCCGGTATCGAGAAGATCGCTTTTCCAACGCTCAATCTTTTTATGCAATGCTTGCTCAACAGACGGCATATCGATTGAACTAGGCATTTCTTCCAGCGGTTCCGTGGGCATCATATCGGGTGTGGGCATGCGCATCTACCTCCGTACCTTTCGGCTGATATACGGGTATGTTTCTTTCAGAAACTTTGCGTGATTATATATAGCTGCATTGCGGTATCATGGCAATACAGCCGAACGGTTTTTCCTTGGCAAGAAAGTTGGTAACAATATACTCAGAGCAAAATACAGACACAGGATTCAACTTTTATCACATTTGGGGCGTATGCGCTTGGCCGTGCGCCATTGTCCATTTTTCCAACTGTGTTAAGCAAGTAAGGCATCTATCAATGGAGGCCATTTTTATCTGTTTTAGGTAAAACAGGCAAATCCATTTTCGCTTAATCAAACCGTTTTTCGCCTTGTTCCTTTTTATCCTAAAATAGTTTTCTTCGCTTGCTAGATCAAATGATTTAGCATACTGCCTTATATTACAAAGATCAACTTTATTGTACTTCTTTCTTCCCCGCAGAACAAGAGAGCTGCGCTGTTTGTTGGCAAAGTTTGCGGCGTGACGGTGTGTTTTTCTATAAGCCGATGCGTGCGGTGCTGTGGGGCTGATGATTTTGGGGTTGGCGAAGATAGGGGCCTATTGGCAGCCGGGGTAGGTTCTGTTTTCTTCCGCCTGCGATTAAAGAGCGCCCGGCGAAAAGGGCGCAAAAAAAAGACACAGGCGATTCCTGTGTCTTTTGAAGATTTGTGTTTAACGGTTGCGGCGCAGCCAGGTCGGGATTTCCAGATCGTCATCATCCCGATTGTCTTCACGGCTGAAGCTGGGCGCGGTGTTGCGCTCGTTCATCCGGGGAGAACGCTGTTCCGGCTTGAAGCCCGGGAACTCCACATCTGCCTGCAATTCCACTTCCTGCTCCACAATCTGCTGCGGCTGAACGGGCGCTTGCTGCTGCATCGGCTGCGACGGCATGGAGGCCGGGCGGATGGCCGGGCGGTCTTCCATGGCCTGCTGATAATTCGGCTGGATGGGCTGAATCGGGGTGCGCGGCTGCACGGGCTGCTGCATCGGCTGCGCCTGCGGGGCTACGGGTTTCGGCTGCGGCTTTTTCAGCTGCGGACGGCCCGTGGCCGTGGAGGGCACATAATCAAAGCCGGTGGCGATGACGGTGATGCGCATGGTATCGCCCAAAGATTCGTCAATGCCGGCACCGAAGATGATATTGGCTTCCGGATCGGCCGCGGCCTGCACATATTCGGCGGCCTCGGTCACTTCCATAATGCCCATATCGCTGCCGCCGGTGATGTTGAGCAGCACGCCCTTGGCGCCGTTGATGGAGGTTTCCAACATCGGAGACTGGATGGCCTGCTTGGCCGCCACGGAGGCGCGGTCTTCCCCGCTGCCAACGCCGATGCCCATATGCGCCACACCCTGACATTCCATAATGGCTTTTACATCGGCAAAGTCCAAGTTGATCAAGCTCGGCACGGCGATCAGGTCGGAAATGCCCTGGATGCCCTGGCGGAGCACATCGTCCGCCATGCGGAACGCTTCCAAAATGCTGGTGCCTTTGCCCACCACAAGCAGCAGCCTGTCGTTGGGGATGATAACCAGCGTATCTACGTTTTCTTTCAGCGCGGCAATGCCCTGTTCGGCGTTGCGGGAGCGCTGTTTGCCTTCAAAGGAGAACGGGCGGGTTACAACGCCGACGGTTAAAATGCCCATTTCGCGCGCGATCTGCGCCACAACCGGCGCAGCGCCGGTGCCGGTGCCGCCGCCCATGCCGGCGGTGATGAACACCATATCCGAGCCTTTGATGGCCGCCGCGATATCGTCTTTGCTTTCTTCGGCCGCTCTTGCGCCCATTTCCGGGTTTGCACCTGCACCCAAGCCGCGGGTCACCTTTTCGCCGATTTGAATGCGGGTGGCGGCTTTAGAGAGATACAGCGCCTGGCGGTCTGTATTAACGGCGATGAATTCCACGCCCTTTAGGCCGTAATCCACCATGCGGTTTACCGCATTGTTGCCGGCGCCGCCGACGCCGACTACCTTTATAGCTGCTAACTGAGAATCCAGATCAAAATCCAACATACTTTAAGAGGCCTCCTATCTCTTTGTAAAACGGCTTGTCCAACCGGGACGCCGGGTCGATTTTTCAGGTTGATCCATGGCAACGGCTTCCAACAGCGCAAGCGCCGCCACATCGTAATGGGTGGAGCCGTCTGCCAACTGCAACGGCAGGCCCTGAACGGGCAGCCCCACATGCGAGGATAGAAAATCCCGCACGCCGCGAATGCCCTCGTAGCCGTCTCCGGCCAATTGGGCGATGGATTTTTCCGTAAACGTAACCGGCGCATGATCAATCCCCTGGCGCAGATAAAAACACGTTTCCTCCACGCGGGCCTGAATGATCTCTGCCACGGTGCTGTGTTCGAAAGGAACCAGCTTGCCCTCCGCGGAGCGGACATAATCTTTGGCTCCGGGATCCACCTCAATGCCAAAGGAAAACTGGCGCTTGAGCTGCTCGGCATATTCCAAAGGAATCTGCAATACCTGCGCAAGGTCGTTGGCCACATGATAGCCGCCTACATATAGCGTTTCGCAATAGACCAAAGCATCCCCTGCGAATACAGAAATACCTATATTATAATACCCCACATCCAGCAATACTGCAATAGCGCTTCTGGCGGGTTTTGGAATCAAAAACAACCCTTCGGCCAAAGGCTGGGCGTAAAACGACGAGGCGCGCATTTTTAAATCATCCAGCGCGGCGTTTACCTCGGCGATAAACTCCCTGCCGGCGCCGATGGAGCCGGACTGGCCGATAGGGCTTGTTCCCATGGCGGGCACGGAAAAGCGATGAATCATCTCGTATCCGTCTGCCATGTATTCAAACGACCGGGGCAAATCCTCTTCTTCCTCGGCAAAGCGGCCGGGCTGCGGCGCTGCCGATTTTACCAGGTTTACCTGGCAATACGGCGCGGGCACGCCCACTGTCAAGCGCTTGATGCGCTTGCCCGTCTGTTCTTCCAATTTTAAAATTACGTCGCTGATTCCCTTGTTCATGCCAAACGTGGAAACCGTGGATCCTTTACGAATACCGGAAAAAGGCACTTTTGTCTGTCCAAAGATGGCGTATGTGCCGTCTTTTCGAATTTGCCCGGCCAAGCATACAATGCTAGAGCTGGTGGTGACAAGAACAGCATCCATCTACATCATTCCCCTCTTCTGCCTGTATTCTTAGGTATTTTATCAGAATTCCCTACAAAATACAAAGCCTAATTTCTGGTTTTATGCGTAAAACAGGGCATTTGCGCCCGGCGATGCCTGAAAACGCCGCCAAAGCAACGGCCTGTCCGTTTACGGAATATAGCTGGCGCCCTTTTCGCCGGTCACATCCAAAGTGCCGGTCAATTTGCCCTCTTGAATCAAGCGGGGCATGAGGGTGTTCAGCCAATTTATTTTAGTGTCCAAATTGTCCGCGCTGCCCATGCGGATGGTCATCCCGGTATCGGTTTTGACATGCACAGCGGCGGGCTGGGTAATATCCATTTCCACGATTTTATCGGCATAGGACTGCGCCATAAGCCGGGGCATCATCTGCCCATAGGCATACAACTGATAGGCCGTGGGGCCCTGAATCTGGGCGCCCAGGGAGGCGGCCGTGGGCGCAAAGCCCTCGATTAAAGGCACGCCGTTTGGCTGATCGGACAATTGCAAAACAACGCCGTTTTCGTCGATAAAGGCATACTGGCCGTCGTAATACACGGCGCCGTAAGCCGTTTTTTCCGAGACATGCAGCACGATCGTGCCGGGCAGTTCGTAGGAAATGCGCTCGAAATGCAAATACGGCTGCAATTCGATGTTGGTTTTCACCTGACTTTTGCTGACCAAAAACAGGTTTTGCCCAAGCTGCACGCCGCTCTGCGCGATGACCTCTTCTTGGCTAAAGCGCTGACTGCCCTCCACTTTAATCTCTTTGATTTCAAAGACAAAATAGCCCAAGGCCGCACAGCCGCAGAGCATAACCAGCGTCAGCAGCAGCACGACCCAATGCAGCTTTTTATTCTTTTTCTTTTGCTTTTTGGCCAAATTGTCTTACTCCTATTGTATTTCGGCGCCAAGCGCGCCCAGCTCCCGCGCGAGGTTTTCATACCCGCGGTCGATAAACTGTTTGCCTTCCACCACGGTTTTCCCTTCGGCGGCCAGGCCGGCGATGACAAGCGCCGCGCCCCCGCGCAAATCCTTGGCGGAAACCTGCGCGCCAAACAACGGCGCGCCGCCGCGCACCACGGCAGTGCGCTCTTTGACCTGAATTTTGGCGCCCATGCGGCACAGCTCCGGCGCGTGTTTAAAGCGGTTTTCAAACACGTTTTCCGAAATGACGCAGGTGCCGCGGCACAGGCAGGCCACCGCCATAAACTGGGCCTGCAAATCCGTGGGAAAGCCCGGATAGGGCAGCGTTTCAATCTTTTGCATTTCGCAAAGGCGTTTGGGCGCCAAAAGATGCACGCTGTTTTGGGTAAAGGTAATTTCACAGCCGGTTTCCTGCAATTTGGAAGCGGCGGCCTGCAAATGCGCAGGGCAGATATTGGTCAGCGTTATGTTGCCGCCGGTGATGGCGGCCGCAGCCAGATAGGTGCCGGCGACGATGCGGTCCGGCATGATGGCATAGCGCACGCCGTTTAGTTTTTCCACGCCGGTAATTTTCACCGTGCCGGTGCCGGCGCCCTCGATCCTGCCGCCCATTTGGTTGATAAACTGTGCCAGATCCGCCACTTCCGGCTCTCTGGCAGCGTTATGTAGCACGGTAACGCCCCGGGCCGTTACGGCGGCCATGATGATGTTTTCCGTGGCGCCCACGGAGGGATAATCCAGCGTGATTTCCGCGCCGCGGGCGTGTGTGCCGTCGCAATGGATTTCGCCGTGCGTTTCGTTGATTTGCACCTGCAACGCGCGCAGGCCTTTTAAGTGCAGATCAATCGGCCTGAGCCCGATTTCGCAGCCGCCCGGCTGGGTCACTTTCGCTTTGCCGAAGCGGGAAATCAGCGCGCCCAGCATAAAGATGCTGCTGCGCATTTTTTTTGAAAGCGCCTCCGGCATTTCATAGCTGTCTGCGTGTTTGGCGCAAAGGCGGATTTCGCTGCCCATGCACACGGCTTCGCAGCCCAAAAGGCGCAAAATTTCCAGCATGTTTTCCACGTCGCTAAGATGAGGGCAATTTTCCAAAATCACCTCTTCTTCCGTCATAATGCAGGCGGCCAGAATCGGCAAAATCGCGTTTTTCGCGCCATAGACCGGCACGCTGCCGGACAGCGGAACCCCGCCGTAAACGGTGAAACAGGACATAGGATGCACCTCCAATGTTTTCAAAGTATCCTATGCCCCGTGTACGGATTTGGTGCACGAAATTATGCAGGCGTGGAATACCGGGAGATATTCAGCAAAATGCCGATGGAGCCCATAAACAGCATCAGCGAGCTGGTTCCGGCGGAGATAAACGGCAGGGTCTGCCCCGTGGGCGGGATGCTGCCCGTGACAACGCCGATGTTGATGGCCACCTGAACGGCGATCATCGTGGTGATGCCCATGGCCAAATTGCTGCCAAAGGCGTTGGGGCAGGTCAGCGCCACGCGCATGCCCCGCCAGATTAAAAACAAATACGCGGCAATGACGCAAAACACGCCCACCAGCCCCAGCTCTTCGGCGATGATGGAAAAGATAAAATCGCTTTCCTCCATCGGCAAAAACAAAAGCTTTTGCTGGCTCATGCCCAGGCCCTTGCCAAACAGCCCGCCGGAGCCGATGGCATAGAAGGATTGAATCAATTGCCAGGAATCGCCCTGGGTATCGGACCAGGGATCCAGATAAACAAACATGCGCTTTAACCGATACGGCTCTATGATGATCAACACGGCCACGGCCGCCACGCCCAATACGCACAAAATGAGAAGATGCGTTTTGCTGGCGCCGCAGGCAAACAGCATGATAAACGTGATGATCATGATGCAAAGCACCATGGAAAGGTTTGGCTGCAGCATGATGGGAATACACATCACGGCGGAGATTACAAACGCCGGGATGATGCCCCCCGTCCAGGTGGACAGCCGCTCCCTGTTTTTTGCAAAATAGCTGGAAAGCAACACCACCACCGTAATTTTACACAATTCAGACGGTTGCATGGTGGTGATGCCCAGATTTACCCAGCGCCGGGCGCCGTTTAGCTCAATGCCGATCGGCTTTGGCAAAAACACGCACAGCAGCAGCACAAGCGTAACTGCCACAAGCGGCACTTTCACCCGCTCTAAGCGCTGGAAATTGAAGTTGGCCATAAACAGCATGGCCAAAAGGCCCAGCACCACGCCCTCCACCTGTTTTATAAAATAGTAGGCGGGCTGGCCGAGCTTGATCGTGGCCCGGTAATAGCTGGCGCTGTATACCATAACGCAGCCAAACAGGGCCAGAATGATGGTGATGAGAAAGATGGAAAAATCAAATTTTCCCTTGACCATTTTCTGCATTGTTTATTTCAGCTCCATTACAATGCGCTTGAAAACAGCCCCCCTCTGTTCAAAGTTATCAAACATATCAAAACTTGCACAGGCCGGGCTGAGCAGCACATTCATTCCGGGCGACGCCAAATGCCTTGCCTTTTGCACCGCCTCTTCAAAGGTGTATGCACGATGTACGCTGATAAACCCTGCCGTTTTGGCAGCGGACAAAATTTGTTCGGAAGTTTCGCCCACCACAACGATGGACTGGATGTATTTGGTAAACGCCCGAAACATAGGCATATAGTCTGAATTTTTGTTGGAGCCGCCCAAAATCAGCACGGTGGGCTTTGTCATGGCCTGAATGGCCTTGATGGTGGAATCCGGGTTTGTGGCCTTGCTGTCGTTGATATAGGTCACGCCATTTACCTCGCGGACGGTTTCGATGCGGTGCTCCACGCCGGCAAAGGTCATCAGCGTATGGCGGATGATTTCCGGCTTTACGCCCATGACATACGCGCACAACACGGCCGCCAGCGCGTTTTCCAGATTGTGCGGGCCGGGGATTTTCACTTCGTCCGCCCGCATGATGGGCGTATCCTTTCGGCCGATGCGCACGACGATTTCGCCGCGCTTGATACACGCGCCCTGGATGATGTTTTGCGTGCGGGAAAAATACAACACCCTGCATTTCGGTTCATCCCGCAGCGCCACCACGCGCGGATCATCGGCATTCAAAATGCAGACATCCTCGCCGCGCTGGTTTTCATACACTTTTTTCTTGCAGTTGATATAGTTTTCCATCGTCCCGAAATAGTTCAGATGGTCTTCGGTTAAATTTAAAATGGCAGACACTTTGGGGCGAAAATCCAAGTTGCCCACTGTCATAAACGGCGCGGTTTCGCAGACGATCACATCGCCCGGCCGTGTATCCAGCGCCCGGGTGCACACCGGCACGCCGATATTGCCCAGCACATGGGTGCGGCTGCCGTTGTTTTTGAAGATTTCGCCGACGAGGGTGGTGGTGGTGGTTTTGCCGTTTGTGCCGGTGATGGAGATAAAATCCCCTTTTGTGAACCAGGCGCCCAGCTGCAATTCGCTGATGACCACCGTGCCGTTTTGTTTGGCCTTTTCCACCCACGGCGCCCAATAGTATACGCTGGGGGATAAGACGATATAATCTTTGCCTTGAATCAAATCATCCGGCTCTGTGCCGAGACGCCAATCCGCCTGTATGTCTTTCAGCTGTTCTATGGCGGTTTGTATCTGTTCGCGGGTGCGCGTGTCCGTCAGCGTTAAATTTGCGCCCAGGCGGCTGAGCATTTGGGCCGCGGCCACGCCGCTTCTTGCCATGCCCACGACCAGAACGTTTTTCCCTTTCATCTCTACCATCGTATACTCTCTCCTTTTTCTTACCAGCCCAGTGACACAAGCCCCAACACCGTGAACGCCAACGTCCAGGCGTAATACATCACAACAATGCTGGTTTCATGCATGCCTTTTAATTCAAAATGATGGTGCAAAGGCGCCATTTTGAAAATGCGTTTATGGCGAAGCTTAAAGCTGCCCACCTGCAAAATGACGGAAACGGTGCTCAAAATATACATAAAGCCCATCACCGGCAACAGATAGATCAGCCGCGTGGCCACGGCCAGCACCGAAATCGCGGCGCCCAGCGCCAACGAGCCGGTGTCGCCCATAAACACCTTGGCAGGGTGCGCATTAAAGCGCAAAAACGCCAAACAGCCGCCCGCCATCGCAGCGCCGAAAACGGCCATGTTGTTCATCTCTATGCCCCAGAGCACCTGCCCGGTCCCCAAAGCCGATTGCGCTAAGGTATAAGCGGCAATGGCAAACCCGCCGCACACAAACACGCCCATGCCGCCGGCCAGGCCATCCAGCCCATCGGTTAAGTTGACGGAATTGACCATGCCGACCACGATAAACACCACAAACGGAATATACCAGCCGCCAAAATCCACCAGCCCGGCAAACGGGATATAGAGCTTGGTGCCGATTTCCGGCGAATGGGCGGCAAAGACGGCCACCAGCACCGCCAGGCCAAACTGGCCGATGATCTTTTGATAGGCCTTTAGGCCCAAAGAGCGGTGCTTTGCCACTTTGATATAGTCATCCAAAAACCCTACGGCGCCAAAGCCCAATGTGATGAGCACGGAAAACACGGCAAAGCCGTAGGATTGACGGGTAAACAGCAGCGCAGAGACCAGGCCGCCGAAAAGAAAGATAAGTCCGCCGATGGTGGGGGTGCCTTGTTTTATCAGATGGGTCTGCGGCCCGTCATCGCGGACGCTTTGTCCCATTTTCAGCCGCCGCAAAATCGGCAGGACCACCGGCCCCGCCGCCAACGACAGCAAAAAGCCCACAACCAAGGGCCAAATCAGTTGCTGCATGGTATTCTCCTAGCGTTGTTGTAAAATGTCCTGCACGATCTGCTTTTCGTCAAACGGATGGCGCACGCCGTTGATTTCCTGATACGGCTCGTGGCCTTTGCCGGCCAACAGCACCACATCGTTTTCCTTGGCCAGGCTCATGGCCTTGGCAATGGCCTGCCTTCTGTTTTCCACTACATAGTATTCACAGCCGGACTGGTTTAATCCCGGCAGAATCTGTTCGATGATGGCCATCGGCTCTTCGGTACGCGGGTTGTCGGTGGTAACCACGCAAAGATCCGAGCCTTTGCCCGCGGCCAGGCCCATCAGCGGGCGCTTGCTGGGGTCGCGGTCTCCGCCGCAGCCGAACACCGTGATCACCCGCCCTTTGGCAAAGCCGCGCACGGCCGCCAGAATGTTATCCAGCCCGTCCGGCGTGTGGGCATAGTCCAAAATAACGGTATAGGGCGTGCCGGGCGTAGGAATTACTTCAATGCGCCCGGGCACGGTATGCACTTTATGCAGCCCGTCCACAATCTGTTCCAGCGAAAGGCCGAAGCCGTAGCACGCGGCCGCGCACGCCAGAGAATTGTACACGGAAAACCGGCCGGGAATGGACAGTTCTATCTTTCCTTCGCCGATGGGGGTGGAAAGGGTGTAGCGAATGCCCTCTGCGCCCAGGTGCACATCTTTGGCCATGATGTCCGCTTTGTTGTCTATGCCGAAGGTGAGCACATCGCAGGGCACGCCGTCTTTCATATAGGGCGTATGCGGATCGTCGGCGTTGAAAACACCCAGCTTTGTCATGGAAAACAGCTTTTTCTTTTCCGCGGCATACGCTTCCATCGTGCCGTGATAATCCAGATGGTCCTGCGTGAGGTTTGTAAACACCGCCACTTCGTAGGGAATGCCGTCCACCCGGTGTTGAGACAGCGCGTGGGAGGAAACCTCCATCACCGTACAGCTGCACTGCTTTTCCAAAAACAGCGCCAGCGTGCTTTGCAATTGCACCGGTTCCGGCGTGGTCATGGAAGAGCCCATCACCTCGTCGCCCGCCATCAGCGCCACCGTGCCCAACAGGCCAGTTTTTTCGCCGGCAGCATCCAGCACGGTTTTCAGCATATAGGTGGTGGTGGTTTTGCCGTTGGTGCCGGTTACGCCGAACATATGCATTTTTTCCGCCGGACGGCCGTAAAAATTGGCAGCCAACAGCGGCAGCGTGGCGCGCGTGTCCTCCACCAACACCTGCGGCACGTTTAAATCCATCGGCCGCTGCACGATCAGCGCGCTGGCCCCCTGCTCCACGGCGGTGCGGGCAAAATCATGCCCGTCTGCATTTAACCCGGAAATACAGCAAAACGCCGTGCCCGGCTTTACCTTGCGGGAATCAAAGGTAAGCGCCGTGATTTCCACATCCTGCTCCAGCGGGCGCAGCACCGCCACGCCGGAAAGTAATTGACTCAATCGCATAGAACATCCTCCTTAAAGAGATCAATTTCCCATTTCAATGCGGATTTCCGTGCCCTGCTGCACTTGCTCATCCGCTTTTTTGTTTTGCCAAAGGGCCGTTTTGCCCGTGCCGTGGAAATAGCCGGTCAGCCCGGCGTCCGCCAAAAGCTTTTCGCATTCCGCCTTGGTTTTGCCCACAAGGGCAGGCACTTTTGTCAGCACCGTAGGCGCAGGCGTGGCGGGCGAAAGGGTGATCACTACCTTTTCCCCCTGCTGCAAATTGGTGCCGGGCGCAGGGGTCTGGGCGGAAACGATCCCCGTGCCGTTGACCGCCACCTGATAGCCCTGGGCCTCCAGGGTCTTTCTGGCGTCCGCCTCCGTCATGCCGATTACGCTGGCCACCTGGCCCACCGGCTTTTCGTTTTTCTTTTCGTCCTCCGTCAGCTTTTGTTCCACATTCATATATTTTAAGGTTTCTTCGAGAATCTGTCCAACATAAGGCGCAGCCACCGTGCCGCCGTAGTCGTTATAGACATTGGCTTCGTCCACCATAAACAAAATGGCGATTTGGGGATCGTCTGCCGGGGCAAAGGCGATAAACGAGGACAAGTGTTTCTCTTTCACCTTACCGTTTTCATCGTATTTTTGCGCCGTGCCGGTTTTGCCGCCGATGCTGTATCCTTTTACATAGCTGTTTTTGCCGCTGCCCTCGCCCACCACGGACACCAGCATTTCCCGTATGCGCCGGCTGGTATCCGCCGTGATGGGGTTGGCCTTCACGGTCTTTTTCTTTTCTTCGATGATGTTGCCGTCCGCATCTTTCACGGTTTTCATGATGTGCGGCTCCAACAGTTCGCCGCCGTTGATCACGGCGCAAAACGCATTCAGCGTTTGAATGGGCGTGGTGGAAATGGATTGCCCAAAGCCGATGCGCGCCAAGTCTCCCTCTTTTACGTTTTCTTTTTTGATGACAATACCTCTTGCCTCGGCCGCCATATCCACCCCGGTTTTTTGCCCGAAGCCGAATTTATCCAGATAGGTATACATCGTGTCCGTCCCCAGCCTTAGCGCCAGGCGCACAAACACCGGGTTACACGATTTGGCAAGGCCGGTCTTTAAATCTATCGTGCCGTGCGAAGAGGTGCAGCGGATGGTTTTGCCCTGCACTTCGATGCCGCCGGTGCAGGTGAAGGTTTCGCTTTCCTGCGTCTGGTTTTCGTTGAGCGCGGCCGCCATGGTAAACACCTTGAAAATGGAGCCCGGGTCGTTGGCGTCTGCCAAAAGGCGGTTGCGGCTCAGTTCGTTGAGCTTTGCGGTATCATCGCGCGGCGGGTTGTTCAAATCATAGCTTTCCTTATTGCACATGGCGAGAATTTCCCCGGTTTTGGGGTCCATCGCCATGCACATCACGCCCTTCGGGCTGTATTTGGCGTAGGCGTCCGCGCAGGCTTTTTCCACGAATGATTGTATCACATAATCGATGGTCAGCTCCACGGTATAGCCGTCGGTGGCGGGCATGTAATATTCTTCGCCAAAGGCAATTTCATTGCCTTTTACATCCGTTTGGGCGCGCAATTCGCCCTCCGTGCCGGCCAAATATTTATTATAATACGCCTCTATGCCCTCCAGGCCCTCGCCGTCTACGGAGGTAAAGCCCAGCACCTGGGTCAGAAAATCGCCTTTGGGATAATAGCGCTTTGTATCCACCATAAAGCCCACGCCGTTTAAGTTGAGCGCGCGGATGGCGTCCGCCTGTTCCCTTGTCACCTGGCGCTTGAGCCAGATTTCGCTTTTGGTGGTGTCCTTTGCTTTTTCCAAAATGGTATTGGCATCCATCCCCAAAATGGGAGCCAGTTGGTTGGCTACGTTTTGCGCCGCGTCTGCACCGCCGTCCGCAATTTTTTTTGGGTAAAGCAGCACGGTGTCTGCCGTGCCGGACTGGGTCAGCACTTCGCCGTTGCGGTCTACAATATCGCCGCGCTTGGCGGATACGGAGGTAACCCGCGTCCACTGAGACAAGGCCCGTTGCACCAGCGACGGACCTTGGATGATCTGTAAGTAAAACACACGGCAAAACAGCAGCGCAAATACCGCGGTATACAAACATAAAACTATGACAAACCTCTTTTTGCGATTGACAGGTTCTTTGCCCTTTCTCCCTATTCTTGCCTGCATTTCCCTACTCCTCACCTTGGGCAACCGCAAGCCAATCCCCGATTATTTCCCTCCGTCCGTATGGCTGCCCGAGCCTGCGGACACGCCGCTTACCTGCAACACCTGATATGCTTTTGGATAGTTCATATTCAAGCGCTCTTTGGCCTGGGTGGCGATGTTTTGCAAATCCGTAGCCTGTTTCACCTGAAAGTTCAGGTCTTCCACTTCGGCAGACTGCGCCGTTACGCTCTGTTCCAGCTTATTGTTGCTCATTTGCAGCGTGCTGATCTGCGTATAGCGCACCACAACGGCGCTCATCAGCGCAAACACCACACAGACAAGCATGGTCAACGACAGTTTTTGCAGCGCCAGCTTGCGGTTCCGTTTCCGAATCTGTTCCCGGATCCTGGCCTCGCGGATGGCCCTGCGGCGAGCCGCCTCCTTTTTGCGGCGCAGCAGTTCGCGCCGCTCTAATTCGCGCTGACGGCGCTCCCATTGCTCCAGCGTATCCGGCCGGCGTTTGGGAACGGCGTTGCCATATTGTAAGGCATTGGAACCTCTTGTAGGAACTGCTGCCATTGTATTCACATCCTCTTAACTTTTATGCCTGCGCAAGCCGTTCGGCTACGCGCAATTTCGCGCTGCGGGCGCGCGGGTTTTCCGAAAGCTCCTGCTCGGTGGGCAGGATGGGTTTTTTGGTAATCACTTTCACTTCCGGTGTTTTCCCGCAAATGCACACCGGCGTACCCGGCGGGCAAGTACAGGGGTTTGCCAGCCTGGCAAAGGTCTGTTTTACGATTCTATCTTCCAGCGAGTGGAACGTGATGACCGCAATGCGGCCACCGGGCTTTAGGCAGTGCACGGCGTTTTCCAACGCCTGGCCCAGCCCGTCCAATTCGTCGTTTACATAAATGCGGATGGCCTGAAAGGTGCGCTTGGCCGGGTGCGGCCCGTCGCGCCTGGCGCCTTTTGGAATGGCAGCCTTGATGATGTCCACCAATTCAAACGTGGTTTCAATCGGCTTTTCCGCCCGGCGCTCCACGATAAACTGCGCAATGCGCGCCGCCCATTTTTCTTCGCCGTATTCGCGGATGATGCGCGTTAAGTCCGCTTTGGACAATTCGTTTACGGCGTCTTTGGCGGAATAGGGCTGGGTATCATCCATGCGCATATCCAGCGGCGCATCGTGCTGATAGGAAAACCCCCGCATCGGCTCATCCAGCTGATAGGAGGAAACCCCCAGGTCCATCAAAATGCCGTCTACCCGGGAAAGGCCGTAGGAGCGCAGCACCTCTTTGATATGAAAAAAGTTATCATGCACCGGCATAAACCCGTCCGATAGGCGGCGCTTTGCCATCAATAGCGCGTTTTTATCCCTGTCTATGCCGATGAGCATGCCGTTGGGGCGCACGCGCTTTAATATTTCTTCACTATGGCCGCCAAGCCCGACGGTGCCATCGACGGCGATGCACCCGGGCGAAAGGGACAGCGCGTCTACGCTTTGCATCAGCAATACGGAAGTATGGGTGTAACTTGTCATATCGAGAAGGCCTCGGTAGCAGACTGCATCAGCTCCATAAAGCTGTCGCCGGCGCCGTCTGCAAACTGCTGTTCATATTCGTTCCACGCTTCTGCATCCCAAATTTCGCCCCAGGTGAATGCGCCGGCAATGACAACGTCTTTTTTGAGCTTGGCATAGGCACGCAGCTGTTTTGGGATAACAAAACGGCCTTGCGCGTCCAGTTCGCACGGGCTGGCGCCGGCGCCAAAGATACGGCGCAGCGCCTGTGCTTTCGGATCCATCAGAGGGAGGGCCATCAATTTTTCGGAAAATACTTCCCATTGCGGCATGGAGAAGATAAAGAGCATATTGCCCGTTCCACGCGTGACCATAAATTTTTTCCCCAGGTCCTCATTCCAGGCGGCCGGCATTTTTACCCTGCCTTTTGCGTCCATCGAATGTGGAAATTCCCCGGTCAATTGACTCATGGCCATGCGTATCCCCTCCTTTCCTCTTGGCAGTATTATAAATCCCTTGTCTACCACTTTCAACCACCAAATTCCACTTAGAACCACTTTTTTTGTAATTTTTAAGGATTTTGCGCCCCAAATCGCTGGAAAAATCATCCAATTTAGGGATTTAAGGAACGTTTGTTCGCCTTTTTGCGAGATTTTACTTCCACCGCCCTACCACCCGGATCCACCTCGTTTTCCACAAAGGTGGATGTTTTTCCCTGAAAATTTGAACCGCGGCGCCCGCCCTGTTTTTTCCAAAACAGTTTTCCGCAGCGCTGTGGATTTCCGTCCCTAAAAAGCAGTGCTCTTCCCTTCTATGGCCATGGGGCGGGTTTATCGGCAGAGAAAGCAAAGGGCCTTGGAGATTTCTTATAAGCTCTGGCGCGCGTGCTTTTTGGGATTTGGCGTAGGAAAACATCAGGGGAAACCGCCCTATGCTTTTCCTTTTTCACGGCTTTGAAAAATCCCGCCCCATATCCTATCTGCAAAAAATCTTTTCCGCGGGCACAGGTTGCCGCACTCTGTCAAAAAAGCGCTGCACGCCGTACAGCGCACAATCCCGCAAACGCGCGTTTGGTTTTGCAAAAGCACATGAGCATTCGTCTTTTCCGAATTTATCGTATAAAAAAAGCCCCTGGGGCGCGGCCGCCATCCCGGCAAAAGAGGCGGAGCTTGGGGCAAGCTTTGGCCGTGGGCGGATGATACGGGACAGAAACATAAAAACAGCCCGGCGAGCGACCTTGCTTTCTTTGCCTCCGGACAAGCGAGGGCGGTAAGGCGATGGGTTAGCCGCAAGCTGCCGCGCGAGGCATGCCTTTCCGGATAGCCTCCTATAAAAACAGCCCCTTGAGCGAGGCAAGCACAGGTATCATGGCCCCGGCAAAGAGAAGCGGGGGTTGGGCAAGGTTTTGTTGTGAGCGGATGATAAAAAGAAAACAAGGAACGTATAAAAAACCCCAAGTTTGAGGCGGCGCATCGCTTTGCGGGCGGTAAGTATTTTCGGGCGGTTTTTGTTGCGCTATGGCAGCCGGAGCAGCTTTGTTGCACAATAATTCTGTGCATTTGTAATCACTTCCATCATATAATACACAATTATATTGTGCATTCATTAAATTCTCCTCCGCTTTTGCAGGCCTTTCGCCCATTTTCAGGCCATAGTGCACAATAAGATTGTGCATACGCCATTCATTTGCCCATTATTTGCACAATTTTATTGTGTATCCCGCTGTATTCTCGCCTATTTGCACAATATTCCTGTGCAATATTCTGTTTATATCTCTATTTTGCCCAATAATATTGTGTATTTTCTATTCTCTTTGGCCTTTTTGCACAATGTCATTGTGTAAAATCCTGCATTTCTTTTCATTTTGCACTCTATTATTGTGCAATCTTCATACCTTTCTCTTTGTATGCACAATTTCCCTGTGCATATTCCCTATCTCTTTCATGTATTGCATTGTTTTATTGTGTGCTTTATCTCTTTTTCATTTTTAAATGCACAATATCATTGTGCATTTCGTTTTGTTTTTGCCCCGAGGGTCCTGTTTTTTTGCACAAAAAAAGAACGGCCGTGCCGTCCCTTTTATTTTTTATGGCAAAATCAGTTTTGGCGCAAATTGCAGATGATCGCAGCTGACCAGCTCATAGCGTATGCCGTCCAGCGTTCCTTCAAAGGCGCTTTTCAGGCTTTTGCCGTGCAGATGACCGTAAACCGCCCGCTTTACGCCGAATTCTTTCAGCATGGCCGTCATTTCGTTGGGCGTCTGCTTTTCGTCAAACGGCGGATAATGGAACATCACCACCGACACCGGCAGCCCTTTGTCCCGCGCGCTTTGCAGCGACAGCCGAAGCCGCCCCACCTCGCGCTGATACAGTTTTGCGTCCTTTTCGCCCTGGGCTGCGCTGCCCTGCACCCAGCCGCGCGTGCCGCAAACGGCAGCGCCCCGGTAGGCAAAGCAATCGTTTTGCAGGGCAAACATGCCTTTTTTCAGCGCGGCGCGCACCTGCGCCAGCGAGGACCACCAATAATCATGATTGCCGCGCAAAATCAGCTTTTGCCCCGGCATGGCGCCGATGGCGTCCAGATCCGGCTGCGCCTCCGGCATGTGCATGGCCCAGCTGATATCGCCGGGAATGAGCACCAAATCCTCCTCGGTAATGCGCGCCCGCCAGGCGGCCTGAATTTTCTGCCAATGCCCCGCCCAATGCGCGCCGAAAATATCCATGGATTTTTCTTCCGCATGAGACAGGTGCAAATCCGCAATGGCATAGATTGCCATTACAGCGCCAGCTCCTCGTCGTCCTCTTCTTCGGCAAGGCCGAGCTCATCTTCCATATCCGCCAATTCTTCCTGCGGAATCTGGTCTTCCTCTTCCTGCTCAAATTCCATTTCTTCCTGCTCTTCTTCGGAGAGGATGTCTTCCATTTCTTCCTCTTCGGTATCCTCCATGATAGAGCGGCGGCCGGAGGCAATTCTCTCAATCGCTTCCAGGCGTTTATGTTCGCGCAGGCAATCCGCGCAAAATTCTTCGCCGGGCACCACCGGCTTTTCGTTGCATTCCGGGCAGAGCACCATTTCCGGCTCCGCTTTTTTTCTTTTTTTCTTACGTTCTGCTTTGCAAACGTCGCACATGGTTTCGCCGCTTGCCATATAATTCAATTCACAAACGGGACACTTGACCAGTTTCAATTCCAACACACTTCCCCATATACAAATCGGATTTAAAATTTCCCCGGTAATATACATAGAGGTTTTTGCCCGTGTTGTCAATAACAATTTATTATTTTTTTATTTTCCGTACTTTTCTTTTGGGCGGCGGGCGGAAGAAAAAAAGCGCACAAAGCCCCGTTTTTCATAAGAAAACAACGGCCTGCGGCCCGCTTTTCTCCGCTAGAGCGGGCGTTTGAAATACACCATATCCACCAGCTGCACGCCGTTTTCAAAGATCGGATGATCATAGTGCTCGATAAAAAAATTCTTTATGCGATGGGAATACACAAACCCGCATTTTTCATAAAACGGCACGGTCAGCGGGCTGTCGCCGGTGCCGGCCTGCAAAACGCTGTACCGGCCGGCATAGGTTTTTACCAAAAACTCGATCATCGCCCGGCCGTAGCCCTGTTTTTGATAGGCCGGTTCCGTGGCGATGTTTTTGATTTCCAGTATGCCGTCTTCGTCCGTTACCACGCATTCGCATTTGAGCCCGCGGTCATACAACACATACAAAAGGCCGCGGGGCAGATAGGTGTCGATCATGCTTTCCTGCTCGTCTGCCAACAGCATAAGCGGCAGGCATTGCTTTTTATAATGTCTTATCTCTCGGATGATCATGAAAAATTCTCCGTTCACGGGTTTCTTTACACAGCAAAAAAGGGACACAACCGCCCCTTTTTCTCGTATATTATCCTTCCAAAGGCGCTGTGGAAACAGCTTCCAGCAGTGCCAGCACCTCCGCTTTGCCGGCGCCGTCCAGCGCGGAAAAGCAGATAGATTGTGCGGCCCCCACCTGCTTTGCCAGCCGCTGGGCCATGGGCTTGCGTTTGCTTTTGGCAATCTTGTCCGCCTTGGTGGCAATCAGGGTATAGGGAATTTGATAATGCTGCAGCCATTCGGCCATTTGCAGATCGCCGGCACCGGCGTCATGGCGAATATCGCACAGCAGCAAAAGATGCAGCAGGGTTTGGCTTTTGGCAAAATAATCGTCTACCAGGCGCCCCCAGTCCTCCCGCTCTTTGCCGCTTCGCTTGGCAAAGCCGTAGCCGGGCAAATCCACCAGCATAAGCGCGTTGTCTATATTGTAAAAATTGATGGAGCGGGTTTTGCCGGGCGCGGAGGACACCCGCGCCAGCTTTTTGTTGTTGCAGATGGTGTTTACCAGGCTGCTTTTGCCCGCATTGGAACGGCCCACCACCGCCACTTCGCGCAGCGGCTGCGGGGCGTATTGTCCGGGTTTATAGGCCGTGGAGACCAGTTTTGTTTTAGCAATCTGCATGGGGGGCCTCCAAAAGCGCATGATGCAAGACATCATCCAGGGTTTCTACCGGAATGCAGTGTATCTGCTGCAAAAGGTCCTCCGGAATTTCCTGCAAATCCTTCATGCAGGCTTTGGGAATCAGCACGGTATGAATGCCGTCCCGAAGGGCCGCCAGCAGCTTTTCGCGAATGCCGCCCACCGGCAGCACACGGCCGCGGAGGGTAATTTCCCCCGTCATGGCAAGATCGCCGCGCACGGGCCGCCCCGTCAGCGCGCTGAGGGTGGCGGTGGCCAGAGTAACGCCGGCGCTGGGGCCGTCTTTGGGCGTGGCCCCCTCCGGCACATGGATATGCAGATCCAATTGCTGATAAAAATCCGGATCGAGATGATATTCTTCGCTTCTGGCGCGCAGGCAGCTGACCGCCGTTTTGGCGGATTCCTTCATCACATCGCCCAGCTGGCCGGTAAGCGAAAGCTGCCCCGTGCCCTTCATGGTGGACACTTCCACCTGCAGCGTGGTGCCGCCGATGGCCGTCCAGGCAAGGCCGGTGGCCACGCCTATTTTATCGGACAGCTGCGCGGCGTCGTGGAAATATTTTCCGGGGCCTAAAAACTCTTCCAGGTTTTCCTTTGTTACGCAGATGGGCGGATTTTGCCCCTCCACAAGGCGTTTGACGGCCTTTCGGCACAGCCGGGCCACCTGGCGCTCCAATTCGCGCACGCCGGATTCTGCGGTATAGTGGCGAATCAAACAGAGCATGGCGTCGTCCGTAACGGAAAGCTCGTCTTTGCCCAGGCCGTTTTCCTCGGCCTGTTTGGGGATGAGATACCGCCGGGCAATCTGCGCTTTTTCCTGCTCTAAATAGCTGGAAACCTCAATGACCTCCATCCTGTCCAAAAGCGGGCGGGGGATGGTGTCTGTGCTGTTGGCGGTGGTGATAAACATCACATGCGAAAGGTCAAAATCCAATTCCAGATAATGATCGCGGAAGGTTTTGTTCTGTTCGGGATCCAACACTTCGAGCATGGCGCTGGCCGGGTCTCCCCTGAAATCGGTAGACATTTTGTCGATTTCATCCAGCAGGAACACGGGGTTTTCCGTGCCCGCCTGCTTGATATGGTTCAAAATGGAACCGGGGATGGCGCCGATGTAGGTGCGCCTGTGCCCGCGGATCTCCGCTTCGTCGCGCACGCCGCCCAGGCTCATCCGGCAGAAATGGCGCCCCATGGCATGGGCGATGGATTTGGAAATGCTGGTTTTGCCCGTGCCCGGAGGGCCGACAAAGCAGAGGATCGGGCCTTTGATGTCCTGCTTTTTCTGGCAGACGGCCAGATATTCCATCACGCGCTCTTTCACCTTTTCCAGCCCGTAATGCTCTTCATCCAAAATGCGTTGGGCATTGGCCAAATCAAAGTTGTCCTTGGTGCGCACGCCCCAGGGCAAATCCAAAATCGTTTCGATATAGGTCTGCGAAACGGCCGCCTCCGCCGAGCCCTGCGAAAGATGCACCAGGCGCGCCAGCTCTTTGGTCACCTTTTCCCTGGCCTGGGGGCTGAGGCGCGTTTTATCCGCCTTTTGGCGAAGCGCGTCTATTTCTTTGGCGGAATCCTCCTCGCCAAGCTCGGCCTGGATGGCCTTGATCTGCTCTCTGAGGTAATATTCTTTTTGCGATTCATCCACCGAAACGCGCACGCGCTTATGGATTTTTCGCTCCACATTCAACAGTTCGATTTCGCGGCCGAGCATGCTGAGCAGCAGCTCCATCCGCGCATCCACGTTGACGGTTTCCAAAATATTCTGCCGCTGATCCACATGCACCAGCGTTTCCATCGCCACTTTATCCGTCAGCTGCCCGGGCTTTTCGATTTCGTTGATGATGGTGCGCACCTCGGCCGTCACCTTGCCGGAGAGCATGGCATAGTCCTCCGTCATCTTCATCAGCATGCGCATGGCAGCTTCCTGCTCGGTATTGGGCGCCGGCTCCTCCCGGGGGGCCAGCTGCTCCACCTGCACGCGCATATAGGGCTCCGTGCTTTCCATCTGCGTGATTTTCGCACGGTACAGCCCCTCCACCAACACTCTGATATGATCGCCCGGCAAAGCCAACACCTGCTGCACTTTGCACATGGTTCCGATTCGATATAAATCTGCCTCTTCCGGGGTTAACACTTCCACATCGTTTTGGGCAACGAGAAACAGCTCTTCCTCGTTTTCCAGCGCGGCGCGCAGGGCCTGAACGGATTTTTCACGCCCCACATCCAAACTCAGCGGAAGGTTTGGAAACGCAATGAGACCCCGCAAAGGCAGCAACGGGTATGTTTTTGTTTCCCTATTTTCCATGAGACCTATCTCCTTAACTTCCATGATATTAGTAGTATATCACAGTTTTTTTGTTAGCACTACCCTATCACGAGTGCTAATTCATGGAAAATTAAATTGTTTACCGTTTCGCCACGGATTTGCCATATTGCAATGCGCAGTATCATTGCTTTTTTACCCAGCGCAGAAAGGTTTGGTGCGAAATATGCAGCTGCGAGGCCGCGTTGCGGGAGGAAATCTGTCCCCGGCGCCATTGGGTTTTCAATTCGTCAAACTGTTCCGGCACCGGCAGGCCGGGCCGCCCGAAGCGGATGCCCCGTGCTTTGGCGGCGGCAATGCCCTGCGCCTGGCGGCGCTTTAGGTTTTCCCGTTCCGCCTCGGCCACATAGCTTAGCACCTGCAGCGCCAGATCCGCCACAAACACGCCCATGGCGTCTTTGGAGGGGCGGGTGTTCAGCAGCGGCATATCCAACACCTGCACATCCACCCGCTTTTCCCTGGTCAGCAGCTGCCACTGCTGCAAAATCTCCTTATAATTGCGGCCCAGGCGGTCTATGCTCTGCACGACAAGCAGATCGCCCGGGCAAAGGCAGGACAACAGCGCGCGGTAGGCCGGGCGGTCAAATGTGCGGCCGGAGGCCCTGTCCACATAAATATGCGCGCGGTCCACCGGCACATCGGCCAGTGCGGCCAACTGCCTGTCCTCTTTTTGTTCGCGGGTAGAAACCCTCACATATCCATAAATTTCTGCCATTGCGCTCTCCTTTCCCGGGGCCGGAACACGGCGAAGCGGTCCCTTTATCCCTAGGAAACCACACGGGGGATACAATTCTTGTCGAAAGGTGCCGAATGGCGCAGAAAAAAATAGAGCAAAGAAGATTTCTTTGCTCTATTACATTTGTTTCTTATTGCCCGGAGCCCAGGGCTTTGGGCTCTTCGGCGGGCCTTGCCGAAAGGCGCGGCGGTTTTTTCATCGTCACGCATTCTTTTGTGATGGTACACACGCCCACATCCTCTCTGGAGGGGATTTCATACATCACATCCAGCATGGTATCTTCCAAAATGGCGCGCAGGCCGCGTGCGCCGGTTTTGCGCTCTATGGCCTTATCGGCAATGGCGCTGAGCGCGTCTTTGGTAAAGACAAGCTCCACATCGTCCATGGCCAACAGCTTTTGGTATTGTTTGACCAGCGCATTTTTCGGCTCCGTCAAAATGCGAACCAGCGCATTTTTATCCAGAGAATGCAGCGTAACCACCACCGGCAGCCGGCCGACAAATTCCGGGATCAGACCGAATTTCAACAGGTCCTCCGGCAGCAGCTGCTCTAAGGTATGGCCGATCTCTTTTTCGGCTTTGCGCTGAATATCCGCACCGAAGCCCATGGTCTTTTTGCCGGTGCGCTCTTCGATGATCTTTTCAATGCCATCAAACGCGCCGCCCACGATAAAGAGAATGTTGGTGGTGTCGATCTGGATAAATTCCTGCTGCGGGTGCTTGCGGCCGCCCTGCGGCGGCACAGAAGCCACAGTGCCCTCTAGAATTTTCAGCAGCGCTTGCTGCACGCCTTCGCCGGAAACGTCGCGCGTGATGCTGGGGTTTTCGCTCTTGCGGGCGATCTTGTCGATTTCATCGATATAGATGATGCCCTTTTCCGCGCGCTCCACATCATAATCCGCGGCCTGAATGAGCTTTAGCAAAATATTTTCCACGTCTTCGCCGACATAGCCCGCCTCCGTGAGGCTGGTGGCGTCTGCAATGGCAAAGGGCACATTCAAAATGCGGGCCAGCGTTTGGGCCAGCATGGTTTTGCCGCAGCCCGTGGGGCCCAGCATCAGGATGTTGGATTTTTGCAATTCCACATCGTCGTCCTCCTGCTGGGGGGCGCTGATGCGTTTGTAGTGGTTATACACCGCCACGGCCAGGTTTTTCTTGGCCTGTTCCTGCCCGATGACATAATCGTTTAAGATCTGCATCATTTCCTGCGGGCGGGGCAGTTCGTTCATCTCCACATGGGGGGCTTCGGAATAGTCCTCCTCGATGATTTCGCGGCACAGCTCCACGCATTCATCGCAGATAAACACGCCGGGGCCGGCCACCAGGCGGCGCACCTGTTCTTGCGGCTTGCCACAAAACGAGCAGACAGGCCGGTTGATTCTTTCGTCGTTGGCCATCTTACGCCTCCTTTTTGCCGGAGAGAACGATTTCATCCACCAGGCCGTAGGCCTTGGCTTCTTCGGCATCCATATAATAATCGCGTTCCACATCCGCCGCAATCTTTTCCAGCGGCTGGCCGGTATGCTCTGCCAAAATGCGGTTCAGTTTGGCTTTTGTTTTGATGATCTGCTCCGCCACAATGGCCACATCCGTAGCCTGCCCCCGGGCGCCGCCGGAGGGCTGGTGGATCATAATTTCGGCATTGGGCAGCGCTTTGCGCTTGCCTTTTTGCCCGGCCGCCAGCAAAAACGCGCCCATGGACGCCGCCATGCCCACGCAGATGGTGGACACATCGCAGCGGATATACTGCATGGTATCGTAGATAGCAAAGCCGGATGTTACCGAGCCGCCGGGGCTGTTGATATACAGCATGATGTCGCGATCCGGATCTTCGGCTTCCAAAAACAACAGCTCTGCGATGATAATGCTGGCGCTATGATCGTTCACTTCCCCGTCCAAAAACACGATTCTGTCTTTGAGCAGGCGGGAATAGATATCATAACTGCGTTCGCCGCGGTTGGTCTGTTCTATGACAATGGGGACATAACTCATCCGTTTTCCTCCTTTGCCCTAAAGATTATTCCGCATCCTCCGCTTTCTTGACGGTTTTTTTGGCCGGCGCTTTTTTGGCTGCGGGCTTTTCGCCGTCTTCTTTTTTGGCTGCGGTTTTCTTGGCGGCCGGCTTTTTGGCCTTGGTTTCCTTTTCGGCCTCATCCTTTTTCGCCGCCGTTTTCTTGGCAGCGGTCTTTTTCGCCGTCGTCTTTTTGGGCTTTTCTTCTCCGTCTTCGGCCTTTTTCGCCGTTGCTTTCTTGGCCTTTTTGGGGGCCTGTTCTTTTTTCTCTACGAGCTTGGCGTTTTCCACCAGGAAGGCCAAGGTTTTTTCAATGGCCACGTCTTCGGCGATATAGCCGCGATCCTGCTCGGTCAGGTTCTTTTTGAACGTTTCGGGATCCTGGTTATAGCGCTTTGCGTATTCTTCGGCCTTGGCTTCCACTTCTTCGTCGGAAGCGGCAAAGCCCTCGGCTTTGGTAATGGCATCCAGCACAACCTGGTTGGTGCAGCGGCGCAGCGCGTCGTTCCGGGTGGATTCGCGCAGCTGTTCGGCTGTCATGCCGGTATATTTGCAATATTCGTTGAGGTCCAGCCCCTGATACATCAAACGCTGGGCAAAATCGCGCAGCAGGTTATCCATCTGGCCTTCCACCATGGCATCCGGAATTTCCAGTTTGGCGTTTTGGGCCGCCGCCTGCAGCGCCTGGTTTTGCAGGCTCACTTTGGCCTGCTGTTCGGCCGCTTCTGTCAGTTTGGCCCGAATGTCCTCTTTCCATTCTGCCAAAGTGTCAAATTCGCTGGCGTCTTTGGCCAAATCGTCATCCACATCCGGCAGTTCTTTTTCGCGCACTTCGTGCACCAACACTTCAAACACAGCGTCTTTGCCGGCCAATTCTTTGGCATGATATTGCTCGGGGAATTTTACCGGGATTTCGCGGGCTTGTTCTTTTTCTACGCCGACCATGCCCTCTTCAAACCCGGGGATAAACTGACCGGAGCCGATATCCAGCGTGGCGCCTTTGGCTTCGCCGCCTTCAAAATAAGTATCGCCCACTTTGCCTTTATAGTCAAAAATAATGCGGTCGCCCATTTGGATGGGGCGGTCTACCTCGATATAGCGCACGCGATCCTGGCGGGCATGTTCCAATTCGTGCTCCACCATTTCATCGGTCACGGTTGTATCCACTTTCTGCAATTCCAGGCCTTTGTATGCGCCCAGTTCCACTTCCGGATACACGGCCACGATAAACACCAGCGGCACATCCGCGCCGGGCTTGTACGCCTCTTCCAGCGAAACCGCCGGGCGGCCGACCAATTCCAGGTCATGTTCTTTCAAGGCTTCTTCCAAAAACTTCGGAGCCACTTCGTCCACAGCGCCTTCTACAAAAACATCCGGCCCATAGAAATTTTCAATGACCCTGCGCGGTGCTTTGCCCTTGCGGAAGCCCTGCACGCTGAAATAGCCGCGCTGTTTTTGGTAGGCGGTATTCATAGCCGCGTTAAACTGGTCCGCCGGAACGGTAAGACGGATTTCTACGGTGGATTTTTCTAACTTTTTGACGGTCGATGCCATAAATGGTTCTCCTCCTAAAGGATGCCCGCCGGGCACCCGTATTTTTCCTTCGTTTCAGCATTTGATTATATGCCATTTTCCGCGATTTCGCAACAAAATTCCTGTTTGCAAAGGCGGTTTGCCCCAAAAGGGAGGCCCGCCGGCGCCAAACGGCGCCCGCGGACCGAAAAAACAATGCGAGCAAGTCTATAAGCCGAGTTCTGTATTGGATGGCCATCTGTCTAGGCGCGCGGTTGCCAGCGCGCTCAAGCGGGTTTCCCGGGGGGCGTGACGGGCCGCCACATTGTGCCCCTCTATTTCCTTGCACCAGGTGGGGTTTACATAGCGGACAAGTCGCCAAGCCGCTGGTGAGCTCTTACCTCGCCTTTCCACCCTTACGTCCCCCCAAAGGGGGATTCGCGGTATCTCTCTGTTGCACTTTCCTTGAAGTCGCCTTCACTGGGAGTTACCCAGCACCCTGCCCTGCGGAGCTCGGACTTTCCTCGGACGCAAGCGCGCCCGCGGCCATCTGGCTTACTCGCAAACTTTTACTCTGTCTGGTTCTGCCGGTCATACAAAATACGGCCGCAGTTTTCACACTCCACAATTTCTTTTCCGTCTCTCAGCCGGCTGAGCGTTAAGCTCGGCAAAGACATATTGCACCCCTGGCATTGCTCGTTTTCCACCAGGGCCACGGGGTTTACCCTGTTTTTCTTAATCGCCTGATACTGCGCCAGCAGCGCCGGATCCAGCCCGGGCTCCATGGCTTTTAATTCAGCGTTCAGCCTGTCCAGTTCGGGCGTGGCCTTTTGCAGCTCTTCATCGTGGATGGCCTTGAGCCTGTCAAATTCGGCTTTGCCTTCCAGCATGTTGTTGCGCGCGGTTTTCAACACCTTTTCCGTGTTGTTGCCCAAATCCGCCACTTCCTGCAAAAGCTTTTTCTCTCCGTTTAAAGATTTTGTGGCCTCCTCCAGCTGGCGGATGGCCTGGCGCACCTGCTTTAATTCGGTATAAGCGCCCTGTTCAATCTGGGCCTGCACATCCTCTGCCTTTTTCTGGCAAACGCGCAGCTCCTCATGAATGCGGCGCAGTTCGCTCTGGCTTTTTTTCAACTGCTGTTCTAATCGTTTGATGCTGTTCTGCTGCTCCATGATTTGGCTGCGGACTTTGAGCAGTTTGTTCCGAGTTTCGGAATTTTTCAGGCCCCGTTCAAAGCGATACAGCGCCAGATCTGCTTTTTGATAGTTCCAAAGCGGCTCCAATTGGATCATGAAGGTCACCTCTGCTTTCTTCAAAATTCTCTCTCTATGCTAGGCAAAAAACAAGAGCCTGCGGGCTCTTGTCACACTTGATGAAACACATCCTTACCGGCATGCGCGGTATACAATCGCACATTACATTTTAGCTCATCCAGGCGGCTTTGTAAAGTTTGCGTCCAGATTTCACAGCAGGATTTTTCCGTATCAAAATGGCCGGCGTCTATCACACACAGGCCGGCGGCCACGGCGTCAAGCGCGTCGTTATACGCCACATCGGACGTAACAATGCAGTCTATCCCCTGCTGCATGGCAAAATGCTCCACCGCTTTGAGCCCGCTGCCCGAAGCTGCCAGCACCGTGCGGATCGGTTTTTCGCCGTCGCCGGCATATTTTACGCAGCCCGCGGAAAACGCCTGTTTGGCCTTTTGCGCCAAAGCGGACAGCGGCATCGGCTCTATTTTACCCCAGCGACCGTAGCCCGCGTCCTCCTCGCCGGGCTGCAAAACCGGCTGCACATCAGAAAGCGCCAGCTTTTGCGCCATGGCGTGGCACAGGCCGTATTCGGCATAATCCAGGTTGGTATGCGTGCTGATAAGCGCGATGTTTTCCCGAATCAACCGCCGCACCGCGCGCTGCGCGCCAAACTGCTCCACCACCTGCTTTAGCGGGCGAAACAGCAGCGGATGATGCGAAACAATGCATTCGCAGCCCTTTTCCGCCGCCTCTTTGACCACAGCCTCCGTACAATCCACGCAGAACAGAATGCCGGTGATGGGCCGGGCAAAATCGCCGATTTGCAGGCCGCTGTTGTCCCAGGCGGACGCGGCGCTAAACGGGGCAAATTCATCCAAAAGGCGCATCAGCTGCGCCAAGGAAACAGATGACGTCATGTTATTCTTCCTCCAGATAAGCGGTCAGCGCCTGCAGGCGCGCCGCTGCTTTTTGCTGATTTTCTCCGCCGCCCTTGTGCATAAGCGCCCTTTGCAGCACGCCGCACAGCCATTTTGTATAGCTGAGGGTAACGGGGTCCCGTCGGGCGCTGTTGAGGGGACCGATCTCTGCCGCCGCGCCCGAAAGCGGCGCCTGACAGCCCGGCACCAGGCGGATCAGCGGAAAAAACCGCCCGTTTTCCCGGACAATACACTCCTCCTCCACGCATAGGCCCAGTTCGGGCAGCGCGTGATACAGCGCTTCGCGGTGGCTGGCAGGCTGCACCACCAGGCATTGCATGGAAAGGGCCGTTTTGTTTTGCGCGCGCAGAATTTCCAAAATCGTGCGCCCGCCCATGCCCAAAATGGCCGCGGCCTGTGCAGGCTCGGCAAAGGATAGGCCGTCGCAGCAGAAAAACGAAGCACGGCCGGCCAGGTTTGCCTGCGCCAGCCTTGTTTTGGCCTTTTCCAGCGAAGGGGCGCTGATATCCGACGCCACGACATGTTCGCATTTGCCCCGGGTCAGCAACGCCAGGGTCAGCAGCCCGTGATCGCAGCCCACATCCGCAATGCAGCGGCAGACGGGCAAAAGATCCAGCGCGGTTTGCAGGCGTTTGGAAAGCATGCGCTCCCTCCTTTTGAATAAGCGTAAAAAGGAAGCAGCGCACTCTGCTCCCTTTTCGGGGTTGGCCCGGTATACGGGCCGATCCGATTTCTTGTTTTTATTTTATCATATCCGTCTACCCCGCCGCAACCGGAGGGGCGCCCGCCTGCCATCGAATCGCAAAGCGAACTGAAAGACCCCGCTTTGCGCCCTGCAAATACAGTGCCTATATAATAGGAAAGAAACGGCCGCGGCAAGCGCAAAAATGGCGGGAAGACCCAACGGCAGTCTGTACCCGATTCCGGCATCCATGGATTTTGCATTCGGTCAAACGCCTGGCGCCGGGCAAATTGCCCGGTCTTTTGCCCTCTTTCGTTTTTCGCCCGAAGAGACGAGTAATGAGAATTTTGCCTGGCACACCCCCAATATTACCCCCAGCGCGACGGTGGGCAAGCTGTGCCCGCTGCCGATGCCGGCCAAGGTTTCTGTATCCGGCCAACGCTCTGTCCCGGGTATCTTCCTCTGTTTTCTGCCCTCTTTCGCTTTTCGCCCGAAGGGAAGTTTTTCTGAGGGCTTTTCAATTTAAGATGAATGAGGAACAAAAGCTTCGTCAAGTACCTTCTGCCGCCTATCTCAATCTAAAAGTTTGACGAGAAACGCAAACCCTGCCAACCAATATCTACCCTAGCGCGGCGGTGGAACGTCGCCCGCGCGGTGCTTTTTCTACTTCAGCTTGATGAGAAACGCACACTCTATCCCCCTGAGCAGGGGCTATCGAGGGGGACAGCGTCCCCGTCGAACGTTGAAAGGGGGTCAAGGGGGAACCATCGTAGGTTCCCCCTGCTTCTTTCGCTTCCTTTCCAGCGAGAAAGGAAGAATAAATAAAAAACAATCTTTGTTCTTGTACAAACCCAGCTAGAAACGGGCTCTCTGCTTAGCACCTGCAAAAAACATCTTTCCTCTAAAAGCTGGACGAGAAACGTATCCTTCTCTCCGCACCTTCTACCCCCCATCCCAGCACAAAAGCCTAACGAGAAACGGATCTCCTTCCCGCTCCCCCCGCCTCTCCCCCAACACAAAAAGGACAGCGGAAACCCGCTGCCCTGTGGCTTTGCTATAAACCGTGCGCCGGCTTTAATCCAGAAAATCGCGCAGCTTTTTGCTGCGGGACGGATGGCGCAGCTTTCTCAACGCCTTGGCCTCAATCTGCCGAATGCGTTCACGGGTTACGTTAAACTCCCGCCCCACTTCTTCCAGCGTGCGCGCCCGGCCGTCATCCAACCCAAACCGCAGGCGAAGCACCTTTTCTTCACGCGGCGTCAGCGTATCCAGCACCTCGGTCAGTTGCTCTTTCAAGATGGTGATGGCCGCGCTTTCCTCAGGCGCCGGGGCCTCGTCATCCGGGATAAAATCGCCCAAATGGCTGTCCTCCTCTTCGCCGATGGGCGTTTCCAAAGACACCGGCTCCTGGGCAATTTTGATAATCTCGCGCACCTTTTCCTCCGAAATGCCCATCTCGGCGGCAATTTCGTCAGGCTGCGGGTCGCGCCCGTATTCCTGAAGCAGCTGGCGGGTTACGCGGATCAGCTTGTTGATGGTTTCCACCATGTGCACCGGGATACGAATGGTGCGCGCCTGGTCCGCGATGGCGCGGGTGATGGCCTGGCGGATCCACCAGGTGGCATAGGTGGAAAATTTGTACCCTTTTTGATAATCAAACTTTTCCACCGCCTTGATCAGGCCCAGGTTGCCCTCCTGAATCAAATCCAAAAACAGCATGCCGCGGCCCACATAACGCTTGGCAATGGACACCACCAGCCGCAGGTTTGCCTCGGTAAGCTGCTGCTTGGCCAGTTCGTCGCCCTGGCCCATGCGCTTGGCAATTTCAATTTCCTCCGTGGCGGACAACAGCGGCACACGGCCGATTTCCTTTAAGTACATTTTCACCGGGTCGTCGATGTTGATGTTGTCCGGCATATAATCGGAAACAAGCTCCTGCTCGGGAATGACTTCCTCTTCGGCCAGGGCTTTGGCGTCCGGCTCCAATTCATCGGGCAGATGATCCACCACCTTCACCGTGCGCTTTTCCAGCTCGTTTAAAATTTTCTCCAGCTGGCCGGGCTCCATTTCCTCGTCCGTCAGCGTTTTGTTCAGTTCATCATGGGTCAAAACGCCCTTGTGCGCGCCGGTGGCGATGATTTCGTCTACCCGGTCTTTTTTCTGTTCGGTTTTCGCTTGTGCCATCAATGTTTCCCCCTACGAAGAGTTTCTATCTTTTCCTGTGCGGATGTTGTTTTTTTTTTAAAATTGCGATTTGCGCGTTGTTTTGCCGGATGGTTTGCGCGGCGCCTAGCATCTCTTCCCCGGTGGCCTTGGATAGGCGGCTGTTTTGCAAGAGCAAATTTTCCAGCCGGAGGGTACAAAGATAATCCAGCATCACGTCCGGCGGCTCTATGCCGCCCTGCACAAACATTTCGGCGGCGCGGTTGGCTTCTTCGGCGGTCTGCACCGAGGCCAAAAGCCCGCCGGGCGACAGTTCGCCCTTTTGCAAAAGCTCGTCCGCCTTTTGATACAGCCGGGCCAGCATGGGGTCCGGAATGTCCTCCGGCTGCACCAGCGGCAGCAGGCGCGCTGCGGTTTTCGGGTCCTCCGCCAGGGCCACGAGCAAGCGCTCCTGCACGGCGGTGTCCACCGTTTTTTTCGGCTGTTCGGCCGGGCGCATCGGCTTCCGAGCAGGCCGGGGCGATGCGCCCTGCTCTGCCTGCTGCAAGATGGTCTCGGCAGCAAAGCCGGAAAGCTTGGCAATGTATTTCAAATATCTTTCGCGCTCCACGGGCGACAGCGGCTTTAACAGCGCCGCGGCCTTTTGGGCAAAGGCGGTGCGCCCGTTTTCAGACTGCATATCGCAGGTTTTTTGCAGCGCCTGAATTTTGCATTCCGTCAGCGTTAGGGCGTTTTCCTTCAGCGCGCGGAACGCGGCTGCGCCCTTGCTTTTTAAAAATTCATCCGGGTCCTGCCCGTCCGGCAGCATCAACACGCGCACGGCCACGCCCTCGCGCTCGGCAATATCCAGCCCGCGGAGGGTGGCGTTTTGCCCGGCGGCATCGCCGTCATAGGCAAAATAGACGGTATCGGCAAAGCGGCGCAAAAGGCGCACCTGCTCGGTGGTCAGCGCCGTGCCCAAAGAGGCCACCACGTTGGGAAAGCCGAACGAGGACACGGAAATGCAATCCATATACCCCTCCACCATAAACAGCTCGCGCTCTTTGCCAAACTCCCGGTAAAAATTTAACCCGTAGAGCATGGCGCGCTTGTTGTATACCGGCGTTTCGGCGGTGTTGATATATTTGGGGCCTTCGCCGGCAAACAGCCGGCCGCCAAAGCCCAGCACACGCGATTGCTGATCGATGATGGGAAAGATGAGCTTGTCCCTGAAAAAGTCATATTTTTTATCGCCCTTGACAACCGTAAGCCCCGCTGCGGACAGTTCCGATACGGTATAGCCGCGGGCGATGAGATGGTCCGTCAGCGCCTGCCAGCTTTTCGGCGCATAGCCTAAGCCAAAATGCAGCACCTGCTTTTGCGTAAGCCCCCGCTTTTGCAAATATGCCCTGGCGTGGGCGGCGGCGTCTGTTTTCAGCTGGCTGTGATAAAACAGCGCAGCCTCGCGCAGCGCGCCGTACAGTCGCTGTTTTTTGCGCTTTTTCTCCTGATAGGCTTTGCTGTCCCCCGTTTGCGGCAGGGGCAGGCCGGCCTTTTCCGCCAGATATTCCACGGCCTCCGGAAAGGTCATCTTCTCCATTTTCATGATGAAATGGATGACATTGCCTCCCTCGTGGCAGCCGAAGCAATAGTAAAACTGCTTGTCCGGATCGACGGAAAACGACGGGGTTTTCTCGCTGTGAAACGGGCAGCAGCCCCAATAGCGCCGGCTTTTCTGCTGGAGCGGCACATATTGAGACACGATCTGCACCAGGTCGTTTCTCAGGCGCACTTCGTCTAAAAATTCATCGGAAAAATGCCCGGCCATGTGCCCCTCCTTTCTGCCATGCGGCGCGGTTTTGTGTTAAAAACGGGGCTGTTCCCCGGGGACATACAACTGTAAAAACTGATGCACGGCAAAATTATCCGTCATCCCGGCGATATAATCCATCACGGCGCGCTCGCGCGAAGAAACCTCGGCGATGGCCTCATATTCTGCCGGCAGGCTGTGCGGCGTGTCCAAATAAAAGCGATACAGCGCTTCGATCATCCGCTCCGCCCGCCGGGTTTGTTCGGTTTGGTGCGGCCCTTCGTAGAGGTTTTCAAACAAAAACGACCGCAGATCCGCCATGATTTTCGCCATGGCGGGCGACTGCTGCACCACGCCGTCATGCGAATGTTCAATCACATCCACCACAAGGGTGTTGATGCGGCGGCTGTTGGTATCTCCCAGGGCCTGAAGGCAGTGTTTCGGCAAATCTTCGGCGGTAAGGTCGCCGGCCCAGATGGCGTCTTGCACATCGTGGTTCACATAGGCAATCTTGTCCGCCAGGCGAACCACCGCGCCCTCCGGCGTATGCGGTTTGCAGCGGCTTCGGTGGTTTACAATGCCGTCTTTCACTTCCCAGGTTAAATTGAGCCCCCGCCCGTCGCGCTCTAAAACCTCCACCACGCGCAGGCTCTGTTCGTTATGCGCAAAGCCCAGGCGGCTCAGCCTGTTTAACACCCGTTCGCCGGTATGGCCGAACGGGGTATGCCCCAGATCATGCCCCAGGGCGATGGCCTCTGTTAAATCCTCATTCAAGCGCAGGGCCCGGGCGATGGTGCGCGCAATCTGCACCACCTCCAGCGTATGCGTCATACGCTGGCGAAAGTGGTCGCCGTTGGGCGCGATAAACACCTGGGTTTTGTGTTTGAGCCTGCGAAACGAATTGGAATGCAAAATGCGGTCCCGGTCTCTGGCAAAGCAGGTGCGTACCGGGCAAGGCGCTTCCGGGCGCTTTCGCCCCTTGGAACACTCCGCCCGCGTGGCAAACGGAGACAATATGGCGGCCTGGTCCCGCTCGGTCTGTTCACGAATACAGCGCATGCTTCACCCCCGAACTCTTGTATTTTATAGTTTCTCCATAAAAACGCGAATCCCTCTTTTTTCGCCAAAAAAAGTTTGCAAAAAGGCTTGACTTTTTCATTTCTTTGTTTTTCTGCAAAATTCTCCTTTTTTTATTTGGGAAATGCCCCGGTACGCTGCCCTTGTTCATAAAAAATTTTTTAGCATCGGCCGGGCCGGCTGCACGCTTTGGTTTCGGCAGGTTTCTTCGCCGCAACGCTTTTTAAATAATGCCAAAAAAGCGCGAGTTTACGCCGTTTTTCATCCGTTTTCAAGCTATCTATATTTTGGATAATCGCTATCCAAACGGGGCAAAATAAACGATACTGTAAAATAGGTGATGAAATGGTTTACGAAAATATCCGTGCTTTGCGAGAAAAAAATCATCTTACGCAAACGCAGATTGCACAAAAACTGCATATGGCGCAAAACACCTACTCGCAATATGAAACGGGGCGGATAGAGTGGACCGCGACGCTGCTCGTGCAGCTGGCCACGCTGTACGGCGTGAGCGTGGATTATCTGCTGGGGCGGGAATGAGCCGACGCCGGCGCAGGGATACAGGAGGTTTCTCCTGTTTTTTTATACCGCAAAAGCGGGGACAAATTGAGGATATGTTTGGCCTTTGCGGCCAAGGGGCCGGGTTGCGTTTTAATGGGCCTGGTTGCGCATGCGCCCTTTTTGGGCCGGGATTTGGCTCGGCTTGCTCTGCGCTTTTGGGCCGAACGCATGGGGCGGGCCGGCGGTGGTTTCGTAGGCCTGGTTGCGTATCTTTTTTGGCCCGGCGCTTGGCTCGGCTTACTCTGCGCTTTTGGGGCAAACGCATTGGCCTGGTCGGCGGCGGGTTCAATGGGCGGGGTTGCAGGCTTTGCAAAGGATATTTTTCCTCTGCCGGGGAATAAAAAAACAGCCCGCCGCAAAGCGATGGCAAGGCGCGCCGTGTTTTCGGCGCAAACCCCGGCGTTTTCGCCTTTAGACTTGCTTTTCTCTCGCCTTCCCCCGGCTTTTTGCAAAAAACAAAAACAGACCCCGGCGCAAAAGCGCGGAGGTCTTTGATTTTACGATGGCCGATCGCCTTTTAGGCAAGCGTCAATGGGCAAACCTAGCCTCCTCAAAAAGGCAAATTCACATTTCTTCCGTATAAAATTTATGTTTTCTCAAGGCGGTAAAATCGCTTAAAAGCAAGGGGTTCGCTCTGTTTTCATGCAGCAAAAAAGACCTTGGGGGCTGATTTCTCAAACCCTCAAGGTCCCTTTTTATGCTTGCCTATTTTTCCGTTGGCCGGAAACTTTGCCCCTTAAAAGGCTATCTTATTTTCCCTCTCACAAGCGAGGATCAGAAGCGTTTCTGGCGGATGGCGGCTTGCGCTGCGGCCAGGCGCGCAATGGGCACGCGGAACGGCGAGCAGGAAACATACGTCAAGCCGATGTTATGGCAAAATTCGATGCTCTTGGGATCGCCGCCCTGTTCGCCGCAAATGCCGAGCTTGATGTTGGGGCGCTGTTCGCGGCCCATCTGCACGGCCATCTGCATCAGTTTGCCGACGCCTTTCACGTCCACCGAGGCAAAGGGATCCTGCTCGAAGATTTTAAATTCAAAGTAATCCGGCAGGAACTTACCGACGTCGTCACGCGAGAAGCCGAAGGTCATCTGCGAAAGGTCGTTGGTGCCGAAGGAGAAGAACTCCGCCTCTTTGGCGATTTCGTCCGCCGTGAGGCAGGCACGCGGGATTTCCATCATCGTGCCGATGAGGTACGGAATGCGGTGTACCATGCGGTTGATAACGGATTCTGCCGTGTCTTTCACGATCTTTTTGACAAACGCCAGCTCTTTCACCTCGCCCACCAGCGGGATCATGATTTCCGGCTGAATCATCACGCGCTCTTCTTCGCACACTTCGATGGCCGCTTCCATGATGGCAGTGGTCTGCATGCGGGCGATTTCCGGATAGGTCACAGCCAAACGGCAGCCCCTATGGCCCAGCATGGGGTTGGTTTCGTGCAGCGAAATGGCTTTGTCGTTGAGCTCTTCAAACGACACGCCCATGGATTTTGCCAGCGCGCGGATTTCGTCCTCTTCTTTGGGGATAAATTCATGCAGCGGCGGATCCAGCAGACGGATGGTCACCGGGCGGCCGCCCATGGCCTTATACATGGCTTTAAAGTCCTGCTTTTGCATGGGCAGCAGTTCTTCCAGCGCGGCCTTGCGCTGGCGCTCGTTATCCGAGAGAATCATCCGGCGCATGGAAGCGATGCGCTCTGCATCAAAGAACATATGCTCCGTGCGGCACAGGCCGATGCCTTCCGCGCCGAAATCGCGGGCGGCTTTGGCGTCGCGCGGGGTGTCTGCGTTGGTGCGCACGCCCATGGTGCGGTAATCATCCGCCCATTGCATGATGGTTTCAAAATTGCCGCTGATCTTAGCGGGCACGGTGGGCAGCTGTTCGCCGTAGACGCGGCCGGTGTTGCCGTCCAGGGAGATCCAATCCCCCCGCTTGAAAATGCGGCCTTCATCGGTACGGAAAAAGCCCTCTTCTTCATCCACAAAAATATCGTTGCACCCGGCCACACAGCAGCGCCCCATGCCGCGGCATACCACAGCGGCGTGGCTGGTCATCCCGCCGCGGGCGGTGAGGATGCCCTGGGCTTTGTTCATGCCCTGAATGTCTTCCGGGGAAGTTTCGGTGCGCACGAGAATACATTGCTGGCCGTCTGCCTGGGCTTTTTCCACCTCTTCGGCGGAGAAATACACCCGGCCGGTGGCAGCGCCCGGAGAAGCGGGCAGGCCCACGGCCACAGGGGCAGCCTGGCTCAGCGCTTTTTCGTCAAACGTGGGGTGCAAAATGGTGTTGATCTGCTTGGCGTCGATCATCAGCAACGCGTCGTCGCGGCCGATCTTGCCTTCCTCCACCATATCCACCGCAATTTGCATCGCGGCCTGCATGGTGCGCTTGCCGTTGCGGGTTTGCAGCATATAGAGCTTGCCGCGTTCGATGGTAAATTCGATATCCTGCATATCATGGAAATGCGATTCCAGCTTTTGCGCGATATTCAGCAGGGTTTCATACGCTTCGGGCATATCGTTTTTCAATTGCTCGATTTGCTGCGGCGTGCGGATGCCGGCCACGACGTCTTCGCCCTGGGCATTCATCAGATATTCGCCGTAAAATTTGTTTTCCCCGGTGGAGGGGCTGCGGGTAAAAGCCACGCCTGTGCCGCAGTCGTCGCCCATGTTGCCAAAGACCATAGACTGCACATTGACCGCCGTGCCGATGGAGGACGGAATGTCGTTGAGCTTGCGGTAGATATCGGCGCGCGGGTTGTTCCAGGAGCGGAACACGGCCTCCACGGCGCGCTTTAGCTGCTCTTTGGGGTCCTGCGGGAAGGGCTGGCCGGTGGCCTGCTCATACAGTCCCTGGTAGGTTTTCACCAGTTCGATCAGGCTTTCGGCAGAAAGATCCCGATCAAACTTTACGCCCTGGGTTTGTTTGGCCTGTTCGAGCGCATTTTCAAACGGGCTCATGTTCAGCTCCATCACCACGTTGGCAAACATCTGGATAAAGCGGCGGTAGGAATCGTACGCAAAGCGCGGATTGCCGGTGGCCTTTGCCATGCCCTCGGTCGTTTCGTCGTTCAGGCCGAGGTTGAGCACGGTATCCATCATGCCGGGCATGGAGACGGCCGCGCCGCTGCGCACGGAAACCAACAGCGGGTTTTGCGGATTGCCAAAGGTTTTGCCGGCCTTTTGCTCCAGCGCGGACAGGGCGTCCATGGTCTGCCGGAGAACCTCCTCATCCAGCGTCTTGTCGTTTTCGTAATAGTTGTTGCATGCTTCGGTGGAAATCGTAAACCCCGGCGGTACCGGCAGGCCCAGGCCCGTCATTTCGGCCAGGTTTGCGCCTTTGCCCCCCAGGAGCTGGCGCATGTTTGCGTTTCCTTGTTCAAAGGTAAAAACGTATTGTTTCATTTCCTTTGCCCCCTTTGCTAAAAAATAATATTTTCAAAAACGTGTGCGCCACGTTTTCAATTCAAAGGAAATGGCCGAGCCCGTATTTTTACAATTTGGGCATCAGCGTATGTAAATGCGGCAGCGGTTTTGCCGCCGAGGCCGCGTAGCTGGTTAAAAGATGGGCATAGGCTTCCGCCCCCACAGGCGCGATCTCGGGATACAGCGCCGGGTATTTGGCGGACGGCGTTTGCCACATTTTTTCAAGCGCCAGCCGGCACTGCGCAGACAGCGGCTTTGCCGTGGGCAGATGGCGCGCACATTCCGCGCACACCGCGCCGCCGGATTCGCCGTCGTACCACAAAAGCTGCTGCTCTGTCCCGCAGCATACGCAGCCCTGTACCTCGGGGCACAGGCCTGCAAAATCCAGCAGCTTTGCCAAAAAGAACGCCAGGATACACAGGTGATCCGCCTGTTTTTCGCACAGGCGGGCCAAGGTAAACAACAACAGCGTGAACAGTTTGGCGTTGTCCTCCTCGGGATTGGCAAACGCGCGGGCGGCCTGCACTGCCTGCCCGGCCGCGGCCAGCGCCGTAGGCTCCAGCCGGAGGTTATAAAAAATTTCGCGCACCTGGCAGCTCTTTACATATAGCCTGCCTTTATAGTCCGCCAGTTCGTATTCGCCGTAGACAAAGGGCTGGGCACAGCTCATCAGTTTGCTCTGCGGCTTTCTGCAGCCCCGGGCCGTGGCCGTAACGGTGCCCCGCTCTCTTGTGATGAGCGTTAACACGCGGTCATGGTCTCGATAGTTGACAGCTTGCGCTACAACGGCAAATACGGTTTGTTGCATTCGGCATCCTCCGAATCGCTTTTTTGTTTTGTAAAAAGAAGATAATCCCCCACGCGCCCGGTGCGGACAAACCGCGCCCAAAGGCGGCGGGCGGCCTGGTTTTGTGTTTTCATTGTATGCGCCCTCCGGAATAAACAAACGTGTTTGTTTTCAGCTTGCCCGGGAAAGCGAAAAAACAGTGTACCAATCCATTGCAAAACTGCCAAAAACCGGCAAAGCAAAAAATGATACCAAAAAAAGCGGGGCGTGTTGCACAAAACTGTGCCGCTCCTTTGCAGTAAATAGGAAGAAAACTTTGCATACAGGGCTTATTCGTAGCCCAGCTCGCGCAGGGCGGACGGCGAATTGCGCCAATCTTCCCTGACCTTGACAAAGATCTGCAAAAATACCTTTGTCCCAAAGAAAACTTCCAGTTCCTCTCTTGCGGCCCGGCCGATGTGTTTTAACATCGCGCCCTTTTTGCCGATGATGATGCCCTTATGGCTTTGCCGCTCGCAATAGATCAGCGCGTGAATTTCCACCACGCCGTCCTCGCGTTCCATGAATTTTTCCAGCTCCACCCCAATGCCGTGGGGCACTTCATCCCGAAGCGAATGCAGCAGTTTTTCACGGATGATTTCGCAGCAGAGGAACGATTCCGGCATATCCGAAGTTACGTCGGTCGGAAAATACGCCGGGCCGGGCGCCATTTGCGCCCGCAACAGAGTTAACAATACAGCCAGCCCGCTGCCGGTCTTGGCCGAGACGGGGCAAACGTGTGCGATCCCCTCTTCGGCAGACAGCCGGGCCGACAAAGATTCGATTTGCTCTTGAGGCGCAAGGTCTGTCTTGTTGAGTGCAACGAGCACGGGCACGCCGGCCTTTTGCGCGCGAAACAGCGCCTCTTCATCGCGGCTGCCGATGCCCTTTTGCGCATCGATAACAACAAGCGCCGCGTCTATATCCGTTAAGCTGTGGCGCACGGTGCCTTCCATATAGCGCCCCAGCTTGTTTTTCGGCTTTTGAATGCCGGGCGTATCCAGCACAACCAGCTGATAGCCCGCGCCGTTTACCACGCCCATAATGCGGTTGCGCGTGGTCTGCGGCTTATCCGAAACGATGGCGACCTTTTCCCCCACCATCGCATTGATCAAAGAGGATTTGCCCACGTTGGGGCGGCCGATAATGGCCACAAACCCGGAAACGAAAGTGTCCATCCGGCCTTCTCCTTTTTTGTGTATTTTAGCACGTTTTTTGGAAAATTACAATGCGCTGTCTCTCAAAACGCCGCAGCTGCTTAAAATTTCTTGCGTAAGGTCGTTCATGCGCTTGTCGTCTTCCGGGGTCATATGGTCGTATCCCAAAAGGTGCAGCGTGCCGTGCACGGCCAAAAAGCAGATTTCGCGAAGTACGCTGTGGTTATATTCTTCGGCCTGTTCTACCGCGCGGCGGGTGGAAATGACGATATCGCCCAAAAGCACATAGCCGTTTTCCGGCTGCATCATCACACGCTCGGAAAGGGTACTGAGGTCGCCGGGAACGGCGTTTTCCCATTCAAAATACGGAAAGCTCAACACGTCCGTTTCGCTGTCTATCCCACGGGTTTTTTTGTTGAGCATGCGCATTTTGCGCGGGCCTACCAGGGAAATCTGCACCTGGCAGGGGGCAATGGAGTTTTTCGCGGTGTTCAACGCGGCCCGAACCGTTTTAATGATAATCTGCCGCTGAGGGATGGGCATGCGAACGATGGTTTGCAAATTATCCAATTGCACCTGCTTGTTCATGACCTTGTTTCCTCTCTTTCACGTTTGATCTGCACATCCGGATATTGAATGCGCTGGTGATACATGCCGCGCAGCACCGATTCAAAGGCGCGCGCGATGGTGTTCAAATCCTGGAAGGTAAAATCCACCAGATCCAGCTGGCCGTCATCATAGCGCTGCTGGATGATTTTTTCCATAGTCTGTTTATAGTTGCCCGAAGCGCCGCCTGCGCGGGTGGCGGCCTCGGTGGCGTCTGCCAGCATAATCAGCGCGGCCTCGCGCGAAGTGGGCTTACCGCCGTCATGGCGGAACAAAAGCGGCTCCACATCGGGATTTTGCTGCTTGGCTTTGTTGTAAAAATAATAGATCAGCATGGTGCCGTGGTGCTGGCGCGCGATTTTGGCAATCTCCGGCGCAATGCCGGCTTCCAAAATCATGCGCTCGCCGTCTATGGGGTGGTTGCGAATGAGCCGGGCGCTTTCCAACGGCTTTAATTTATCGTGCGGGTTTGGCATATCCTGCGGCTGGTTTTCCGAATAAAACAGCGGCGCTTTCAATTTACCCACATCGTGATAATAGGCGGCGGCCCTTGTCAACAGCGCATCTGCGCCCACGGCCTCGGCCGCAGCTTCGGCCAGGTTGCCCACCATGATGGAATGATGATAGGTGCCCGGCGCTTCCATGGAAAGCTTATGCAAAAGCGGGTTGGTGGGGTTGCAAAGCTCCATGAGCTTCATCGGCGTTAAGACATGAAACACCTGTTCCCAAATGGGGGTGGAGCCCAAACACACCATGGCCGCCACCATCGCCACCAGCAGCGAAATCAAAACGCCTTCCAAAATCGTCATAAACCCACTGCCCAACAACAGCCCCATGCAGATATACACAAGGCCGCCGGCAGCGCCGCCGGCCAGCCCGCAGCTTAACAGGCGCAGCCTGCTTTTGCAACGGTCCGCCAGATACGCCGAAACCGTGCTGGAGGCCATGCCGCTGAGCAGCATGATAAACGCTCCCTGCGCCGTGGCGCCGCTGATCATGGCCATCACGCCGATTAAAACGCTGGTAAGGTTCCCCAAGATCATGCCCACGCGGGCGCTGACGATCATGCTCATCGTCATCGCGATAAAGCACACCGGCACATAGCGCGGGTTTGTTTTGATGACAAGCAGCGCCGCCAGCAGCACAAAGGCGATGCAGATGCCGCTCATCAGAATGGTTTTTGTATCTATTTCCGGCATAACACGGGTTAATAGATACGTGCCTGCCGCGCCCAGCAACAGGATGCCCAAAATCAGCCCCAAATACAGCGGCACGCTGATGCCGCCGGCAATCATGCCGAGCTGCTGCAAAAGAGCCAGCTGCGCTTGGGACACCTGTTCGCCGGCCTTTACGATGGTCTGCCCTTTTTTGTATACCACGGGCACCACGTCGTTTTCCGCCTTGCGCTTGGCGTCTTCTGTGGCGTCCTCATCATAAAATAAATTGGCTTTCATATAGGTGGTAATGGGCTTGGCGGCCAGTTGCTTGCACACATCCGGCACCGGCAAAGCCTCCAGCTGTTTTTGCACGCCGGAAACGGCCAATGCCACGGCGTCCTCGCCGATGCCGTTTTCAAACGCGGCGTTGGAAGAATCCGTCGCCTGGGTTTTGGCGGCCTGCCATTGTTCGTCGGTAGCGGAAAGCAGGGCCAGCATGGTGGCTTTGTCCACCGATTCCGGCATTTGCTGGTTTAGTTCCTGATAAAACGCATCGGTTAAAATGCTTTCCACCGTTGGCTCTGCACCGGGCTGTTCGCCGGCTTCCCACCGGGCGCTGACCAGATCCAACTGCACAAAGGCTTTGTTGCGCACCTGATCCACTTGGTTGTAATAGGCTTGAATTTGCTCCTGCATGGCCACGGTTTCGGCGCCGTCTTTGGAATAGACGGGCGACACCGCTTCTCTGGCGCGCTTTTTCAAATCGTTTGTGGCAGCGGTATCCTCCACTTCGCGCGGGGCGGTGATGTTCTCCTGATAGACCGAGCCCACCTCCAGCTGATAGCTTTTGGGCGTTACCGCGATGGCGGAAAGCAAAATAACCACGGCCAACACAAGGCCCAGCGCCGTGTTGCGGCTCATGGTTTTTTCCAGCCTGTCCCCCAATGTCATTTCGTTTCCTCCTTGCAGACGCACAACAGGAATGTGCAGCAGCGAATTTCGGGCCTACCCCGTAGTTGAGTATACGCCCAAACCGCGTTTGTTTATACAAAACGCCGGTGAAATGTCTATATTTCTTAAATTATAGCAGAACGGAGCGGCAAAGTCACTGCAAACCCGCAAGACAACGGGCTTTGGGGTGGTTTTCTTTGCATTTGTCTGCTATGCTTGACAGAAAAAAAGCATTTCCTGCTTTCAACGGAGCAAAAAATGAAAGTGATCGATCTAACCCATACGATTGAACCGGGCATGCCGGTGTATCCCGGCACGGAGCCGCCTCGGTTTTTGCCGGCCAACAGCTATGAAAAGGACGGCTTTCGCGAAACGAAATTGCAGATGTATACCCATACCGGCACGCATATGGACCCGCCCGCGCACCTGTATGCCGACCGCCCCACGCTGGACGCGTTTCCGCCGGAACAGTTTATCGGCAAGGCGCTGGTGATTGACTGCACCGACGCCACGCCGAAAAGCGGCATTCCGCTGTCCGCCATTTTGCGCTACGGCGAAAAGGCAGAGCAGGCGGATTTTCTTCTCTTCTCCCTGGGGTGGGACCGGTTTTGGGGCACGGAGGCGTATTTCGGCGATTACCCGTGTTTGACGGACGAGGCGCTTTGCTACATCATGGACGGGCAGTATAAGGGGATCGGGTTTGATGTGATCGGCCTGGATCCCATTGCCGACACCAAGCTGACCCGGCACAACAAGCTGTTTGCGCACAACGACATTGTGAACATCGAAAACCTGAAAAACCTTTCGCTCTGCGGAGAGGACCTTTTCTGGTTCAGCTGTTTTCCGCTGAAATTGGCCCATTGCGACGGCTCCCCCATCCGCGCCGTGGCATGGTTTGAGTGAGGCGACCGCGAGAGAAAAGGCAGGGCGCGCCTTTAGATGAATGAAAAACGCAAGCTTTGCCCTGCACATTCTATACCTTATCTCAACTCCAAAACCTGACGGGAAACGAAAACCCCGATTAGCACCTTCTACCGCCTATCTCAAGCCAAAAAATTTGATGGGAAACGAAAACCCTGCCCAACCGATATCCTCGGCAGCGCGGCGGTGGGCGGCTTGTAGCCGCTCCCTTTTCCGGCCAAAGTTTCTACATCCGGCCACCTTCCCTGCCCCGGGTAGCTTCCTCCGTTTTTCGCCTTCTTTCGCTTTCCGCCCGCGCGGTACATTCGAACAAAAATTGACCAGAAGTGGACACTCCTCCTATTGAGCAGGGGCTATCGAGGGGGACAGCGTCCCCGTCGAACGTTGAAAGGGGGT
>CAJJKN010000006.1 GCA_905188085.1 uncultured Bacillota bacterium
GATGAGCATCCAGACTGATATCCTGGACAAAGTGGCTCCCGGCCTGTTGACGCTGGCTACCGTATTGCTGGTATACAAATACCTGCGCAGCGGTAAGAGCATGATGAAAGCCACGTTCTGGCTGCTGGGCATTGGCCTGGTGCTGGGCGCAATCGGCATCATCGGCGAAGGCGGTTTGTTGCTCAAACCCATCGCAGTTGCTGCTGCTTAAGCTATCGCAAAACAAAAGGAACTCTCCACAAGGAGGGTTCCTTTTTTCTATATTCCGGTTAGACCACCCTGTCTTTCTTCCTCTCTCTTCTTCTCGTTTTTGCATAATTTTGCTGATTTTTATATGGTTTCATTGATTTATAAAAATTTCCCTATGTTTTTCTTGCATTTTTTCTTATTTATGGTAGTATATTTAACAAGGTATATAAAATGTTCTATTATAATCGATAAGTTATAAAATCACATTAACAATGCTACTAACATTGTTGCTAGTTAAGGATTCATTGTTTTATTTCAGTTCTGTAAAACGTAATTTTTTGTATGGGTAACATTTTAAAAAACCGTAGACATACGGGAAATCAATTTATGCCGTACCTACTCCGGCAAAAGGAGGGAATGTTTTTTACCGAGTAGTTTTCTGTAAGGATTATTTATTATTTGGGGGTATATTATGTCTATATCTGTGTTTCAGGCATTGTTGCTTGCCTTGTGGTACTGGATTACCACGTGGAGTATCGGTTACACTTGGGGTTGTGTCTTCTTCGGCGACGCTCTGTTTACAGGTTTGATCGTAGGTATCGTTATGGGTGACGTACCGACCGCTATGAAATGCGCGGCCGTTATCAAACCGATGTTCCTGGCCTTCACGGGTGCCGGCGGTACCGTTGTGTGGGACGAAGCCGCTGCTACGTTGGGCGGCATCTCCGTAACGTTGATTAGCGGCATGGACGTTTCTCAATCCGTTACCATCGCCGTACCGTTGAGCTTGCTGTGTGCACAGCTGCATACCATCCGTCGTATCGTATTTATCTATCCGGTACAGAAGGCAGACGAATATGCAAAGGTTGGCAACGACAAGGGCATCATGTTCATGGCTACGGTTTGGCCGCAGGCTTTCAAGCTGATTCTGTTCGGTATCCCGATGTTCCTGGGGCTGTACTTCGGCGCCGAAGCCATCGGCAACTTCATGAACAGCTTGCCTGTCTGGATCACCAATGCGCTGAGCATCACCGGTAAGATCCTGCCGGCTCTGGGCTTCGCGATGACCATCAACGTTATCGGCCGTCCGCAGTTCCTGCCCTTCTTCCTGGCCGGCTTCTTCCTGGCTGCCTATTCCGGCATGTCCGGTATTCCGCTGGCTTTGATGGGTCTGTTCATTGCTTTCCTGTACTACCTGATCCTCGAATCTTCCAGCGAAAAAGATACTGTGGACGAAGGTTCCGCCGCTGCTGCAAAAGCAGATGAAGAAGGCAAAAAACTCTTGACCATGAAGGATGTTCATCGTGTCACATGGCGCTGGAACGTGCTGTGCGAAATGTCCAACTCCTTTGCTCGTTTGCAGTCCTTGGCTTTCTGTGCCGCGTTCATTCCGGTACTGAAAAAGCTGTATGGCAATGATCCGGAAGAATATTCCGCAGCATTGACCCGTCACCTGATGTTCTTCAACACCCAAGGCGTTTGGGGATCCGTGGTACACGGTATCGTATTGGCTATGGAAGAACAGCGCGCATTGGGCGCCCCGATCCCGATTGAAGCGATCACCGGCATCAAAGCTGGTTTGATGGGACCGTTTGCCGGCATCGGCGACACCATCGACTGGTCCACCATCAAACCGTTGGTAGCTATGTTATGCTTGCCGCTGGCTGAAGGCGGGTCCTTCCTGGCTCCGATCCTCTTTGGGCTCATTGTGAGTGGCATCATGACTGCTGAAACATTCTTCTTCGTAAGCACCGGCTACAAGATGGGTACCGAAGCGGCTCTGAGCATCTTGCAGGGCGGCATGATTCAGAAATTCATCACCTGTGCTTCTGTATTAGGTATGTTCATGATGGGCGGCTTGTCCGCTTCCATGGTTAACATGTACACCACCGTACAGATCCCGACCGGCGGCACGCCGATGAGCATCCAGACTGATATCCTGGACAAAGTGGCTCCCGGCCTGTTGACGCTGGCTACCGTATTGCTGGTATACAAATACCTGCGCAGCGGTAAGAGCATGATGAAAGCCACGTTCTGGCTGCTGGGCATTGGCCTGGTGCTGGGCGCAATCGGCATCATCGGCGAAGGCGGTTTGTTGCTCAAACCCATCGCAGTTGCTGCTGCTTAAGCTATCGCAAAACAAAAGGAACTCTCCACAAGGAGGGTTCCTTTTTTCTATATTCCGGTTAGACTATCCTGTCTTTCTTCCTCTCTCTTCTTCTCGTTTTTTTGCACAATTTTGTCGTAATGACAAAATATTTTCAAAATTACAAAATATTTTCAAAATTATTCTTGCAAAATAATTGGAATATGCTATAATCATTCAAGAACATTGATGTTAGTAAGAATCAATGTTCTTCCTTAGCTCTTTGAAAATAACCATATATCACATATGACATCTACAACACATATGTGTATGGGCAATATTTTTGAAGGCCGTAGACATACGGGAAATCAATTTATGCCGTACCTACTCCGGCAAAAGGAGGGAATGTTTTTTACCGAGTAGTTTTCTGTAAGGATTATTATTATTATTATTTGGGGGTATATTATGTCTATTTCTGTATTTCAGGCATTGCTGCTTGCCTTGTGGTACTGGATTACCACTTGGTACATCGGTTACACTTGGGGTTGCGCCTTCTTTGGCGACGCTCTGTTTACCGGTTTGGTCGTAGGTATCGTTATGGGTGACGTACCGACCGCTATGAAATGCGCGGCTGTTATCAAACCGATGTTCCTGGCCTTCACGGGTGCCGGTGGTACCGTTGTGTGGGACGAAGCCGCCGCTACGTTGGGTGGCGTTTCCGTAACGCTGGTTAGCGGTATGGACGTTTCTCAATCCGTTACCATCGCCGTACCGTTGAGCTTGCTGTGTGCACAGCTGCATACCATCCGTCGTATCGTATTTATCTATCCGGTACAGAAGGCAGACGAATATGCAAAGGTTGGCAACGACAAGGGCATCATGTTCATGGCTACGGTTTGGCCGCAGGCTTTCAAGCTGATTCTGTTCGGTATCCCGATGTTCCTGGGGCTGTACTTCGGCGCCGAAGCCATCGGCAACTTCATGAACAGCTTGCCTGTCTGGATCACCAATGCGCTGAGCATCACCGGTAAGATCCTGCCGGCTCTGGGCTTCGCGATGACCATCAACGTTATCGGCCGTCCGCAGTTCCTGCCCTTCTTCCTGGCCGGCTTCTTCCTGGCTGCCTATTCCGGCATGTCCGGTATTCCGCTGGCTTTGATGGGTCTGTTCATTGCTTTCCTGTACTACCTGATCCTCGAATCTTCCAGCGAAAAAGATACTGTGGACGAAGGTTCCGCCGCTGCTGCAAAAGCAGATGAAGAAGGCAAAAAACTCTTGACCATGAAGGATGTTCATCGTGTCACATGGCGCTGGAACGTGCTGTGCGAAATGTCCAACTCCTTTGCTCGTTTGCAGTCCTTGGCTTTCTGTGCCGCGTTCATTCCGGTACTGAAAAAGCTGTATGGCAATGATCCGGAAGAATATTCCGCAGCATTGACCCGCCACCTGATGTTCTTCAACACCGAAGGTGTTTGGGGTTCTGTTGTACACGGTATCGTATTGGCTATGGAAGAACAGCGCGCTTTGGGCGCCCCGATCCCGATTGAAGCCATCACCGGTATCAAAGCCGGCTTGATGGGTCCGTTTGCCGGCATCGGCGACACCATCGACTGGTCCACCATCAAACCGTTGCTGGCTATGTTGTGCTTGCCGCTGGCTGAAGGTGGTTCCTTCCTGGCTCCGATCATCTATGGACTCCTGTTGGGTGGCATCATGACTGCTGAAAACTTCTTCTTCGTAAGCACCGGCTACAAGATGGGTACCGAAGCGGCTCTGAGCATCTTGCAGGGCGGCATGATTCAGAAATTCATCACCTGTGCTTCTGTATTAGGTATGTTCATGATGGGCGGCTTGTCCGCTTCCATGGTTAACATGTACACCACCGTACAGATCCCGACCGGCGGCACGCCGATGAGCATCCAGACTGATATCCTGGACAAAGTGGCTCCCGGCCTGTTGACGCTGGCTACCGTATTGCTGGTATACAAATACCTGCGCAGCGGTAAGAGCATGATGAAAGCCACGTTCTGGCTGCTGGGCATTGGCCTGGTGCTGGGCGCAATCGGCATCATCGGCGAAGGCGGTTTGTTGCTCAAACCCATCGCAGTTGCTGCTGCTTAAGGTTAAGCTAATGTAAAACAAAAGGAACTCTCCTCTTGGAGGGTTCCTTTTTTTATATAAAAATATCAATCCCTCTTTTATATTGGCCCTCTCTGTTTACAAATTTTCATATGGCGATAGGCAGCCGCATTGAGTATCGATGCTTTTGAAGAAGATTTCTCCCTTTCAGCTTTTAGCAAACATCTGATGCAAAATGGCTCTGGCAATTTATATTTTTTAATCTTCTCTTCCTCGTTTATTACAGATAAAAAATGTTTTTCTTCCCTTTTATCAATAAGTACTTCCCGCAGCTTGGTGAGATTATTCAGGGCGAAACCATTTTTCGTACAAGGCGCAAATGGATGCTTGCCGACAGCGCTTCCCACCGTGCGCTTTTTATTGTGTTTTTCTATTTTAAATATTCCATATATGCGGTATTGCCGCCTTTGCAAACTTTTCGTAAGCAGGCAAATGTGTTTGGGACGAGCACGGTTTCTATGTTTTTACTCCTTTTCGCTTATGCGGTCTCATCAAGACTTCCCTATCGCTGTTTTCCCCGCAAAATATTTTTCTGTATATTTTTATGTAGGCGCGGCGTGTTTTTTGCCACCCTATTTCCTATGAGAGAAACAAGGCCTACGCCGAATACAAGGTTCACTTTATAAAAAAGCGCCTATTGGATAAGCGCTTTGTAAAATATAATATAAAGTAAAAAAGTTTGTATCCGTATAAGTGTTCTGCTATTTGCCGTAACCAATGTCCCCTTTTCGGCTTCTCTTTGCCCGATTCATGCTAAATTTGCCCAATGCCGATTCTCTATATTGGCAACGCGGTTTTCGTTGGTTTGCCATGTGAATGTTTTTTCTTGTATTCTCTTTCTTCATTGAAAAGAGCCGCGTTTATCGGCGTTGCTTTATAAGACGCATCTGTTTTTTCAGCGATTGATCATGGATTTGGCAACGAGCTTATCGTCCGGCATTCGCCAATTTGTCGGTTATGCGCTCATTTCGGCCGAAAGGCAAATTTGCACAAATGAAAAAAGAGCGTGATAAGCGCTCTTTTATTCATCCGTATCAGCTTCAGCTTCGGCACGTTTGCGGTAAAAGTCGATGTGGTCTATTCCCCATTGGTAAATCGCTTGCAAAACCGGCAACAAGGTTTCCCCCATGTTGGTCAAGGAATACTCAACCTTCGGCGGGGAATCCGGATACACATCGCGCTGCACCACACCGTCGCGCTCCAGCTCGCGGAGTTGCTTTGTCAGCATACGGTTACTGATGTTTACAAAAATCCTCTGTATTTCTCCGTACCGCATAGGCCCTTTCCATCCCAGGTTCCAAAGAATCGTTGCTTTATATTTCCCTGAAATGATCGCCATTGTCAATTCACGTTCAAGTTCAAATAAGCTCTTTTCATTGTGACCTGCCATTGCAACTTCTTTTGTTACAGAAGCCATCGACATCACCTCCTAAGCAAAGATAAGCCAGTAATAAAAATGTGACCAACAACCTGTTTGGTTAGATACACCTATCACTTTACTATTATATACTATTTTTACCGAAATTCCTAGTTATATCTTATATTTCGCTATAAATTTTTTTCTCTGCCGTATTGGGGGATTGCTATACTACCATTTATGTTTTTACATAACATTTATTTATTATCAATCAGAATATGTTCGGAGTAACCGTTCATGTTTTTTGATTGTTATAAAGCGTGTTTATAACTAATAAGTGCGGTATTTACAAGCTTCGTACCTTGCAGTATCCTTGCTCTGGTAATCAAATATTATTGTACATGTATACGATATATTTTTTGATTATCTGTGATTTCATTTTTGCTTGGCTACACAATTGAAGAAAAAGGGGGATCGTTGCGGTATATTTATGTGTAGAAAAGCAGATAAGTTCTATTCTTTATTATTATTTTTTTTGGAGGTTTCCTATGGAACTATCTCTCATGCAAGCATTGCTGCTTGCCTTGTGGTACTGGATTACTACCTGGTACATCGGATATAGCTGGGGCTGTGCTTGGTTCATGGATGCTCTGGTAACCGGTTTGGTCGTAGGTATCGTTTTGGGCGACGTACCGACCGCTATGAAATGCGCGGCTGCGATTAAGCCTATGTTCTTAGCCTTCACGGCAGCCGGCGGTACCGTTGTGTGGGACGAAGCTGCTGCTACGTTGGGCGGCGTCTCCATCACAATGCTCAGCGGCATGGACGTTTCTCAGTCCGTTACCATTGCCGTACCGTTGAGCTTGTTGTGTGCTCAGCTGCATACCGTTCGTCGTATCGTGATGATTTACCCGGTACAGAAGGCGGACGAATATGCAAAGGTTGGTAACACCAAGGGCATCATGTTCATGGCTACGGTTTGGCCGCAGGCTTTCAAACTGGTTCTGTTCGGTATTCCGATGTTCCTGGGGCTGTACTTCGGCGCCGAAGCCATCGGCAACTTCATGAACAGCTTGCCTGTCTGGATCACCAATGCGCTGAGCATCACCGGTAAGATCCTGCCGGCTCTGGGCTTCGCGATGACCATCAACGTTATCGGCCGTCCGCAGTTCCTGCCCTTCTTCCTGGCCGGCTTCTTCCTGGCTGCCTATTCCGGCATGTCCGGTATTCCGCTGGCTTTGATGGGTCTGTTCATTGCTTTCCTGTACTACCTGATCCTCGAGGCTTCCAGCAAAGAAGAAACTGTAGACGAAGGTTCCGCCGCTGCTGCAAAAGCAGATGAAGAGGGCAAAAAACTTTTGACCAAGAAAGATGTTAACCAAGTGGCATGGCGCTGGAACGTGCTGTGCGAAATGTCTAACTCCTTTGCTCGTTTGCAGTCTCTGGCTTTCTGTGCCACGTTCATCCCGGTACTGAAAAAGCTGTACGGCAATGACCAAGAAGAATTCAATGCAGCTTTGGCTCGCCACCTGATGTTCTTCAACACCGAAGGTATTTGGGGCTCCGTGGTACACGGTATCGTATTGGCTATGGAAGAACAGCGCGCTTTGGGCGCCCCGATCCCGATTGAAGCCATCACCGGTATCAAAGCCGGCTTGATGGGTCCGTTTGCCGGCATCGGCGACACCATCGACTGGTCCACTGTAAAACCGTTGCTGGCAATGCTGGTTCTGCCGCTGGCTGAAGGCGGCTCCTTCCTGGCTCCGATCCTCTTTGCGATCCTGCTGAGCGGTTTCATGACTGCTGAAAACTTCATCTTCGTGAACACCGGCTACAAGATGGGTACCGAAGCGGCTCTGAGCATCTTGCAGGGCGGCATGATTCAGAAATTCATCACCTGTGCTTCTGTATTAGGTATGTTCATGATGGGCGGCTTGTCCGCTTCCATGGTTAACATGTACACCACCGTACAGATCCCGACCGGCGGCACGCCGATGAGCATCCAGACTGATATCCTGGACAAAGTGGCTCCCGGCCTGTTGACGCTGGCTACCGTATTGCTGGTATACAAATACCTGCGCAGCGGTAAGAGCATGATGAAAGCCACGTTCTGGCTGCTGGGCATTGGCCTGGTGCTGGGCGCAATCGGCATCATCGGCGAAGGCGGTTTGTTGCTCAAACCCATCGCAGTTGCTGCTGCTTAAGCTATCGCAAAACAAAAGGAACTCTCCACAAGGAGGGTTCCTTTTTTCTATATAAAAATATTTATAATTTCTCTTTTTGTCTTTGTAAGATGCCCGCTTTGTGAAAATTTAAATCCCTTATAGAAAACGATTGCAGCCATTTCACGAAAATTTTTGATGCAAACACTTGTCTGGTTTAAAGTCCTGTTCCTATCAAGGCCGATAAAAATCGCAAAATGAAAAAAGAGCGTGATAAGCTCTCTTTTATTCATCCGCATCAGCATCGGCACGTTCAAGTTCAAATAAGCTCTTTTCATTGCAACCTGCCATTGAAACTTCTTTTGTTACAGAAGCCATCGACATCACCTCCTAAGCAAAGATAAGCCAGCAATAAAAATGTGACTAACAATCTGTTTGGTTAGATACACCTATTATTCTGCTATTATATCCCATTTAACTGAGATTCCTAATTATATCCTATACTTCGTTATATTTTCACTGCTGTTTTCTCCTCCGTATTGCTATACAACCTTTTTTGTTCTTAAATAACATTTATTTATTAACATTCAGAATATGTTTTGTACATTTGTTTATGTTTTTTGATTATTATAAAGCGTGTTTATAACTAAAAAGTGCGGTATTTACAGGTTGCGTACCTTGCAGTATTCTTGTTTCGGTAATCAAATATTACTGTATAAATGCGCGATATATTTTTTGATTATCTGTGATTTCATTTTTGCTTGGCTACACAATTGAAGGGAAAGGGGGATCGTTGCGGTATATTTGCGTGTAGAAAAGCAGATAAGTCCTATTCTTTATTATTATTATTTTTTTGGAGGTTTCCTATGGAACTATCTCTCATGCAAGCATTGTTGCTTGCTGCGTACTACTGGTTCGCAACATGGTATATGTTTTATAGCATTATGAACATATTCATCGGCCCTCTGTTCACCGGCCTGATCTGTGGCCTCGTTTTAGGTGATGTACCCACGGCCATGAAAATTGCGGCAGTCATTCAGCCGATGTTCTTGGCCTTCACAGGCGCCGGCGGTACCACAGTGTGGGACGAAACCGCTGCAACTTTGGGCGGTTGCACGATCACGATGATCAGCGGCCTTCCGATAGAAAGCGCTGTTACCATCGCTGTGCCGTTGAGCTTGTTGTGTGCTCAGTTGCATACCGTTCGCCGTATTATCACAGTATATACTGCTCAACAGTCCGACAAATATGCTGCCGTCGGCAATGACAAAGGCATTGTATTCATGGCCACCTGGTGGAACATCATCATGAAAATCTTCTTGTTCGGTGTTCCGATGTTCTTCGCGCTGTATTTTGGCGCAGAAGCTGTTGGTAGCTTTATGAACTCTTTGCCGGAATGGATTACCAATGCACTGGGTGCAACCGGTAAATTGTTGCCTGCATTGGGCTTTGCCATGACAGTTAATGTTATCGGGCGTCCGCAGTTCCTGCCCTTCTTCCTCGGTGGTTTCTTCCTGGCTGCTTATTCCGGCATGACCGGCATTCCGCTGGCTTTGATGGGTCTGTTCATTGCTTTCCTGTACTACCTGATCCTCGAAGCTTCCAGCGAAAAAGATGCTGTGGACGAAGGCTCCGCCGCTGCTGCGAAAGCTGACGAAGAAGGCAAAAAGCTTCTTACAAAAAAAGATGTAAACAACCTTGTATTCCGTTGGAATATGTTCTGTGAAATGTCCAATTCCTTTGCACGTCTGCAATCCGTGGCATTTTGCGCTGCATTTATCCCTGTATTGAAAAAACTGTATGGCAATGATCAGGAAGAATATTCCGCAGCATTGACCCGCCACCTGATGTTCTTCAACACCGAAGGTATCTGGGGCTCCGTGGTACACGGTATCGTATTGGCCATGGAAGAACAGCGCGCTTTGGGTGCTCCGATCCCGATCGAAGCGATTACCGGTATCAAAGCCGGTTTGATGGGCCCGTTTGCCGGCATCGGCGACACCATCGACTGGTCTACCTTGAAACCGCTGTTCATCATGCTGGTTCTGCCGCTGGCGGAAGCCGGTTCTTTCCTTGCTCCGATCTTCTACTTCATTCTGTTAGGCGGCGTTACCTATGCAGAAAACCTGTTCTTTGTACGTACCGGTTACAAGATGGGTACTGATGCAGCTCTGAGCATCTTGCAGGGTGGTATGATCCAGAAATTCATCTCCTGTGCTTCTGTTCTCGGTATGTTCATGATGGGCGGCTTGTCTTCCTCCATGGTTAGCGTAACCACGCCGATCCAGATTCCGACCGGCGATACCACTGCTATGTCCGTTCAGAAAGATATCTTGGATGCCATAGCTCCCGGATTGCTGACTCTGGCAGCGGTACTCCTTGTATACAAATACCTGCGCAGCGGAAAGAGCATGATGAAAGCCACGTTCTGGCTGCTGGGCATTGGCCTGGTGCTGGGTGCGGTCGGCGTCATCGGTGAAGGCGGTTTCTTGCTCAAACCCATTGTCGTTGCTGCAGCATAAGTTTCTAAACTAACGCAGAACGAAAGGAACTCTCCTATGGAGGGTTCCTTTTTTGTATAGAAATATAATAGGTAAGCTTTTCGGTATTCTTCCTGATCCCGGCGGATAAACCGTTTCCTACACCGCCCTGCCCTCTGCAAAGCGTTTTACGCTTGCGCAACAGCGTGTTGCTTGTTTTGTATGAAAAGAGGTGTTACGCTGTTTATGGAGGCGATGAGGATGGAGCCAAAAGAAGTACTCTATACGCTTAGAACGAAAAACGGTCTTTCACAGGATGCGCTTGCGGAAAAATTGTTTGTTACCCGCCAAGCCGTTTCAAGATGGGAAAACGGGGATACCGTGCCAAACACGGAAACGTTAAAAGCATTGTCCAAACTGTTTGATGTTTCCATCAATACGCTGTTGGGCTCTCCCCGCCAGCTGGTCTGCCAATGCTGCGGTATGCCGCTGGAGGATGCTTCCCTCAGCAAAGAACCAGACGGCACATTCAACGAATCGTATTGCAAATGGTGCTATGCCGACGGCCAATTTGCCTATACGAATTTAGAGGATTTGATAAATTTCCTCGTTTCGCATATGGCAAACGAGGCATATCCGCCGGCACAAATGCGCGCTTATCTGGAAACGTTGCTGCCTACGCTGGAACATTGGAAAACCCGATGAGAGATCCTCTCCTCTTCTTTGCGGACTCTTTGTTGCGGCATCTGTATGCGTTAAATACGTTTTATATAGGTTTTTTGCGCGCTTTGCCTGAAAACTTTTTAGCCGGATGTGTGTAAACCACTTCTTCCATTCGGCGGGGTGTGCCAGCCGTCCTTTGTTTTCTTCCGAACGGTTTAGCACGCCTTTTATCTTTACGAATTATAAAAAGCCGCATCCTGTTTTTTAACGGCGTTTTATAAAAATCTCTGATGTAGGCCCTATAACAAAAGCCTCCTGTATTTGATACAGGAGGCTTTTTGATTGGCTTATGTTGTTTAATATGCGCTCTTGATCACACGCAGGCGAATGACGCCTTCGATGGACTCCAGCTCTTGCAGCGCTTTTTCCGTAACGCTGTCGTCCAGGTCGATCATCGTATATGCAATCTTATCTCTGGAACGATTGTTCATGCTGGTGATGTTCACGTTTTCATTGGCCAAAATCGTGGTGATCTGCCCTACCATCTTTGGCACATTATAATGTATAAATGTAATGCGCTCTCCATGATGCGGCGGCAGCGCGCAGGCCGGCATATTCACAGAGTTTTTGATGTTGCCGGTTTGCAGGAAATCGTACAACTGCTCGGCAGCCATCTTGGCACAGTTTTCTTCCGATTCCGGCGTGGACGCGCCCAAATGCGGCACTGCCACAATGCCCTCTACCCCGATGACCTCTTCATCCGGGAAATCCACCACATATTTGGAAACGATGCCCTTGGCCAACGCCTGCTTCAGCGCGTCATTGTTTACAAGGCCGCCGCGGGCAAAATTCAACAGAATGGCGCCCTTTTTCATCTTGGCAAAGATTTCTTCGTTGATGGTGTCTCTGGTTTTATCCGTCAGCGGCACATGGATGGTGATGATATCACAATCCGCCACCAATTGTTCCAAAGAGGACGCGCGTTTTACTTCTTTTCTCAAAGACCAGGCCGCTTCGATGGTGATAAACGGATCGTAACCCACAACATCCATACCCAGCGCCAAGGCGTCGTTTGCCACCATGGCCCCGATGGCGCCAAGGCCGATTACGCCCAGCTTTTTCCCTTTGATTTCCGGGCCCACAAAGCGTTTCTTTTCCGCTTCAATGGTCTTGGTTACGCCCGGTTGGCCTTTGAGCGTTTGCGCCCATGCCGTTGCTTCAAACACGTTTCTGGAGGCCATGATCGCGCAGCCCAGCACCAATTCTTTCACCGCATTGGCATTGGCGCCCGGGGTGTTGAACACAACCACGCCGTGGGCCGTACAGTTATCAATCGGAATATTGTTATATCCCACACCGGCGCGGGCGATGCCCAGCAGGCTGTCTTCAAATTCCATATTCAGGCAATCCGCGCTGCGCACGATGATGCCGTGCGGATCCTGTATGTCTTTGCCGACTTCATAGCGTTCGCTCGGCAATTCGTTGTAAATGACGCTGGAGATATTATTCAGCAGCTGAATTCTTTTTTTCATTTTGCCCATCCCTTTTATTTGTTTTCCAGTTCAAACTTCTTCATGAATTCTACCAATGCTTTTACGCCTTCTACCGGCATTGCATTGTAGATGGAAGCACGGATGCCGCCCACGCTGCGGTGGCCTTTCAAGCTTACCAGGCCCTGTGCTGCGCTTTCTTTAACGAATTTTGCCGTCAATTCTTCGTTTGGCAATACAAACGGTACATTCATCAGCGAACGATCCGCTTTATTGGTTACAGCGCCGGTATACAGGCTGCTGTTATCAATGCAATCGTACAACAGCGCCGCTTTTTCTTCGTTGATCTTCTGCATGGCTTCTACGCCGCCGTTTTTCAGCATCCATTTGAACACCAGGCCGGCCATATAAATGGCGAAGGTGGGCGGGGTGTTAAAGCAGGAGCCGTTGTCTGCATGGGTTTTGTAGTTTAACATGGTCGGTGCGTCGTCCGGGCAGAAGCCGATCAAATCTTCCCGCACGATGGCGATGGTCAGCCCGGCGGGGCCCACGTTTTTCTGCGCGCCGAAATACAACACGCCGAAATCGTTGATATCATACACCTGAGAGAGGATGTTGCTGGAAGCATCGCCCACCAGCGGCACGCCCGCGGGCGGCGTCGGCAAGGTGGTGTATCTTGTTCCGTAGATGGTGTTGTTGGTTACGATATACAGATAATCCGCTTCCGGATCCAGCTTTGCGGGATCCACTTTCGGAATATAGGTAAAGTTGTCTTCTTCGGAAGAAGCCACAACGTTTACTTTGCCCACTTTTTTGGCTTCTTTAATGGCCTTTTTCGACCAGGCGCCGGTGTTGATATAATCGGCTTTGAAGGATTTTCTCATCAGATTCAACGGAATCATGGAAAACTGCAAAGACGCGCCGCCCTGGAGGAACAATACCTTATAATTGTCCGGAATGTGCATTAAGGTGCGCAAATCCGCTTCTGCCTGCTGAATAATCTGTGAAAATGCAGCGCCCCTGTGGCTCATTTCCATCACGGACATCCCCGTATCCTGATAACACACCAGTTCGGAAGCTGCCTGTTTTAACACTTCTTCCGGCATAACGGCCGGGCCTGCTGCAAAGTTAAATACTCTTTCTGACATCACTCATGTCTCCCTTCCCTTAAACGAATATCAACCCTCTCAAATTTTCATGGGGGATAGATAAAAACTTTAATTAGAGATATTATAGTCAATAGAACTTTCAATTACAATGCATTTTAGCACTTTGCAACGATGAAATACCCATTTTCCTTCATTTTTCAAAAGGAATTTGAGGATTTTTGAAAGGAGTGTGTCCTCATGGAGGATTTATTCAGCCAAATCGCCAAAACCCGTGCGCCTTTGGCGGATCGTATGCGCCCGCGAAATCTGGATGAATTCATCGGCCAAAAGCACATTGTGGGGCCGGGCAAACTGCTGCGGCGCGCCATTGAAGCGGACAGCCTGACCTCCAGCATATTCTTTGGCCCGCCCGGCTGCGGCAAGACCACGCTGGCCGGCATTATCGCGCAGGCCACAAACAGCAAGTTTGTTAAAATCAACGCTGTTTCCACCGGCGTAAAGGAAATGCGCCAGATTTTGGAGCAGGCGGAAAATGATTTGAAACTATATGGAAAGACCACCACGGTTTTGCTGGATGAATGCCACAGATGGAGCCGCTCGCAAAGCGATATTATGCTGCCGGCGCTGGAAAACGGCGTGGTGCGCTTTATCGGCTCCACAACGGAAAACCCCATGATCGCCATGACGCCCGCCATTGTCAGCCGTTGCAGAATTTTTCAATTTCGTCCTTTGACCCAACAGGACGTGATAGAATCTTTACAGCGCGCCGCAACAGACGAGCGCGGCTTTCCCGGGCAGCGCATTGTGTTTGAAGACGGAGTGTTGGCCTATTGGGCCAACATTGCAAACGGCGATGCGCGCACGGCGCTCAACGCTTTGGAATTGGCCGTTACCACCACCCGCCCCGATAGCAGCGGCGTGGTGTATATTTCCAAAGAGACGGCGCAGGATAGTATTCAACAGCGCATGTTGAATATGGATGAAGAACATTACTATAATATGTTAAGCGCATTTTGCAAATCTTTGCGCGGCGGCGATGCCGATGCCGCTTTGGCCTGGTTTGCCCGCCTTATGTACGCGGGGGTGGATCCCAGGATCATTGCGCGGCGGATCATCGTACACGCCAGCGAAGATGTGGGGCTTGCCAATCCCCAGGCCTTGGTGCAGGCCGTTTCGGCCGCGCAGGCCCTGGAGATGATCGGCATGCCGGAAGCCAGGCTGAATTTGGCGCAGGCCATCATCTATGTTTGCGAATCGCCTAAATCCAACAGCGTAGCCATGGCTGTGGAAAGCGCGATGGCCGGCGTTCAGGGCCATCCGGAAGAGCCGGTTCCCGTGCATTTGCGCGACACGCATTATAAAGGGGCGGAAAAGCTTGGCAACGGCAACGGGTATTTATATCCGCACGATTTCCCCGGGCATTGGGTAAAGCAGGAATATATGCCCCTTTCCGTGCGGGAAGATCGCTATTATCTGCCGTCTGAGATGGGGCAGGAAAGAAAAATTGCAGAAAGACATCGCCAGATGAATCGATAAAATTTTTACAAAGGACGGGATGAAACTTGATACCTAAACAAACGGTACAAAAGGTTTTGCAGGCCGCGCTGGATGCCGGGGCGGATTTTGCGGAACTGTATTACGAAAACACGGAAAGAAACTCCCTGCAATACCGGGACGGCAAGGTGGAAACCATGCTTTCCGGGCTGGATGCCGGGGCCGGGCTGCGCGTGTTTTCCGGCACAAACAGCGCCTATGCTTATACCTGCGATATTTCTGCGCAGGCATTGATGAACGCGGCGCTTTCCGCGGCGCAGGCGCTGAAGGCAAATGCAAAAGAACATTGCAAGGATTTTGTCATCGCGCCTCCGCGGCCCATTCAACAGGCCGTTTTGCGCCCGCGCGAAGTGGATGCCGCCCGGCGCGTGAAAGTGGCCCAGCAGGCCTATCAGGCGGCAAGAGACGTATCGGCGGAAATCGTGCAAACGCAGGTGGCTGTTTTTGATGTACTCAGCCGCGTGTTGGTGGCCAATTCCAACGGCGTATGGGCCGAGGACGAGCGGGCGCGGGCCAGGCTGGCGGTTTCTACGGTGGCCAGCGCCAACGGCGAAATCCAGACCGGATTTGAAGGCCCGGGCGCAGGCAGGGGCTTTGAATTTTTCTCCGACTTGGATATTGACGGCACCGCGCAGCAGGCCGCGCAAACGGCGCTTACTATGCTGCATGCCCCGTATGCGCCGGCCGGCAAGATGACGGTGGCCGTGGGTGGCGGCTTTGGCGGCGTTATTTTCCACGAAGCCTGCGGACATTCTCTGGAAGCTACGGCCGTAGCCAAGGGCAACAGCGAATTTGCAGGCCGGCTGGGCGAAAAGATCGCATCCGAAAAAGTGACCGCCGTTGACGACGGCACCCTGCAAGGCGCCTGGGGCAGCATCGGCTATGATGATGAAGGGCATCCGTCTCAACGGAATGTTTTGATTGAAAACGGCATTTTGAAAGGCTATTTGATCGACCATATGGGCAGCCGACGGATGGGCATGCCCTCCACCGGCAGCGGCCGGCGCCAAAACTATCGTTTTGCCCCCACCAGCCGCATGACAAACACCTTTATCGCCGACGGCAACGACGAAAATGTCATCGCCTCCATGGCCAGCGGCCTGTATGCAAAAAAAATGGGCGGCGGCAGCGTAAACCCGCTGACCGGTGAATTTAATTTTGCCGTGCAGGAAGGGTATCTTGTGAAAAACGGGCAGATCGATAAACCCGTGCGCGGCGCCACGCTGATCGGCAAGGGAAGCGAAGTGCTGCAAAAAATCGACGCTGTGGAAAAGGGCATGTGGATGGGCGAAGGCATGTGCGGCTCTGTTTCCGGCAGCGTTCCCACCTGCGTGGGAGAGCCGTTGATTCGCGTCAGCGAAATCTTAGTCGGCGGAAGGGAGGCCTAAACGATGTTGGAAATTTGTAAAAAGCTTGTAGCCCAGGCGCTTTCGGCAGGCGCGGACAGCGCGGATTGCATTGCCACCGCCACAGAGGGCATCAGCGCGGATATCTATGAAGGACATGTGGATGAATTCCAAAAGAGCCAAACACAAGGCATCGGCCTGCGCGTTTTGCAAAACGGCCGGGTGGGCTATGCCTATACCGAACAAATTGAGCAGGCCGGGCAGATTGTAGAAAAAGCGCTGGCCTCCGCTTCTGTTACGGATGTAGACGAATACGCCTGTATCTTCGAGCAGGCCAAAACCTATGTAAGCGAACAGCCCGGGCAGGTGGCGCTTTCTCCGGAGATTTCCCAAAAGATTGTAGACAAGGCGCTTTCCCTCTACCATGCCGTGATGAGCCAAAAGCATATTGAAAACGTGCAGGGCTGTTCGGCGGAGATGGATCGCACCTTTGTATATTTTGCCAACAGCGCCGGCACCGAAGGCCGGGCCAGCCGGCAAAGCGCCGCGTTGTTTGTGGACGCCGTAGCAAAGATTGAAAGCTGGACGGACAGCGGCTGGGCCTTTGCCGTATCTCAAACACTGGAGGACCTGGATGAATATGAAGTGGCGCAAAAAGCGCAGCAAAAGGCCGTTCAGTATTATAAGGCGGGCCGGGCGGAAAACGGCCTGATGCCTGTAATTTTCCATGGCCAGGCCATGGTGGATCTTTTGGGCGCTTTTGCTCCGGTATTTTCCGCAGAGCGCGCCCAGAAAGGGTTGAGCCAGCTGGCCGGAAAGCAGGGACAGCGCATTGCGGCAGATTGCGTAAGCCTTGTGGATACGCCGGAACATCCTTTATTGGGCCCCGGGCTTCCGTTTGACGGAGAAGGCGTGCCCACCGCGCCGCTGACGCTGATAGACCGCGGCGTTTTGAAAACGCTTTTGTATTCCCTTTCCTCCGCCAAGCAGGACGGCGTACAGAGCACGGGGCACGGCAGGCGCGGCTATAACAGCCAGGTTTCCATTGCGCCGCATGTCTTTACCATACAGCCCGGCGAGCAGGATTTTGCTGCGCTGTGCCAAATGGCCGGCAGCGGCGTTGTGATCTATGAGGTATCCGGCCTGCACGCCGGTGTGAATGATGTTTCGGGCGATTTTTCTCTTCTGTGCAAAGGGCGCAAAATCGAAAACGGCGCCGAAGGAGAGGCCGTGGAGCAAATGGTTGTCTCCGGTAATTTCTTTGCCATGCTGCTTGCCGTACAGGCCGTGGGCAACGATATGCAATACAGCATCCCCGGCGGCAGCTGCATGGCCAGCCCGTCTTTGTTTGTAGGCTCGCTTTCCATTGCCGGAAACTGATTCCCATGCTTTACAAACCTGAAAAAATCCCCTATAATATTTAAAATATAACACCTATGATGGGGACGCATCTACCGCAAAAACACGCCAAAGCGAGGCAGGACGGTGTAAGCTGCCGCATGTTTACGGATAGAACATCACCCCGGAGGTTTCGGTTCGAACCAAAGGGCCGAACGTGGCCGCGCGTTAAGCGGAAATGAGGGGTCTTTCCCGGCGGGAAAGGCAATTCGGGTGGTACCGCGAAAAGCAAAGCGCTTTCCGTCCCGTTTGGGGTGGAACAGCGCTTTTTTATTCGTAAAATTTTCCTAAAACACCACAGGGCAATCTTTTGCCTTTTCAAACACAGAAAGGGGAACGCCAACCTATGTATCAAAAAGTAGAAACCGGGATGGACTTTTGCGGCCGTGAATTGCAGGTCTTGGATTTTTGGAAGCAAAACGACATCGTAAAAAAATCCCTCGCCCCGCAGCCGGACAAGCCGCCGTTCAGCTTTTTTGACGGCCCGCCGACGGCCAACGGCATGCCGCACATCGGCCATCTGATTACCCGCAGCTTTAAAGACCTTGTGCCGCGCTATAAACGCATGCGCGGATACGACGTGCTTCGCAAAGCCGGCTGGGACACGCACGGCCTGCCGGTGGAGCTGGAAGTGGAAAAAATGCTGGGGCTGGATGGCAAAGAACAGATTGAAGAATACGGCGTGGAGCCTTTTATCCAGCAGTGCAAAGAAAGCGTCTGGAAATACAAAGGCGAATGGGAACAGATGAGCGACCGTATCGCGTTTTGGGCGGATATGGATCATCCGTATGTTACCTATGAAAACGATTATATTGAAAGCGAATGGTGGAGCCTTAAAAAGATCTACGAAAAAGGTCTTTTGTATAAAGGACATAAAGTGGTTCCCTATTGCCCGCGCTGCGGCACGGCCCTTTCCTCCCACGAGGTGGCGCAGGGATATAAAGATGTAAAAGAACGTTCCGCCACGGCCAAATTCAAGTGTCTGGATGAAGATGCCTACTATCTGGCCTGGACCACCACGCCCTGGACGTTGGCCAGCAACGTATGCCTTTGCGTAAATGCAAACGTGACGTACTGCCGCGCCAAAAAAGACGGCGTGGTATACATTCTCGCCAAAGACCTGGTTCCTTCCGTGCTTGGCGAAGAAAACGTGGAAATCGTAGATGAGTTCCCCGGCAGCGTGCTGGTGGGCCGCGCGTATGAACCGTTGTTTGAATGCACGGTAAAAGCCCTGGCCGGGCAAAAAGCGCATATTGTCATTGCCGATGATTATGTTACCACCACAGACGGCACCGGCATTGTACACAACGCGCCGGCCTTTGGTGAAGACGACGCCCGCGTATGCGCCGCCAACCATCTGCCGTTTATTCAGCTGGTAAATACCAAAGGGGAAATGTGCGGCGGAACGCCGTGGGACGGCTTGTTTGTAAAAGAAGCTGATCCGAAAATCATTGAAGCGCTGGAAAAAGAAGGTAAGTTGTTTGACGCGCCGGAATTTGAACACAGTTATCCGTTCTGCTGGCGCTGCGATACCCCGTTGTTATACTATGCGCGCAGCACCTGGTTTATCAAAATGACCGCCGTGCGCGATCATCTGGTGAAAAACACCAAGAGCGTAAACTGGCTGCCGGAAAACATCCGCGACGGGCGGATGGGCAACTTTGTGGAAAACGTAATCGACTGGGGGCTTTCCCGCGAACGGTATTGGGGCACGCCGCTGCCGATTTGGACCTGCGAATGCGGCCATATCCATGTGATCGGGTCCCGGCAGGAGCTCCGTGATATGGGCGCGGATGTGCCGGAAGACTTGGAGCTGCATAAGCCGTTTATCGATAAGATTACCTTCCCCTGCCCGCACTGCGGCAAGCCCATGCATCGTGTGCCGGAAGTGATCGACTGCTGGTACGACAGCGGCAGCATGCCGTTTGCCCAGTTCCATTATCCGTTTGAAAACAAAGAACTGTTTGAACGGTATTTCCCGGCACAGTTTATCAGCGAGGCCATCGACCAAACCCGCGGCTGGTTCTATACGCTGCTGGCCATTGCCACCTGCATTTTCGACAGACCCAGCTTTGAAAACTGCCTGGTTTTGGGGCATGTGCAGGATAAAGACGGCCTGAAGATGAGCAAACACAAAGGCAACGTTATCAGCCCCTGGGATGCAATGAACAAACAGGGCTCCGACGCTGTTCGTTGGTATTTCTACACCGGCAGCGCGCCGTGGCTGCCTTCCAGATTTTATGATGAAGCGGTCAGCGAAAGCCAACGCAAATTTATGGGCACGCTGTGGAACACCTATGCGTTCTACATTCTCTATGCGGAAATCGATCAGTTTGACCCGCACGATGCCTCCTGGCCGGAACCTGCTTATACCTGCATGGATCGCTGGGTGCAGTCTAAATTGCAATCGCTGGTGCAGTTTGTTACCCGCGAGTTGGATGCCTATCATATCACGGAATCCGCCCGCGCCATCAATGCTTTTGTGGACGAGCTTTCCAACTGGTATGTGCGCCGCAGCCGCGACCGTTTCTGGGGCGGCGAACGCACGGCCGATAAATCCGCCGCGTATCACACGCTGTATCAGGTGTTGGAGACACTGACGCGCATCTGCGCACCGTTTGTGCCGTTTATGACGGAAAGCATGTATCAAAATCTGGTGCGCAGCGTGGACAAAAACGCGCCGGAAAGCGTGCATTTGACCAGCTGGCCGGAAGTAAAGACCGACGCCATCGATACTGAATTGGAAGAAGAGATGGAAACCGCTTTGCAGCTTGTGGTGTTGGGTCGTTCGGCAAGAAACGCCGCTAAGGTGAAAAACCGTCAGCCGCTGGCCCGCATGTTGGTGCAGGGCGCCCATACGTTAAACGAACAGGTACAGGCCATCATTCTGGATGAATTGAATGTAAAAGCGTATGAATCGGCCGATGACGCGGCCAGCTATGTCGGCTATTTGGTAAAACCGCAGATGAAAACGCTGGGGCCGAAATACGGCAAGCTGTTGCCGAAAATCGGCAACCACCTGAAAAGCGGCGACGGCAACGCCATTGTGGAAGCCGTGGCCGACGGCGGGCATTATGAATTTGAAATTGATGGGCAGACCATCTCTCTGGCCGCCGAAGATCTTCTGATCGAAGCGACGCAAAAACAGGGCTTTGCCACCGCGCAGGACAACGGCATTACCGTGGCGCTGGATCTGAACATGACGCCGGCACTTTTGGAAGAAGGCTTGCTGCGCGAGACGGTCAGCAAAATTCAAACCATGCGCAAAGAGCGTTTTGAAGTGACGGATAGAATCCACATCGTATATCAGGCCGAGCCCGAATTGGCCGCCGTGCTTGAAAAACACGCAGCGCGCATTATGGACGAAGTGTTGGCTGTTTCCATGGAAGCGGGCGATGCAGCACAGGGCCAGGCTTGGGAAATCAACGGCCAAAAAGCGCAAATTCTGTTGACAAAGGCGGACATGTAATGTGGTTGGCTGATTCGTGGCGCGAGTTTTCGCTGCTGGATGCCGGCAACGGCATGAAATTGGAAAAATGGGGACCGTATCTGCTCTCCCGTCCGGAACCGCAGGCCATGTGGGCGCCGCAAAGCCCCGCGGCCTGGGAAGCGGCGCATGCCGTGTATCATCGTTCCGGCTCCGGCGGCGGGCAATGGGAATATAAAGAGCCCCTGCCCGATCAATGGGAAATTACCTACGCGAATAAACTGCGGTTTATCGTGCGCCCCACCGGCTTTAAGCATACCGGCCTGTTTCCGGAACAGGCGGTAAACTGGGATTATATGGGAGAAAAAATCCGCGCGGCCGGGCGGAAGGTGCGTGTTTTGAACCTGTTTGCCTACACGGGCGGCGCCACGCTTGCCTGCGCTGTCAACGGCGCCGAGGTGGTGCATGTGGATGCTGCCAAAGGCATGGTGCAGTGGGCCAAGGACAACGCTGCCAAAAGCGGCTTGAAAGACGCTTTTATCCGCTATATCGTGGATGATTGCATGAAGTTTGTGCTTAGAGAGCAGCGGCGCGGCCGCCAATATGACGGCATTGTGATGGATCCTCCCTCCTATGGCCGCGGCCCGGATGGACAGATGTTTAAATACGAAAAGGATGTCTATCCGCTGATTTGCGAATGCGCCAAGCTTTTGAGCGATCGTCCGCTGTTTTTCCTGCTAAACAGCTATACGGCCGGGTTTGCGCCGCAAGTGGCGGCCAATATGCTTAAATGCGCCCTGCCCCATGGCCATGTGGAAGCGGAAAACATTGGGCTGCCGATGAACCGCGGGCTGGTATTGCCCTGCGGCGCCACGGCCAGATGGACGCCATGAAGCCGCAGATTCTCTATGAAGACAACCATTTGCTGGTGGTCATAAAGCCCTTCAACGTGCCGGTGCAGGCTGATGCTTCGGGGGATTTAGACCTGTTGACGTTTTACAAAGCGTATATCAAGCAAACCTATCACAAGCCCGGCGATGTATATCTCGGGCTTGTTCATCGTTTGGACCGGCCGACCGGCGGCGTGATGGTGTTTGCCAAAACCAGCAAAGCGGCGGCGCGGCTGTCCAAGCAGTTGCAGCAGCACCGGATGCAAAAGACCTATCTGCTGCGCTGTGTTCGCCCGCCCAAACCTTTGGACGGCACCATGGAGGATTTTCTTTTGAAGGGTTCCGATCAGATGGTGCGCGTTGTTCGTAAAACGGAAAAAGGCGCCAAACAGGCGATTTTGCATTATCAGACCCTGCGCAGTTTGCCGGACGGCAGCGCGGTATGCAAAGTGCAGCTTGAAACGGGGCGCTCTCATCAAATTCGCGTGCAGTTTGCCAGCCGCGGCTGTGCCCTGCTGGGCGACGCCCGGTACGGCGCCGGCGGCCGCCAATTGTGCTTATGGGCGTATCAGTTGACCCTGATTCACCCTACCAAGCAGGAGAGCATGGTATTTACCGCCCCTGCGCCAAAACAAATAGAGGGAAAACCATGAAGCGAAACAGATACGGATCCAGAGTATTGATTACCGGCGCAACAGGCGGCATCGGCCTTTCCATTGCCAAGGCGTTTGCCGAGGCCGGATTTCAGGTGGCGGGCTGTTCCCGCCATGCCAGCCAGGCTCTGCCCTCTTCGGTGCGCTGGTATGCCATGGATGTTTCCGATTCCGATTCTGTAAACCATTGCGTGCAGGCCGTTTTGCAAGATTTGGGCAGCATTGATATTCTGGTACACTGCGCCGGCATGGGGCTGGGCGGCTCCGTGGAGGATATTTCTGCTGAAGAATTGTCCTTTCAGCTGGATATAAACACCCTGGGCTTTGTGCGCACCGTGCAGGCCGTTTTGCCTGCGATGCGCGCGCAGGGACGCGGGCTTATCTTGCCGATCAGCTCTGTGGCCGGGTTTATTGCCATTCCTTATCAATCTTCTTACAGCGCCAGCAAGTTTGCTTTGGAAGCGTTGGTGCAGGCTTTGCGTTTGGAAACACGGCCCTTCGGCATCCGGGCGTGTTTGATCGAACCCGGCGATACGCGGACCAATTTTACCGCGGCGCGCAGGCTTTGCAAACGCATTACCCCCTGCTACAAACAGCCGATGACCGCAGCCATCTATCATATGGAGCAGGATGAAATGCACGGAAAATCGCCGGACAGCGTGGCAAAGGCGGCGCTAAAGCTGGTTTATAAGCGCAGGCTGCCCGTTCGCTGCGTTGTCGGCGTCAGCTATCGTTTGATTCGCTTTTTATTCAAGTGCCTGCCGGATCGGTTGGTGGAGTATTGCCTGCGCAAAATTTACCTCGGCAAACCCGCCGCCGAAGACATTTCCTTGCAGGCCAAATAATATACATTTCCCAAAAATAACCAATGCGTTCTTTGCTACACACATACTTGTAACTGATTGGCGATTGTGTTACAATGGCAATTACGGGTTGTTGAATTTCGGGTTTAGTTAGGAGTTGCTAAATGTCTGAGCTGAAAAAGCAAAAAACAGGGAAAAAGATTCTCCTCAACTTGTTGTATATCGGTTTGACCATCGGCGTTATCGTCGTTATCGGTTTTCTGGATCCCAGCGTGACGGACTTTTTTTCCGCCATCGGATCTCTGCGTATCGGTTGGGTCATTGCCGCTGCGGGCGCATGTCTTATTAACTTTCTTTTTGAGGGCATTGCCGTACACAATATTATGCGGTTTGTCCACCCCGATTTCAGTTTGGGGAAATCCATTAAAAACGGAATCATCGGCATTTATTACAGTGCCTTAACGCCGTTTTCCTCCGGCGGGCAGCCTGTTCAGGTTGTTTATATGAAAAAAGACGGCGTTTCCGTCGGCACCAGTACAAGCGTATTTTGCATTAAGTTTGTGATTTTTGAATGCGTAATCTGCTTGTTCTTTGTGCTTTCGCTTCTTTTCCGCGGGGTTGCCTTTTTCAAAAGCAACGCAGGGGTGCTTCCGCTGACATGCATCGGCTTTGCGGCCAATGCGTTGATCACGGGCGTTGTTTTACTGGCCATGGTAAAACAGGGGCCGCTGCTCAAGTGTTGCACGCGCATCATCTGGTTTTTGAATAAAATCCATTTGGTAAAGCATCCGGAAAAAGCGGTGATTACCCTTTCCAACACGTTGGAAGACTATCACAAGAGCGCTTCCGTGTTTAAGCACGATATAAAGATGTTTATCAGCACGGCTGTGATTATCTTTATCCAGATGTTTGCCTACTTTGCCGTTACCTTTTTTATCTATAAAGCCTTTGGTCTAACGGGGTATAATCTTTTTGAGATCATCGCGCTGCAATCGTTTTTATACCTCACGGTGTCGTTTGTGCCGTTGCCCGGCGCTTCCGTTGCCAGCGAAGGTGGATTTTATCTGTTCTTTGCCAATGTATTCCCGCCGGAACTGAAGTTTGTTACCATGATTCTCTGGCGCTTTTTCACATACTATGCCAACATCATCTTTGGCGCACTGTTTGTGTTATCGGATTCCATTGTCAATGTTTTCAAGGCAAGCAAAGAGTCTACCGAACAGGCCGTACAAAAATAATCGATACGAATCAAAAGCGAAGCCAATGGCTTCGCTTTTTTGTATCCGTTACATAATTACATAAATCGTTTTCTGTGTTCTCAGCCGGGGATCCATCCTAAACAAAACCGTTTATCTGAAAACCGCGGCATCAAAAAAGACCGGAATAAACCGGTCTTTTTCTTTTTTCTTTAGGCTAAGCTTATTTGGAAGCTTCCTGAATGGCCACAGCCACAGCTACGGTAGCGCCAACCATCGGGTTGTTGCCCATGCCAATCAGGCCCATCATTTCCACGTGCGCCGGCACAGAGGAAGAACCTGCGAACTGCGCATCGGAATGCATACGGCCCATGGTATCCGTCATGCCGTAGGAAGCCGGGCCAGCAGCCACGTTGTCCGGATGCAAGGTACGGCCCGTGCCGCCGCCGGAAGCAACGGAGAAGTATTTTACGCCGTTTTCCACAGCCCATTTTTTGTAGGTGCCTGCCACCGGGTGCTGGAAGCGGGTCGGGTTGGTGGAGTTACCTGTGATGGATACATCCACGCCTTCTTTACGCATAACAGCCACGCCTTCGCTTACATCGTCGCAGCCATAGCAGCGGATCTTGCCGCGATCGCCTTCGGAATACGCTTTTTCCTTTACGATCTTCAATTCGCCGGTTGCATAATCATATACGGTATCCACATAGGTGAAACCGTTGATGCGGCTGATGATGTGCGCAGCGTCTTTGCCCAAGCCGTTCAAGATAACGCGAAGCGGTTCGGTACGCACTTTGTTGGCGGTTTTGGCAATGCCGATGGCGCCTTCTGCGGCGGCAAAGGATTCATGGCCCGCCAAGAAGCAGAAACACTTGGTGTTTTCATCCAACAGCATAGCGCCCAGGTTGCCATGGCCCAGACCAACGGCACGCTGATCCGCCACGGAGCCGGGTACGCAGAAAGCCTGCAAGCCAATGCCCAGCGTTTCCGCCGCTTTGGCAGCTTCGGTTACGCCTTTTTTAATGGCAATTGCCGCGCCCAGGGTATAGGCCCAAACGGCATTTTCAAAGCAGATGGGCTGTACGCCTCTTACGATCGCATCCACATCTACGCCTTTATCGGTACAGATTTGTTTTGCCTGTTCCAAGCTTTCGATGCCATACTCTTTCATGCAGGCTTCGATCTTGTCAATACGGCGTTCATATCCTTCAAAACGAATCATGCTATTCCCCTCCCTTACTGATGACGCGGGTCGATGAACTTCACAGCGTCGTTGAAGCGGCCGTATACAGCAGTGTTTTTCTCAACAGCCGCAGCAACATCTCCGCCTTTTTTGATCTCTTCGAGCATCGGGCCCACTCTCAGGAATTTATAGCCGATAACTTCGTTATCTTCATCCAAGCCCATCTGCAAAATGCAGCCTTCGGCCAGATCCAGATACCGTACGCCTTTTTCCTTGGTGGAATAGATCGTGCCCACCTGGCTTCTCAAGCCTTTGCCCAAGTCTTCCAAGCCGGCGCCGATCGGCAAGCCATCTTCGGAGAAGGCGGTCTGGGTGCGGCCGTATACGATCTGCAAGAACAGTTCGCGCATTGCCACGTTGATAGCATCGCAAACCAAGTCTGTGTTCAGCGCTTCCAGGATGGTTTTCCCAACCAGGATTTCGCCCGCCATAGCGGCGCTGTGCGTCATACCGGAACATCCGATGGTTTCAACCAGCGCTTCCTGGATGATACCCTCTTTGACGTTCAGCGTCAGCTTACATGCGCCCTGCTGCGGTGCGCACCAGCCGATGCCGTGAGTCAGGCCGCTGATGTCCTTTATTTGCTTGGCATGTACCCATTTGCCCTCTTCCGGAATGGGAGCAGGCTCGTGTTTGGGGCCTTTTGCCACACAAATCATTTGTTCCACTTCATGTGAATACTGCATGGTGATTCCTCCTAACCTATCGTGTTGTACCATAAAGATTCAAACTCCGTATTATTATATCACAAACGCCGGTTTGGACAAGCCTGAAAGTGCGGCTTCTCCGCGTTTTTCTTTGCTGTATTGTGTTGAAAACAAGGGGGGAATGGGGTACAATACAAGGAAAACGATTTATGTTATTATCACTTAAGTAAGGAGACTCCGGCATGCAAAATCATCTGGCAACCAGGATGGACGGCCTGAACGGCAGTGCAATCCGTGAAATTTTTAAACTTTTGAGCGATCCGTCCATCATTTCCTTTGCCGGGGGAAACCCCAGCGTAAAAAGCTTCCCTACCGAAGAAATGGCGGCTCTTTCCGCACAGCTGCTGCGCGATAAAGGGGATGTGCTTTTGCAATACGGCACCACCGAGGGCTATGCGCCGCTGCGCGAAAGCCTGTTGGAAGTGTTGGCCGAGCGCAACATTCAAACCACCCCGGACCATATCATCACGTTGACCGGTTCCAGCCAGGGGATTGAATTGTTTACCAAAGTATTGATTAACCCCGGCGATGTTATTTTATGCGAATCGCCCACGTTCCTTGGCGCTTTGCAGACCTTTGCCACCTATCAGGCCAAGGTAATCGGCATCCCGATGGATGAAAACGGCATGGATGTGGATGTATTGGAACAGCAAATCCGGGCCTGCCATCCGAAATTTATCTATACCATTCCCACCTACCAAAACCCCACCGGCACAAAAATGTCGCTGGAACGCCGGCAAAAAATTGCCGCGTTGGCAGAGCAATATGATGTTCTGGTTTTGGAGGACGATCCTTACGGCAGCCTTCGCTACGAAGGCGATGCGTTGCCCAGCATCAAGTCGTTTGATACCACCGGCCATGTGGTGCATTTGATCAGCTTTAGCAAAACCGTATCCCCGGGCTTGCGCGTGGGCGCTGCCATCGGTGACGCTTCGCTGCTCCGCCCGATGACCGTGGCAAAACAGGGCATGGATACGCATACCAACAACCTCGCCCAGGCCATGGTGGATGCGTACATCCGCAGCGGCCGCTATTTTGAACATGTGCAGGAAATTTTACCCGGATACAGAGAACAGCTCCGCACCATGCTGGAAGGGTTTTCCCATTTCCCCGAAAGCTGCACGCACACCGTGCCGCAGGGCGGTCTGTTTGTTTGGGCAGAGCTGCCGGAGGGCGTGGATACGTTGCCGCTTTTGCAAACGGCCGTTGCGCATAAAGTTGCCTATATTCCCGGCACACACTTTTATCCCGAAGGCGGACACGCCAACACGCTGCGCCTGAATTTCTCTGCCAGCGAACCAGACAGAATTGCGCAAGGCATGAAGATTTTAGGCGATCTGTTAAAGCACACTTTGAAATAAAAAAACATTCATATAAAGGAGAAGACCGATGAACGCATACGACATTTTATTAGAACGCGGCTTTATCAAACAGGTAAGCCATCCGGAAATCCGCGATATTTTAGGGGAGCAATCCGTTACGTTCTATACCGGCTATGATCCCACGGCCGACAGCTGCCATGTAGGTCACTTTTTGCAACTGATGGCCATGAGCCATTTGCAAAAAGCCGGGCATAAGCCGTTGATCCTTGTAGGGGGCGGCACCGGCGCCATCGGCGATCCTTCCGGGCGCAACGATATGCGCGTGATGATGACCAAAGACGTAGTTGCGCACAACACCAATGCATTGAGAAACCAGATGGCCAAGTTTTTGGATTTTTCCGATGCCCTGCCCAACAAAGCGGAGATGGTGAACAACGCCGATTGGTTGTTGGATTTGAACTATATCGATTTTCTGCGTGAAATTGGCGTGCATTTTTCCGTAAACCGCATGCTGGCGGCCGAATGCTACAAAAGCAGATTGGCAGGCGGCTTAACGTTTTTGGAATTTAACTACATGCTGCTTCAGGCTTATGACTATTTGCATCTGTTCCGCACCAAAGGCGCCATTTTGGAATTGGGCGGTGACGACCAATGGAACAACATTTTGGCCGGGGCGGACCTGATTCGCCGTGTGGAACAGGCAAATGCTTATGCCATGACCTTTACCCTGCTTACCAATGCAGACGGCACCAAGATGGGCAAAACCCGCAAAGGCGCTCTGTGGCTGGATCCCAAAAAGACAAGCCCCTATGATTTTTATCAATATTGGCGCAATGTAGAGGATGTCAGCGTAGAAAAATGCCTGGCGCTTTTGACTTACCTGCCAATGGATCAGGTTCGTTCGCTGGGCGCTTTGAAAGACAGCGAAATCAACAAAGCCAAAAAGATATTGGCCTATGAAGTGACAAAGCTCGTCCACGGCGAACAGGAAGCACAGAAAGCGGCCGAATCCGCCGAAGCCCTGTTTGGCGGCGGCGGCAATTTGGACAACATGCCCACCACCGTTTTAACCGAAGACCAGGCCGCCCAAGGGCTGCAGGTTGTGGATCTGCTGGTGATGAGCCAGCTGGCCAAATCCCGCGGCGATGCGCGCCGGCTGGTAGAGGGCGGCGGCGTTTGGCTGGCAGATGCCAAGGTTACGGATGTGTTTATGCCTGTGGATCCCGAACAGCTTAAAAAAGACGGCGTAATTTTGCGCAAGGGCAAAAAGTCCTATCATCGTTTCTTGATGAAATGAACGGATACCGCACCATTGCCCACGAAAGTGAAATAGAGATTGTCATCAAAAAAAGCCGGTTTTTAGGTTACGCGTTTTTGGTAAACAACCCGGAGCAGGCGGCAGAAAAACTGTCCGCCCTTCGCAAGCAGCACTGGGATGCTTCGCACCATTGCAGCGCCTATGTGTTGGGCGCGGACAAACAGCTGCAAAAATACAGCGATGACGGAGAGCCGCAAGGCACGGCCGGCATGCCGATTTTACAGGTGTTGCATCATAAAGACATAACGGATACCATGGTTGTGGTGGTTCGTTATTTCGGCGGTGTGCTTTTGGGCGCCGGCGGTCTGGTGCGCGCTTACAGCGAAGCGGCCGCCAAGGCGTTGGACGCGGCCGGGGTGTGCCAATATGTGCCGGTTATCCGCTGCATCTTTTCTGTGGATTATGCCCGCTGGGCGCGGATAGAGCGGTTTTTGCAGGCATCGGAGATTCTCTTGCAGCAAACCGATTACGGCGCGGAGGTAACCTGTACGGGGCTTGTTCGCACAGAAAACTGGGAATCATTCAAAACTTCGCTGAGCGATCATTGCGAAGGCCGTATGGAATTTCGGTCCGTTCAGGAGGAAATTGCCCCCTGGCCGGCCGATTGACAAAAAATTTTCGACCCTAAAGGGCCAGATATAGGTAGGAGTGAAAAGCGATGGAACTGAAAATCCAAAAAGCAACAACACTGAAAGAAAAACCGCAGGACGAGTCGAAACTGGGTTTTGGTGAAATTTTTACCGACCATATGTTTTTGATGAACTATACAGAGGGCCAGGGTTGGCATGATGCGCGTATCATTCCTTATGCAGATTTCTCCTTGAATCCCGCCGCGATGGTGCTCCATTACGGCCAAGCCATTTTTGAGGGAATGAAAGCATACCGCAATCCGGAAGGCAAGGTGCAGTTGTTCCGCCCGATGGATAACTTGCAGCGCTTTAACCGCAGCGCCGAGCGCTTGTGTATTCCGGCCATCGATTGTGATTTTGTGCTGGATGCTCTGCGTCAGCTGATCAGCCTGGAACAGGATTGGGTGCCGCATTTGCAGGGAACCAGCCTGTATATCCGTCCGTTTGCCATCGCTACGGACCCGCAGTTAGGCGTGCATGTGGCCAAACAATATATCTTTGCCATCATCCTCTCCCCCGTGGGTGCATATTATGCCGAAGGCCTCAAACCCGTTCGCATCTTTGTGGAAAACGAATACGTTCGTTCCGTTCGCGGCGGCATGGGCTTTGCCAAAGCGGCCGGCAACTATGCCTGCAGCTTGATTGCCGACCACGAAGCACAGAAAAAAGGCTGCGCGCAGGTGTTGTGGCTGGATGGCGTAGAGCGTAAATACATTGAAGAAGTGGGCTCCATGAACATCATGTTCAAAATTGCCGGCAAAATCGTAACCCCGCCGCTGCGCGGTTCCATCTTGGCCGGGATTACGCGCGACAGCGTATTGAAATTGGCAAAACAGCTGGGCATCGAAGCCGAAGAACGCCTGATCAGCATTGACGAAGTGTTTGCAGCCTACGAAAACGGCACGCTGGAAGAAGTTTTCGGCACCGGCACGGCGGCTGTTATTTCGCCGGTGGGCGGCCTGGTTTGGGGCGATCGCGAAATCGTGATCAACAACAACGAAATCGGCCCCACGGCACAATTGTTGTATAATACCCTGACCGGCATTCAATACGGCACGGTAGAAGATAAACAAAACTGGGTGGTTGCGCTTTAAGCCGCAGCCGCTTCCGGTTTTGTTAAATTTGTAATTGTAAGGAGAGTTTCATAGTGAAACGCAACCGAATTTCCACTTTGGCAGCGATGTTGTTATCGCTTATGTTATGCTTTTTGCTGGTGCCCGCGCCCAAGGCATTTGCCGCGGACATCACCGTTTCCGGCGTAACGGTTACGCCCTCCAGCCTTTCAAAAGGCGGCAATGTTACGGTAAAGGGCAAAATCAAAAACACGGTAGGAGAAGAGATTACCGTCAGCATTTCATATGCTGAGGATGTAAAGGTCAATAAAACCATCGCGGCCGGCGGATCTTATTCTTTTTCCATCACCTGCGGCATTTCTACGAGCGACTTGAATTCCTCCAATACCTATGTCGTAGTGGATTGGGCTTCGGATTCCCATAACGGTACAAAAAAAGTGCCGTTTACCGTAAAGCATCAGGCGGAACAGGCCGCGCTTACCTTCACGCGCTCTATCAGCAAAACTTCCGTGAAGGCGGGCGATTCCGTTAAGCTGACATACAGCTTGAAAAACACCGGCTCTGCCAATATCAGCGGGCTGAAAATTACAGACCCTGCCGTGCCGGATGATGTGGTGTCCGGGTTGTCGCTCAAGGCGGGCGCCAGCAAGACCATCACCAAAACCATTCAGCCTACCGAAACGGTGACCAGCACGCCGAAGGCAACCTTCACCGCAGGCGGCCGTTCGCATACGCAAACGGTGGACAGCAAGAAAATTACCGTGGCGGCGGGCGAACCCAAGCTTTCCATTTCCGCCATTGTAGATAAGGCTTTGATCAATTCCGGCGACACCGTTACCTTTACCATCGCGCTTCGCAACGACAGCAGCGTGGCCATCAACAATATCGACATTACAGACAGCCTGGGGCATACGATCAAAAGCGGCCTGTCTATCGGCGCTTCCTTGGAAAACAACACCAAGACGCAGACGTTTACCTATCAAACTTCGTTGACGTCTCCTCAGTCTGTCACGTTTAAGGCAACATATCCGTCCGGAGAAGAAACCAAAACCGCCACCAGTTCCGCTGTGGTGGTGAATATCAACGGCCAGCCGTTTATCTCCTCCACCTCCAGCAACATTTCCATCACGGCAACCGCAGACCCCGCCACGCTGGCTTTGCCGGGCGATGTCACCTTTACCGTTACCGTGGAAAACATCGGCAGCGTAGCCTTAAAGGATGTAGCCGTCACAGAATCCCGTTTGGGCACGCTCGGCACATTCTCCACACTGGAGATTGGGGAAAAACAAACGCTTACAAAACAGGTTACCGTTTCTGCCCCCGGCAGTTATCTGTTTCAGGTAACGGCCAAAGACAGCGACGATATGCAATATTCCGCATCGTCGGAAAACATTTCCGTTTCCGAACCTGTAGCTTCTGCCACGGCAACGGATGATACGCTCAACCCCAGCGGAAGCGATACGCTGAGCACGCTGTTTATCATCATGCTTGTCATCGTGGGCTTGATTATCATCGCCGGTATCACGTTGGCCGTGTTGGTTATGCAGGAAAAACGCGCGAAGAAACTGGGCGGCCCCAAAGGAGGGCCTCATCCGCCCAAAGGCGGCGTTTCTCATAATTCTCATAGCAGGAATGCACGCGCGCCCGCTTCTCATGCCCATCGGGCCCAGCAGGATCAGCCGCACAGGCGGCCGCCGCAAAGAAGCCACCGGGATGAAGCGCTGTTTGCGCCGGACGATGAGGATGAACCGCTGTCTTTGCCGCCGCGCAGACGCCCGCCGCAGCAACGGGCGCATCGGGAAGAGGATCTGTTTGCACAGGAAAACGATGAAAATCTGTCCTTGCCGCCGCGCAGGGCAAAAATGCCTACCATAGGCGATGAGGAAGAACCGGTTGTTTCCGGCCGTGTACGGGAAAACCAAAAATACTATCGCAGGGCCGCAGCGGCGGATGACGGCAATATGACAAAGCCTTTCTCCAAAAAGGAAATTGAGCAGGCCAAATTGCAAATGCGCCGCCAGCACCAGGCTGAACAGGCAGAAGGCGCCGCACAGCGCAGGCGTCCGCCGGAGCAGGCCCCGCATCCGCAGCGGCGCAGACCGCCGCAAGAACAGGAAGCCAGGCAGCAGCGGCCGGTGCGCAGGCCCGTTTCCGAAGAACAGCGCCCGCCGCACCGCACAGCGCCCAATCGTTTTGCACAGGATGAAGAAGAATTCTTCAGCAGCCATCAGCAAGCGCATAAGCGCCCTGTTCGCGAAGAGGCGCCGGAGTTCCGCCCCAGATCCCGTCGGCAGATGGATAATGATCCCGGATACGGCCCCAGCAACAAACGCAAAAAACGTTAATGTAAAAACGACCTGCAAACGCAGGTCGTTTTTTTTGATCTTATGTATACAATATTCTTTGAAAAGCACACGGGCACCTCTGTTTTTAGGCTCTCTTTACGATCCCGGCCATTGTTTCTTTTTTTGCAGCCATGTAATAACAGCGTCACGAAAGTTTCCCTTGCCGCAATTTTGCCGAGAGCTTGAAGGTCTGCAAAGCACAGCCTGTTAGCCCTATACGGCGAAGAAAATATATATCTGCAATTTCACGCCCGCAAAACAAACATGCTGTTTTTAAACCCGCGCCTCTCCCCTTAAACCTTTTGAAACGGATCCACATGGTCCCGTTTACACGGGGCTCTGCGTCCCGATTTTGCGACGCCTTGCCCTTTATAAAAATCTCCCGGAACTTTCTTTGCAAAGTACTTTCAACGCAGTCGTTTTCAAGGTATAATAAGCAATATGGTACAAGGAAATTTTTCTGGATTTACCCAGCAAACATTTGAATTTTTTATGAAAATCGGGTTTGAAAACACGCCGCAGCGGTTTGAAGAGCTTAGAGGAGAATTTAACGAAACGGTGCTTTTGCCGCTAAAGCAGCTCTCGCTCAGCGTTTCGCCTTTATTGGCCACCATCGACGCTCAGTTGGATTTGCGGCCTGTCATCGGCGGCACCATTTCCCGAATCCGCCGCGACACCCGCTTTAGCAAAAACAAAGCGCCGTACCGCACGATGATGTGGTTGAAATTTACCACCAAAACGCCCGGCATGCGTTTGGCCTATTATTTTGATCTGAATCCCTCCGGCTGTGCGATGGGGCTTGGCACCACGCACAGCACGCCGCAGGAGATGACGGCAAAACGCAAATACTTTTTGGCGCATCCCGGCCAAACGGTTTCGCTTTTGGAAAAATATAAATCACAAGGCTTTACCCTTTACGGTCCCGGCTATAAGCGGCCGCCGCAAACCTCGGAGGATCCTGTTTTGATGGATCTGTTAAAACGCAAATATTTCGGCTTTGAAAAGCCCGTTGCCATGCAGGCGGTGTTTACGCCGGAGCTGTCGGAAATTTTGCGTGAAGGGTATGCGTCTTTAGCAGACTTTTATCACTTTTACAATAAACAATCATAAGGAGGAATCCCCTATGCAATCTTTAGATAATCTATGCGCCAATGCCATTCGTGTCGTTTCGGCCGATGCCATTCAGCGCGCCAACAGCGGCCATCCCGGTATGGTCATGGGGGCAGCGCCGATGGGATATGCGCTTTATGCAAAGCATCTGAAAATCGATCCGAAACATCCCGATTGGCAAAACCGCGACCGGTTTGTGTTGTCCGCAGGGCACGGCAGCATGCTGCTGTATTCCCTGCTGCATCTGTTTGGCTTTGGCCTGACGATGGAGGACATTAAGTCCTTCCGTCAATGGGGTAGCCCCACGGCCGGCCATCCCGAATACGGCCATGCAGCCGGCATTGAAGCTACCACCGGTCCTCTGGGTCAGGGCGTATGTATGGCCGTTGGTATGGCCATGGCAGAAACCCATCTGGCTGCGCAGTTTAACAAAGAAGGCTTCCCTGTGGTAGACCATTACACCTATGCTTTGGTGGGCGACGGCTGCTTGCAGGAAGGCATTTCCTCGGAAGCGTGTTCCTTTGCCGGCACGCAAAAGCTGGATAAGCTCATCGTCTTATACGACCGTAACCGGATCACCATCGAAGGTGATACCGCCGTTACCTTCAGCGAAGATGTGGCAGCCCGCTATCGTGCCTATGGCTGGCACACCATCGACAACGTAAACGGCGATGATATCGACGCCATTGCCGCCGCCATTGAGGACGCCAAAAAAGCCGGCAAACCCACGTTGATTTTGGTAGATACCAAAATTGCGCGATATACGCCGTTGGAAGGCTCTGAAAAATCTCACGGATCGCCGCTGGGCGAAGCGAACATCGAAGTGTTGCGCAAAAACCTGAACTGGCCTTTGGAAGAAAAATTTGCCGTTCCGCAGGAGGTTTATGATCATTGCGCAAAAGCCATGGAAAAAGGCGCAACGGCCTATGCGGATTGGTCCGCCATGATGGAAGACTATAAAGCACAATATCCGGATTGTTATAAAGCCTATCAGCAAGCCTTCACGCCCGGCATGCCCGAAGGTGTGGATGTTGAAAAGCTGATGGCCGTGGAAGAAAAGCCCATTGCCTCCCGCGTGGCTTCCGGCAATGCTTTGAATCTGCTGAAAGATATGGTGCCCAGCCTGTTTGGCGGCAGCGCCGATCTTGGCCCCTCTAACAACTCTGTCTTGAAAGACGCCGGCTGGTTTAGCCCGGAAGACCGCGCAGGCCGCAACATTCATTTCGGCATTCGCGAATTTGCCATGGCGGCCATGTGCAACGGCATGGCGCTGCACGGCGGCATTCGCCCGTTCTGCGCTACGTTCTTTGTTTTCAGCGACTATATGCGCAACGCCATTCGTTTGAGCGCTTTGATGCAAACCAACGTGATCTATGTGTTGACGCATGACAGCATCAGCGTCGGCGAAGACGGCCCCACGCATGAGCCGATTGAACAGCTTGCTTCCTTCCGTGCTATGCCGGGCTGCACCACGTTCCGCCCCGCAGACGCACGGGAAACCGCAGCCAGCTATGTCTATGCGCTGGGCAACCCCGGCCCCACGCTGTTGGCGCTCAGCCGTACAAACCTGCCTTTGCTGGAAGGCACCGGGCTAGAAGCGGCCAAGGGTGGCTATGTCATTCAGGATTGCGACGATACGCCGGATGTGATTCTCATCGGCACCGGTTCGGAAGTGCAGCTTTGTGTGGAAGCGGCCAAAGCCTTGGCAGCGGATGGGAAAAAGGTTCGCGTTGTCAGCATGCCCAGCATGGAACTGTTCCTGCGCCAAGGCGCAGCCTACCGCGATGCGGTTTTGCCGCCCAGCGTAAAAGCCCGCGTGGCCGTGGAGGCCGGCAGCAGCTTTGGATGGCGTGAAGTGATCGGCGACGCCGGTGAAACCGTGTGTATCGACCATTTCGGCGCTAGCGCTCCGGGAGCCGAATTGTTCAAGCAATTCGGATTTACCGTGGAAAACATCGTGGCCAAAGCCAACGCTTCCATGGCAAAATAATGATCCTTTACAATGTCCGGAGGCCGTGTTTTCAACGCGGCCTCTTTTACACCGGGAGGTATGATGATGGAATGGTGGATGATTGCGCTTTTGCTCATCGGCAGCGCCGGGCTCATCGTCGGGGTTATCACCCTGATAAAGGCCGGAAAAGGCAACGGCTATGACGGCACATTGGAGCGCATGCAGCGGGATTTGCAGCAGGACATTCGCCTGTCCCGCCAGGAAACGCAGCAAACGGTGCAAACCACGGTGAAAAATCTTTCCGAATTGTTGGCCGCTTCCCAGTCGCAAACCGCGGCGGTGCAGGACAAGCGGCTGGCAGAATTGAATCTGCAAATTACCCAGCGCAACGATACGTTGCAGCGCACCATGGAAAACGGCTTAAAACTCATGGATGACAGGGTTGCCAAATTAACCCTGCATACCGAACAGCAGCTGGAACAGATGCGGCAAAGCATGGAACAGCGCATTCGCTCCATGCAGGAAGACAATGGAAAAAAACTGGAACAGATGCGCGCTACCGTGGATGAAAAGCTGCAAAAGACGCTGGAAGACCGCATCGGCCAATCTTTTCGTCTGGTCAACGATCGCTTGGAACAAGTATACAAAGGCCTTGGCGAAATGCAAACTTTGGCCAGCGGCGTAGGCGATTTGAAAAAGGTGCTGTCCAACGTGAAAACCCGCGGCATTGTCGGCGAAATTCAGCTGGGCTCTATTTTGGATCAGATTCTTTCGCCGGATCAATATGATGCAAATGTTGTTACCAAACACGGCTCTGCCGAGCGCGTGGAGTTTGCCGTAAAATTCCCGGGCGACGAAGAGGGAGGATTTGTCTATCTTCCCATCGACGCCAAATTCCCGGCCGATGCCTATGCGCAGTTGCAAGATGCCTATGATATGAGCGATGCCGCCGCCATTTCGGAAGCCGGCAAAAACCTGGATCGGACGATTCGCTCCTTTGCCAAAGATATTTCCACCAAATATATCGACCCTCCCTACACCACGGATTTTGCCATTATGTTTTTGCCGTTTGAAGGCTTGTACGCAGAAGTGGTGCGCCGGGGGCTTGTCGAAACGCTGCAACGGGATTATCATATCAATATTGCAGGCCCCACCACCATGAGCGCCATTTTAAACAGTTTGCAGATGGGCTTCCGCACGCTGGCCATCCAAAAGCACACCAGCGAAGTATGGAAAGTGCTGGGCGCGGTGAAAACCGAATTTAATAAATTCGGCGATGCTCTGGCCGCCACGCAAAAACAGCTGGAAACAGCTTCCAACAAGCTGGAAAATCTGGTCGGCACGCGCACACGGCAAATTCAAAGAAAATTAAGCAAAGTTGAAAGCCTGCCGGAACTGCAAAGCCAGCAAATTTTATCCTTGGAATCTACCGAGCCCATGGATTTCAATGAAGAGGAACGGTGAAATTACAATGCAACAACGGATTGATCTGGTCGGGAAAATCGGCTCTATGGCTCTGATTCGGCCGGAGGACCATGACATCGACTATAACATTTTCTCCCGTTTGGGTCATGCCCTGCGTCCCGGTATGATCTGGGTTTCTTCCGGGGCTACGGAAATCGGCCGATTGGACTATCTGCGCCGCCATGGGCATGAACTGGACAACGGCATAGACGAAATGAAAACCGACTATGCCGCCCAGGGACAGGCCATTTTGATGGAAAACTATCGCCGGTTTATTGACCCGAAATATTCTGTTCGCCAGGTGTTGGTAGAGCATCAGCATTTTAACGACCCTGAAAAGCGCGCCCATCTGCAAGGTTTGTTTTTCCGGGCCGCTGAGCAGAATGCCATTCCCATTGTCAACTATAACGATCCGGTTTCCTTTACGGAAAACCGCAAAATGGAGCTTATCGCGCTGAAAAAGCAGCATGAAGACGTCGTGGAGTGCATCGATAACGATGAAACAGCCGCCGTCATTGCCGAAGCGGTTCATGCGCGCACGCTTTTGTTGATGACCGGCGTAGAAGGCATTTATGCCGATCCTCAGGATCCCTCCACGTTGATTCGCGAAATCTCCGCCAAAACGCCGGAGGCATTGGAAAAGAAGGTACGCGAATTGCAAAAAAGCTGCGTAGGGGCCAGCCGCCCCGGCGCAAACGGCGCCAAAGCCAAATTGGAATATGCGCTGCGCAGCGCGCTTTCCGGTACCCATGTTATCATCGGCCATGCCAAACATCATTTAAACGATCTGCTGGCGGAAAGCGTGCCCTGCACCGTCATCGGCCTGGATTGACGGTTTGTTGAATTTCCCTTTTCTCTATGGCATAATGCTTGTATCCGGCAAGGAGGCGCTTGATGAAGATTTCAACAAAAGGTCGTTATGCCCTGCGTATGATGCTGGAATTGGCGTTGCATTATCCTGATCACTGTGTTTCCGTAAAGGAAATTGCACAGCGCCAGCAAATCTCCGGCAAATATCTGGAGCAGATCATTACGCAATTGAACCGGGCAGGGTTTGTGCAAAGCATACGAGGCTCCCAAGGGGGCTATCGGCTGATCAAAGAGCCTTCACAATACACCGTCGGCAGCATTTTGCGCGTGGTAGAGGGGAATTTGGCGCCGGTTGCCTGCCTGGAAAACGAGGAAAACAATTGCGAGCGAAAAAGCCGCTGCGTTACGGTAGAGGTTTGGGAACAAGTTTATCAGGCCGTTTGCCAGGTTGTGGATCATATCACGCTGGCAGACCTTGTGCGCAGGTATCATGAAAAAAATCCGGAGGAAAGCAACTAAATCAAATCGAAATGCATTGATCTTGCATTTCGATTTTTTTTATTTTAAATCCGATTTTATCTTGTTCTCTCCCGGTTTGTTTTCCTTGCTTTCCGCAAACGAGTTTGATAATATAAAATTACAGCACTTTCTATGGGGGAGAGAATAGGTGTCTTTTTTTTGTTTTGAGAATTTGGTTTTATATTTAAAAACCAAACGCTTATATCATTAGCGCTTCTTTCCTTTTCTCATTTTTCTTAAACAAATTTTTAGGAAGGGAAAGATAGAAGTGTCTTTTTTTGGATTTGAAGATCATAATTTTTATCGCACTATGAAACGCCTTGCAGTCCCGCTTATGCTTCAGCAGCTTGTTTCCAGCTCCATGATGGTGGTGGACAACCTCATGATCGGCTCTTTGGGAGACAACGCGTTGGCAGCGCTGATGCAAGCCAATCAGGTGACTTTTTTATTTCTTGTTTTTATTTTCGGCATCACAAGTGCTACCACAGCGTTTGCCTCTCAGTTTTGGGGAAACCGCGATCTATTGAGTATCCGCCGCACCTATGGGCTTGCGTTGATCTGCGGACAAATCATTGGCTGGGCCTTTTGTATTTTATGCTTTTTTTCGCCGCAAACGCTTTTGCGCTTGTTTACCGATGAGCCGGAAGTGCTTTCTTTAGGCGCGCAATATCTCAGCATTGTCTGCTTTTCCTATCCGTTTATCGGGGCAGGCTTTATTTTGGGCTCCATTTTGCGCGGCACCGGCGATGTAAAATACCCCATGGCAACCGCCCTTACCGGTCTGTGCGTCAATGTTGTGTTCAACTATCTGTTGATCTTCGGAAAATTCGGTTTCCCGCAAATGGGCATTCGCGGCGCGGCGCTGGCTTCTATGATGAGCCAGGCGGTGGACTGTATCTTGCTGTTTATCATCAAATCCGTCAAACGCATGCCGGCCTTTGATAAATCCCTGCCGATTTTCCCGATCCCCACGGAGCATATCAAAAAATATTTCAAGCTGGTGGTGCCTGTATTTTTAAACGAAAGCTTTTGGTCTATGGCGCAGTTCACCGTTATGCTCTGCTATGCGCGGATGGGCACGCAGATGTCCGCCGCCACCGGCATTTTCAACTCCTTTGACAAGATGGGCTATGTCATCTTTGTTGGGCTTAGCAATTCGTGCGCCATCCAATGCGGCAAAGCCATCGGCGAAGGCAACCTTAAAACCGCACAAACCTATGCCCGCCGTTATTTGCGCATCGCGCCCAGCGTTGCGGTATTTGTGGCTCTGGCGTTGAACTTGGCAGCCCCGTTTGTAATGGGCTTTTACGACGCCAGCATCGAAGTAAAAGCCATTGCGTTGAATATTGTTCGCATTTACGGCTGTATGCTGCCGGTACTCATGTTTAACAACATGGTGGTTGTGGGCATTTTGCGCAGCGGCGGCGATGTGCGTTTTTCGCTGTTTTTGGATGCCGGCTTCCAGTGGACGTTGATCTTAATCCCCGTCGCGCTGGCCGCCTTTGTCTTTCATGTTTCCCCGCTGTGGGTTTATGCGTTTACGGCCCCCGGCGAAATCATCAAGCTTTTGATCGGCCGCCGGCGCGTAAACAGCGGCGCCTGGATTCATACGCTTACCTACGAAGCCAACGTATAATTTTTGATCTTTCACGTTCTCCATGCAAACGGGGCCGCTTGCAGTTTTGCACGGCCCTGTTTTTCTATGTTTTACAATTATTTTTCTTCATCTTTTTGCGTATTCGCGTTTTCTCCTACATTTACATTCTTTTTTGTGTAATAAAAAAAGCGGTATGGCCTCCATACCGCTTTTTAAGCTGTTGTTTAGTCTGTCCATTCGTCTTTATGTTCTTCGGCCCAGGCCCAAAACTTCTTGTTTTGCGCTGCCAGCATGGAGGGCGTATCCAAATGATACGGACAGCGGCTGGCACATTTCCCGCAATGAACACAGTTTTCCACAAGTTTTTGTTCTTCCCTATATTTTTTAGTCAAGAACGGCTGATACGGAGCGCGCGTGGCCAACAGATGAATCCGTGCTGCTGTGGGGATGTTAATCCCCTGAGGACATGGCATACAATATCCGCAGGAACGGCAAAATTCTCCGGCCAACTCTTTGCGGTCTTTTTCAATGATCGCCCACAGTTCGTCGTTCAACGCCGGCGGATTGGCATCCAGCGCCAAAAACTCATCCAATTCCCATTCATGCTGAATGCCAAAAATCGGCACTACATTGTCATATTGGCGGATAAACGCCACTGCGGCCGGCACATTGCCCACCAGTCCGCCGGAAAGCGCTTTCATGGCAATAAAGCCCATGTCTTTTTCCTTACATCTGCGCAGAAGGTCGTCTTCCACTTCGCCGGAAAGATAGCAAAACGGGAACTGCAGCGTTTCAAAAACGCCGGATTCAATGGCCTCTATCGCCATTTTGGGGGAATGGTTGGTAATGCCGATATGACGTACATATCCTTTTTTCTGCAATTCCAACAGCCCTGCCAGCGGCCCATCCGGATCTTCATAATCCAGCGAAGAGGGGTTGTGCAGCTGATACAGGTCAAAATAATCCGAGCGGATATTTCTAAGCCCCTGCATACAATGGTCTATCACTTCCTGCTTGGTTTTCCCCATGGATTTGGAGGAAATGATGACTTCTTTTCGAACATCGGAAAGGGCGGCGCCCAATTTTTCTTCGCTGTCCGTATAATAGCGTGCCGTATCAAAATAATTGATCCCCGCATCAAACGCTTTACGCAAAATACGAATGGCCGTCGGAAAATCGTCCCTCTGAATGGGAAGTGCGCCAAAGGAGGTTTTTGTTACCATCAATTCGGTCTTGCCGAGTCGCAACTTTTCCAAAAATAACTCACCCTTTACTATAAACATTTTGTAAAACGAGTTTTACTGATTTTATTGTAACACAGTGCCGCAAAAAAACCAAAACTTCCTTTGAATATGGTATACTATTTGTAACCATTTTTTGGAGGTAACCACATGGCACAGGTATCCATTCCCTTCGGCCAGCGCACGGTACAGTGCTACATTCCCGATGATCGTCTTTTGGGCGTTTTGCGCCCGGCAACACAAGCCAAAACCACGGTATCCGAACAGCAGAAAATCGTAAAACAAGCTCTTTTGCATCCCATTGGTTCGCCCTCTTTGCAGGCGCTTTCTAAAGATAAAAACAAAATCCTCATCATTACCAGCGACCATACCCGGCCCATGCCCAGCAAAATTACAATGCCGTTGCTGCTGGAGCAAATCCGCCTTGGCAACCCCGCTGCAAAAATTCATATTCTGGTGGCCACGGGGTTTCATCGCTTAACAACGCAGGATGAATTGTTATCTCGTTTCGGCCGCGAAATCGTGGAAAACGAAACTGTCTTGGTGCATAACGCCCGAGATCCGCAGTCTATGCACCGATTCGGTATTTTGCCCTCCGGCGGTGCGCTTTTGCTAAACGCGGAAGCTGCCTGGGCGGATCTTGTACTTTCCGAAGGCTTTATCGAACCTCATTTTTTTGCCGGCTATTCCGGCGGCCGCAAAAGCATCTTGCCCGGCATTGCCTCGCAGGAAACCGTTTTTTATAACCACAATGCGGAATTCATTCACCATCCTGCAGCGCATAGCGGAAGCTTGGCGGAAAACCCCATCCATAAAGATATGGTTTATGCCGCCAAGCAAGCGCATTTGCAGTTTATCTTAAACGTATGCTTAAACGAAGAAAAACAGATCGTCCGCGCCTTTGCCGGCGATTTTGAAAAAGCCCATGCGGCAGGCTGCGCTTATGTAGAAACGCAAACCTCCGTATCTACCGATCAGCAGGCAGATATTGTTATCACCGGAAACGGCGGCTCGCCCTTGGATCTGAATATCTATCAATCCGTAAAATGCATGAGCGGTGCAGAGCCGTGCGTGCGCCCCGGCGGCGTGATCATTGCGCTGTGTTCCTGTTATGACGGCCACGGCAGCCAGGGCTTTTACGATCTGTTTCAGCAATATAAAATACCGGATGCCTTGATGCAGGCTCTTTTGGAAAAGCCGCGCAGCGAAACCGTAGCCGATCAATGGCAGGCGCAGATTTTGGCCCGCGTGTTGCAAAAGGCGCATGTCATTTTGGTAACGGATCAATGCTCCGAAACGCTGGTTCGTTCTTTCGGCCTGCTTCATGCGCAAGACTTTTCCCGGGCCATGGAGATGGCGGAAGCCATTGTCGGCAAACAAAGCACGGTATTGTGCATGCCCAACGGCGTTGAACTAATGGCGCAGATACGCGCCTAAAATATATCCTTTTAAGGAGGCGGCACTATGCTTTTACAACAAGAACGGGAACTGGTGCAAGCGTATGGCCTTAAGATGTTGGAAAAAGGGCTGACAACCGGCACGTCGGGCAATATCAGCGTTTTCAACCGCAAAGAAGGCCTGTACGCCATGAGCCCATCGTCTATGGATTATCATGAGATCCGGCCCGAAGATGTGGTCATTATCGACCTGGAGGGAAACATCGTGGAGGGGACCCGTCGTCCTTCCATTGAGCATGTTATGCACCGCAGCTATTATGCCGGGCGTGAAGATGTGAACGCCGTGGTTCATACACACTCCCCTTATGCCTGTGCGGCCTCTGCCTTTGGCAAACCAATGCCGGCGGTGAATTTCATGCTGGGGCTTTGCGGCGCTTATGAGCTGCCCTGCGTGGGCTTTGCGCCTCCCGGCACTCAGGAACTGGCCGATATTGCTTTTGAAGGCATGAAAGGCTACAAGGCGGCTTTGCTGCAAAATCACGGCCTGTTGGCCGTTGGCGCCACCATTGAACAGGCCATGTTCCTGGCAGAAGAAATGGAAGCCATGGCACAGCTGTATTTTTTGGCAAAGAGCATGGGCGATCCGATCTTTGTGACGGACGAAATGATGAAAGGGATGAAAATCGGGTAAGGCCATGGAAAAGATAAAAGTAGCGCTGTCCAGCGCCGTTGTGGAACCCTATCGCACAAAATTGGAAACCCTTTGCGACATTACGCCGGTGGGCCGTGCTTTGCTTGGCCGAAAACCCACCGAAGACGAACTGTTGCAGCAATGCATGGGGCACGATATTGTTTATATCAGCGATGAAGTTGTAACTGCCAAATGCATCAAAGCCTGGCAGCAAAGCGGAATGCGCCTGCTTGGCTGCGGCCGGGGCACGCCGGTCAATGTGGATTGGAAAGCCGTTGATGAATGCAGCATTCCGCTTGTCTATACGCCCGGGCGCAACGCCAATTCCGTATCGGAATTTACCTTTGGGTTAATCTTAGGCCTCATTCGCCGCATCGCCGCAGATTCCCATGCGTTGAGAAGCGGCCGGTATCTGGGCCCTGCCAAGGAAAACGTATTGGAATTGGATCCGCAGCAGGATGTTGTCTGGTTTATGCCGGACGGCAGCAGCCCCATGTTGGAATATGGCGGCGGCTTTGAATTGTACGGCCGCACACTGGGGCTCATCGGCTTTGGCGCCATCGGCCGCCGTGTGGGGCATACTGCCAAGCAAGGCTTTGGCATGCATGTGCAGGTGTATGATCCCTATTGCCCGGCGGAGGCCATTGAAAGCTGCGGCTGTGAAAAAGCGGAGCTGTCTCAAGTGTTGTCCACTTCGGATATCGTCTCTGTTCATTTGCCTGTAAACGCAGAAACGCGGGGTATTTTCGATGCCTCCTGGTTTGCACAGATGAAATCCACCGCGCTGTTTATCAATACGGCACGGGCCTCTGTGGTGGATCAAAAGGCCTTGATAGACGCGCTGGATCAGAAAAAAATCGCAGGCGCGGCCATGGATGTTATGTGGCAGGAACCCGCCCCGCAAAACCATCCGCTGTTGGATCGCGATAACGTGCTGATCACCTCCCATCTGGCCGGCATGAGCTGCGATGTGGATCGTTGGCAAAGCGAAATGATCTATGATGAAATAGAGCGTTTTGTGCAAGGGCAGCCGCCGCTGCGCGTTTGGACTCGCACGGAATAACACCCAATGATCAGCTGCCTTTTATGGCTCTTTTAGCGCCCGAAGAATTTTTCCTTCGGGCGCTTTTTATACCCATAGACATTTTCCCTTTCTCTATTATGCTTTATAAAAACAACACAGAAAAACGGAGCATCCTCATGATTGAAATTGAAACTTATGCCGGTATGCACGATGAAGAAATCATCGCTCTTATCCTCAAAATTTAAAACGAAGAGGCAAAAATCCATCTTTCTTTGGCCGAACAGCAGGATTTAAAGGACATTCAAACCTACTACCAAAAAGACGGCGGCGAATTTTGGATTGCCAAGTCCGATGGAAAAGTGATCGGAACGCTTGGTTTACAGTTTCGGGAAAATCATTGCGCTGTGATGAAAAAGTTTTTTGTGGACTGCCATTATCGTTTGCAAAAAAACGGGCTTTCCCTCTATCAAAAATTGCTTGCTTTTGCCAAAGACAAAGGCGTGCGCCATATCATCCTGGATACGCCGTCTGTGGCCCACGCTTTACATAGGTTTTACGAAACGGCCGGGTTTCATAGAATTTGCACGCAGGAGCTTCCCATCCGTTATCTTTATCCGGATCGGGATTCCCTTCTCTATATGCTGGATCTATAGCCGTGCGCTTTATCGGCATGCACCGTCCTGCCGATTTTCTGAAATTCTTCCTGTCAAATTTTTTGTCACTCCGTCTGCGATATTTTCTTTTATACATTCCCGCATTTTACAGAGAACTCTACGGATTTTTTGCATCAAAAAAGCAGGCTTTCGCCTACTTTTCTTTTAATAATTTTTGGCCGGAATCTCGAAGAAAGATTTCGGATGGTCGCATACCGGACATACCTCCGGCGCCTGGCTGCCCTTGTGAATATGCCCGCAATTACGGCACTTCCAATAGACCTCGCCATCCCGCACAAACACGGTGTTCTTTTCAATATTTTCCAGCAATTTCAAATACCGTTCTTCATGTTCTTTTTCAATCTTGCCTACCATTTCAAACAGATATGCAATCTTATCAAAGCCCTCTTCTTTGGCCGTTTTGGCAAATTCGGCATACATGTCCGTCCATTCATAGTTTTCGCCCGCTGCCGCGTCTTTCAAGTTGGCAATGGTGTCCGGCATACCGTCATGCAGAAGTTTGAACCAGATCTTTGCGTGCTCTTTTTCGTTTTCCGCCGTTTCCATAAACAAACCCGCAATCTGTTCATAGCCGTCTTTTTTTGCTTTGGAGGCATAGTAGGTATATTTGTTGCGCGCCTGCGATTCGCCGGCAAAAGCCGCCATCAAATTTGCTTCCGTCTTGCTGCCCTTCAATTCTTTCATGGGATTTCCTCCTTTAATATATGTTTATTATTAGGAATAATTATCGTTATTATTATAGTACTTCTTCTTTTCTCCTTTGTCAAGTTTTTATAAAATTTCTTTGGACAAATCTATATAAACCGGCGGGGCTACGGGCTGTGGCGCATACAGACACGCTGCATAGCAGGGCATCGGCCGAAAATCGGTAAATACACCGGTTCCTTTGTTTTTCTCGCAAACCGAAACGCTCTTCATCCCCGCCGCCAGGCCTGTTCCCTGCGCTTTTACATAGCTTTCTTTCCTCGCCCAGAGCTGCGCAAACAACGCGTCCCGCTTTTCATTTTGCGCATACAGCCATTGCTTTTCTTCCTCCGTACAAACCCGGTCTATCAAGGCCGGGGAAATCTGTTTTTCCCTTTGCACATCCACGCCAACCGGCACATCCGCCACGGCGCAAAAAGCCAACGCCCCGCTATGCGAAAGGCTGGTTTCTATTTGTGGCCAGGGGGATAAAAACGGTTTTCCCTTGTTCGTTTGCGCCCAGTCCTCTGCCTTTGGGCATAGGCCTGTTTCCCTTTTTATGGCATATTGCAGCAGCGCATGGGCCAATAATACGGTATCTTGCGTTTTCTCCCCGGCGCCTTGCGTTTTATACGCCGGCAGACACGCCCGCCAGGCCGCTGTTTGCTCCGGCGTCATTTTTTCGGGCACTTTGGCCCAAAACCACGCTATGTTCATGCCGTGTTTCCCTGCCTTTCCGGCGCGCGTTTGCGGATTGTTTCCTGTTTTCTGTGTTTATACTAACATATTCCCTTTCCTCTTGTCATGGATTTGCCCGTTGTTTACTACACTGTAAAGAAACAATGTTAGGAGGTTTTCGGGATGAGCATCATTGAAACCATTCTCCTTGGCATCGGCCTTAGCATGGATGCCTGTGCCGTCTGCATTTCCAATGCATTGGCCTATCCCTCGCTTTCCGGCCGCGCTAAACGGAGCATGCCGCTTTGCTTTGGCTTTTTTCAGGGGCTTATGCCGCTTATCGGCTATTGGGCCGGCACTTTCTGCGCCCAATTCATCCGGCTTTATGCAGGATCCGTTACTTTTTTCATTCTCTGTTTTATCGGCGGCAAAATGATTCTCGATTCCTTTTCTGCCAAAAAAGAAGAGGAAGCGCGTCTCGCTCCCTCGTTTACATTTTCTATGCTTTTGCTTCAGGCCGTTGCCACAAGCCTGGATGCGCTGGCCGTCGGCATCGGCTTTTGCGCCATGGAAGTCTCCCTTTGCCGTTCTGCTTTTCTCATTGCCTGCACCACCTTTTTCTGCTGCTTATCGTCCGTTTCTCTCGGCAGCAGGGTTGGCCGCTTTCTAAGCGGTAAAGCAACCGTTTTAGGCGGAATCTTACTCATCTTGCTCGGCATAAAATCGCTTTTCTATTGAGCGCCGCGCTTGTTTTTTATAACAACGCCAAAATCTCTTCCGGGCGGTCGATAATAATCTCCGCGCCCTTTTCTTCCAATACCGCTCTATCCCGAAAGCCCCAGGTTACACCTACACAGCAAAGTCCCGCGTTGTGCGCGGTTTCTACATCCACTTCGGAATCGCCGATATAATAGGCGTCCTCTTTTTTGCTTTTCAGCTGCTCCAGCGCCATCCAAACGCTGTCCGGCGCGGGTTTTTTCCGCACGGTTTCGCATTCGCCAATGGCTACGGGAATCAGCCCTTCAAACATTTCTTTGCACAGCTTTTTCACCGCGGCATCAAATTTATTGGAACATACCGCCATTTTTATCCCCCGCTGTTTTAACGCTTGCAGCAGCGGCAAAATGCCGGGATACGGCGCTGTTTTGTTGTTCATATTCGTAGCATAATGCGCACGAAAGGTTGCAAGGCATCGCTGCTCTACCTCCTCCGGTGTGCCCTCCGGCACAGCCCTATGCACCAAATTGGCCACGCCGTTTCCCACAAAAGCGCGGATCTCTTCCCGCGTCCGCAGGGCAAATTGTTCTGTTTGCAGCGCATAGTTCACGCTGTCCCTTAAATCATCCAATGTATCCAGCAATGTGCCGTCCAAATCAAACACGATGGTATCCATGGTATCCTCCTTTGCGCTATTTGTTTTATGATACATCGAATTTATCCAAAAGAAAAGTATCCCTCCTAGGGGCACCTATCCATCTTTTGCAAAACAACAAAACAGCTCCGCCTGCCTTATGGTTTCTAGCACACCGTAGAGCTTAATCAGATACAACAGGGATTCAACAGCCAATCAGCCTATTCCATGTTTCCAGCCCCACAACGCCGTCTTCTTTTAATTTTGCCGCTTTCTGAAATGCCAAAACCGCCTTTTGCGTCTGTTCCCCATAGCATCCATCCGTCTGCCGGCCAAAGCCCATTTCTTTTAGCACGCTTTGAACCATAGCTACATCTTTTCCCTGCATTCGCGGAGCACGCAAATACAGCCTGCGTCCAAATGCCTGCTGCCGCTTTGAAACATTCTCCGCCATCCTTTTCCCTATTTCTATCGTATCTCTTTCTTTCACTGAACCCGCCTCCTCATTGGTATCACGTTCCCCTTTGTTATATCCTTATGACTGCCTTGAAACGGGCGTTCCTTAAATCACGGTTTTCCCACAACAGCTGATTTTTCAAAATGATTTTGCTTTTTCACAATCCCATCTCGGGGTTACACAGTAACCCTATCTATCGCATCAAAATTTCTTTTTTGCTTTTATATCTATCATTTCGGCAACCCTCCTCTTGGTTCATCCCCTTCTCTTGTCTGTTCATTGCCGCTTGTTTTTCTATATACATCTGCAAAACGCTGGTTTTTCCATACGCTGCGCTTATTTTTTGCACAAAAAAAAGAGCGCATTGCTGCGCTCTTTTTTATATCACTTAGATCTCTGTCAATTTCTTGTAATAGTCGAGACGATCTTTCGCTTCTTCTTCCTGCTTGGTGAAGAGTTCTTCCGCCAATTCCGGACGCTGCTGCGCCAGGCTGCGGTAACGGTTTTCACCCATGATGAATTCGCGATAATCGCCGGTCGGCGCTTTGGAATCCAGGGTGAACGGGTTTTTGCCCTCTTCTGCCAGCATCGGGTTGTAACGGTACAACGGCCAGTAGCCGGATTCTACCGCTTTCTTCTCTTCAGCCTGAGATTTGCCCATGTTGATACCATGGTTGATACACGGCGCATACGCGATGATCAGGGACGGGCCCGGATACGCTTCTGCTTCCGCAATCGCCTGCAAGGCCTGTGCATGGTTTGCACCCATTGCGATAGACGCCACATAGATGTAGCCATAGCTCATGCTGATCAAGCCGAGGTCTTTTTTCTTCACGCGCTTACCGGCAGCAGCGAATTTCGCCACAGCACCGGTACGGCTGGATTTGGAAGCCTGGCCGCCGGTGTTGGAATATACTTCCGTATCCAGTACCAGGATGTTGATATCGTGGCCCTGTGCCAACACATGGTCTACACCGCCGTAACCGATATCGTAGGCCCAACCGTCGCCGCCGAAGCACCAGATGGATTTTTTCACCAGCTGATCGGCATTGTCGCTGATTACCTGTAAAGCATCCGCATTCTTGCTGTCCGCTTTGATGGCTTCCGGCAACAACGCTTTGATGGCTTCTGCCGCTTCCTGGGAAGCCTGTCCGTCGTGGCGGTTTGCTTTCCAGTTTTCCAAAGCAGCTTTCAGATCATCCGCACAGCCGGCTTCCAACACTTCGTCTACCTTCTGCATAACCAGCGCTTCACGCTGTGCAGAAGCCACACGCATACCATAACCAAACTCTGCGTTGTCTTCAAACAGGGAGTTTGCCCAAGCCGGGCCATGGCCCTTTTCGTTGGTGGTGTACGGGCACGTCGGGGAAGAACCGCCATAGATGGAGGAACAACCCGTTGCGTTGGCGATCATCATGCGATCCCCAAACAACTGGGTAACCAGCTTGATGTACGGCGTTTCACCACAACCTGCGCAAGCACCGGAGAACTCAAACAGCGGCTGCAAGAACTGGCTGTTTTTCACATTGTTGCGGTTGAATTTCACATCCGGTTTCGGCAGGTTCTGAGCAAACGTCCAGTTTTCTGCCTGTTCCATCTGAGAATCCAACGGTTTCATAACCAAAGCTTTTTCCTTGGCCGGGCAGATATCCGCACAGTTGCCGCAACCGGTACAATCCAGCGGGGAAACCTGCATACGGAACTGATAGCCGGCAAAGTCTTTGCCAATGGCTTTTTTCGCTTCGAAAGCTGCCGGAGCGTCTTTCAAATCTTCTTCTTTTACCAGCACCGGACGGATCGTTGCATGCGGGCAAACCAACGAACATTGGTTACACTGGATACACTTATCAATCTGCCATTCCGGAACTTTGATTGCTACGCCACGTTTTTCGTATTTGGTGGTGCCGGTCGGCACAACGCCATCGGGAGAGAACGTGGATACCGGCAATTCATCGCCATGGAGGTACGCAATCGGATACAGCACTTCATCAAAGTATTTGTTGCCGGATTTTGCTACCATGTCTGCGCCGGTTTCGGTGGTCTTCCAAGCTTCGGGGATGTCCACTTTCACTACGCCGTCGCCGCCAGCATCGATGGCCGCATAGTTCATGTTTACAATCTTTTCGCCCTTCTTGCTGTAAGACTTGTATGCTGCTTTCTTCATGTAGTCATTAGCATCGGCATACGGAATAACATCTGCAATCTTGAAGAATGCGGACTGCATTACCGTGTTGATACGGCCGCCCATGCCCACTTCGGAAGCAATTTTCACACCGTCAATGATGTAGAATTTGATGTTCTTGTTGGCCAGGTCGCGTTTCACTTTGGCCGGCAAGCGGGTTTCCAGTTCTTCTACGGACCACGGGCAGTTCAACAGGAACGTGCCGCCTTCGCGCAATACACCGGTCATATCATAACGGGTGATGTAGGAAGCATTATGGCAAGCCACAAAGTCCGCCGTGTCGATCAGGTAAGGAGACTGGATCGGTTTCTTACCAAAGCGCAAGTGGCTGACCGTGATACCGCCGGATTTTTTGGAATCATAGAAGAAGTAGCCCTGTGCATACATATCGGTATGGTCGCCGATGATCTTGATGGAGTTTTTGTTTGCACCCACCGTACCGTCGGAACCCAGGCCGAAGAACATACCCTGGAACGTGCCTTCGCCCGCCGGGTTGATCTTTTCTTTTACTTCCAAGGACAGGCCGGTCACATCATCCGTGATCCCTACGGTAAAGCGTTTTTTCGGCTGCTCTGCCGCCAGGTTTTCATAGATGGCGTTTACCAAAGACGGCGTGAATTCTTTGCTGCCCATGCCGTAACGGCCGCCGCAGCATTCCACATCCATCTTCGCGTTAAACAACGCAGTCTGCACATCCTGCAACAGCGGCTCGCCCGCGCTGCCGGGTTCCTTGGTACGATCCATCACAGCGATGCGTTTTACAGTCTTCGGCAGCGCTTCGATGAATTTCTCTTCCACGAACGGACGGTACAAGCGAACTTTTACCAAGCCGATCTTCTGGCCGCGTTCGTTGATGAGGTAGTTCATGGTTTCTTCTACGCCGTCCGCGCCGGAACCCATGATCACAATCACGTTTTCCGCATCCGGAGCGCCGTAATAATCAAACAGATGATACTGACGGCCGGTCAGTTCCGCTACCTGATCCATGCAGGCCTGCACAACTTCCGGTACCGCATTGTAGAACGGGTTGGCCGCTTCACGGTTCTGGAAGTAGGTATCTGCGTTCTGCGCCGTACCGCGTTGATGCGGATGTTCCGGATTCATCGCTCTGTTGCGGAATGCCTGAATCGCTTCTTTATCCGCCAGCTTTGCCATGTCTTCGTAGTCGATCACTTCTACTTTTTGGATTTCGTGAGAAGTACGGAACCCATCGAAGAAATGCAAGAACGGAACACGGGTTTTCAGCGTGGACAGATGCGCCACCAGCGCCAAGTCCATAACTTCCTGCACAGAAGCGGAAGCCAGCATCGCAAACCCGGTTTGACGACATGCCATAACGTCGGCCTGATCACCGAAGATGTTCAAAGCCTGCGTTGCCAGCGCACGCGCACTTACATGGAATACGCAGGGCAGCAATTCGCCGGAAATCTTGTACATGTTCGGGATCATCAGCAACAAGCCTTGGGACGCGGTAAACGTGGTGGTCATAGCACCGGCTACCAAAGAGCCGTGCACAGCACCCGCAGCACCCGCTTCGCTCTGCATCTCTACGATGTTCATCGTCTGGCCGAAGATGTTCTTACGGCCGGCCGCTGCCCATTCATCGCAGGATTCCGCCATCGGAGAAGACGGCGTGATCGGATAGATGGCTGCTACATCGCTGAACGCATATGCAACATGCGCGGCAGCGGTATTGCCATCAATGGTCAATGTCTTTGCCATTATAGGGAGACCTCCTTAGGTTTGAATAGTGTGAACATAAACTAAAATCCTATATATTATAATAACCTTGGACAGAAATCGTCAAGCGATTTTGTCCCAGTTCTACGGGAAGTTTGCCCATTTTTCCTAAATCAAGCCGGTTTTTTGTTTTTTGCGAAAATCCGCTTTGTTTTTACGTTTTATTCATCCTGTTTTTTGCCCTTTTTTTCTCTGCAAAAAACGCTTTTTATATAAACAACACTGCCGCTGCTATCAAAGAATCCCCTATGCGCGCCGGGCGGAAGTGGTATATAATACAGGGCATAGAAAGTTTTTCAAGGAGGACGGTTTTATGTCCCAATCCATCATCAGCCCCCTGGCGGCGGGCCTGTCTCCCTATATTCCGGGCGAGCAGCCGAAAGGCCGGGAAAAGATTATCAAACTGAATACCAATGAAAATCCTTATCCTCCTTCGCCCAAAGTTTTGTCTGCCATCAAAGATGCTCTGGACGATCTGCGCGCCTATCCGGACCCTGCCAGCGTTAATCTGCGTACGGCCATTGCCAAAAGTGAAGGTCTTTGTGCGGATCAGGTGTTTGTGGGCAACGGCTCAGACGAAGTGCTGGCCCTGTGTTTCCCGGCGTTTTTTGTCGGGCAAAACGCGCCGGTTCGCTTTGCGGATGTCACTTACAGCTTTTATCAGGTGTATGCCCAGCTGTTCGATGTGCCGGTTGAAAAGGTGCCGCTTACGCAAGACTATTGTATGGATTTGGATGTGTTTTGCCGGGGTGGAGCCGGCGGCATTTTAATTCCCAATCCCAATGCCCCCACCGGCATCGCGTTGTCCTTACCGCAAATTGAGCGCATTTTGCAGGCCAACCCGCACTGCCTGGTGTTAATCGACGAAGCGTATGTTGCTTTCGGCGCACAGAGTGCCGTTTCGTTGATCGACCGCTATGAAAACCTTTTGGTGGTGCGCACCTTCAGCAAGTCCCACGCCCTGGCAGGGCTTCGCTGCGGCTATGCGCTGGGGCAGGCGCCGCTGATCCATGCGCTCACCTGCGTAAAGGACAGCTTTAACAGCTATCCGCTGGATCGTTTGGCCCAAGCCGGCGCCCAGGCTGCCATAGAAGACGCCGCCTATACCATCGCCAAATGCGAGCAGATTCAAAAGACCCGCGACTGGTTCAGCCGGGCGCTGACAGACCGCGGCTTTACCGTGCTGCCAAGCCAAACCAACTTTGTCTTTGCCAGCCCGGCCGACGGCGACGGAAAGTCCTGTTTTGCCTATCTGCGGCAAAAAAACATTCTGGTTCGTCATTTTGACAGCCCGCGTACCACGGCGTTTTTGCGCATCACCATCGGCACCGATGAGCAGATGCAGGCTTTGATAGACGCTCTGGACGAAAGGAGCTGCTTGGCATGAATCCGTTTTCCTTTATCGATGCACATGTACACACCGCCCTTTCCGATGATTCGCAGTGCCCCATGGAGGAATACTGGGCCTATCTGGAAAGCGGGCAGGCCAAGGCCATCGGCTTTGCCGAGCATTGGCACCCCGGCATAGAGGCGCAATTTGAAAAATATCCCGAATTCAAGCGAAGTGCACCCTTTGATAATCGGACCTATAAGCAAAAGATCGAACAAGGGCGCGCCAAAGGCTATACGCTGTATCGCGGTGTGGAGCTTACCTATGAAACGCAGTGGCACGATCTTTGTATGGAGGCAATCCGTCCCCAAAATTACGATTATGTAATGGGCAGCGCGCATAGTTTCGGCGGGCTGTGGATCACCCGTGAATATTGGATGAACCTGGATACCGGCTTTGCCTTCCCATGGATTATGGAGCAATACTATCAGGCAGTGCGCCAGTGTCTGTTGGTACCAGAGTTTGATGTTATCGCCCACATCGGCATCTATCGCCGCAACTTTCCGCCAAATTATTATCTGCTGCAATATGCCAAAAAGCAGATTGAAGACTTGGAGGATGAAATTGCCCTGGCGGCAGCGCGCAGCGGCAAGGTGATTGAGGTCAACACCTCCGGGATGACCAAGCCCGCCGCCGGGTTTTTGCCGGGCCCGTTTTTCCTAAAGCGGTTTCTCCATTACGGCGGAGAAAAAATTTGCCTTTCCAGCGATGCCCATTTTTCCAAAAACCTGAACCTTTGCTTTGGCGAAGCCGCCGAGCAGTTGGTGGATCTTGGCTTTAAGGCGCTTTATTATCCCTGGGATCCGGATACTGCCGTGCCGCTGGTGTAAAACTCTTCCGCAAAACAACCCGTCCCTTTGCTGTTTGGGGCGGGTTTTCATATGCCTTTCCCATTGGCCGTTGCCCGATCCCGGCCAAAACAATCTATGTTCTTTAAGCCGGCTGTTTTAGCAAATGCTTAAAGTGTGCTAAATATATCTTTAGCAACCGTATAAAATTATTTTATGTAAATAAAAAACAGAGGATGCTGCCCCTGTTTTCCTTGTTATTCTTTGCCAAAAATCTGACATCGGATTTTTTGTCCTGTTTTTGTGGCGGCAAGCCCTCCCTGGGCGCTTTCTTTTAGCGAGAAGGGAAGAGAATCGCCTACCTCCTTGGCGGCCTGCACCGTTTCATCAAACGGGATGACGCATTCTGCGCCGCAAAGCGCTAAATCCGCGCTCAGCTGGGCGTTGGCAGCGCCTATTGCGTTGCGTTTTATACAGGGCACTTCCACCAGCCCCGCCACCGGATCGCAAACCAGGCCCATCACGTTTTGTAGTGCCATCGCCGCAGCGGACAGGCACTGCGCCGGTGTTCCGCCCGCCAATTCCACAAGCGCTGCCGCCGCCATGGCCGCCGCACTGCCGGTTTCCGCCTGGCAGCCGCCCTGCGCCCCGGAAATGGAGGCGTTGGCTGCGATCAGCGCGCCCACCGCCGCCGCACAAAACAGCGCCATTACCAATTGTCTATCCTCATAGCCATGCGTTTGCTGCGCCGCCAGCAGCACACCGGGCAAAATCCCGCTGGCCCCTGCCGTGGGTGCTGCTACGATGCGGCCCATGCAGGCGTTCACTTCCACCGTTGCCATCGCCATGGCCGCCCCCAGCAGCATGTTTTTCCCGGAAAAAGAAGGCGTTTGCGCCGCGGAATACAGTCGTGACGCCTCTCCGCCGATCAAGCCCCCCAGCGACTTTTGCGGATGATCCAGCCCGCGTTTTACCGCCAGCCGCATGGTCGTCAATTGCTGCTGCATTTCCTCCATCAGGCTCTGTTTGCTTTTGCCCTGCAATTCCGTTTCGCGCGCCAGCATGATCTGCCCGATGGTTTGTTTTTCCTTAGCGCATGCCTCTATCAGTTCGCTGCCGGACAGCAATTCCAACATTGTTTTCTCTCCTTTACAGTAAGGTCACCTGTTCAATGGCCCTGTGCGCCGCTTTCACATTGCTCATCACCGCAACGTTTACCACGTCGTCCGTTTCAATCACCATGTAGGCTTTCCCGTTTCGTTCCTTTCGAAACACGCGCATAAACGCAATATTGATGCTACATTCCCCCAGCACCCTTGTTACGCTGGCCACCACGCCCGGCTCGTCTTTATGATCCACAATCAACGCCGGGTATTCCCCTGTAATTTCCACATCCACGCCGTTGATATTGGTAATCACCAAATTTCCACCGCCAATGGATTGCCCTGTAACGCTGGCTTTTCTGCCTTTTTTGTTCACCGTATCAATCAAAACGGTATTGGGATGCGGCTTTGTTTCCTCGGAAATCTGCCAGGTTACTTCCAGCCCCTGTTCCTTTGCCAGGGCAAGGGAATCCGGCAGCCGCTCGTCCTCGGGCTCCATGCCCAAAATGCCGGCCACCAGCGCTTTATCCGTGCCGTGGCCTTTATAGGTCTTGGCAAACGACCCATACAAAGTAAAACACACCTTTATAATTTCCGGTCCGCCGATGCGCCCCGCCATTTTTGCCAACCGCGCGGCCCCTGCCGTATGTGAACTGCTGGGGCCCATCATCCTGGGCCCGATAATATCAAAAGCACTCAGCGTTTTCATCGTTTGCCCCATCCCCTTTCCTTTTCTCTAGCATATCCAATTTCCTCTGTTTTCACAAGCGGCGCAAAAGAAAAAGCCCGGGATAACCCCGAGCTTTTTTATCCGCTTATTCGTGAATCAACACAGCCTTAATCCGGCGCACCCCGGAAGAAGAGCTCTCTTCCTTTTTGATTTTGAACCGCCCCAATTCGCCGGTTCTGTGGGCGTGCGGGCCGCCGCAAATCTCTTTGCTGACATCGCCGATGGTGTATACCTTTACCCTGTCGCCGTATTTATCGTTGAAAATGCCCAGCGCGCCGGCATCTCTTGCTTCGTCCACCGTCATCTCTTCGCACTGCACTTCCAAATCGCGCCGGATGGCATCGTTTACCATCGTTTCGATTTGATCCAGCTCCTCGCGCGTCACTTTCCGGCCGAAGTTAAAGTCAAAGCGCAAACGCTCCGCCGTGATATTGCTGCCACGCTGGAAGATATCGTCTCCCAGCAATTTGCGCAGGGAAGCTAAAAGCAAATGCGTGGCGGTATGCAGCTGCGCGGAAGCCTCCGTGGTATCTGCCAAGCCGCCTTTGAAGCGCTGCGTGGAGCCCGCCTGGGATTTTTTCTTGTGCTCGGCAAAGCATTGTTCAAAGCCTTTTTCATCCACTGTGAGTCCTTGCTCGGCTGCCATTTCACAGGTCAGCTCGATGGGGAAGCCAAACGTATCATACAAGTGGAATGCCTGCGCCCCGTCGATCTGCTGCGTTTTGCCGTCCAGCTGGCGCACCAGCTTTTCAAATTCTTTGGTACCCTGCTTTAAGGTCTTGGCAAATTTTGCTTCTTCTTTATTCAGTTCCGTCAAAACAAAATTCTGGTTGCGCACCAGTTCCGGGTAGGCATCTTTATATTTTTCAATGACTGCTTTGGCCACTTCTTCCAGCGCATGCTCCGGCATTTGAATCTGCATGCCGAAACGCACGGCTCTGCGGATCAGCCGACGCAATACATAGCCCTGGTCCACATTGCTGGGGGCCATGCCTTTATCGTCGCCCATGATAAACGTAGCGCAGCGGATATGGTCTGCAATAATGCGAATGGCACGCTGCACTTCGCCGCCTTCGGCATAGGTATGGCCGGAAAGGCGTTCGATGCTGGCAATGATGGGGGCAAACACGTCGGATTCATACACGCACGGTGCGCCCTGCAATACGGCGATTGTGCGGTCCAACCCCATGCCGGTATCCACGTTTTTCTGTTCCAGCGGCACAAAGCTGCCGTCTGCCTGCTTGTTGTATTGCATGAATACATCGTTCCAGATTTCCAGATACCGTCCGCAATCACACGCCGGCGAACAATCCGGGCCGCACGGCTCTTTATCGGTAATCAAAAACATTTCGGTGTCCGGGCCGCACGGGCCGGTGATGCCGGCAGGGCCCCACCAGTTGTTTTCCTTCGGCAGGAAAAAGATTCTCTCTTCCGGCAAGCCCATCCGGCGCCAATGTTCAAACGATTCCGTATCGCGCGGCGCGTTTTCATCGCCGGCAAACACGGAAACTGCCAGATGTTCCGGATCCAACCCCAGATAATCCGGGCTGGTTAAAAATTCCCAAGACCATTCAATGGCCTCTTTTTTAAAGTAATCGCCCAACGACCAGTTGCCCAGCATTTCAAAAAATGTGCAGTGCGAATTGTCGCCCACTTCGTCTATATCGCCGGTACGCACACATTTTTGCACGTCTGTCAGCCGCGTGCCCATCGGGTGTTTGGCTCCCAAAAGATACGGCACCAGCGGATGCATCCCCGCCGTGGTAAACAACACCGTCGGGTCGTTTTCCGGAATCAGGCTGGCACCGGAGATGACGGCATGTCCCTTTTTTGCAAAAAAATCCAAATACATGGTGCGCAATTGTTCACTTGTCAGCTGTTTCATTGCAATTCTCCTCTATTCCCACTGAAAATACAGTCCTTTACATTACTCATGATTATACCCAGCAGCCAGCAAACCTGTCAATGCGTGAAAACTGGTATCCCCCTGCCATTCATGGTATAATAATACGGTTTTTCTCCGGAAGATCCTATTCTTTATATAATAAAGCGAAAGGGGGATAGCAAGATGGCACAGGAATTTATCATCCGCCCGGTGGAAATGCAGGATTATCAGCCGTTATCGGAATTGTACGGCTATTATTCGCTGAACACGGTTTATACCTATTACAGCCATTGTCCCACGGCGGAATATATGCAGCAGCTGTTTTCCGGAAAAGGACACCTTTCCGCCGTCGGCACGCTGGGGCCTTATGTCATCGGCTATGTGCACCTTTCCCCCGCGTATTCGCTTTTGAGAAAGTTTTGCACCATCGCGGTATATCTTTTGCCTCAATATACCGGCAAAGGCTATGGCCGCCGGCTGATTTTACACGGCGAAGGGATGGCCAAAGCATATGGCTATCCCAAAATCCGCGCCACTATCTGTACGGAAAACAAGCCTTCCCAGGCCGCATTTACCGCGCTCGGATACGAATATGTCGGGATAAAAACCTTTGACGCCACAAAATTCGGCCGGGATTTGGACACCTATTATTATGATAAACGCCTGTAAGGCTGAATTTTGGCTAAAATATGGACAAAACGTTTGATTTATCCTTGTAAATTATGTATTATATACAAATCCAGATTTATTATGTTTCTTGCGGCATAGCCGTAAAATTTTACGTGAGGTGAGTTGTTTTGACAGATTACGTAATTGTAATCGGTTGCGCGGTACTGGCGCTGATTTTGGCGCTCGGTTTGTACATGCGTAACGCATCCATCAAAGTCACCAACCCGCGGATGGAAGAAATCGCTGGCTACATCAGCGAAGGCGCCATGGCGTATCTGCGTCGGCAGTACAGCATTTTGGCGATCTTCATTGTTGTGATGTTCGGCGTGCTTCTCCTCGCAGGGCTTGGCTGGCAGACGGCCGTCTGTTTCCTGATCGGCGCGATTTTCTCCATTGCGGCAGGTTTCTGCGGCATGAAGAGCGCCACCAAGAGCAACGTGCGCACCGCGCAAAATGCTTCCAAAGGCCTGAAACCGGCTTTGGACGTGGCCTTCTCCGGCGGCGCCGTATTGGGCCTGTGTGTTGTGGGCCTGGGCGCTTTGGGCTTGACGGCGTTGTATATGATCTTCCAGGATGCCGACATCATCATGGGCTTCTCGCTGGGCGCAAGCTCCATTGCTTTGTTCTGCCGTGTAGGCGGCGGTATTTACACCAAAGCGGCTGACGTGGGCGCGGACCTGGTTGGTAAAGTAGAAGCCGGCATTCCGGAAGACGACCCGCGTAACCCCGCCGTTATCGCAGACAACGTGGGCGACAACGTAGGCGACGTGGCCGGCATGGGCGCGGACTTGTTTGAAAGCTATGTAGGCGCTATCCTGTCCGCTATGATGCTGGGCTATCTGGCGCTTAAAACCACCGGCATTTCCTTAACGCTGATGTTGGTGGCAGCCGGTATCTTCAGCTCCATTGTGGGTATCTTGTTTGTGAAGTTTGTAGGCGGCAACAATCCGCAGCGCACCTTGAACCTGGGTACCTATTTGTCCAGTGCGCTGATGATCGTAGCAGCCTTCTTCCTCTGCCAGAGCGTAGATATGAATCTGTTCTATGCCATCATCTCCGGTATCGTATCCGGCCTTGTTATCGGCGTGGCTACCGAATATTACACCTCTGCAGACTATAAACCGGTAAAACGCATCGGCGAACAGAGCGAAACCGGCGCGGCCACGACCATCCTGTCCGGCTATGCCATCGGCTTGAAATCCACTGTGATTCCGATTTTGATCGTCGCCGCTGCCGTTTATATCTCCAGCGAATTTGCCGGCCTGTACGGCGTAGCGCTGTCCGCGGTGGGCATGCTTTCCACCGTGGGTATCACGATTGCGGTTGACGCTTACGGCCCGGTGGCCGACAACGCAGGCGGTATTGCCGAAATGGCGGAATTGCCGGATGAAATCCGTGAAATTACCGACCATTTGGATTCCGTGGGCAACACCACCGCCGCCATCGGCAAAGGCTTCTCCATCGGCTCCGCTGCTTTGACGGCTTTGGCTCTGTTTAGCAGCTATGCCTCCGCTACCAACCTTACCATTGTAAACTTCCTTGATCCTACCGTAATCGTGGGTCTGTTTGTAGGCGGTATGCTGAGCTTCCTGTTCGCTGCGCTGACGATTGATTCCGTTAGCAAGGCGGCCAACAAGATGATCGAAGAAGTTCGTCGTCAGTTCCGCGAAAAGCCCGGCATCATGCAGGGCACCGATAAGCCGGATTACAGCGCTTGTGTAGATATCTCCACCCGCGCTGCGCTGCGCGAAATGATCATGCCCGGCGCCATCGCCATTGCCGCGCCGATCATCCTGGGCTTCTTGCTTGGGCCTGCTTCTCTGGCCGGTTTGCTGGTAGGCGCCACGCTGACCGGTGTGTTGGTTGCCATTCAGATGGCCAACGCCGGCGGCGCTTGGGACAATGCGAAGAAATACATCGAATCCGGCGCCCATGGCGGCAAAGGATCCGAAGCGCACAAAGCCGCCGTTATCGGCGACACCGTGGGTGACCCGTTCAAAGATACGTCCGGCCCTGCGATGAACATCCTCATCAAACTGATGAGCATTGTGGCGCTTGTGTTTGCTCCGCTGTTCATGTAAAAAAACAACAAAAAGGAGAGGAAATCCTCTCCTTTTTTTGTACGCCCGTTTCGATTTATGCTACAATACTTATCACTTGCTATTGCGAAAGGAAGAAAGCTGCATGGATCAAATGTTTGGTCAGCCGTTGGATATGCGCGGCTTGAAGATTGTCTACTATGGCATGTTGGCCGGCTTGTTCGCGTTTTTGTTTCAGGGGATTCCCAATTTAATCATCTCTTTTGGCAAATTTATTCTGATGGCCTACGGCCTGTTTCAGCTCTGCAAAACAGATATGCGCTATCGTACCTCCTGGAACTTTTGCTGGGCCTGCTTAAGCTTTTCCGTGATCGATTTGGGGATCACGCTTTGGTTTGTCTTTACGCAAACGCCCTATCCGTGGTGGCTGCTTGTGATTATGGGCATTGCCAGCACGGGGTTGTATGTATTGTATATCCGCTCCCTTTGCAAAGCCACCGCTCTTTTGGCGCGCGAAACCGTGATGGGGCCGCAGCTGGAGCCCATCATCTGGTCCCGTTGGAAATGGCTTTGGATCAGCCAGGTTGTGTACATTGCCGTGTATATTCTCTATGCGTTCGGCATCCGGTATCAATTTGCCAACCTTGCCGTTGCGGTTCAATTTCTAAGCGTGGCAACGCTGCTGGTTATGACCTGGGTCATCGCCATGTTTAACGCCTGCTATATGGCCTTACACGGACAGCAGCGCATTCTTTCCAGCAGCGATTACACCATTGAAAGCGGAGAGCATAAATCATGAAAGTGTTAAAATCCATTGCGCTTTTGTTTTTCCTCTGTTGGGTGGGCGATATTGTCTCTGCCTATTTGCCTTTTCCCATTCCGGGCAGCATCATCAGCATGGCGCTGTTGTTTATCCTGCTGCTTACCGGCGTCATCAAGCAGCATCGTGTGCAGCCTACCGGGGATTATTTGCTGGAAAATATGGGCATTTTATTCCTGCCCAGCCTTGTAGCCGTGATGGCCATTTGGCCGTTGCTGCGCACGCACTTTTTTAAGATTTTCTTCATCGGCATTTTCGCTACGGTTGTCACCTTTTCCGTCACCGCACTCAGCCTGAAAGCCTATTTTTCTTTATTGGCCAAGCGGAGGGACAGCCATGATTGAATTTTTCAATACGCCGCTGTTTGGCATTTTTATTTCGTTGTCCGCCTATGCATTCGGCGTATATGTGCATAAGAAAACCGGCTGGCTGCTTTTGCATCCGCTGTTGGTTGCGCTGGCGTGTGTGGTTGGGTTTTTGCTGATTTCCGGCATTCCTCTTTCGTATTATGAGCAGGGCGGCACCATCATCTCCATGTTTTTGCCCGCCGCCACCGCCTCGCTGGCGCTTTCCATTTACCGCCAGCTGAATGTTTTGAAAAAGAATTGGATTCCCATTCTGCTGGGCACCGGCATCGGCGCTGTTACCAGCCTGTTGACCACCTTGCTTTTGTGTAAGCTGTTTGGATTGGATCAGCAAATGACCGTCTCTCTTTTGCCGAAATCCGTTACCACCCCTATCGCCGTGGCCCTGTCCGAACAGGCGGGCGGCATTGCCGCCATCACCGTTGTCATCGTCATGCTCACCGGCGTGCCCGGCGCGATCATGGCCCCGTATCTTATCAAACTGCTTAAGATTGAAAACCCCGTGATTCAGGGCATTTGCATCGGCACGGCCAGCCATGCCGTCGGCACCTCCAAAGCGCTGGAAATGGGAGAAATCCAAGGCGCTATGAGCGGGCTTTCCATCGGCATTACCGGCGCCTGGACGGTTCTTTTCGCCCTGTTTCTTATGTGATTTCGGCCTACATAAAAAGAGCGCAAAACGCGCTCTTTTTGTTTGCCTTGCTATGGTTTGCGCCCAAGCTTTCAGTCTCTGTTTCTGGTAAGCAAGAACAGACGCAAAAACTGTAACAACGCCATAAACGTGGAAGCCAGATAGGTCATGGCCGCGGCGCTCAGCACCGCGCTCACGCCGCGCTGTTCTTCTTCGGTATAGCCACCGCTTTGCGCAATCAGCGCTTTGGCCCGGTTGGATGCATTAAATTCCACCGGCAGGGTAATGAGCTGAAACACGACCACGGAAGCATATAAAATCAGCGCCGCCGTAACTAGGCCACCCCTTTCCAGCAAAAAGCCTACAAACAGCAGTGGAATCGCCAGCTGAGACGCCACATTGACCACCGGCACAATGGCGTCGCGCACCGTCAGCGGCGCATAACCGTTGGCGTGTTGAATGGCATGGCCCACCTCGTGCGCGGCAATGCCGACAGACGCCACCGTCGCTCTGCCGGCCACCTCCGCAGATAGCCGCAGCACATGTTTTCTGGGATCGTAATGATCCGACATCTTGCCGCCCACCACTTCGATGGGGATTGATTGCAGGCCGGCCTGATCCAGCAAACGCCGCGCGATCTGGCTGCCGGTTTCACCCCTGTGCGTTTGGATTTGCTGATTTTTCTTATAGGCATGATTCACCCGCCATTGTGCAAAGCCTACAACGACCATGCCGATGAGCACCAAAATCATCGTTCGATCAAAATAATAGGGATAAAACATCGTTGTTACCTCCTTGGTTGCACAGTATTGTAGCACAGCCTTTTCCCATAGGCAACCTGGTTACTCCGTTTCGATATTTGAAATGCGCCCCTGCTCAAAGCTGCAGCGGAAATCATGCAATACATATGCGTTTTCAAATAGTTTTACCGCCAGCAGCAAAAGTATTTGTCCCTCTTTCCCTTTTTCCGCCGCGTATACATAGTCAAACGGCCCTAAAAATTCGGTTGCCTGTTCCAAGGATAAATCCCAGCTTTGTTCCAGACAACCTTGCATTTCTTTTTCATGCCGGTATAAAACCGCCTCGGCAAACACCCGAGCCGTCTGTTCTTCCGTCATCAGCGGAAAACGATCCGCCTCTATTTCTTCCACAGTCTTTTTCTGTATTTGCCAAGCAGCATCCCGATAGGCATAATACACCGTCTGGCGGTGGCCAAGTGCATCCTGCAAATTGCAAGAAATCGCCAACTGCCCGTTTTCTACCGCGGCATTGGCGTTTTCATCCAGCATCACGCGGTAATGCGCTTGTTCCGGCGCGCAATGGATGCACCGCATTCCGTTTGCGCCTGTGCCGTTGATTAAAATATCCTCCTGTGTGATCAGCGACACTTTTTCTATCTTTGCCTGCTGCAAATCCTCCACCTGATAGATCAGCCGCAGGGTGCCCGTTTCCGCTTCTTCTATGGCCAGATACACCTGCTGTTCTTCAAAGAGCGTGATCTGATGCATCTTTTCAAAGAGAAGCAGGGTTTCTCTGGCGATGGTATGCGGGTATTTATTGATCTTTGGCGCAGGTATGCGTTCGGTTTGCCATTGAAGATGGATTGTTTCTCCCTCTAAAAAGCACCGGCCGCTCAGCGGCGCTTCGATCAATTGCCCTTGCAGCAATTGCAATTTCATCGCCTGCGGCAAATAGCCCTGTTCCAACGGAACGGTGGTGAGATAGATCGTCCCGTCCGGAGATACGGGGCGCACAAGATCGCAGGAGGTGTCTCCTATCATTTGTCCGTTTAAAAAAACAATCTGGGGCACCGGTTGTCTCGGAAGATGAAGGATGGGCAATCGCAAAGCCGGCCAACTCCTTTCTTTTCTTGCCCATTGTATGTGTGTGTTTGATAAAAATAGTACAAAACCGTCACAGCTCTCCTCATAATTTTTAAAAGCGATTGTTTTCTTTATGATTCAACAATTTTATACATAGACAATTTTGATCATGCATAAGGTATATTGCACAAAAGTGAAAAGAATTTGTTTTGATTTTCTTTTTCTCATCGCCGCGGCATAAATTTCCATTTTTTGGCCATACTAAATTCATCAATGAACAGGGGGCGTCGCTATGACAGCAAAGCCGTCCGGCAAAGCAGGCTGGACACAAAAAGAACAGGATCTTTTATTTGAACAGGCACAAAAGGCCCGGGCGCTGGGCCATCCGCTCAAGGAAGCGTTTGACAAAACCGCAAAATTGACCGGCCGCCAGCCAAACAGCATCCGCAATTTTTATTATGCAAAAATCAAAGAAGCCGGCGCATTCGCGCCCATGGGAGCCAGCGCCTTTGTTCCCTTTTCCGAAGAAGAAATTCATACGCTGCTTAAAACCGTGTTAACCTTGCAGGCCCAGGGGCTGAGCGTGCGCAGCATCACTTTGCAGCTGGGGCAGGGAGACCGCAAAGCCATGCTGCGGTATCAAAACAAATATCGAAGCTTATTGAAAAACAATCGGCCGCTGGTGGAAAAGGTGATTTCGGATTTGCGCGCAGCCGGCAAACCGGCCTACGACCCCTACCGCGAACCGCGCATCAGCAAGGCCGGGCGAAAGCCGCAAAACCAACGCGCGCAGGAGCTGGATCAGGCCCTGGTTGCGCTGGGCGCCAGTTTGCAAAAGGTATCCGGTTTGGATGCTTCTCAGTTTTTACAGCAGCTAACCGCGCTGGCCGTTCGTGCCGCCAAATAAAAAAAGGGTGCTTAAAGCACCTTTTTTCATGCGTCAATCTTCTATTTTATGGAAAATCGGCTTCATTTTATCAAACGTGCAGACATAATCAAACCCGGCCGCCTTTAGCATCTGCATCGCAGGCTGAAAATTGGCGGCAATGCGCACGGCATTATGCGAATCCGACCCGGTGGTGATAATTTCTCCGCCCAGCTCTTTATAGCGGCGGACAATATCCAGATCCGGCAAAAAGAAACCAAAGGTATCGTACACCGAAGTGTTGACCTCTATGCCGTGGCCCGTTTGAATCAACAATTTAAACAGATCATCAATTTCATCCGGCGCATCGCGATAGGTCATCATCCGATCCTTTTGCGGCGTATAGCGGGAATAATAGGTCAAATGCCCGATGCAGCTGTAACGATCCAACCGCGTAATGCCGTATTTTATCAAAGCGATATAGGTTTTCAAAACGTCCTGTTTGGTAACGCCTTTCCAGGAGGCAGCGTAATGATAATCGTTCGGTTGGTTACAATGTACGGAGGCGATCATATAGTCAAAATCCCAACCGGCCAGGCGGCGGTTTGTCTCTGCCAAGATGCGGTCGTCCTGCTGCATCCCTACTTCAATGCCCCATTTTACGGCCAGCTTATCCGCAAATTGTTCCTGCACAAAGTGTACGTCCTCTCTATATGTGGGGATGTCCACTTCAAAATCCAGGTTATGGGCATTGGGAAAATCCACATCAAAATGATCCGTAAAGCAAATTTCTTTTACCCCGCGCTCAATGGCGGCCATGGCCTGCACAATATCCGGCACTTTTCCGTCGCCGGAATGGGTGGAATGCAGGTGATAGTCATACATCTCATACATGTGAAAGGCCTCCTGTTATCCGCTTGCTTACAACACAGCTGGTATGATTATAACACCGACCGCATTTTCATTCCAGATTTTGACCATAAAACACACAAGCCCCAACAATACGGTTTTTTTCCGCTTTGGGGACAAAACAGCTTGATAGCAAAAACATCCGCAGGATTCAGCCCCTGCGGATGTTTTGTTTTTTATTTGGCTACGATGTTTACCAGCCTGCCGGGAATAACGATTACTTTTTTCACTTCCTGCGCGCCGATGGCGGCCTTCACCTTTTCATCCGCCAGGGCCAACGCCTGAATCTCCTCTTTCGGCATAGACTGCGAAATTTCCAACCGCGCACGCACTTTTCCGTTTACCTGCACAGCCACTTCCACAATGTCTTTTTTCATATCCTCGGCGTTAAACTGCGGCCAGGGTTCCTGGATCACAAAATCCGTTTTGCCGCCCAGCCTTACATGCATTTCCTCTGCAAAATGCGGCGCAAACGGCGCCATCAACAGATCCAGCACCTCCGCTGCATACACCAGCAGCGGCACATTTTCTTCCGACACCGTATCTATATAGCGATACATGGCGTTTACCAGTTCCATCAAACGGGCAATGGCGGTGTTAAAGTTCATGCGTTCCAAATCGTCCGTCACCTTTTGAATGGTGTTGGCCAATACAAAACGCATTTCCTGCTCGTCTTTGCCGTCTTTACTCCGCAGCGGTTCCTCTCCAAAGGCTCTGTCGTCTTTTCCGGCGCTTTGCTTTTTCTCCGCCACGCGCTGCACCAACCGATCCACACGATCCAAAAAGCGTGCCATGGCCTTGATGCCTTCATCGTTCCAGGCGCCGCCTTCGATGTAGTTAAACCCGAATTCCAGATACATTCGGAACACATCCGAACCGTATACTTCGATATAATCATCCGGCGCAACCACGTTGCCGCGGGATTTGCTCATCTTTTCTCCGTCCGAACCCAAGATCAGCCCCTGGTTTACCAGGCGCTGGAACGGTTCGTCAAAATCTACCAGCCCCATATCGCGCAACGCCTTGGTGAAAAAACGTGCGTACAATAAGTGCATACAGGCATGCTCTGCGCCGCCGATATAGGCATCCACCGGCAGCAGCTCATCCACAATGTCTTTATCAAAGGCTTTTTCTGCATTGTTGCAATCCGGATAGCGTAAATAATACCAGGAGGAGCAAACAAAGGTATCCATCGTATCGGCATCGCGTTTGGCCGGCGCGCCGCAGACAGGGCAGGTGGTATTCATAAAGCCTTCATGCTTTAACAGCGGGCTGGTGCCGTCCGGCGTAAAGTCTACATCATAGGGCAAAAGCACCGGCAATTGATCCTCCGGCACGGGCACGGTGCCGCAATGCGGGCAGTGGATCATCGGAATGGGCGCGCCCCAATAGCGCTGGCGGGAAATCAGCCAGTCGCGCATGCGGTAGTTTACCTTCAGTGCGCCGTGCTGCGTTTTGGCCAATTCATCCACAATGGCCCGTTTCGCCTTTTCGTTTTCCATGCCGTCAAACGAACCGGAATTGATCAACACGCCCGGGCCGGTATACGGCAGCGCGGTCTCTTCGTCTTTGGCTTTGATTACTTCTATAATCGGCAAATCGTATTTGGTGGCAAATACATAGTCGCGTTCATCATGCGCAGGCACCGCCATTACACAGCCCGTGCCGTAGGAATACAACACATAATCCGCAATCCAAATCGGCACCTGGCGGCCGTTGATCGGGTTGATGGCATAAGCGCCGGTAAATACCCCGGTTTTTTCGCGCACGGAGGACAGGCGATCAATATCCGTGGCTTTGTTGGCCTCTTCGCGATAGGCTTCCACGGCCTGTTTATGTTCCGGCGTGGTAATTTCATCCACCATCGGATGCTCCGGCGCAATCACGCAATAGGTATTGCCAAACAGGGTATCCGGCCGGGTGGTAAACACGGTAAACGAACCGCCGCCCACGATGTCAAACGTAATTTCCGCGCCTTCGGAGCGCCCGATCCAGTTTGTCTGCATCGCTTTGATGCGTTCCGGCCAATCCAGGTCTTTCAACCCTTCCAACAGTTCATCGGCATAGTCCGTAATTTTGAAAAACCATTGCGTTAAGTTTCTGCGCGTCACCTGCGTGCCGCAGCGTTCGCACGCGCCTTCGTTTACCTGTTCGTTGGCCAGCACGGTATTGCAGGAGGGACACCAGTTTACAGGCGCCTCTTTGCGGTAGGCCAATCCTTTTTTATACAGCTGTAAAAACAGCCACTGCGTCCATTTATAATATTCCGGCACACAGGTTTTCACCGTATGCGTCCAGTCAAACGAAGCGCCGATGGCGCGAAGCTGATCTTCCATGATCGCCATATTGGAAAACGTGGAATCCTTGGGATGCACACCGGTTTTGATGGCAAAGTTTTCTGCCGGAAGGCCGAAAGCATCAAACCCCATGGGATGAAATACATTATAGCCCTGTTGGCGTTTGAATCTGGCATAGGTGTCCGCCGGCCCATAATTGTACCAGTGCCCAACATGGAGCTTTGCCGCGGAAGGATAGGAAAACATTTCCAATACATACCATTTTTTGCCCGGGGCAGAAGAATCATATTGGAATAATTTTGCCTCTTCCCATTTCTTTTGCCACTTTTTCTCGTTTGCACGATAGTCCATGCCGCAGATACACTCCTTACACACAAGACGGTCTTTCAACCGTATCTATAAAAATTTATGTTGTTTTTCATTATATCATAGTTTTTTATTCATATCATAGTTTTTTCCTTGTCTGTCAAATGACGGGCGTGGTATATTGATATGAACGAAAAATAAAGGGACTGATGACAAATGCTGCATAGTTTTGAAACTTTGGGCTTGAAAATTCCGCAAATCTATCTCCCTAAAGATACCGACGCGTTGGATACCTGGTGCGTGATTGCCTGCGATCAATACACCAGCGACCCCGCGTATTGGCAGCAGGTTGAGCAATACGTCGGCGCTGCGCCCTCCACGTTAAAAATGGTGCTGCCGGAAGTATATCTCGGCACGGAAGAGCAGCCCAAACGGGTGGAAAGCACCTACCGCACCATGCAGTCTTATCTGGATCAAGGGATTTTACAACAGCTGCCCGGCGGCTGCATTCTAACCCGGCGCACGCTTCCGGACGGCCGGCGGATCCGCACCGGGCTTGTTATCTCTATGGATTTGGAGCGCTATTCGTATGAATCCGACGCCAAAACGCTGATCCGTGTAACGGAGGGCACCATTCCTTCCCGCATACCGCCCCGGCTGGCCATTCGGGAAAAGGCAAGTTTGGAGCTGCCGCATATCATGGTGCTGTTTGACGATCCGGCCCATACCGTGTTAAAGCCGCTGGTAGATAAAATGGATGCCTTTAAAACTGTTTATGACGCGCCGCTCGGGTTCCATATGGGGCATATTCAGGGCAAATTCATTCCGGAAAGCGAAATGGGCGGCGTTCAGCAGGCGTTTAGCGCCTTGTACGATGCTTTATCCGCCGACGGGGCAGGGGATCCCATGTTGTTTGCCATGGGCGACGGCAACCATTCGTTTGCCACTGCCAAAGCGCATTGGGAAAATGTGAAAAAGACATTGACCCCGGAACAACAGAAAACGCACCCGGCCCGCTTTGCGCTGTGCGAACTGGTAAACATTCACGATGAATCGCTTTTGTTTGAGCCCATTCACCGCGTGTTGTTCCATGTGCCGGAAGACGCTGTAGCCCGCCTGGCCGAGGCGATGGAGGCGGACATTGCGCCCGAACCCGTGCCCGGCAAACGCTGCATGCCGTTTGTTTGCGGCGCGCAGTCCGGCGTGTTTGTGTTCCGCCAGCAGACAGACAGGCTGGATGCGGCGCTGGCCGATGAGGGTATTCACGCGCTGATGACGGCCTGCCCGGGCGTTGAGGTGGATTATATTCACGGCGATAAAGAAACCGTGGCCCTGGGGCAAAAGCCCGGCCAGCTCGGCTTATTATTGCAGGTTGTGGGCAAGCATGAGCTGTTTGCGCTGGTATCCCGCTACGGCGCCTTGCCGCGCAAATCTTTCTCCATGGGCGAAGCGGACGAAAAACGTTGTTATCTGGAAGCCAAAAGCATTGTGCTTTGATCCGGAAAAAATACAGTTTTACCAAAGCAATCAGGAACTTTTACAACATGGGAGGCAAATGACCAATGGGTTGTATTGTGGCAAAATTTGGCGGTAGCTCGCTGGCTACGGCCGGACAGATGAAAAAAGTGGCAGCCATTGTGCGCCAAAATCCGGATCGGCGCTATATTGTGCCGTCCGCGCCGGGCAAAGCGCCGGAATTTCAAGAAAAAGTGACCGATCTTCTCTATGGCCTGCAAAGGGCGGCCACCGAGCAGGATATGGTAACGTTTGAAATTCTGTTTAGCCAAATTGAAGCCCGCTATCAAGCCATTGTAGACGGCCTGGGCACACAGTTTGACATCCACACGCCGCTTCAAACCGTGCGCCAAGCCATTTTGGAGGGCGGCGATGCAGACTATGCAGCCAGCCGCGGCGAATATCTAAACGGCCTGATTTTGGCGGATTTTCTGGATATTCCGTTTATTGATCCGGCCGGCGGCATTTTGTTTGACGCCAACGGCGAATTTGACGAAAGCGGCACCCAGCTTCGTTTTTCTGCGCTGCTTCGCCGACATGAGCGCGGCGTAATTCCGGGGTTTTACGGCGTTATGCCGGGCGGGCGCATCAAAACCTTCTCCCGCGGCGGCAGCGACATCACGGGCGCCATCGTGGCCCGTGCAGTGGGGGCGGATCTCTATGAAAACTGGACGGACGTTTCCGGCTTTTTGATGACGGATCCCCGCATTGTACACAACCCGCGCACCATTTCCAAAATTTCCTATCGCGAGCTGCGCGAGCTTTCCTATATGGGCGCTTCCGTTTTGCATGAGGACAGCATTTTCCCTGTGCAAAAGGGCGGCATTCCCATCAACGTAAAAAACACCAACGAGCCGGAGCATCCCGGCACGTTGATCGTGGCAGAGCCGGATGACGACCACGGCTGCATCACCGGCATTGCCGGCAAAAAGGGCTTTACCATCATCCACATGGAAAAAGACAAGATGAATTCCGAGCTCGGCTTTGGCCGGCGCGTGCTGTCCGTCTTTGAACAGCTCGGCATTTCCTTTGAGCATATGCCGTCCGGGATTGATACGCTGTCCGTTGTTATCTCGGATGCGCAGCTGGAAGGGCATATGACGGAGATTTTGGACCGTTTGCATCGCGATTGCCAGCCGGATCATATTGAAGTTGTCAACAACCTGGCGCTGATTGCCACGGTGGGGCACGGCATGGTACGCCGCGTGGGCATTGCCGCAACGCTGTTTACCGCGCTTTCCGAAGCGGGGGTAAATGTTCGCATGATCGATCAGGGCAGCAGCGAAATCAACATCATTGCCGGTGTGGAATCAGACGATTTTGAAGTTGCGCTGCGCGCCGTTTATGCATGTTTTGAAAATGAAGAGGATTGGATCGATTGAATCTAACAGCAAAAGCTCCCTATTCGGGAGCTTTTTTGTTTGGATGTTTGAACTATGCTATACTGGACTTGTTTTTCCCTTTATTTTTCGTAGAGGATTCATTGTTTTTTGATCTGCCGCCGGTTTGGCATATCTGATAAAGGAGCATTTTTCTATGGTATCGTATAAGCAATTTATCACAGGGCAGCTTGGCACAAACTGCTATGTTGTCTATGACGAAGAAAAAAACTGTGTGATTATCGACGGAGACGGCAACGGCCAACCCATTTTGGATTTTATCCAAAGCGAAGGGCTGCATGTGGGCATGATTTTGCTGACCCATGCGCACTTTGATCATATGGGCGCAACGCAAACCTTTCGCAGCGCCTTTGCTTGCCCGGTAGGCATCGGCAAAGAGGATGCGCCTTTATTGGAGGATCCTTCGCAAAATCTGTCCTCCTTTTTCGGCCGGCCGCTTTCCTTTTCCGCAGACCGGCTCTTTGACGACGGCGATAGCTTTACCGTCGGCACCATGCAGTTTACCGTGCTGCATACGCCCGGCCATACAAAGGGCAGCGTTTGCTATCTGGTAGAAAATTTATTGATTTCCGGCGATACGCTGTTTGCCTGCAGCTGCGGGCGGGTGGATTTTCCCACCGGCAACGCGGCGCGGATGATGGAATCTTTGCAGCGTCTGGCCAATTTGGAAGGGGACTATACCGTGCTGCCCGGCCATGAGGGGCTGACCACGCTTTCCCGCGAACGCCGCTTAAACCCTTATTTAACCGATTAACGAACGCAACTAAGGAGGAAACAAAATGGAGGCACCGCGTGTTCATGTGAAAAACGGCTGGCTTTTAGGCCTTGCAAAGCCGGGCGTACAGGCGTTTTTAGGCGTGCCTTACGCCAAACCGCCGCTGGGCGATCTGCGCTTTTTGCCGCCGCAACCCTGCGAAGATTGGCAAGGGGATTATCCTGCTACGCAATACGGCGACGGGCCCATGCAATATCCCGATTCGGATTTTACCACTATTCCGCCCTATGCACAGGACCGTACCCTGGAGCCCCCGCAGCATTTTAGCGAAAACTGCTTAACGCTGAACATCTGGGCGCCGGAAAACAGCAGCGGACAAAAGCTTCCCGTTATTTTCTGGATCTATGGCGGCGCCTATACCATGGGCAACGCGGCCATGGCTTTATACAGCGGGGAAGCTTTGGCGCGGCAGGGCGCCGTGGTGGTCAGCGCAAATTACCGGGTCGGCGTGTTTGGCTTTTTTGCCCACCCGGATTTTCCAAAGTACGCCATCAACGCCGGCCTGCGCGATCTTTTGATGGCGCTTTGCTGGGTTCGTGAAAACATTGCTGCCTTTGGCAACGATCCGCAAAACGTAACCATTCAGGGAGAATCGGCCGGGTCGGCGGCTGTAAACACGCTGCTGGTGTGCCCGCTGGCAAAGGGATTATTCCATCGCGCGATCAGCCAGAGCTTTTCTCCTTTCAACCATGATGAATGGGCCCATGACCGGGCCGAGATGGAGCAACACACTCTTTCTTACCTACATACAATCGGGATTGAAACGCTGGAACAGGCCTATGCCGCCCCGGCAGAAGCGCTGTTGGGGAAAAAGAGCGATTATGCCGCCGCGGAGTTTTCTCCTTATGTGGATGGCGATGTGCTGCCCGAGCCGCTGGAACAGGCCTTTTTGAACGGCCATGTTCATGACGTTCCCCTCCTTTTGGGATGCACGGCCAATGAAGCGACCGTGTTGATCGGCGACCGCCGCAGCGTAACAAAAGCCAAAATAGACGCCACTTTTCAGCGCAAATATCCACACGATTTGCAAGCGCTTTATGCGATGTATCAAAAGGATATGGAAAAAGATCCTGCGGCGGCGCTGGCCCGGTTCCGTTCGGATAACACGCTGGCCAATATGCGGTTTTACGCACAGACGTTATGCCGCTGCAATGCTTCGCCGGTATATACCTATCTGTTTTCCCGCAAACTGCCCGGGATAGACAGCGATTTTTACGGCGCGTATCACGCCAGCGAAATTCCTTATCATTTTGGCAATCTATCCGTGATTGCGCGGCCCTTTACCGAGGAAGATCATCATCTCAGCCGCGTCATGATGTCCTACTGGCTTTCCTTTGCCAAAGACGGGCAGCCCGCAGCGCCCGGGGAACCGGCCTGGCAGCCCTATGACAAAGCAAAGGATGCGTGGATGCATCTGGATGCCGCCTGTGCCTATGCCGGCCTGCCGGATCCTGCACGGACGGACTTTTTGCAGAATCTGTTATCGCAAAAGGTTTTGTCAAATTCTTAAGCGGCTAGACATAAAAGAAAAACAAAAACGGCCATGCAAGCGTTTTGCTCCTGTATGGCCGTTTTTTTAATTTTATTTTAGGTTTCGCTCTTTGCGCTTTTATCCTTCCCAGTTTTCTTCATATTCGCGCACGCGCAAATTTGCGCCGCAGGACTGCGCCAGCGCCCGGGCCTTTTCAATCTCTGCTTCGCCGATGGTATCCACCACGGTAAACACCACATGCGGCACATACAGCGCCGCTTTCTTTGCAAAATCCAGCAAAGCAGGCAGCGCCTCCAGGCCATATTGGCTATGGCATACTTGCTGATATGCCTCCGGCGTTGCGGCGTTTAGCGAAATGGAAAACGTATCGATCAATCCTTTGGCTTCCGGCGTAATATCCCGCCCGTTTGCCAAATTTCCCAGGCCGTTTGTATTCACGCGCACCGGTTTGCCTTGGCTTTTTACAAAGGCTGCCACCTCTTTCAGCGTTTCCCACGCCAGGGTAGGCTCCCCAAAGCCGCAGAACACCACTTCTTCATAAGGGGTAAGGTCCGTCATGCAATCTATCACCTGCTGCGCCGTGGGCTCCGCTTCCAGCCAAAGCCGGTGCTTGCCTACGCCTTGGTTGGTATGGCGCAGACAAAACGTGCAGTTGTTGTTGCAGCGGTTGGTCAGATTTACATAAAGACCCTTCCCATATTCGTAGACATAAGTATCCATTTATTTCATCCCTTTATATGCTAAATACGGCTTTTCCGTTTTCCACCGTCCGGCAAGCCACCTGCTCCGGATCCATCTGTTTGCAGCGGGCCAGCTGTTCTACCACCAGCACCACATTGGAAGGATCGTTCCGCTGCCCGCGTTTGGGCACCGGCGTTAAATACGGGCTGTCCGTTTCGCACAGCACCCGATCCATCGGCACATAGGCGGCCACCTCTTGCAGCTTATGCGCGTTTTTAAACGTCAGCGGCCCCGCAAAGGACAGATAAAAGCCCATATCCAAATATTTTTTTGCATCCTCCAGCGAGCCTGAATAGCAATGCAAAATGCCGCGGCTTTTGCCTTTTCTATCCGTCAGCATAGACAGCGTATCCGCGTGCGCTTCGCGATCGTGGATGATCACGGGTTTATCCAGCTGAATGGCCAGATCCAGCTGCTCTGCAAACAGGCGCTTTTGAATCTCTCTGGGCGAAAAATCATAATGATAATCCAGCCCGATTTCCCCTAAGGCCTTGCATTTTTCATCGGAAAGCAGCAGCGTTTGCAGCCGGTCCATCGCATCTGCCGGGGCATCCTGCGCTTCGTGCGGGTGAATGCCGGCCGCTGCATACAGAAAATCATGCGTCCGCGCTTGCTCGATGGCTTTTTCACTGTCCTCCAGGGTGGTGCCTGCCTCCATACAAAGGCAGACGCCCGCAGCATGTATGCGGGCGATTACCTGTTCTCTATCCTCATCAAACGCATCGCTCAACAGATGCGCATGTGTATCAAAAACGTTCATTTTACCGTACCCGTACCCCGGCCGGCAGGTTTGCATCGGATAGAATGGTGGAAACGCTGAGGTTTTCATCTGCCTCGTCCGCAGCGGACAAGATCATGCCTTCGCTTACAATGCCGCGAATCTTGGCCGGCTTTAAGTTTGCCACGATGATCACCGTTTTGCCCACCAATGCCTGGCCGTCTCCATACCATTTGCGAATGCCGGAAACGATGGTGCGCTCTTTTTCCGTGCCGTCGTCCAGCTTAAACAGCAGCAATTTATCCGCACCTTTTACAGGTTCGCAGCTAAGCACCTTGGCCGTACGCAATTCCATCTCCATAAATTGATCATAGGTAATGGTTTTGGCTTTCTCTTCGGCAGCGGGCTGCGGGGCGGGCTGCTCTTTTTTCTGCTGTTTTTCCGCCTTGGCCGGTTTTTCCTTTTCCTCCACAATCCGCGGGAACAGCGCCTCGCCCTTATGCACCTTGGTGCCCGGTTTCAAGCCGCCATAGGTCAAAATGGAATCCCAGATCATCAAGCTTTCATCCTCTACGCCCAGTTGCGCAAACATCTTCGGCGCCACCCGCGTCATAAACGGCGACAGGGCAATGGCGCTGATGCGCAGGCATTCCGCCAGGTTGTACATTACCGTGGCCAACCGCGGATGATCCTCTTCGTTTTTAATCAATTTCCACGGCATGGTCAAATCAATATATTTGTTGCAGGCGCCGATCAATTCAAACACGGCGGACAGCGCCTCGCTGTACGCCAGGTTTTCCATGTGCGCTTCCATTTTTTCCGGCAGGGCTTTGGCAAGCGAGAGGATGGTATCGTCTACCTCCTGTTTTTCTCCCGGCGCCGGCACGACGCCGTCAAAATATTTTCCGATCATGGAAACCGTGCGGCTCAGCAAATTGCCAAGGTCATTGGCCAAATCCGCGTTGATGCGGTTGATCAGCAAATCTTCCGAATATGTGCCGTCCGTGCCGAAGGGAAAATCACGAAGCAGGAAATAACGCACCGCATCCACGCCGTATTTATCGCACAGCACCACAGGATCCACCACGTTGCCTTTGGATTTGCTCATCTTTCCGCCGTCAAGCACCAGCCAGCCGTGGCCGTATACCTTTTTCGGCAGTGGCAAGCCCAGCGCCTTTAGCATGATCGGCCAAATGATGGTATGGAAGCGAATGATTTCCTTGCCGACCAGATGCACATCCGCCGGCCAATATTTTTTGAATTTGCTGTCGTCTTCGGATAAATAGCCCAGGGCGGAAATGTAGTTGGACAGCGCATCCGGCCATACATAGATCACATGCTTGGGATCAAATGGCACGGGAATGCCCCAGTCAAAGCTTGTCCGGGAAACGGAAAGATCTTCCAGGCCGGGCAGGAGGAAGTTATTGAGCATCTCGTTGCGCCGGGACACCGGTTGAATAAAATCGGGATGGGTGTTGATATAATCAATCAGCCAATCCGCATATTTACTGAGTTTGAAAAAGTAGCTCTCTTCTTTGATCTTTTCTACCGGCCGGCCGCAATCCGGGCATTTGCCGTCTACCAGCTGGCGCTCCAGCCAGTGGGATTCGCACGGCGAACAATACCAGCCTTCATATTCGCTTTTATAAATATCGCCCTGATCGTACAGTTTTTGGAAAATTTTCTGTACCACGACCTGGTGCCTGTCCTGGGTGGTACGAATAAAATCATCATATTGAATATCCATCAATTCCCAGAGCTTTTGAATGTTTTCTACAATGCCGTCCACAAATTCCTGCGGCGCTTTGCCCGCTTCCTGGGCTTTGCGCTGAATTTTCTGGCCGTGTTCATCCGTGCCCGTTAAAAACATGACATCATAGCCCGTCAGCCGTTTATAGCGCGCCATCGCGTCGGCGGCCACGGTGCAATAGCTATGGCCGATATGCAGATTATCCGATGGATAATAAATCGGCGTCGTAATATAAAATGTCTTTTTCTCGCTCATCGTTTGCAATGCCTCCTGTTTTCTGTCCGTCTGTTTACTGTCTGGCTAAAATGATACGATTATCCTGCACCAGCGGCAGGGCGGGCACGGTATCCTGCTGCAGGCAATAGGTTACATCCTGCCCCATGCCCAGCGCTTGTAGGTTTTGATAGCCTTTGCCGTACTGGGCCGCATGCATCAAATCCTCCCGGCTGTTTTCGTATAACACTTCACATGCATAGGCCAAATCCTCGGCCAAAATCGGCGCGCCCTGGCTTTCCTGGCGCAGGCAATGAATGATATACCCGGCAGACAGCGCATCCTCCACGGCAAATTTGCCCTCGGTGCCGGCGCATAAAAGCACGGCGTCCGTCTCGGTTTTCAAAAGTGCCCTGGCAATGGAGGTGGCGTTGATCATGGCGCCGATATAGGTGCACATGGCAGCTTCCGCTTTGCGGATTGCCAGCGTGCCGTTTGTGGTGGTTAAAATCAACGTTTTCCCGTAAATGTGTTCCGGCCCGTATTCCAGCGGAGAATTGCCAAGATCAAACCCCGGGATCTTTTGTCCGCCGCGTTCGCCGCCCAAAACCGAAACCGATTCGCCCACGGAAATGCGAAGCTGCGTAGCCTGTCCGACTTCTTCTACCGGGATCACCTGTTCACAGCCGTTGGCCAACGCCGTGATGATGGTGCTGGTAGCGCGAAGCGTATCGATGACCACGCAGTTTTTCCCTCGCAGGTCTTTTTCTGTTACATGTGTTTGCGATGCATAAACTTCTATTTTCATGTTCCTCTACCCCTAGCTTGCTAAGCAAGAAAACTGCAAATTAGTTCTATTGTTGATTATACCATAAGAAAACGCAATTCATACAGGACAATTATGCAAATAATGCCGCGGTGAGCACCCCAACCAGGCTGCAGCACAGCGAAACCGGGATGGTATACCGCCATTTTGTGACGCCTACGGACCCAAAATATAAAGTGGCACAATAAAACAACGTTTCGCTGGAGCCCATGATGATGCACGCAGCCCGGCCGATAGCGCTGTCCGCCCCATAGGCCATCAGCAGTTCTGCCAAAAGCGCCATCGCCCCGCCGCCGGAAAAAGGACGCAGGATCACAAGCGGCAACACCTCTGCCGGCAAATGAATCCACCCGGCGGCCGGCACCAGCAGCTTTGTAATGGCGCCCAACAGCCCGCTTTGCCTGGCCACGGCAATGGCGCTGAGCATGCAAAGCATGGTAGGGAGCACGCGCAAATATGCGGCAAAGCCTTTTTCCGCTCCCTGGATGCAGGCGTTGACGCAATCCACCTTTTTGATCATGCCATAGGCGATGATGCCGAGCATGAACACCCACACGGCATAGTTTGAAAACAGTTCCATCATTTTTTTGCCATCACCCTGCACAAAACCGCGCCCGTAAGCGTGGTACACAGCGTAGACAGCAGCATAACGCCGGTAATTCCGGCCGGGTTGGCGCTGCCTGCCGCCGCCCGCAGTGCGATGATGGATGTGGGGATCAGTTGCACACTGGAAGCATTGAGCACGATGAGGCCGATCATCTCTTGTGTGGCCGTTTGTTTATCTTTGTTTTTCTTTTGCAGCTCTTCCATGGCCGTCAGCCCCAGCGGCGTTGCGGCATTGCCCAGGCCCAGAGCATTGGCGGAAAGATTCATACAGATGGCCTGCATAGCCGGTTCTTCTTTTTTCAAACGGAGAAAGACCGGTTTTATGATTACGGCTACAACCTTGGAAATCTTTTGGGCCAGGCCGCTTTGCGTGGCAATTTCCATCAGCCCCATATAAAACATTGTAATGCCCAGCAAAGACAGCACAAGCGATACCGCTTCTGTGGCTCCTTGCATTGCGGCCTGCGTTGCCAGCTGCGGCTGTCCGGTGGCGGCGCCGTATATTAAGCCGCCCATCAACAAAAAAATCCAAAGTGCGTTCAGCATTTTTCCCGCCCCCTTTAAGGCAAGATATGCAAACACAGCTTTGGACATACGCTCTAGCGGCTTATTTATGATAGGTTTCGCCCCGGTTGATCTTATAGCTGCGGTAAATCTGTTCCAGCAAAAGCAGCCGCGCCAGGTTATGCGGAAAAGTTAATTTGGATAGGCTCAGCCCTTCATCGCAGGCGCGGATCACCTCATCGCTCAGCCCCAGCGAACCGCCGATATAAAACTGCACACAGCCCGTGCCTCTGTTTTCCAATTGGCGTATTTTTTCCGCCAGACCGGGGGAGTCCCATTGTTTGCCCTCCAAACACAGCGCGATTTTATATCCCGGCCGGCTTTTCTGTAAAAGCCGGGCACCTTCGGCCTGTTTTACCTTTTCCTGCATGGCCGCGCTTAAAGATTCCGGCGCCGGCTCATCCGGCACTTCCACAATTTCCAACGAGGTATACCGTCCCAATCGCTTTTGATATTCTTCGCAAAGCGCTTTCAGCGATTTTTCCTTCAGCTTTCCTACGCATAAAATTCGTATCTGCATGGTTTCCCTCTATTCCACCACAATGCGGGCAGAGCCCTCCGCTTTATGCGCCACATGCACGCATACATCGCTGCCCACTACGGCCCCTTGGGCCCGCAGCTGTTCGCAAACGGTGCGTTCTGCAATGGGCTCCCGGTTATTTTCCGAAGAAAGATGACCCAAAATGATTTGCCGTGTGCCGGTCTGCGCCAACGCCACGGCGGCCTGCGCTGCCATACCGTTGGATAAATGGCCTTTGTTGGAAAGAATGCGCCGTTTTAAAAACTGCGGGTATTTGCCGTTTTTCAAAAGCTCCAAATCGTGGTTGCTTTCCAAAACCAGCGCATTGGCGCCTTCCAGTTCCTGTAAAATGCGTTTGGGCATATGTCCCATGTCCGTTGCCACGCACACTTTTGCCCCGGCGGCATACAGCGCATAGCCCACGGGTTCTGCGGCGTCATGCGGGATAGGGAAGGCATGAATGGCGATATCCTGCACATAAAAATCCTCGCCGGTGGTAAACACGCGGGCCTGGCCGATGGGCACATCCTGCATTTTGGCTTCCATCCCCTGATAGGTGTTTGCATTGGCATACAACGCCAGGCCGTAACGCTTGCACAGTTGATTTACCCCGCTGATATGATCGGTGTGTTCATGGGTCAGCAAAATACCGTCTATCTCCTCCGGCGATTTTCCATGCACCTTCAGCGCTTTTGTGATCGCCGCTGCCGACATGCCCGCATCCACGAGCAGGGTCGTATGCGCGCTTTCTATCATTATACTGTTTCCGGAAGAGCCGGAAAACAGCGGTTGGATTGCCAGTTTCATGCTTGCCTCCTTTTTCCCAAGAATTTATTGTATCATTTTTTCCGCCAAAGGAAAACAAAAAAGGAAGGCCTTCGCCCTCCTGTTTGCCTTGTGTTTTTATTCGCCGATTCTGTGAATTTCCGCGCCCAGGCTGCGCAGCTTTTCTTCCAGATGATCATACCCGCGGTCGATATGCTTTAGCCCGGTGATCCGCGTTTCGCCGTTGGCCATCAGCCCTGCGATGACAAGGCATGCCCCAGCCCGCAAATCGCTGGCCACCACATCCGCGCCGCTGAGCTCTTCCACGCCCTGGAAAATCGCGGTGCGGCCGGAAACGCCGATTTCTGCACCCATGCGCTGCAATTGGCTCAAATGTTTAAACCGGTCTTCAAAAATGTTTTCTTCCACCGTGCTGGTTCCCTGCGCCACACACAATAGGGCGGACAAGGGCTGCTGCAAATCGGTAGGGAAGCCAGGATACGGATGCGTACGCACCGCGCAATGCCGCGGACGGTTTTGCATGGAAACACGAATGCTGTCCTCTCCCTCTTCCACGCGAACCCCCATTTCCAGCAGCTTTGCGGAGATGGAATCCATATGCATGGGAATTACGTTTTGTATCAAAACATCGCCCCGTGTTGCTGCGGCGGCCACCATGAGCGTGCCGGTTTCAATTTGGTCCGGAATTACGGTATAGCGGCACCCATGCAGATGTTCTACGCCCAAAATGCGGATTACATCCGTACCGGCGCCTTTGATCTTTGCGCCCATGGAATTTAAAAAGTTTGCAAGGTCCACAATATGCGGTTCTTTGGCCGCGTTTACAATGGTGGTTTTGCCGCTGGCTTTTACGGCGGCCATCATGATGTTGGCCGTGGCGCCTACGGACACCACATCCATATAAATTTCAGCACCGTGCAGACCGTTGGGCGCCTTGGCCACAATAGAACCGTGCTCCAGCTTTATTTCCGCACCCAGCGCTTCCATGCCCTTTAAATGCTGATCGATCGGGCGCGTGCCGATGACGCAGCCACCCGGCATGGCAATGGACGCTTGGCCAAACCGGCCCAGCATCGCCCCCAAAAGATAGTAGGACGCCCGCATGTGTTTTGTCAGTTCATACGGCACCGGCTGGCTTTTTACCCCTTTGGGGTCTATCGTCATGCTGTTGTTTCCAAATTTTGCTTCGGCGCCCATGCGCTCTAAAATGTGCGAAAGCACCTTTACATCCAGAATATCCGGCAGGTTTTCCACCACACATGTTTCATCGCTTAAAAGCGCGGCCGGCAGGATGGCCACCGCGGCATTCTTTGCGCCGCCGACCGAAACCGTCCCTTTCAGCGGGGTGCCGCCTTTTATGATTAATGTAGGCTCCAATCCGATTCCTCCCGTTTTTGGCATCTCTTCTGGTTATCCCATCATCGCCAAACGCCGAAAATTAGCCAATGATGCTTCAATATTATAAACGGAGTTGCCGGTTTTGACAATGCTTTCCTCGTTTCCCCTTGCCGAGAGAGCCAAAAACCGCTACAATAATTGTCATATTAAAGGAGGGATTTGCATGCCGGTTTTGAAATTTATCTGCCCGAAATGCAAGCATATTTATGAAGAATTGGTGCGCGTGGGGCAAACGGCGCCGTGCCCCAAATGCGGCGAAAAAAACGTGGAGCGCTATTACCAGGGAAAATGCAGCTTTGGCATGCTGGGCAGCAGCGCAGGCTATACCACCACAACCACCGAAGACACGCAGGATTGGAAATCGTTCTAAGCGCCTGTTTACGCGCTTTTTTCAATTGACAGGGCGTATTTGTTCCTTTATAATATATTAGCATTGCTGTTTGTCAGCAGCGCCATTTTGTAAACTGGCGGCGTTTTCGCCGATTTAAAGGAGTGTCAAATAACCATGTTACAAACTTATCAGCCGAAGAAAAGACAGCGTAAAAAAGTGCACGGTTTCCGTTCCCGCATGAAATCGCATACAGGTGCTAAAGTGGTTGCGCGCAGGCGTCGCAAAGGCCGCAAGGTGCTGACTGCATAAAAGCCGCGCCAGCGGCTTTTTTCATCATGAAGAGCTATTCTTATCCCAAATCCATGCGTTTGCGGCGCAATGCGGAGTTTCAATATGTATTTCGCAAAGGGCAAAGCGTGGCCAATGCACAGATGGTGCTTTTGGTGGCCAAGTGCCGCGGCCCTGCGCGCGTAGGGTTTTCTGTGGGCAAAAAAGTGGGAAATTCCGTGATGCGCAGCAAAGTGAAACGTTGGATGCGGGAAAGTTATCGCCTATTGGCGCCCGGGGTGCGGCCGAAAGTGCAGCTTGTTTTTGTGGCCCGTGCCCGCAGCGCCCAAGCCTCCTATCAAACCATTTACAAGGGGATGGAGGCGCTTTTAAAACGAGGCGGTTGTTTGAAGGAGACAGACGCATGAAACGCGCATTGATCTGGTTGATTGCCTTTTATCAAAAGCAGATTTCGCCGTTGCGTCCCGGCAGCTGCCGGTTTGTGCCCACTTGTTCGGAATACGCCATCGAAGCGATTCGTACATGGGGCGTTTTGCGTGGGCTGGGCCTGGCAATCTGGCGTATACTTCGCTGTAATCCCTTTTGCAAAGGCGGTTACGATCCCGTTCCGATGCGAACGAAAACTGTTGGGGAGGAAATCCTTTGAGTTGGTTGCAAGATAACTTTATCTCTCGATTTTTTGTAACAGTCATCACTTGGCTGTACAGCTTAACGGGCAGCTGGGTATTGGCTGTTATCATCTTTACCGTAGTTGTTCGCTTGCTGCTTTTGCCGCTGGATATCAAACAGCGCCATACCACCATGAAGCAGGGCGCGTTGGCCGGTAAAGTGCAGGAAATACAACGCCGTTATAAAAACGATCCGCGTATGGCGCAGGCCAAAACCAACGAACTGTACAAACGCGAAGGCGTGAAGCTTTCCGCCGGCTGTCTGCCGATGCTGCTGCAGCTGCCTATCATCTTTGCTATGTTTGGCGCGATTACCATTTTGTCCAACACAGAAACGGTAAAGCTGGTAGCGGGGCTGGCAAACGGCTCGGTAAGCCTGCCGCCGTCTGCCCTGTGGGTACACAACATCTGGCGGCCGGATACCGGCACGGCTGCGGTCATGCCGAGCGCGCAGGAATTTGCCACTACTTTGCAGCAAACTGCAGCGCGGTTGTCTCCGGATGTATTGGCCCAGGCGCAGACCCTTTTGAACAATGCGGAGCTTAGCCAATTTGCTTTGACCGCGTCCAAATTGCCCAGCGGCTCTTTCTTTGCCGGCTATGTGGGCAACGCGCTTGCCTCCGTACCGGCCGGCACCGTAACCGCCGCCATCACCACAAACTACACCACCGTGATCAACCCCGTTTTGATGCATTTTGCAGGGCGTGCCAACGGCTACTTTATCTTCCCGGTTCTGTCCGGTTTGTCGATGTATCTGTCCACCCGCTTCCAGCGCAAGCAAAGCGAAAAGCAGGGCGTTGTCAACCAGCCCGGCGGCACGATGATGGAACTGATCTTCCCGCTGTTGATCGTATGGTGGTCCGCCAGCGCAGGCATGTGCTTTGCTTTGTACTGGACCATGACAAACCTGATTGCAATGGCTACCGGGCCGATCATGACCAGCATTATGAAAAAAGAAAAACAGAAATCGGAAAACAATCGTAAGAGTGTGGTCCATGGGAGGATAGAATCTTGAGATCCATAGACGTGACCGCAAAATCGGTGGACGAAGCCATTTTCATGGGTATAGACCAATTGGGGCTTTCCATCGATCAGGTCGATATTGAAATTATCGAGGAGGGTGGTCGCCGCTTATTCGGCATTGGTAGTAAGCAGTGTGTTGTCCGCCTCACCGAGCGCGCGCCGGAAGAAGTGGAGCGTGTGCTGGAGGAACAGGAAAAACAAGCGGAGCAGGAAAAGCAGCAAAAACAGGAACGCCAGCAAAGCCGTGCCAAAGAACGCAGCGGCAGAAGAGACCGCGATCGTTCCCGCCGCTCCCGTCGCAGCCATGCTGAAGCGCCCGAAAAGGATTGGGGCGAGCCGGTCGATGGTGGCGCAGAAGCAGCGTTTTTGCGCGAAGTGTTAAACCGCATGGGCATGGAAGATGCCGTAGTAGAGGCGTTTGCCGATGAAAGCAGCTTGTATTTGCGGATTTCCGGGCCGTCGATGGGCATTTTGATCGGCCGTCGCGGCGAAACGTTAAATGCCCTTCAGTATTTAACCAGCTTGATTGCAAACCGCCAGGAAGGCGAATACAGACGTGTGATCGTAGATACCGAAAACTACCGCGGGCGCCGCGAAGAAACCTTAAAACGCCTTGCTAAACGCATGGCAGAGGATGTGCGCCGCACGGGCAAGCCGGTTTCCATGGAGCCTATGAATCCTTACGAACGGCGGATTCTTCACGCTTCTTTGCAGGATAACCCCTATGTTTCAACGCATAGCGAGGGGGAAGAGCCTTTCCGGCATGTGGTAATTACCGCGAAATAACCTTTGGCCCGGCGTCCTGCCGGGCTTTTTTCATAAGAGAGGATTTGACAGGATTGCAGGATACTATCTATGCGCTTTCCACCCCGCAGGGGACAGGCGGTGTGGCGGTCATCCGCATCAGCGGCCCACAGGCAGAGCAGGCCTTGCAAGCCCTATTTGTTCCGATGGGCGCAAAGGAGCTAACCCCCCGCGTTTTGCAATATGGCCGCTTTATGCACAGCGGGCAGGAAATAGACGACGGCATGGCTGTTTTTTTCCGCGGCCCGCACAGCTATACAGGAGAAAACAGCGTTGAATTTCAATGCCATGGCAGCCTTGCGGTTGTTGATCAGCTGTTTGATGCGCTGTCTACCCTGCCTGATTTTCGCCCTGCCGAGCCGGGAGAATTTACCAAACGCGCTTTTTTAAACGGCAAGATGGATCTTTCGCAGGCCGAGGCCGTGATGGATTTAATCGGTTCCGAAGGCATTCAGGCGGCCAGGCAATCGCTTTCCCAGCTTCACGGCACGCTGTTTTCCCAGGTGGACGGGCTGTGCCGCGATCTTACCCTTGCATTGGCCGGAATAGAGGCCGCGCTGGATTTTCCCGAAGATGATTGGGAAGAAGCCGCCAATACCGAAGGCTACGAGGGCATAGAACAGGTTTTGCAGAAGATCAGCGCTTTATTAAACAGCTACCAAAGCGGCCGATTGATTAAAAACGGCGTGCACTGTGCTTTAATCGGGCGGCCCAATGCGGGCAAAAGTTCGCTGTTGAACGCGGCTGCCGGATTTGAGCGTGCTCTGGTTTCCGAGCAGGCCGGCACCACCCGCGACATCATTGAAGAGGCGATACAAATAGACGGCGTGGTGTTACGCCTGTTTGATACGGCCGGCATACACGACGAGGCCGAGGGCCTGGAAGCCAGAGGCATTGACCTTGGGCTTTCCATGCTGCAACGTTGCGATGTGGCCATTTTGGTGTTGGATGGTTCTCAGCCTTTGCCGCAGGAGGAATCGCTGTTGCGTCAAGCGCTGGAAGATCATCCGTTTGTGGTGGCCGTAAACAAGCACGATTTGCCGCAGCAGGTCGTGCCGGAGGATATTCGCCGCGCTTGGCCGAAGGCGCAGGATGTGTTGCCCTGCTGCTGCCGCACCGGGCAAGGCGTAAAAGCCGTGTTGCAGACAGCGTTACAGGCTGCTGGTGCACAGCACAGCGAGCAATCCTTAATCACAAACGCCCGGCATGCTGCCTGTTTGCAGCGCGCCAAGCGCGGCTTGGCCAACGCTTTACAGGCGTATCGCGCTGGCATTCCGGCCGACATTGCCGCAGAAGACGCCAGAGAGGCTTTGCGGGCTTTGGGAGAAATTACGGGAGCCACGGTATCCGAGCAGGTCATCGACGAAATATTTGCAACTTTTTGTGTGGGGAAATAAACGATGAAAACAAACTATCAAGCCATTGTGGTAGGTGCCGGCAACGCAGGCTGCGAGGCTGCGTTGGCGCTTGCGCGTACCGGAATTAAAACGCTTTGTCTAACCCTTCATTTGGATCATATGGCGTATTTGCCGTGCAATCCCGCCATCGGCGGCACCAGCAAAGGGCATCTCGTGCGCGAAGTGGACGCGCTGGGCGGACAAATGGGCCTGACAACGGACAAAACCCTGATTCAATGCCGCATGCTAAATACCCGCAAGGGACCCGCGGTACATTCGCTGCGCGCGCAGGTAGATAAGCAGGCCTATTCTTCCGCCATGCGTTATGAACTGGAGCATGAGCCAAACCTGGATTTATTGCAGGCCGAAGGCGCGCGTGTGCTGCTGCGCAACGGAAAAGCGGCCGGCATTGTTTCCACCCATGGCGAAGAATTTGAGGCGGATGCCGTGGTCATCACCACCGGCGTGTATTTAAACAGCTGCCTGTATACCGGCGCCTGGACCAGCCTTTCCGGCCCCAGCGGCTTGCAGCGCGCCACGCATTTAAGCCAAAGCCTGGCGGAGGATTGCGGGCTGACGCTGCGCCGTTTTAAAACGGGTACGCCGCCCCGCATAGACGGAAAGACCATGGATGTTTCCAAAATGCAGATTCAGCAGGGAGATACGCCCCTTGTGCCTTTCTCCTTTTTAACGCCTGCTTCCAAGTTTGACGGATTTGAGCAAACGCCTTGCTATTTAACCTATACCAATGAAAAAACACACGAAATCTTGCGCGGCAGTTTAGACAGAAGCCCGATGTTTGGCGGTGTTATTACCGGCACGGGCGCCCGGTATTGCCCCAGCATTGAAGATAAAGTGGTTCGTTTTTCCGATAAACCGCGTCATCAGCTTTTTATAGAGCCGGAAGGGTTGTATACCACCGAGAAATATGTGCAGGGCTTTTCCACCAGCATGCCGCTGGATGTGCAAAAACAAGCCCTGGCCACCATTCCTGGATTGGAGCAGGCCCGCATTGTGCGCCCCGGCTATGCCATTGAATACGATTGCATAGACGGCACCGCGCTTACGTTGGGGCTTATGTCCAAACAGATTCCCGGCCTGTTTTTGGCGGGGCAGGTGGTGGGCAGCAGCGGCTATGAAGAGGCCGCGGCCCAAGGTCTTGTGGCCGGCCTCAACGCATCTTTATATCTGCGCGGCGAAGCGCCGTTGCATTTGGATCGTGCAGACGGTTATATCGGCGTTTTGGTGGACGATCTTGTTACCAAAGGCACACCGGAACCCTACCGCATGATGACGGCCAGAGCAGAGCATCGGTTGCTGCTGCGCCAGGACAATGCAGACCTGCGGCTGACGGAAAAAGGATATGAAGCCGGCCTTGCCACAAAGGCGCGCTATGAAAAGATGCTGGCCAAAAAAGAGCAATCCGCTAAAGCAACGGAATATTTGCGCCAACACAACACAACCAGAGAAACGGCAAAAGCGCTTTGCGAAATCACCGGCGAATCCTTTATTCCCGGCACGCCGCTTTCCAAATGCCTGACCCGCCCCGGGGTAGACCGCACCGTGATGGCCCGTTTGGATGAAACATTTGCCGCGTTTTTGCCGGAAGCACAGCAACAAGCCGAAATTGAAGTGAAATACGAAGGATATTTGGCGCGTCAGCAAAGGGAGATTGAGCGCGCGCGCCAGTGGGAAAGTCATGTGTTGCCCGATACGCTGGATTACCTTTCCATGCCCGGCCTGCGCACCGAAGCACGCCAAAAACTGCAAGCGCAAAAGCCGGAAAACCTCGGCCAGGCCTCCCGTATCAGCGGCGTTTCGCCGGCCGATATTGCCGTACTTTCCATTTTGTTGGAAAAGCAGGAGAAACAGCATGTTTGAAACCAAGCTTTTACAGGCCTTTGCCCGGATGAACATCCCCTGCGATGAACAAAAGGCGGCGCAAATGCATCGTTATTTTTCGCTGCTTTTGCAGGCCAATGCACAGATGAATTTGACAAACGTGACCGATGAGGACGATGCGATTTTGCTGCATTTTTGCGACAGTGCCTCTCTATTGCCCCTGTTTTCCTTTCCGGAGCAAAGCCGTTGTTTGGATGTGGGCACGGGGGCCGGTTTCCCCGGCATGGTGTTGGCGATTCTCTGTCCCGATGTCGAATTTACTTTGATGGATTCCCTGCAAAAGCGCGTCGGCTTTTTGCAGCAGGTGGTCTCTACCTTGGGCCTTGCCAATGTGCAATGCGTGCATGCCAGAGCAGAGCAGGCCGCCCATGAGCCTGCGTATCGCGAAAAATATCAGTTTGTGGTGGCGCGCGCGGTGGCGAATCTGCGCGTTTTAAGCGAATATTGCTTGCCGTTTGTCAAAACAGGCGGGCAGATGATTGCTTTTAAGGGCCCACAGGCCGAGCAGGAATGCATCGAGGCCAAAGCCGCTTTGCAAAAACTCGGCGGTAAATTGCTGCAAATAAAGGACGCGCAGGTTCCCGGGCGGGCACACCGTTTGATTTTTGTGGAAAAAACACGATCTACGCCCAAAGCGTATCCCCGTAAAGCAGGAACGCCTTCCCGGCAGCCGCTTTGATGTTTTCATTTGACAGCCTTTCGGCTGTCTTTTTTTGTTTCCAAGGAAATATCTGTTTCGGCTTGTCTTTTCTGTTGGATTTTCTCATGGTTATTGTCCGTTTATGTTTGATTTTCTGTTGTTTTGAGCGTCATATTTCGCGTTTGCCTTACAATAAACCACTAATTTTGTCTCTTTTTGACACCTTTTTTCGAATCGCTATTTTTTTGCAAATGCTTCCTGTATGTTATAGGTAACCCATTTAAAGGAGTGCATTGGTATGAACCTTTCGCGTGTGCAAGCCGCCCCCGTTTTGCGGAGCGTAGAAAAAATCCCGATTCAGTTGGTACGGCCCAACCCTTATCAGCCGCGCCGCACCTTTTCCGAACAGAGCATAGAAGAATTGAGCCGAAGCATTCAACGCTATGGGTTGATTCAGCCCATCGTGGTGCGAAAGATAAATCCCACTCATTATGAATTGATCGCCGGCGAACGGCGCCTACGCGCCAGCAAGCGGGCCGGCCTTTTGGAGATTGAAGCCATTGTGCAGCGCGTCGGCGAACAGGACAGCGCTGTGATGGCTCTTATCGAAAATCTGCAACGAGAAAACCTTCACTTTTTTGATGAGGCGGAAGCGTATCGAAATCTCTTGCTTGAACATGGCCTGACCCAGGAGGATTTGGCGCGCAAGATTGGCAAAAACCAAAGCACGGTGGCAAACAAGCTGCGCATTTTGCGCCTGGCGCCCGAAGTAAAAACCTCCATCATGATTCACCGGCTTACCGAACGCCACGCGCGCACCTTGCTGCGCATTGCAGACCCTAGCTTGCAGTTGAAACTGATTGAACAAATCCGCCGTGAGAATCTTTCCGTAAAAGCGACGGAGGATTTGGTGGAAAAGATTTTGGACAAACAGTATTACGAGCAGGAAGTGCCTCGTAAAAAGAAGATCAGCGGCTTTGTACGCGACGGCAGGCTTTTGATGAACGATATTAAAAAGCTTGTGAAACAGGTTTCGGAAAGCGGACTGCCCGCCAACTACACCGTGCGCGACACAGGGCTGAGCTTTGAAGTGATGGTCACAATCCCCAAGCAACCCTTACAAAAAGCACAATAAAGTGCGCAAAAAGGGCCGAGAGAACCTTCTCGGCTCTTTTTGTTTCACGTGAAACATTTGCCTTTGCGGCTTGTTTACATTGTCGGTTGCGAACTGTATAATGGAAAGGAAAACAACAGGGGGTGCTGGTTTGGGTAAGATCATAGCCGTGGCCAACCAAAAGGGCGGCGTAGGAAAAACAACCACCAATGTAAACCTCGGTGCGTGCTTGGCGCGCTTGGGAAAACGCATTTTAACCGTAGATATTGATCCGCAGGGCAATACGACCAGCGGGCTGGGCGTAGAAAAAGAAACGCTGAACAATTCCGTATATGAAGTGATGATAAACAATGTGCCCATTCGGGAAGCCATTGTTTCCACCATGGTGGACGGGCTGGATTTGCTGCCCAGCAACATCAATTTGGTGGGGGCCGAAATAGAAATGACCTCCATGATCGCCCGGGAACATATTCTAAAGGGCTGTCTGGATCAGATTCGGTCGGATTATGATTTCATTTTGATCGATTGCCCGCCGTCTTTGGGCTTGTTAACGCTAAACGCTTTAACGGCGGCAGATAAAGTGCTGGTGCCGATTCAGTGCGAGTTTTTTGCGCTGGAAGGGCTGAGCCAATTGATCAATACGGTAGGGCTGATCAGTCAGCGGCTAAACCCGTCGCTGTCGATGGAAGGCGTTGTGATGACAATGTACGATCCGCGTACAAACCTGAGCCAGCAGGTGGTAGCGGAAGTGAAAAAATATTTTCAGAGCAAAGTGTATGAAACGATGATCCCGCGCAATGTACGCCTGGGCGAAGCGCCGAGCTTTGGGCTGCCGATTATGATTTATGATCCCAACTGTTCCGGCGCCAAAGCATATATGAGCCTGGCCCAAGAAGTGATCGACGGAAACGAGGCGAAACAATGAGCAGCAATACAAACAATCTTCGTTTAGGAAAAGGGTTGGAAGCGTTGCTGGGCAATGTGGCTTCGGCTTCGCCTGCCGAGCGTCCGCAAGAGGGAGATACCATTCTTTCGGCGCCGATTCACCAAATTGACCCGAATCCATATCAGCCGCGCCAAGAGTTTGACGAGGCGGAATTGCAGGAATTGGCAGACAGCATTGCGCTGCATGGTGTGATTCAACCCATTCTCGTTACGCCAAATAAACAGGGGCGTTATACCCTGGTGGCAGGCGAACGGCGTTGGCGCGCCAGCCGAAAAGCCGGTTTAAAGGAAATCCCCTGCATTGTACGGGACATGAGCGACCGCGCACTGCATGAAATTGCTCTGATCGAAAACTTACAGCGTGTAAACCTAAACCCCGTAGAAGAAGCGGAATCCATTTCCATGCTGATGAAGGAATACGGCTTAACGCAGGAGGCAGTTTCGGAAAGGGTTGGAAAGTCCCGCCCGGCCGTGGCCAATGCGCTGAGGATTCTGTCTTTGCCGGCGGAAGTATTGCAGATGGTGCGGGATGGCCAGCTGTCCAGCGGGCATGCGCGGGCTGTGTTGTCCATTCAGGGCACAGAAAAACAGATTCTCTTTGCGCAGGAAATTGTCAAGCAGGGGTACAGCGTGCGTGAAGCGGAAAAGCGTGCCAAAGCTTGGAAGGAAGCCGAAAAGGCGCCAAAAGCCACAAAAGAACTGGATCTTCATCTGCGCAGCGCACAGGAACAGCTGCAACAGCGCTTGGGCACTAAAGTAGAATTTAGCGGCACTCCGCAAAAGGGCAAAATCTCCATCAGTTATTTTTCTCAATATGAACTGGAACGGATTTATGCTTTGCTGGGCGGCACGGAAGAATAACGGAAAGCAGCTGAATTTCAGCTGCTTTTTTAGAAAGGATTTGTCTTTATGGCAAAAGGGTATCGCAAAGCGCGCGGCCGTAAGTTTATAGGATTTATTTTTCTGTTTGCAGCGGTCTTTTTGGCGGGCTATGCCGGCTATAACGAATATATGGAATACGGGCTTATCTGGCCAGACCCGGCTTTTCCGGATCTGCTTATCTATTCGCCGAGCGCCGTTTTGCTTTTGTGTTCTATCTACTGCTTTCTTTCGGCCGGCTACCGAAACCGTAAAGCGCGAAAGCAATGGCTCAAGCAGCAACGATAAAGGCAGGGAAAAAGCATGCTCTTAGGTGGCTTTATTGAACGGATCGACCATCTTACAAGCGGCTTAAGAATCCCCCTATCGTTCTTTGGGTTTCCTCAAAACAACAAACAGATACTTTGCAGCAAAACAGAGCCTTGCTCTGTTTTTTATTATTTCAAATAAAGAGCACAATCGACCTGTTGTTTTCGTTTATAAAAAAGCATCCACCGGCAACGCAAAGCGCAGTCTTTATACTGTGTCTTGCAAATTGGTTTATTCTTTCGACACACCTATCTATGAAAAGGCCTGGCAAATTCATATTATTGCTCATCCATGCTTCGCAAAATCGTTTTTCACCTTAATTTGCAAAGTGGAACTAAATCATAAAATACGACCAAAAAGAAATTCTCTTATATTGTAAGATATATGGGTTCTATCTTATAGGGTCGATCTGTTTATTGTCTGTATGCCTCTGTGCTTTTGTTGGGCAATTTTTGTAAGCCGCAGTATTTGCTATACCGACGCACAGCGTGAAACAAAACTTGTTTATTTGTCTATCTTCTAAATATCCGGCATCGGCAATATCTCTGTAAAAAAGACACTCCTTATCCAAGCGGCAAAGGATGAAGAAGGCAAACCGAACAACCCTACGAGGTCGCCGGCTGCCCAGCATGCTTTTCTTTTTGCAAGCAAAAGGAAAAGGTTGTAATAAAATAGGCGGCCACACAGGCCGCCTTGTTTCACGTGAAACATAGTTATAAAACCGTTCCTCGCATGAGCAATAGGATAAAGTTTGATTTGTAAAAGAACCCTGCCAATGGCGCCGATAGAACATAGTTGGTAACCAGCGGCACATTGAGAACAGACAGCACAATGGGCGCAAACGCCATGATGATATAGCAGGCAAACACGCCGCGCAGCAGACCGGTCAGTGCGCCGGCCAATACATCGTTATGCCGCAAAACAGGGAAGCGCTGCGTAGCGTCCGTTACGTTCACCAGCACGCCGCAAAGCAGGCGCACCAGGAAAAAGATGGCCAAAAAGGTGAGGATATTCAGCGTGGCATACGCTACGGTATAGTTGAAATATTCACCCACGGTGCTAAGCCCTTTGGAGGCCAACGCTTGCGAAGCCATGTTGGATTTTACCAGCGTGCTGTATGGTGAAACCAGACTGCTGTCTGTGGCAAGGCCGTTTAATGTGGCCGCATCCAGTTGGCTGACGGGCGTGGTGATCATTTGCAGCGGCGTATCAATTTTTAATTTGGCCGCGCCCTCGGTGTAGTTTATCAGGGCATTGATGGTGGCTTGGCCGCTAAACACCCAGGAAAGCAGGGGATGCAGCAAATAGGCCACAATCCAGGAGACAAAAAAGCTGCCTGTCTTCAAAGCCGAAACAACAAATCCGCGATAAGCGCCCAAGATAACCGAAACAATGATAACGGCGATGAGCGCAAGATCCAATAAATTCACTCGTCTACCTCCTTAGGGGAGAGAAATAATATACACTTTACCCTGCGAAAAGAGCAGCGCATGCTGTTTGCTGGGCAGGGGTTCATATTTTTCAGCCGTGATCGGCACATCGTAATTGCCGGTGGTCGCGCCTTCGGAATTATAGGTGCGAATCAGGTTTGGCGTGAAAGCATAGAATTTATCTTTGCCCAGCGAAGCCTTGATCGTGGAAGAGGGCATTTGAACGAACAAATCCTTTCCGCCGGACTCTACATACCGCACATTGCTGATGTTCTTTTGCCCGGCGTCCTCGCCGCCCGGGATATACAGAATGCGCACGTTTTCATTTTTATCCGTATAGGAATCGGTATACTCCCAGCCGTAAATCAGCTTTTCCGATTCCTTCGCGCCGATGTAGTCCATCTTGATCAGATGATTGGTGCCCACCATATAGAGGTTGCTCTTTAGAAACAACACCTTTTGCAAAAGCTGGCCCTCTACGGCAATATTGCCCGTGTTGGCCAAATCGTCATTATAGCTCATAATGCGCGCCACCGGAACAACGGCACCGCTGTCGATGGTGTACATATAAAACGAATCTTTGGAAGTAAAGGCAAAGTCCACGATATATTTGCCGGGGAAGTCATATTTGGTAACTTCCTCGCCTTTGGTATTGAGCATGACGATTTTGGAGGTGCCGGAGGCATCTTCGTTCAAAACGGCCACATAGTTTTCGCCGCACTGAACACCTTTGATCTTTCCGTAAAACTCTTTTGTAAACAGCGGGTCGCCGGTGTTTGTATATACAACGACGATATTATCATTATAAACGGAAGCCAAGGCGGAAGAGGCCTTTGTCTTTGCCTGGGCAAACGGCAGCTCTACGCTCCATTTTTCGTTGTTGGCATAATCGATGCAGTTTAGCTTCTGCTCGCTTACATAATAAATGGAATCCGTTGTGGCATGATACGACATATCGGCCGTGAAACGCAGTTCCTTGGGGTTAATCGCATCGGATGTGGCGGCAATGATCCACCAAACGCCCAGGCCTAGCACCACGGAAATTGCCAAAATCAAGCCGATAAGGCCCAGTTTGGAATTGCGTCTGCGGTTTAATTGACTATTGCGTGCAGTTGGTTTTCTGCGTTTTTTCCCTTTGCGAGGCTGTGGCGGAAACATGCACATCCCTCCCATAATATATAAGAATACAAGATATTGTACCATAAATCCCAAAGAACGTAAAAAGAAGTTTTCTTAGATACAGGGACGCGCCACAGTCTTTTGCAATTTATATAAGTATGATAAAATAGCAAAAAAACAGAAAGATAGAGAAATATCGTTTGATTTCAGTGATCGTCAATCCCATCGCGGGGAAGGGCCGCGCAAAACAAGTTTTACCGGAAATTCAGGCTTATCTTACCAAGCATGCGCTTCCGTACACCGTTCACATGACAGAATCGCAAGGGGATGGCGTGCGTTGTGCCAAGCAAGCATTGGCAGAGGGATGTGACCGTGTGTTGGCCGTCGGTGGCGACGGAACAGCCCGTGAAGTGGCCGAAGGACTTTGTCGAAGCAACAGCGTATTGGGCATAGTGCCCGCGGGTACGGGCAACGACTTTGCCCGCACGTTTCATTTGTCCGGCGAATTGTCAAAGGTGTTGGATATTGCCGTGTATGGGAAGGGCATGCCCATTGACGTATTTGATACTGACAGCGGCATTTATATCAACATTTGCTCCGTAGGACTGGATTCCGAAGCCGCTTACAACGCTTCAAAGATGCATAATGTGGCCGGCTCCGTATCGTATTTTCTGGGCGCGTTGTGGGCGTTGATCCGCCGGCGCATTTGCAAATGCGAACTTTCCATAGACGATGGGCCAAAACAAAAACAGAGCAATCTATTGACCGCCTTTTGCAACGGGCAATATTACGGCGGGGGATTTCGCCCTGTGCCCTCTGCCGATCCGCAGGATGGGTGGATGGATGTTTTGACCGTAGATAAAATGGGGCGCCTGCAAGCCATTCCGCTTTTAGCAAAATACAAAAAAGGCACCCATGTGGGACATAAAAAAACACATATTTGCAAAGCCAAAAAAATAAGTCTTACGTCCAAACAGCTATTGTGTATCAATTTAGACGGAGAGATTATGCATTCACATACGTTGAATTTGTCGTTAATTCCACAGGCGCTGCTGATTGCTCAAAGCGAGTTGATCACAGAATGAAAAACTCTATCTGCATTCCGAAATCGCTCCGAGATCTTTCAAGCCGCCTAGCTTCGCCTGTGCCTTTGTATTTGGTGGGCGGCGGGGTGCGCAATGCGCTTTTAGGGCTTCCGGACAGCGATTATGACTTAACCGGCGCACTGGATGCTTCCACGTTTTGTGCCCTTGCGCAAAAGGCCGGGTATAAGGCCCTTATACGCTCCAGTCATATGGGAACGGTGGAAATTCGTCTGGCAGATCAAATTTTAGAATATACGACCTTTCGCATTGAATCCTATGCGCCCGGCGGAGGGCACCATCCCAAGCAGGTGGTTTTCACCACTTCGCTGGAAGAGGATGCAAAACGGCGGGATTTTACCGTAAATGCGCTTTATGCGGATTTGGCAACCGGGCAAATTACCGATCCGTTGCAAGGAAGAAAAGCGATTGCGGCAAAACAACTGCGCGCCTGCCGGCCAAATGCAACGGACACATTGAAAGACGACGGGCTGAGGCTGCTTCGCATGGCCCGCTTTGCCGGTGAACTCGGCTTTTCCATTGAGCCGGCGCTGATGCAGGCCGCCCGGCAATATGCCGAGCAGATACATGCAATTTCAAAACCCAGGATTTGGAGCGAGCTGAAAAAAATCGTGCTGGCCGATGTGCCGTATCATACAACCGACGGCCATATTATCGCCATGGAGGCAATGGAAAAAAGCGGCGTTTTATTTGCCTTGATTCCGGAGCTGAAAGAGGGCGATGGGCTTTTGCAAAGCGAGCGATATCACGCCTATGATGTGCTGCACCACAATCTGGCCTGTTATGCAGCAAGCGAAAGCGACCTTGTGCTGCGCTGGGCAGCGCTGTTGCATGATGTGGGCAAGCCCAAAGCCAAACGGGAAACCGGGCGGATGATCAGGCATGACATCATCGGTGCCGCGCTTTGTCCCGGTATATTCTTCCGCCTTGGTGCAGATAATGATACCATACAAGGCGTACAGTTGCTCGTTGCCCGGCATATGTTTGATCTAGAGGGCACAGCCAGGGTGAATACCGTGCGCAAACGCTTTGCCCTGTGGGGCTTTGAATTTACAGAAAACCTGATTGCCATGCGGCGCTATGATGTGGCAGGCTCAGGCCGGCCGATGGGGCCTGTGGACACTGCCGGAAGATGGGAAGAGATTTTGCGGCAAATGAAACAGGAAGGCTGTATCGACCAGATCAATCAACTGAAAATCAGCGGGCAGGAAATTATGCAAGCCTGTGGGCTTGCCCCTTCACCGATGATCGGAAAAATCAAGCAGGCATTGTTTGAGTATTGCGCCATTTACCCTGCCTACAACGAAAACGCAAAACTGCGGGACATGGCACCCAAACTATACCGGCAATTTTTAAATTAACGGCGAATTTTTCAATTGCCACATTTATTCCTTTTTTCTTTGCTATATTTATATCGTTGAAGGAAACAAAAGGCCATACATTCTTGTCATGGCCTTTTCTATTCGCCCCGGCAGGACGCATCAACCGCCGCCCCGGGGCTTTCTGATTGCAAACAATGTGAAAATCAGGTAAAATGAAATGTCAAGATGAATAGATACATCCAAAGAGGTGAGAAGATTGGCGGCAACCCTTGTACATGACAATGGGTTTAATTATGGGGAACATACAGGTGAATATATTGAAATCCAAGCCTTGCGCATTCATATAACATACGCGGGAGAGGGAGATCCCGTTTTATTGATCCATGGTGCCGGTCAAAATTCTTATACCTGGCGGCATCAGTTTCGGACTTTGGCCGAGCGATATTTTGTTGTAGCTGTAGACATGATTGGCTACGGCTATTCGGATAAACCGGATTTAACTTATACCATTGAAGAAAATTCCGAATTTTTGTTGGCTTTGCTCAACACTTTGCGCATTAAGCAAACCAGCATCATCGCCATGGGCAGCGGTGCCACCTACGCGCTGGATTTTATGGTTCATTATCCGGATCGCGTGCATCGCGCCATCTGCATTGCGCCCGGCGGAGTGACGGATAATATGCCTCTGCCGCTAAGGTTAATGCAATCTAGTACGTTTGGCTGGTTAGGAAAGTCACTGTTTACAGAGCGTAAATTCAATTCCATGATCAGCAACTGTTTGTTTGACCAAACATGTTTAACAAACCGCGACCTGGCCATGTATTACGAAACGATGGACAGCAAAGAGTCCAGAGAAGTGCTGCGGCGCAGCATTTCCAATTTCCAAGAGGACGATGTGCTGTATAATCTGCGGCTGTTGCCGCATGAGGTATTGTTTGTATGGGGCTCGGAAGACCGTTGGCGCCCGATAGAGGATTCCGGGCTGTATACGGCCCCGGTGGAAAATTACGCATTGTATGAAATGCGCAACTGCGGCCATTTACCCCACGAGGAAAAGCCGGATAAATTCAACGAAAACGCCCTGTATTTCTTGCGTTACGGGCTGGATGGTTGATCATTCCCGCTACGGCGGGAATTTTTATTAAAGGAGGCCATATCATGCAGATCGCCCTGGGCCAAATTGCCGTTATGAAAAAAAAGCATCCCTGCGGCGGTAATCGCTGGAAGATCATTCGCGTGGGCGCGGATGTAAAGCTGGTATGCCAAACATGCCAGCGCGTGATCATGCTGGACCGCGGAGAATTTGAAAAGCGCGTAAAATCCATAGAAACAGAGGAGGCCTGATCATGGAACACGCAGCCAAACACGCAGCGCCGGAAGAGACTCCTGTTAAAAATAAATGGTATTCTTCCACGGCTTTTATTGTGCTTATGGCGTTGATAGCCGGCCTGCTGCTCCGTTTTTTCGTTGTGGAGTTTGTGCGGGTGGACGGCCCCAGCATGCAGCCGACATTGGAAAGCGGGGAAGTGGTGTGCATTGAAAAGGTATCTAAGGCCTTTTCCGATCCACAGCGATATGACGTGGTCATCTGCCATTTTGACGAAACCAGTACAAACTATGTGAAACGCATCATCGGATTGCCCGGGGAAACCATTTCTGTTGTCGGCGGCAAACCGTATATAAACGGAGAGCCCCTTGACGATGACATCTACGGCACCGGCTTAAAGCCGGTGGATATGGAGCCTGTTACCATTCCGGAAGACAGCGTCTTTGTGATGGGCGATAACCGCGCCAATTCCAAGGACAGTGTTGTGGTAGGTCCCATTCAGAAAAGCCGCATTGTGGGGCGTGTTATGTTTATCGTTTGGCCCTTTGACCAAATCGGCGGGCTATAATTAAACTTATACCGGGAACGCAGTCGCGTTCCTTTTTTCTTTTGCGCTTGAAAACATTACAAAAGCATGATATTTATATGAATAGAGCATAACGTTGCAAATCTGATCAGGATAGGAGATGGTAAAATGAAAAAAACAAGTATATATCTAGCAGTGATTTGCCTGTCGGTCGCTTGCATGATGGGGTGTACCCCCACTGCCACGCCAACGGCTTCGCAGACAGCGCAGCCAACAGCTTCGCAAACAGCGCAGCCAACCGCCGTAAACAAGGCCGAGCTTGCCGTAAAAATTACGTCGGATATTACGGATGATCCGGAATCCGGAGACGTCAAAGCCATCATACACGGCTTAAACGATAAGGATCAGGAAATATGGTCTCACACATTTGCCATAAAAGTGTTAACAGAACTGTCCCCTGTTTCGCCCGCAACCCTGGCAGATGGAAGAGCCTATATTGAAATTGAGCGTACGCTGTATGCGCTGTCTTTGGCAGACGGCTCCATCGTCTGGCAGCTGGATGACGTCGGTGCCTGCGCAGGGGGACCGCTGGTAGATGACGACGGCACCATCTATCTTTCCGGCTATTACGGCCCGCATCTTTTGGCCGTTTCCAAAGACGGCCGCGAATTGTGGCGTGCAAGCGATGTAGATGACGACTATTATCGGAGCTATAAGCTGACAAAAGAGGGAGATTATTTAAAGGTATATTACGAAAGTAGAGAGGGGCAAACGCCGGATTATCTTTTGTTTGATAAACAGGGAAACCATGTGAAATAAACTCCATTCTTGCAATCAAAGGCGCGCTGTGGTATACTGCATGAGCATTGTATCCTTGCCCCTTTTTAAGGGGCCAAAAGTCCAAGAGGAGGTGAAACGCCGTGAACAAATATGAAGCGATGTACATCATTAACCCGAACACCGCCGACGATGCCAGAGCAGCGTTGGTAGAACGTTTTAGCGGGATTGTGACCAATGGCGGCGGCAATGTCGAAAAGATCGATGACTGGGGTAAGCGTAAGCTGGCCTACGAAATCGACGACATGACCGAAGGCCATTACATCCTGATGCACTTTGAAAGCGAATCCAGCTTGCCGAAAGAACTGGAACGTAATTTCAAAATCAGCGAAGATGTGATGCGGTTCCTGGTCATCCGTAAAGAAGCGTAACACACGAAATGGAGATAGAAACATGAATAGAGCTACTTTGATTGGAAACCTTACCCGTGACCCGGATTTGCGCATGACAAACGGCGGTGTATCCGTTTGCACGTTTTCCATTGCAGTTCAACGCCGCTTTGCCAACCAGCAAGGCGAACGCCCGGCCGATTTTTTCAACATTGTCTGCTGGCGCGGTTTGGCGGATAATTGCGGCAAATATTTGCACAAGGGAAGCAAAGTGGGCGTACACGGTTCCATTCAAAACCGTAGCTATGAGGCTCAGGACGGCACAAAGCGGTACGTGACGGAAATCATTGCCGATGAGGTAGAATTTTTGGAACGCGCCGGCCAGAATGCTGAACGGAGCCATCAGGCGCCTCCGCCGGCAGAACCGGCCTTTGGAAACAGCGGCCTCGGTTTTGGCGATACCGTGGAGGATGACGAATTACCCTTTTAATGGAAAGGACTGAAAAAAAATGGAAGAAAGACCGGTAAGACGTCCACGTCAGGGTGGACGCCGCCCCAAACGCAAAGTGTGTGCGTTTTGTGCGGATAAAAATGCCGTGATTGATTATAAAGACACCAACCGCCTGCGTCGTTATGTATCCGAACGCGGCAAGATTTTGCCCCGCCGTATGACGGGCACTTGTGCAAAGCATCAGCGTGAGCTGGCCATTGCCATCAAACGCGCTCGTATTATTGCGTTGTTGCCGTTTGTGAACGACTAAGCAAAAAAACGATGGGAATATACCCATCGTTTTTTTACTTCTTAAGATTGCAAGTGCGGTTTAAATCTGTTACACTTTGCAACATGAGACTTTGGAGAGGAGGGCTGTGTATGAGAAGAAGACGAAGAAGACTTTCTTCTGCCCGGCATGAAGCGCCAAAGCCGCGTGTGCGCCGACATTGGTCGTTTGAAAAATTTTGGCACGGCCCTTTGCCGAAGGTGATCCTCATCGGGGTTGCTATTATTTGTCTTTTGGTCGTGTTTTTCCGTATGAGCGGCAACGCCAGCATCAACGTGGTGCCCACCATTCAGGAGCGGGGCACGGTTTTGGTCGGTGTGTTAAGAGACGAAATGCCCTTTTCCAAAGTGGAAGACAACGGCAGCGCCACCGGCTTTGAAGCGGAGCTTGCCAGCCAGATCGGCCAGCAGGTGGTAAACGGACCGGGCGTGGTTTATGTGCCGGTTACGGTGAAAAATGCGCTTGCGCTGTTGGCTAATAAAGATGTGGATTTTCTTGTGTCCAGGGTGGGCGTTACGGCCAGTTTGCAGGATTCTTACAGCGTAAGCAGCGTTTATTATCAGGACCCTGTGATGCTGATGACAAAATCCAGCACAAGACTGGATTTATCCTCGGCGGAAACCAAGATCGGCGTAATTCCAAATTCAACGCTAAAACCCATGTTGACAGATTATCTGACAACCATGGCATATCCGGCACTAGTGGTGGATGTTTCCAGCTATCCGGATGCGACAGAAGCGCTGAAAAACGGAAAAATCGATGCGTTTTGCGCAGAACAGAGCGTTTTAACCCGTTATTTAACAGAAGGCACTTTGATTCAGAATATAAAGATTGGGCAAGTGGATTATGCCGTGGTCTCACGTAAGCGAGAGCGCGACTTAGCAACTTTGATTGAACAAGCGTTAGCGCAGATGCACGACAGCGGCGCTCTGGCGCCCCTTTATCAAAAGTACAATCTATCCATGCCTGTGACAGAGGCAAAAAACTGAGAAAAGGATGTCTTATATGAGCGAACGCAATATGCAGTGCCCCTGGCACAGCGTAAATCCGTCCCGGGTGACGCCGAAGGAATTTGTTGCGATTGTGGAAATTCCCAAAGGCGGCAAAAATAAATATGAATTGGATAAAGAAACGGGGCTGTTGCGCCTGGATCGTGTGCTGTACACCTCTACGCACTATCCGGCTAACTATGGCTTAATCCCGTTGACGTATGCAGATGATAATGACCCGCTGGATGTATTGATCCTGTGTCAAGAAACGCTGGTGCCCATGTGCATGGTAACCTGCCGGCCGATTGGACTGATGACCATGGTGGACGACGATGAACGAGATGAAAAGATCATCGCCGTGCCTGTAAACGATCCGGCCATGGAGGGGTATACAGAGCTGCACCATTTGCCCCCGCACCACACAGAAGAAATGCAGCATTTCTTTGAGGTCTACAAAACCCTGGAAGGGAAAAAGACCGTTGTGGAGGGCTTTGAAGGACGTAAAGCGGCCGAACAGGCCATCGAAAGAGCCATGGAGGCGTATAAACGCCATTTTGCATAAGCGATAAACCGCCTGCCGAAAATCACCTTACAACAACCCTTACACTTACATGTACGGCAGGCAGCAAGCAAATGCAAAGAGCAAAAAAGCAAGAGGAACGGAATCCCGTTCCTCTTTTTATTATGGTCTAAAAATACAATTGAAACGTTTTGCCCGGAAGATTAGGCGTGCAAATGTAAAAAGGCAAAATAAAAAAACCACCGGCACAGCCGATGGCATTTTAACGCATAAACGGTTTTTCCCAGATTTTCTCATAATCCGGCGACGGATCGTGAAAAATCATAGGCTGAGAAAGATACATGGCCAGATGCGACAGGAAAAAGGAATTGCTTCGCACCCTGAGTTTGGGATTGCCAAACCGGCAGCCGTGCAAAATGGTAATGTTGGGCGCAAAGGGTTTCATATCCAGCGCCAGGCCCAGCGCATCTATGCTTTGGCCGATGGTATGCTGAAGCCGATACAGGGCATCGGTATCGCCGCCCAGCTGCGCATATACATTATCGCCGCCGGCACGCACCAACGCGCCCACGCCTACGATTTGCAGCAGCGGCGAGGGCATAACGGCCAAATCGTGCTCTAATTGCAAAATGAGATCCTGCGCATCCGCCTCGGATGCTTCGCCCCCTACCTGGAACAGCATACGAAACCCTTCCTCCGGAATGGCCCGGCCGCCGATTCCGATTCCCAGCAAGCGACGCTGCAATTCTGTTAAGGTGTCTATCATGCTGGGGGGCAGTTCCAGCGCAAACAACAGCCGCACAGGCCTTCCTCCTTTCCGGGCGTTTGCCGTCTGTAATTATTATACCATTATATATGACTTTGTCGAAAACTTCCACCCACGGTTTCCAAAAGTTTGATTCGCTTTTCTCAATTCCGTCATTCTTTTTGTCCGCAGTCCTTTCATGGGACTTTTTTATCCGTTGCCGAAATGGTACACTAAAACAAAAAAGAAAGGAGGCGGCTTATCATGGCCCTATGGTGCATTTGCGGGCGGGCAGGCAGCGGAAAAACCACCTGGCTCTGCCAAAAAATAGGGGAGGCCATGCGAAACGGCCGGCCCTCCTATTTGATTGTGCCCGATCAATACACGCTGGAAGCCGAGCGGGAACTGATGGGGCACTTGAAGACCGAAGGGCTTTGGAATGCCGAAGTGTTGAGCATTTCCAGGCTGTGCGAGCGCGTGCTTGCCCAGCACCCTTCTGTTTTGCGGCCCATGGACCGGCGCGGGCAGGCAATGGCGGTCAGTCGTATGCTTTTAACCCTGCAAGAGGAGCTGCCCGTGTATGGGCGCTATACAAAATCGCCGCAGTTTGCCGCGACCTTGGCCGGCGAAATTGCGGAATACAAGCGCTTTGGCATTTCCCCGGAAGCGCTGGCCGCAGCCGGCGGCACACGCCCGCATCTTATGGAAATTGCCCGGGTCTATCAGGCGTATGAAGCGCATTTGGCCGGGCAATACCAGGACAGCGAAGACAAAACGGATCTGTGCATTGATCTGATCGGCCAAACGGATTTTTTAAAGGGGGCCTTGGTCTGTATCGACGGCTTTGAAATGTTGACAAAACAGGTGTATCGCCTGGTTGCCGCCTTGCTTTGCCATTGCAAAGACGTATGCATTACCTTTCGCATGGGCAAAGAGCACGATGCAGACGCGCCTTTGTTTTTAACCGAGCAAAAGCACTATGACAGGGTTCTTACCCTGGCAACGAAACACGGCATTGCCCATAAAACCATTATGCTTTCGCCCAAAACGCCGCCGCGATATGCGCACAGCCCGGCGCTTTGCGCGCTGGAGCGCAAGCTGTTTGATTTTAACGCTGCGGCTTACAAAGATGCTGCGCAGGAACTTACCATCGTTCATGCCGGAAATCCCTGGCAGGAGGCGGAGGACTGCGCACGGCAGATTTTTTCGCTGGTAAAAGACCGCGGCCTACGATATAGAGACATTGCCGTTGTATCTTCGGAGATAGAACTGTACGGTCCACTGCTGCGGCGCGCGCTTTCTTTATACGATATTCCGATGTTTTGGGATGTGAAAAGGCGGGTGAGCACGCATCCTGCTGCGCAGTTTGTACTTTATGCGCTGCGCATTGTGCAAAACAAACGCTATGCGCGCGATGTAGTTCGATTCGTCAAAAGCGGGTTTACCCGCCTTTCGCAAGAACAGGCCGAACAGCTGCAAAGCTGGATTCGCCGATTTGGCCTGTTGTCCCTTTCCCCCACGCCGCCTGTTTTGCTGGAGGAAGAAGAGCAAGCCGCCTATCTATCTGTGTATCACATGTTGTTTGATCCCCTGGATGCCTTAAGCCGCAAACTGCGCCGCGCCTCCTGTGCCAAAGCGCAGGCGGAAGCACTGGTAGAATACCTGGAAGAGGACGGATTTGTTTCCAGGCTGCAAGCGCTGGTGGATGAAACCTATCTGGAAGATGGCGAAGTGGCCGAGCAGGCAAGCGAATTTTTCTCGCTTTTGGGCGATCTTTTACGCCAAATTATCACCGTATTGGGCGACAAGACCTTATCGCCCGGCGATTTTGCCACGCTGCTTTCCTCCGGCCTGGCGGCAGAGGAAATCGGTCTTTTGCCCGGCCAAAACGACGCCATCAACGCCGGCTCTATTTTGCGCAGCAAAATGGGCGAAATTAAAGTGCTGTTTGTTTTGGGCATGTCGGCCGGCAAGGTGCCCTCCGGCGTAAACGAATCCGGCCTGCTGTCGCGCAGCGATCATGCGCTTTTGGAGGAAAATGGCCTCTGGATGGGACATAACGATGCCGAGCGGGCCAGCGAAGAAGAGCTGGCGCTTTACAGCGTTTTTTGCAAACCCAGCCAACGGTTGTATCTTTCCTATCCGCAGGCGGATTTGGCAGGCAAGCAGCTATTGCCTTCGCCCTATATCACGCAAATCGCCGGGCTGTTTCCAAGCGCAGTACAGCGGCCGGTGCAAAAGCCACAGGAAATCGCCACGCCCAAAGCCACGCTGGTGCCGCTGACGAAAGCCATCCGCGCCGTGCAGGCGGGCGATCGTGTGGATCCTGTTTGGGCGGCGGTATATCAAACCTTAAACACGATGCATTTCCCGCAGGCAAGGCACGCGCTTTTGGGGCTTACGCCGCGAAACGATGAAATCGGCCCGGTGCTATCACGTGCGCTGTATGCGGAAAACAACGTATTTTTCACCTCCATCACCGGGCTTGAAACCCTGGCCTGCTGTCCGTTCCGTCATCTGATGGAACGTGGGCTTCATCTAACGCCGGCTGAATCGTTTGGCAAAACGCCGCTGGACGAAGGGAACTATTATCATTATATTTTGCAGCACTTTTTGCTGCTAAGCCGCGATGAAACGCTTACCCGCGAACAATGCATGGCCCGGATAGACAATCTTTGCGATGAATATGAATCCCGCGAGTACCTTTCCGGCCCTTACCGGGCGGATGGGCGCGCCTGTTTGCAGGCGGAAAAGCAGCGCGATTCGCTCTACCGCGCCGCCTGGATGCTTTGCCGGCAAAAACAGGGCGGGCAGTTTGTGCCGCAGGGAACCGAGGTGCCCTGCCGGATTGAATGGAATTTGGATGCAAACACCAAGGGCATTGCCAAAGGGATCATCGACCGCATTGACATAAAGCGCGAAGAAGGCCATAACTATGTACGCATTGTGGATTATAAGTCCGGGCGGGCGGATCAGGCGGATTTAACAAGATTTGCCGCCGGCAGCAGCCTGCAGCTGCCCTTATATTTGCAAACGGCCTCCGAAAAGGCCAATGGGCTGCCCAGCGCTATGGCGCTTTCCGTTGTGCGCGCCGTCGTGCAGGATGCTCTACCAGAGGACGCAGCCGACAACCTGAACACGCATAAATTAAAAGGCTACTATACCGAACACGGGAAAGACGACAGCAGCGTATCCGTGCAAAGCGCCGAGCGAGAATTGAGCCAGGAACAGATGCAGGCTGTCCTTCATAACGCCATGGACACCGCCGAATCGCTGTTTGAAACCATGGCCCGGGGGCAAACCGCCCCTTATCCGTTGAAAGGGGCCGTAGACGGCTGCAAATATTGCCCGTATCAAAATGCCTGCGGATATTTGTCCGGCGTTACGCCGCATCGATTTGTCTGCAAGGCTGCAGGGGTGGCAAAGGAGGGTCATAATGATTCAAACACCGAATGAAGCGCAAAAGCGCGCGCTTGAAATCCGCACGCCGCGCGATCTGATCGTTTCTGCCGCTGCCGGCAGCGGGAAAACCGCCGTGATGGTGGATAGAGCCGTTCGGTTGATCGAAGCGGGCATGCCGATCGGCCGGCTACTGATGACCACCTTTACAAACGCCGCCGCTGCGGAGATGAAACAACGCCTTGCCAAAGAATTGTTAGACTGTGCGGACCGTAGCGCCCCACAAGCCGCGCAGCGCCTGCGCAGCCAGGCGTTACTCGCGCACAGCGCGGATATTTGCACGATCGATTCGTTTTGCATTCAACTGGCCCGCCGCTATTTTTATCTGGTGGATTTAGATCCCATGTTTGGGCTGATGGATGAATCTACCGGCCTTGTGCTGCGCGCCCAGGCTTTGGAAGATGTGTTTAACCGATATTTTGCTCTGCCGGAAGGAGAGGAACGCGCCCGGTTTTTATCTGCCATCAAAGCGCTTTGCTACGGGCGGGAAGAAGACCTGAAAGCCATGATCCTGCAGGTTTACGAATACAAACAGACCCTGCCGGACGGGGAGGCGTGGCTCAAGCAGGCACGCGCGCATTATGCCGATCCGGAAATGATTCGGCAGGATTTTGAACATTACAGCCAAAATGCGCATGCGCTGCTTCAGGCGTTGCATGAAAAGGTATGCGAACTGATCTCTTTGCTTGAGGACAGCTGCACGCATAAAAACAAAGAGGCCATTTTACAGCCCTGGCTGCAAAACGAGCAGGCTTTGGCCCATTTGTCCGCTTCGCCCATAGACAAACAGACGCTTTCGGTTTTGCAGGCATTGCAGATAAAAAAAGACGCACGGATTAAAAAAAGCCTGTCCTCCGAAGAAAATACGGCCTTTGATGGGCTGCATAAACAGATCAAAACGCTGGTTGCCCAGAGTAAAAAAGAGCCTGTTTTTGCCGTTGGCCCGGAAGGATTTCTTTTGTTGGGCAAGGAATGCGTGCCTGTTTTTGACTGCCTGTGCGAACTGCTGCAAAGTTTTGAGCAGACGTATACGGAAGCCAAACAGCAGGCCAACCTGTGGGATTTTTCCGATATTGCGCAAGCCGCGCTTCGCATTTTACAAAACCCGGAAGCCCGCGCGCAGACCAGTGCGCAGTACGACGCGGTATTTATTGACGAAGTACAGGATACAAACGAACTGCAAGACGCTATCTTATCGCTAATCGCACGCCCACGCACCTCGTTTCGCGTGGGGGACGTAAAACAGAGCATCTATTATTTTCGCCATACGGATCCTTCGCTGTTTTTGGCGCGCTACCATGCCTTTAGCCCCGAAGAAGATGCAGAGCAGCAGCGCATTGACTTAAAGGAAAACTATCGTTCCTGCGCCAATGTGCTGCATGGGGTAAACTGGATTATGCAGCGCTGTATGCAGCCGCCTGTTTCCGATGTGGCGTATGACGATTCCCAGGCGCTGGTGCCGGGCCGAAAAGAGCAGGGCCCGCCCATCCGCCTGCACCTGATGTTAAAACAGCGCCCGGAAACGGACGATCCGGCGCTGCGCGCGCTTTCGCTGGAGGACAGCAGCGTTGCACAGGCGCGGGTTGCAGCCGGAGAAATCCGAAGGCTGCTAAACCAAACGTTTTGGGACAAAGGGGTAGAGCGCCCCTATACGCTTTCGGATATTGTGGTGCTTGTGCAAACGCGCACGCATGTGGCTTCCTTTGTGCAAACCTTGCAAGAGGAAGGCATTGAGGCCGTTTCCGATGCTTCGGCCGAAATTTTAACCACGCAGGAATGCGGCGCGATGCTGCAGGTGCTGCGCGTTGTGGACAGCCTGCAAGACGATATTGATTTTGTAACGGCGCTGCGGAGCCCGGTAGGGCAGATGGAGGCGGCGGATCTTGTGCGCATTCGCCTCTATCAAAAACAGCAGCAGGCCGCAGGCGCCCTGCCGGAGCGGTGTGAATTTTTTCAAGCAGCCCGGCATATGGCCCAGCATGAAGAAAACGAAACCGCCCAGCGGTTGCAACAGTTTTTTCAGCGCTTGGAGGCCTATCGCCGCTATGCGCACCGGCATAGCGTGGATGAGTTGATTCTATATCTTTATGACGACTGCAACGCGCTTGCTTTTTACGGCGTTCAGCCGGACGGCGCACAAAAAACGGAAAACCTGATTGCGCTTTGGCAGCGCGCCCAGGGCTATGCGCAAACGGGCGACGGCTCTTTATACGGTTTTTTGCAGATGTTGGACACGGCGGCAAAGCTTGGCGGCAAAGAACCGCCGCAGCTGCCCACCGGCGGGGATTATGTGCGCATTATGACAATGCACACCAGCAAGGGGCTGGAGTTTCCCGCCGTGATTTGTCCGTTTTTGGAGCAATCGCTTTACCGAAAACGCAAAACGGGCGTGCCGCTTTCCAAAGAGTACGGCATCGGTTTAAAGCGCTTTCACCAAAAAACGCTAAGCCGGCAGCAAACGCTGTGCTATGCTCTGGCCGAAGCGGAAACGCAGCGGGCGGAAACAGCCGAGCGCATGCGCCTGTGTTATGTGGCGATGACCCGCGCCAAAGAGCAATTGATTCTCATCGGGCAGGACAGCGAAAAAAATCTGGCGGTCTCCGCGGCAAAACCGCCGCAAGAGGCCACAAGCATGCTGGATTGGATTTTACCGGCCGTGGCCATTCATCCGGACGGCGCAGCAATACGAGAAAAATTTGGGCTGGATCCGTCCTTTGTGCCCTCTGCACCCGGCGCGTGGGAGGTTTTGTTTTCCTCTGTAGCTTTGGCAGAAGAGAAAATGTATCAACCAAAGGGGAATTGGCAACGCTTTATACAGCAGGCAGCAGGTAAAGAAGATGTTTATTCTGAAGCTTTGCAGCCGCTTTATTATCAATATCCCTACAAAGCCGCCACAGCGCCTGCCAAAATCTCCGCTTCGCAGTTAAGCCACGCATGCGAACAGGCACAGGCCCCGGAATTGAGCTGGCCGGCCTGGGAAGCCGTGGCCGGCAAAGCACCGGACGCCGCCCAGCGCGGCACCTATATGCACCGCGCCATGCAAAACATCGACCTGGCGCAGGCGCAAACACAGCAGCAGGTTTGTGCGCAAATCCAAAAATGGGTGGAAACCGGGTTTTTCACCAAAGAGCAGGCCGATGCTTTAACCCCGGCGCTCATCGTATCCTTTGCAAACAGCGCCATGGCAAAACGGATTCTGGCTTCCGGGCAAGTTTTGCGCGAACAGCCCTTTGTGCTGTGCATTCCTTCCAGCCTTGTTTCCGCGGAATATCCCAAGAACGAAACCACCTTGCTGCAAGGCATGATTGACCTTGCGTTTTGGGAAAGCGACGGCTGGGTCTTGCTGGACTATAAGACGGACCGGATGCCGCCGGAGGGGCCAAGCGCCTTGATTGCCCGCTATCGTGGCCAGCTTGCTTCTTACCGGACAGCTTTGACAAAACTGACCGGCCAGCCGGTAAAACAGTGCGCATTGGTGTTGCTGCGCTACGGCAACGTATTGGAGATTGATTCCTGACATTGACTTTTTTCAAGCGCAATGCGTATAATGAAGTAAGTCGATAAAACCTTGGAGGCATATTTTGGCTACAAGAAGAGCAAATACAAAAGTAAATCAGGGAAAACTGGCCCGCACGCTGTTGGTGGTTATCTTTGTTTTGATCGCCATTGCGCTGGTTTCCTTTTTTATCAATAAGGACAAGCCCGCCACTACGGAAACCATTCAGATCAACGAAGTAATGGCCGGCAACAAGCAGGCCGTGACAGATGAAGAAGGGAACTATTCGGACTGGATAGAATTGTACAACCCCGGCACCACCGCCGTATCCCTTTCCGGCTGGGGGCTTTCGGACAGTAAGCTGGAGCAGGCCAAATGGGCCTTCCCGGATGTTTCCATTCCGGCCGGCGGCTATCTTGTGGTGTATTGTGATAAACAGGACAAGCGCAACGCCGATCAGCCACTGCATGCCAATTTCGGGCTTTCCTCTCAGGGGGAAGACGTGGTGCTGACCAACAACGTGGGCGTTATTGTGGACTATACCACCTTTACGCAAATGCCCTCGGATACTTCTATGGGGCGAGATCCGAAAGATACCACGCAATGGATCAGCTTTGAAAAGGTGACGCCCGGATTTGCCAATACCGATGAAGGCTATGAAGAATATCTGGCCAGCAGAAAAGTGGAATCCTCTCCGCTGCGCCTGAGCGAAATTATGACGGCCAACATGACGACGTTGACGGATGACTACGGCGCTTATTCCGATTATATTGAAATTGAAAATACTGGAGACAGCGAAATTGATCTTTCCGGCTACGGCCTTTCCAACAAGCCGAACAAAACGATGAAATGGCGGTTCCCGGACGGTACAAAAATTCCCGCGCACGGATTTTTGACCGTATACTGCTCCGGTAAAGGATATGCCAAAGACGGCAGCAATAACTATCTGCATACCAACTTCCGTTTGAGCAGTTATAAAGCGGAAGTGTCTTTGAGCAACAAGGGCGGCCAGGTGCTAGATGCCGTAACCGTGCCGGAACTGAAAAGCGACACGGTGTATTTGCGCGACCCATCCTCGAATTATGAATGGAAATCTTCGGCAAAGCCTTCGCCCGGCTATGCCAACAACGACGAAGGATTCCAAAAATTTGTGCAAAACAACGGCGTGCCCACCGCTTCCGGCGTAATTATCAATGAGGCGATGCCTTATAACGATAAATACGCACCGGTGGGCGGAGCGTATTATGACTGGGTAGAGATATACAACAGCGGGTCTGCCGCTGTTTCGCTCAAAGGCTGGGGCCTAACGGACAATACGGAAAAGCCGTTGAAATGGAAATTCCCGGACATAACCTTGCAGCCCGGTGAATATAAGCTGGTTTATTGTTCAGGGCTTACAGACCAAACCGGCGCAATGCATGCCAATTTTCGCATTTCCGGCTCGGGCGAAGTGATCGCCTTATACAACGGCAACGAGGAATTGATGGACCGGGTATACGTAGGCGATGTTCCCACCAATATGTCCGTTGGCCGTCAAAATGGCTCCAATGGATTTTTTTATTTTCAAACGCCTACGCCTGTGGCCGCCAACAGCGGCGGGGCCATTGGGTTTGCCGTAAAACCCAACATTACCACGGAGGCCGGCTCTTACCGGGGGGCACAGCAGGTGTCCATGGAGGCGACGGACCCCGGCACCACCATTCACTATACAACAGACGGCTCTATCCCCACGGCCAACAGCCCCACCTACACGGGGCCCATTACCGTAGACAAAACCACGGCCGTGCGGGCGCGCGCGTTTAAAGAGGGGCTTTTGGGCAGCAAGACGGACTCTAAAACCTTTTTGATTGATATTCCGCATACTCTGCCCGTGGTATCTTTGATTACCGACCCGCCGAACCTTTTTGATCCGTATTACGGGATCTATGTTTTGGGCGCCAACGGCAGTGGCAACGCGGAAACCGGCTTTATCAACGCAAACTTTAATAAAGACTGGGAACGCGACGTGCATTTTGAGTATTTTGATGAAACCGGAAAGCAGCAGGTGTCTCTTGATGCCGGCATCCGTATTTTCGGCGCGTTTTCCCGCCGGAAAGACCAGAAGGGATTTTCCATCCGCGCCAAGGAGCGGTATGGTTCTGCCACCATTGACTATCCGTTCTTTGAAACGCGGCCCTATACTTCGTATAAATCCATCACGCTGCGCGCCGGCGCACAGGACTGCACGCAGAGCAAGATCCGCGATATCGTCATTACCGACCTGGTGCGCGAAACCACCACGCTGGATGTGGCGGCATACAAGCAAAGCGTGGTGTATATCAACGGCCAATACTGGGGGATCTATAACATTCGCGAAAAGATCAACAAATATATGATCGCCCAGCACCACAACATTCAAAACCCGGACAATATAGATTTGATCGTGGGCAACGGCACGGCGCTTGTGGGCAGCACGGACAACTATAACCAGATGATCAGCTACATCACAAGCCATGAAGCAAACATCAACGACAAAGAGGTATACGATACCATTAAAAACTGGATGGATGTAGAAAACTTTGCCGACTGGTGTATTGCGGAAATCTGGTCTAACAATGCAGACCTTGGCAACATAAAATACTGGCGCGAAAAAACACCGGACGGAAAATGGCGCTGGATTCTTTACGATTTCTGCTGGGGGATGTATAATCCAGAGATGGACGGTGTAGCGCGGCTGACCAATCCGAAAGGCATGGGGGCCGGCAACGGCATATCCACGGTTTTGCTCCGTACGCTGTTGAAAAACAACGAATTTAAAGAAATGTTTTTAACGCGGTTTGCCGATCATCTGCAAAACACATTTGCCACAGATCGGGTCTTGGCAAAAGTGGAGGAATGTGCCAAGATGATAGAGGACGAAATCGGACGGGATCGCGAGCGGTGGCAAAACGGCACCGCCGAATCCTGGCGGACCAACCAGATTGCAAAAATGGAAAGCTTTGCCAAGGTGCGCAACGAATACTGCCTGTATCATTTAAAACAGTATTTCAACCTGTCCGATGATGAGATGATGAAACGGTTTGGCAGCGTTGGTACAAAGCCGCCGGAGAAGGCGCAATAAAGAAGGGGGGCGGTTGTTTGGCCGGAAAATTCCGTCATGAATTAAAATACTACATCAACATGGCCGCATACTATGAGCTGCGTCATCGGTTATCCACAATTTTATCTCCGGATGAAAATGCAGACGAGGAAACGGGCGATTATCATATTCGTTCGCTGTATTTTGATGATTTGGAAGAAAGCAGTCTGATGACCAAAATCGCAGGGTCGGACGACCGTGAGAAATTCCGTGTGCGCATCTATAACATGGAAGATTCCGTAATTCGTTTGGAGCGCAAAATTAAAAAGGATCAGTATATCTTAAAACACAGCTGCGCCATCACGCGCAAGGAATTTGATATGCTGATCAACGGCGACGGTTCGTTTTTGCTACAAAAAAACAAACTGCCGGCAGGGGCCGTGTATTTCGCCATGCGTAACAAAGGGCTGCGCCCTGTGAAAGTGGTGGACTATGTGCGTGAAGCGTATATTCACCCGATTGAAGATGTGCGTATTACCTTTGATAAGGATCTTCGCGCTGGCGTGAACGACTTTAATATTTTTGACAAACAGCTGTTTACCATTCCCATGTTGGACAAGGGGATTATGGTGCTGGAAATTAAATTTAATCAATTTTTACCGGGCTATATTCGCCGGGCCTTTGATGGGATTACGGCGATCCAAAGCGCAGTGAGCAAATATGTCATTTGCCGCAAATATGATCTATAAGGGTTAAGGGAGGACAATATGAAGGAATTTTTTAGCAGCCTTTTGGCAGGCCTGCAAAACGCTTTTTCGTTTGGTGATTTGGGGGTCGTTCGTATCCTGCTGACGCTGGCACTTGCATTTTTGCTCGGCATGTTTATCTTTACCATCTATCGCAAAACATTCAGCGGCGTTATGTATTCCAAAAACTTCGGCGTTTCGCTGGTTATGCTTTCGATGGTTACTTCGTTTATCATTTTGCCCATTACTAGCAACTTGACGTTGTCTTTGGGCATGGTAGGCGCGTTGTCTATCGTGCGTTTCCGTACTGCGGTGAAAGACCCGATTGATACGGTGTATATGTTCTGGTCCATCGCGGTCGGCATTTCTTTGGGTGCCAAATTCTTCCTGCCTGCCATTTTGGCTTCGGTGATCATCGGCTTTTTGATGCTGATCCTTTCCGGCATGAAGTTTAGAAACACCATGCCATATTTGATGGTGCTTCGCTTTAACGAAAATGCAACGGGCAATGTATACAGCCTGTTGAAACGTTTGCCCGAAAGCAACCTGAAGAGCAAAACCGTGGGCGCGGCCGGTGTGGAAATGACGCTGGAACTGCGGCTGCGTGAATCCGACATGCAGGTTGTAGAGCGCTTTTTGGAGATCCCCGGCGTATACGATGCTTCCATCATCAGCTACGGCGGTGACATTGTTGCTTAAGGCAGTCTACTTAGCACAAAGCGGGTTTGCCATTTTAGGCGAAACCGCCACAATCGTGATTGACTATTACAGCGATTCCTGTATCGGGGATCGCTGTTTGTTCAACGGAGTTGTGGATAACGCCCTGCTGCATCGCCCTGGGCGGTTCTATGTGCTGTGTTCTCACGGCCATGCCGATCATTTCAATCCTGTTGTGCTTTCCTGGAAAGACATACGGCCGGATATTGTCTATCTATTTTCCTACGATTTGCTAAACAATGAGCAGACAACAGCCGGCGACGCCATCTATCTAAAACAGGGGCACACCTATGCCGATGAAACGTTGCAGTTGTGCGCGTTTGGCTCTACGGATATTGGGATTTCGTTTGTTTTGAAATTGGAAGGAAAAACGCTGTTTCACGCGGGGGATTTAAACAATTGGCATTGGAATGAAGAAGTGCCTCCGGAGGAAGCAGCAGGATATGAAGCAGCGTATCTTGCGGAATTGGAAAAGATATCCACAGCTTATCCCAAAGTGGACGCGGCATTTTTCCCAGTAGACCCCCGGCTTGGCAAAGATTATATGCGCGGCGCGCAGCAATTTGTGGATTCTATCGATGTGGGATGTTTTATTCCCATGCATTTTGGCACAGAATTTTCCAAGGGCAATGCTTTTGCTCGCTTTGCGCCGCACCGGTTTATCCGTTTAGAACGGCGCGGCGATAGCTTTTTGCTATAACCGTTGGGAAAATGCGTATGAAAATGTGGCAAAACGCCATACTAAATTTGAAAATATTTTTTCCATGTTTGGAAAGAATTGACAAGTGTACTTCGTTCCGATAGGATGAACTTCAAAAGGGAGGCAGGATTCGTTGAGGCGTAAATTATGGTTTGATTCACTGAACATGTTTCTTCTGTGCGTAGCACTGGTATTGTTCTTCCTGCGGACGACGTTTACCTTGCTATTGGCCGGCGGTTGCCTTGCCATTGTACTCATTCGTTGCTTTTCAACGGATCCCAATGCGCGTGTACGCGAAAACGACCGGTTCCGCGGATTTTGGGACCGGATGAAAATGCGTTCCCAGGCCAAAAAAGCGCAAAAAGTGCGTCCCGTAAAGCCAGTGTATGCCAGCCAACCCGGCGAAAGCACGATCGGAAAAGAAAAACAGAGCCGCAAAGAAAAGCGGGAAAAGAAAAAACAGCAGAAAAAAGACCCGAACTATACGTTTTTTACTTGCCCCAAATGCAAACAGGAACTGAGAGCCCCTAAAGGGAAGGGAAAGATTTTGGTTACCTGCCAAAATTGCGGAGAAAAGTTTGAGCAAAAGGTATAAAACTTTTGAAAACAGAAAGGTTTTTCTATATAAATCTATATAAACATAAAAGTGAGGAGGAACTATCATGAAAATGATCTGTACTGTATGTGACTGGGTGTATGAATTGCCGGAGGGCCAGACCGAATTGCCCGCGGATTTTGAATGTGAGCTTTGCGGCGCCGGGCCGGAAGCGTTTGAAGTTGTGGCAGAATAAGATTTAAAAGCTCCCAAAACGCGGGAGCTTTTTTCTTAATTATAAAAATTTTTTTGAAATAGAAAGAAATTTTTGTCTTTTTGGATGAGATAAAAAAGAGAGTTGTTGAAAAGAAAACAGCAAAGTTATCCACAGAAAAGCACGAATATGAGCAATAAAAGAAGGATAACCTGATGAAAACAATGAGATTATCCACAATTTCAAAAAAAATAAAAAAATTTGAAATTTATGCTTGACTTTATGGTGTTGTCTTGGTAATATAGACAAGCGCTCGAGAGACAGAAGGAACGGAAGAGCGCAGAGCA
>CAJJKN010000007.1 GCA_905188085.1 uncultured Bacillota bacterium
CAATCGTCCCGATATTTACATGCGGTTTTGTCCGTTCAAATTTTCCCTTCGCCATCGGTACATTCCTCCCTATTGGGTTTTTAGATTTTGGTTTTTTAGAGTTGGAGCGGGTGATGGGAATCGAACCCACGTAGCCGGCTTGGGAAGCCGGTGCTCTACCATTGAGCTACACCCGCACACATGTATCCCTTTGTTACACGCGCCCATATTTTAATTCACCCGCGGCGTTTTGTCAATGTTTCTGAGCATAATCAACGAAAACTTGCCAATTTATTCTTAATTCTCTGCAAAGCATTGTCCACGCTCTTCTCCGGTTTGCCCAAAGCCGCGGCAATTTGCTGATACGATTCGCCCGAAATATGGCGTAGCAACACTTCAAATTCCAGCTCGCTCAGCGTGGTCCGCATGGCGTTTTGCACTTCGTCTATGCGCTGCCTTTGCAGTAAAATCGCTTCCGGGTCTTCCTCTTCCGGCCCGGGCAGGGTATCTTTGAGCGCATGCTGCCCGTCCGTTTTTGCTTCAAAGGAAACAAATTCGTTGAGCAATTGGTGCTTTTGTCGGGTGGAGGCTTTCACCGCGGAAATCACCTGCCGGGTAATGCACAGTTCGGCAAAGGTGAAAAACCCGGCCTTTTGCGCATCGTAGCCGCGAATGGCCTTAAACAAACCCACCATGCCCTCCTGCACCAAATCCTCAGCATCTGCGCCCGGCATATAATAGGTAGCGGCCCTGGCGCGCACCAGCGGCTTGTAGCGTTCCAATAGGCATTCTTCCGCCCAGGGTTCCCGTTTGGCCCGTTTTGCCAGTTCTTCATCGGACAATTTTTCCGCCCGTCCGCTCATAAAGTCTCCTTTCCCTTTTCCGGCACGCGGATGCGTTCCAGCGCCTCCAGCGTATCGCCGTCCAAATGATGAAACAAATATCCTTTGCGCAGGTTATTTTGATGCATTTTCTGCCGCTGCTTTTTGGTATGGACCAGCATGTCCGCCAGTTCTTTTGCGCTCATCCTCAGCGCGCCCATCCCCAAAATCATATGCTGTTCCATGCCGTCGCCCGTGGCCACGCGCACGGTCCGCTTTTGCCCGGCCGCCAGCGCGCACTGCCTTTCTATATATTGGTCCGCTGTTTCATCCGCCTGGGTATACACCACGCGAATTCCGCTTACCTGTTCGCAGCTGCCCTTGTTTTGCTTTACATGATGGCCGTCAAACACCAGCACAATCTCCGTATCGGTAAAGCCCGCAAAATCCGCCAGCTCGTCCGCCAAACGGTCGCGGGCATGGTCAACAGACAGCCCTTCTTTATTCTCCCTGGCGCCCAATATATTATAGCCGTCCACGAACCAAAGCTCTTTCATCTTCAGCCCCCGATGCGTTGGCGCAGCACTTCATAGATCAACACCGTGGCCGCGCACGAAGCGTTCAGCGATTCCGTCTTGCCTTTCAGCGGAATGCCCACCATAAAATCGCATTTCTGTTCGGTCAAATGCGCCAGCCCGTCCCCTTCGCTGCCGATGCAAAGGGCCAAGGCGCCTTTTAAGTTCGCCCGGTTGCAGTCCGGCGCGCCGGCAGCCGTGCCCGCAACCCACAGGCCGTATTCTTTCAATTGATCCAGCGTGGCCGCCAAGTTTGTCACCCGCGCCACGCCGATATGCGCCGCAGCGCCGCTGGAGGCTCTAAACGCCGTAGCGGACAAGCCCGCGCTTCTCCGTTTCGGAATGATGATGCCGTGCGCGCCCAGCGCCTCGGCACTGCGCATAATCGCCCCCATGTTATGCGGGTCCGTAATGCCGTCCAGCACGATGATCAGCGGATCTTCGCCCTTTCTGGCCGCCACGCGCAGCAGGTCTTCCACCTCCACATACGCCGCCGCGGACAATTGAATCACAATGCCCTGGTGGTTTGGCGTGCGCCCCTCTTCTTTGGGGCAAAGGAAAGACATCCGCTTTTCGTCCACTTCCAAAATCGGCACCTTCATCGCCTTTAATTGCCCGATCAACGGCAGCACCGCGCCCTGCGCTTTGCAGGTGTAGGCCCGCTCGATGGGCATGCCGGCGCGCAGCGCTTCTTTCACCGGGTTGATCCCGTAGATCACTTCCACTGTCTGTTGTTCCTGCATTAAAGTGCCTCCCGTTTTTTCCGTACCTGTTCCGCTTTCCCGCAGGACATTTTCCCTTCCGGGCAGCCGCCGCGAATACAGCCCGGGCCGCTGTTTTTAAACAGCGCCGGTGCCGCCTGCTGGCATAGTTTTAACATCTCCCACGCCAGCGCGCGGATTTCCCATTGCGCCCGGTTGCAGCAGCGCAGGGAGAAAAAGTGCATCAGCTCCCTTGCATTCATCGTTACCACCATGCGCGTTTCGCACGCATTGGGCAGCACAAAGCGCGCATCCTCGTTGCTCTTTTCCCCGGCCGCGCCCAGTTTTTCCTGCCATTGGTTGTACCATTGCTGCATGGTACACATCTGCCTGTCATATTCTTCCACCGCCTCGGGCCCCAGTGCCTCTATGGCAGGCGGCAAAATATAGGAAAAGCAGCCCTCCTGTTTGGCCTGGGAAACATAGCGCTGGCTCTGCACGGAAAAGCTGGCAATTCTGTGCCGCGTAATCTGCGCCAAAAGCGCGCGCGATACCCCCTCTATGGCAAAGGTGAAGCTGGCATGCTCGATGGGCGATAAATGCCCCATATCCACAATGCGCTGCAAATATTTTGTCTGGTCCTTTTCCGATACGCCCTGGCTCAGCGTTTCCACGTCGGCCGAAGAATAGCAAATTCTGGCGCCCATCGCCACCACTTCCGCAGGAAGCGGCGTATGGCTCAGCAGTTTCACTTTTAAGTTTGTTTTGCCCATGATTCCAATTCCTCCCATGTCAGTTCACGCGCTTTGTCCAATACATAGTTTAAGCGCTCGTCCTTTTGCTGTAAATATAGATATCCCAGCACCGCTTCAAAGCCCGTGGCCGCGCGGTAGTCTGCGATGTTTGCATGCTTGGGCACGGTGGCGTTGTGCATATTGCGCCCCCGGCGAAAAACAGAAGCTTCCTCTTCGGTCAGCTCGTCCATAATCCGCTTTACGGTATACGCCTGGGCGCTTGCGCGCACCAGATGCGTGGCACGCCTGTGCAGTTCATGCGTGGTGTGCCCCGGGTATTGCGCCACCAGATGGCTGCGCACATACATTTCATATACCGTATCTCCCAAATACGCCAGCGTCAGCGGCGAAATCCGGCTCCATTCGTCTTTTGTCAATGCTTTCTCCTATCTTTTACGGCTGCGCCGCGCCGCCCGTAATCGGCAGCGCCTGACAAACCGCCTCGGCAATGGCTTTGGCAATGGCCTGCTGCCCCGCTTTTTCCTGCAGCATCTTTTCCTCTTTGCTATAAGAGAGAAAGCCGCACTCCACAATCAAAATCGGCATCTCTCCGCTTTTTAGGATAAACATGCTGTTGTCCGCCGTGGTCTTGCGCGGCCGCGCGGGCTTTACGGCCTGGTTCAGTTTTTCCAATACGATTTCCGCAATGCGCTGCCCTTCGCTGCTCTGCGCATAGTAGAGCACCATCGGCGCATACGCCGTGCGGTCCGGGTTGCTGTTCTGGTGAATGCTCAACACCAAGTCCGCTCCGCTGTTTTGTATCATCTTCCTGCGCTGTTCCAAATCCGCCCGTTTGGAATCGGCCAGTTCTATATCCTCTTCGCGCGTCATCATCACCCGATAGCCGCGCTGCTCCAGTTCCGCTTTCAACAATTTTGAAATGGCCAGGTTGATCTGTTTTTCCTCCACCTTTGTTTCACTGCCGATGGCGCCCGGGTCAAAGCCGCCATGGCCGGGATCGATCAGAACACACGGCACGGTATACACCCGCGCCTGCACGGCCAAATCCCTGCCCGCCGCCGTCATGCCGATGATAAACAGAAGGCACAGGCAGGCAAACCATTTCCTTTTTTGCGTTTTCATCATTCACTCCCCTTCACGGAAAAACCGTTGACAATTTTTCTTTCCCCGGCGGTTTTTTCGGTTTTAAAAAAAGGAGCGAAATCTGTAATTTTTCTGTAATTTTTGGATAAAACGCCGTATATGCAGCATGTTATGCACAGTTTCCACAGGGTTATCCACAGTTTTGGGGGCTTTCACCCCTCTTTCCATCGTAGTTATCCACAACATTCTCAATGAATAAAATTCTTTGTTCTATTCACGCGTTTGCGGTTTTTCATGCTCCGTGCTTTGTTCTTTTCGCATGTAAACATATTTATATTTATTGTTTACATATGGTTTTACAATGTTTCCTTCCAATATGGAAGCGTTAACGATGGATCTGCGTTCAACGAAAAATCGCTGCGTTCCCCTGCCGCCAATCTGCGTCTGGCTGCCTCTGCAATCATCACGGCATTATCCGTACAATACCCCTTTTCCGGCAGATATACCGCCAGGTGCTCTGCCCGGCCGCGCAGCGTTGCCTCTTCGCGCAGTGCGCCGTTGGCGCACACGCCGCCCGCCATACTCAGGGTATGAACCTTTCTCTGTTTACATGCCTTAATGGCGTTTGTCAAAAGAAAATCAATACAGCTGGCCTGAAAAGAGGCCGCCATATCCTCTTTTTGAATTGTCTGCCCCGTCTGCTCTGCCCGGTGCAGGGTGTTGATCACCGCGGTTTTCAGCCCGGAAAAGCTGAAATCGAACGGGTTTTCACAGCGAGGCCTTGTAAATTTATAGGCCGTTGCATCGCCGGTTTTGGCCAGCTTTTCAATCATCGGCCCGCCCGGATACGGCAGCCCCAGCGCCCGCGCCGCCTTGTCAAACGCTTCGCCGGCCGCGTCGTCCCTCGTTTGCCCCAGCAGATGATATTTGCCAAAATCCTCCACATATACCAGCGTTGTATGCCCACCCGAAACAATCAAACACACATACGGCGGCTGCAAATCCGGATGGCTCACATGGTTTGCCATCAAATGGCCCTCTATATGGTTTATGCCCAAAATCGGCTTTTCCAGCGCATACGCCAGCCCTTTGGCATAGTTGATGCCGCACAGCAGCGCTCCGGACAACCCGGGCCCATAGGTGCAGGCAAAATAATCAATATCCTGCAGCGTACAGCCCGCCTGCTCTACCGCCTGCTCCACCACCGTGGGCAGCGCCTGAATATGCTGCCGGCTGGCAATTTCCGGCACCACGCCGCCATAAAGCGCATGCGTGGCAATCTGGGAAGCTATGATGTTGCTTTCCACCTTGCCGTCCATCGTCATCACACAGGCCGCCGTCTCATCGCAAGACGATTCAATGGCCAACAATCGCTTCATCTTTTTTCCCTTTCCTTTTTTGGCAAATGCACATCGTAAGCACTGCCAGCCCTATCCACAGCGCCAAAACCACTGCAAACCAAATCAATATTTTCAGCACAATGGCTGAGAAAAATTCCTCCGGCACCATTTGAATCAAAACGCTGGTGGCTGTGTTTAACAGCCATAGGTCGTTGGTGAAAAACACATGATGAAACTGCGTCCAAAACCAGTTGAAATCCACCGCCGCCAGCGCGCCGCATACAATCGGCACGGCAAGCCCCAGAAAAAGGCCGATCAGCAGTTTTTTCATGCCGTCTGCCGGCGGTATGCGCAGGCAAAACGCCGCGATGACAAAGCCCACCGCCAAAAACGCCAGCCAATTGCGCACCGTCAGCATCAATTCATACAACGCCTGCACATCCACCATATGTTTTACTTCCGTCTCGTCGGTAAACATCTGGGTTCTTATCCCGTCTTTTTCCACCACCAACGACAGATCATCTCTCTTGCCAGACATATAATCCAACAAGACCGTCGTCGCCTCCATCAGTTCCTCCTCGGAAACGCCGATGGTCTCCGCCGTGCCCAGCTTTTTATATTGATGCCGGTAAAAGCGCTTGTCCATCGCCGCGGTATCAATGCTGGTCAAAAGCGTGGCCAGCGTGATACATACGCCGGCCAACACCATGAAAATTCGTGCTATGGTAAGTTTTTTCCCCATGTTTGTTCCTTTAATACCGCTGCACAGTTTTGTAAAACGGCAACTTCACCATTTCGCAAGCCTGCTTTCCCCTGTCTGTTTCCACGGTAAACGCATGCTCCCTTTCCTCTAAAAACGAACGATTTACCAGCGCCATCGCCACGCCCTGCTGCAAATACAAGGCCAGGCCGGCGCTTGTTACCCGGCCGCACGGCGCGCCGTAATCGTATACCACCGCGCCCGGCTGAGGCGTTTCGTCTCCCTCCATCACAAGGCCTATCAATTTTCTCGGCACCCCTTGCAGCACCTGCTGGTCCAGTGCGCGCCTGCCGACAAACTCGCCTTGCAGCGGCCGCACAAAGCATCCCAGCCCCGCTTCAAACGGCGTGATCTCCTCCGTCAGTTCTCTGCCGTAAACCGGCACGCCCGCCTCCAGCAGCAAAGACTGCCAGGCCTCCGTGCCGCAGGGAATGGGCTCATCCTCGTCGCTGGCGTCCAAAATTTCACGCCACAGCGAGGCCGCAGCGTCCGCCATGCAGAAAATCTCATAGGCAGATTCTCCCGAAAAGCCCACAGAGGCCACAAAGCACCGCCGCCCCACAACTTCTGTTTCTTTGCAGCGATAAGGCTTTTCCGGCAGCTGCTGGCAAATACAGGATAGAATATGCTTGCTGTGCGGGCCCTGCAAGGTAATTTGCGCGGTTTTCTCCGTCAAATCCATCACCTTGGCGCCCGGCAGCCCATGGTCTTTCAAATGTTGTAAGATCTTTGCCCTGTTTTGCGGGTGGATCGTCATCCCATAGGTGGTCTCGTTCCATTTGTATACCACCACATCATCCATAATGCCGCCCTTTTCGTTGCAGATCAGCGTATAGGCGCAGTCCCCTTCCTGCATTTCAGATACGTCGTTTGTGGTAATACGCTGCACGGCCACCGCCGCATTGGGGCCGATGATCAACACCCGGGTCAGATAGCTTCTGTCAAACAGGCCGGATTTTTCCCGCACCGCCCTGTGCTCATCTTCCACACCCAGATACTGCGATGGCAGGGCATAGCCTTTAAAACAGCCCATCTGTCCTCCCATGGCCATATGTTCTTGATATAGCGGCGTATGCTTCATTTCCTACCACTCCTCTCCCAACATTTCCCGGTTATACATTGATATATAAGTATCAATCTATTATATCATACTCCATACGTAAGGCAAAGCACCCCGGCCGCGCGTCGTTTAGATTCTATGCAAAAAAAGAGGAACTGTTGCCGGTTCCTCTTTCTGTTTGTCTCTTATGCTTTTTTTACCACCGGGCCCTGCGGCGTGTCCTCCAGGATAAAGCCGCGCTTTTGAATTTCATCGCGCAGCTCATCCGCCTTTTGCCATTGCTTTGCCTTGCGCGCTTCTGTGCGCTGGGCCGCCATATCCAAAATCTCCTGCGGAATCTCCTCTTTTTCCTCCACGGCCAAGCCCAGCACGCCCAACAGCTTTTGCAGCATGGCCAATACTTCGCCTGCGCCCTTGGCGCTGCCCGCTTTGGCGTACACGGTGTTTGCCTCGCGGATTAAATCAAACACAGCAGACAGCGCGTCCGCGGTGTTTAGGTCATCATCCATCGCCTGCTGGAATCTCGTTTCAAAGCCCGCCAGGCTATCCAGCAGCGCCTGTTCACCTTCGCCCGGCTCGGCCTGTCCCTGGCCGGCCACGCGATTTAACAGTTCCACTGCGTTTTTAATGCGGTGCAAAGCATTGTCCGCCTGCTCAATCAATTCACGGCTGAAGTTAATCGGGCTGCGGTAATGCGCGCTCAGCATAAACAGCCGCACCGCCATCAAGTCATAGTCCTTGGCAATATCGCGCACGGTGAAAAAGTTGCCGGCAGATTTGCTCATCTTCTGGTTGTTGATGTTGATGTGCCCGTTGTGCATCCAATATTTGGCAAAGGGTTTGCCGGTAGCGCCTTCGCTTTGCGCAATCTCGTTTTCATGGTGCGGGAACACCAAATCCACCCCGCCGCAATGAATATCAATGGTTTCTCCCAGATATTTCATGCTCATCGCGCTGCATTCCACATGCCAGCCCGGGCGCCCCATGCCCCAGGGGCTGGGCCAGGCGGGTTCTCCCGGCTTTTGCGCTTTCCACAGCGCAAAATCCAGCGCGTCGCGTTTGATCTCCGAAACATCCACCCGCGCGCCGGACTCCAATTCGTCAATATCATAGCCGGACAGCTTTCCGTAATCCTTCATAGACCGCGTGGCAAAATACACATCGCCGTTGGCTTCATAGGCATGGCCGTTTTCAATCAGCTTTTCAATCAGATGAATGATATCCTCAATATGCCGCGTGGCTCTTGGCGCCACATCCGCATGTTCAATGCCCAGCGCGTCCGCATCCTTATAATATTCTGCGATAAACCGATCTGCCAGCGCCTCCACGGTAATGCCCTCTTCGTTGGCCCGTTTTATCATCTTATCGTCTATATCGGTAAAGTTTTGTACAAACGTCACTTTATACCCGCGATATTCCAAATAGCGGCGCAGCGTATCAAAAATCATAAACGGCCGCGCGTTGCCGATGTGAAAATAGTTATACACCGTCGGCCCGCAGGAATAAATGCGCACCTCGCCCGGGTGCACCGGCACCAGCTCTTCTTTTTTCCGCGTCATCGTATTAAAAATTTTCATCTTGTTCCTCCCTAATCAATATTTTAACCGCCTTTTCCAAAATGTCCACCTTTTCCCGCAACGCCTGCAATTCTTCTTCCACAGGGTCCGGCATATGCACCTGGTCCAAATCCGAAGATTCGATCATCATGCTGCAAGTCTCGCATTGTTCACAGGGCGCGCCTGTCGGGTTTTCGGGGCAATAGCGCCGCACAATGCGCCCCGGCACGCCCACCACCGTACAATACGGCGGCACTTCGTTGAGCACCACGGCGCCCGCGCCGATGCGCGAGCCTTTGCCCACGCGAAACGGGCCCAGCACCTTGGCCCCGCTGGAAATCACCACGTCGTCCTCAATGGTAGGATGGCGCTTGCCGCTGTCTTTGCCCGTGCCGCCCAGCGTAGCGCCCTGGTAGATGGTCACGTTGTTGCCCACTTCCGCCGTCTGCCCGATCACCACGCCCATGCCGTGGTCGATAAACACGCCGCGGCCCAATTTTGCCTCCGGATGAATTTCAATGCCGGTAAAAAAGCGTGTCAGCGTGGAATAAAACCGGCCCAGCCCCTTCATATGATGCATATACAGCCAATGCGCCCGCCTGTGCCAGCGCACCGCATGAAAGCCGGGATAGTTCCATACGATTTCCCAGGCGTTTCGCGCGGCCGGGTCGCGCTGTTTTACAGCGTTAATATCTTCCCTCCATGTTTTGAAAAACATGCAAAAGCCCCCTTTAAACCATACAAAAACGCCGCCTCCCTCAGGAGACGACGCATTTCACCTCGTGGTTCCACTCCACTTTGCAAAAAGGATTTTCCCTTTTTGCTTCTCTTTGGCCCTTAACGCGGGCAATTCGGCAGCACACCGTTTCGGCATACGCAGCTCACACAGCGCATCTTCGTGCCCTTTTCCGCGCAAGCGGGCTTTCAGCCTTTGGCCCTGCTCTCTCTTCGCGCTTATAAAACGGCCTACTTTTCTGTGGTCATCGCCTTTATTGTTTGGTTCTCATTATAGCCATCCGGGCAGCTGGCTGTCAATCCCTGCCGGGCGCAGGCGGCGCAAAATCCCATCCATTGGCCTATATACCTTAAAAATCATACACGAAACCCTCTGCAAATATGATACACTACCTGGGGAAACTTTTGACTTAAGGATTGAATTGCAATGAAAAAAATCGTTTTAACCGGCGGCGGCACGGCCGGGCATGTCACGCCCAACATCGCGCTTCTGCCTGCGTTGCGCGAAATGGGCTGCGAAATTCACTATATCGGCGATACCAACGGCATGGAAAAAGGGCTGTTGGCGCCGTTTAACGATGTTACCTATCACGGTGTATCCACCGGCAAACTGCGCCGGTATCTTTCCGTTCAAAATTTAAAAGACCCGTTTAAGGTGCTCCGCGGCATCTCCCAATGCAAAAAACTTTTGGGCCGTTTACGGCCGGATGTCATTTTTGCCAAGGGCGGGTTTGTCTCTGTGCCGGTGGTCTTGGCTGCCAAAAAATATAAAATTCCCGTTGTGCTTCATGAAAGCGATTTTACCATGGGGCTGGCCAACCGCATCTCCGCCCCCAGGGCCACCATCGTCTGCACCAGCTTTGCCCCTACGTTAAAGGAAATTAAAGGCGGGCACGGCGTGTGGACCGGCTCCCCCGTGCGCGAAGAATTGCTGCATGCCACCAAAGCCCAGGCGCAGGCATTTTTCAAATTTCCGTCTCCGGAATTGCCCACGCTGGTTTTTATGGGCGGCAGCCTGGGCGCACAGGCGCTCAACGCCGCGCTCAAACAATCTTTTGCCGCGCTTACCGAGCGCTACAACCTCATCCATATCGCCGGCAAAGGCAATGTGGATACCGGCCTGTCCCATCCGAACTATCGCGTATACGAATATCTTTCCGGCCAGATGCCGCTGGTGTTTGCCGCCGCTGATCTGTTTGTCTGCCGCAGCGGCGCCAATACCCTGTTTGAACTGCTGGCCACCCAGCGCCCCGGCGTGCTGGTGCCCTTGCCCTCGGCTTCCAGCCGCGGGGATCAGCTGCTCAATGCGGATTTTTTCAAAGAACAGGGCTATGCCGATGTTTTGCCGCAGGAGGACATCACCCCGCAAACCCTGCTTTCCGCCATCGAACACGGGCTGTCCACCGCGGAAGAGAAAAAGCAGGCCATGCGCCAATCCCCCATGCAAAACGGCACGCAAAACGTGTTGAATCAAATTAAAATCGCCGCAGGTTGGGAGTAAAAACATGACGGATTTTAACGCTTTATTTGCCCAATATCTCACCGGCAGCGCCAAAGAACAGGAGCGCGCCGCCAAACAGATGGCCCAGACCCAGGGGGCCGCTTCGTTTTTGCTTTCCAAGCTTTCTTCGCCGGAGCGCCGCGCCGCATTGGCGCTTTTGGGGCGGGCTGCCCGCCGCGATTCCGTTCGCTGGCAGCTTAAAGATAAAACAGACCAGATCGAACCGCTTTTGCAAAGCGAAGACGCCAAAACCCGCAAAAACGCCGCCATTGTCTTAGGCCAGGTCGGCCAAAGGGACAGTACAAATGCGCTTTGCCTGGCGCTGGAAAAGGAAACCCAGCAGTTTGTGCGCCCCAGTTTGATTTTGGCACTTGGCGCCGTGGGCGGCCAGCAGGCGCAAAAGGCCATTTTGGCCCTGCCCGTGCCGCAGAGCACGGAGAAAAACGTCGCTGCTGAGCGGGACGCCATTCAAAAAGCACTCTCCCGCTTAGCGCCGCAAAAAAGCCGCACCTTTACCGGCTTTGCCGCCCCTCGCGCCGTATGGTTGCTGCCTGCCGGCGGGCTTACCGGCTCTCTTTTGGCAGAGGCGCGGGAAAAGCACATCGAAGCCAAGCAAAAAGGCCGTCTTGTGGAGGTTATCACGCGCAGCCTGCCCTCTTTATATGCCCTGCGCGGGTTTACAGAGGCGCTGCTTCCCTTTGCCGTCAATGTGCCGGCCACGCCGCAAGCCCTGGCGGCGGCCGTTGAAAAGGGCGGCCTATACGATCTTTTGAGTCAAATGCATGACGGCCGCGGTGCGTTTGCCACCCGGCTGGAGGTGCGCGGCCAGGGGGTGGACCGTAAGGCGTTTACCAGCGACTTTTTTGCCGCGGCAAACAGCGCACAGTTTCTCAATTCCCCCAGCAGCTATGATATCGAGCTGCGTTGCTGGATCAAAAACAACCGCGCCATGCTCTCCGTCCGCCTGCATACCTTTGCCGATCCGCGGTTCAGCTATCGGCTGGAAAGCGTGCCCGCTTCCATGCACCCGGCCGTTGCGGCGGCGCTGTTGTTTGATCACCGCAAATATATGAAGCCCACCCACACCGTGCTCGATCCGTTTTGCGGCGCCGGCACGCTGTTGGTAGAGCGCAAAAAAATCATGGGCGCCAAGGCGTTTACCGGGCTGGATATCAGCCCCAAAGCCTTTTCCATCGCCCGCGCCAATTGCCATGAAGCGGGCCTGCACGCCAAGGTGTTCAATCGAGACTGCCGCGGGTTCCACAGCGATTTCGGCTATGATGAAATCCTCTGCAACATGCCGTTTGGCCATCGGGTCGGCAGCCATGAAAACAACGAAAAGTTATACAACGATGTGCTCTTGCAATGGCCCAAGCTTTTGCACCCGGGCGGCTTTGTTTTGGCTATCACCAACGACAAACAGCTGTTTTCCGAGTTGGCCACCCGCCACGGCTGGAAAATTGCATCCCAAATGCCCTTTTCTGCCGGCGGCCTGTCTCCCACGGCCTTTTTGCTCCGGCGGTAACCTTTTCATCTGTCCTTTAGCCGGCTCTTCCATGGGTCGGTTTTTTCTTTGCCTGTCCTTTTGCCCATGGGCACAATACAATCCACGCTTTGCAACCCATCTCCCGTCTGCTTTTTCCCCGTTCCGCCAAAACAAAAAACAATGCCAGAAAGTGCCCGGCATTGCCCCTTTTTTAATTCAATTTCTGCTAAATCCACAACCGGTCCATTGTCTTTTTTCGTTTTGCCGCGCCTCTCCGCCTTCGTCCCTGCTCGTTTGCGATTATCGAATAAGAACATTTTACTCCGCCAAGCCCTGCGGTTCTGTTGCCTCCTGCTTGTCATCGGATATACGTCGTCAACCCCGCCCGGGTTATATTTTCTGCACAAAAAAAGAACGCGCATCGCACGTTCTTTTGCGTTTTTTATTTCTCCGCCAGTTTTACATCTTTAAAGCCGGCCTTGTGCGCCAAATCCGCCACCGAGGCGTAGCTCGTTGCGTCCACTTCGGAACCGTCTGCGTTGGCCACCGTCACGGCGCCTCCGGCCGGAATCTTATACAGCAGTGCAGACAACGTATCCTTATCGCTTACCCGCGCCTTTACGCTCTCCCCCAGCTCATAGCCTTTCACTTCGGTATTTTGCGCATCCTCCTGCACATTGGGCGACAACAGCACATAGCCGCCGTTTTCCGGCTGAATGTAAATTTTCCATTCGCCCTGCAATTCCGGCAGCGCTGCGGACAAGCCGTTGATGGTGTCTATCGTCAGCGGCGTTTCTCCGCTGGCTTCAGCCACAGCCTGCGCACTGACCATAGGCGTTGCGGTCGGTTTTGTCTTATTCCCGGATTTTCCCGGAAAGATGGTAAACACAATAAAAATCACCAGACAAAACATCAATTGAATCATTGTCTGTTTTTTGGTCATTGGCGGACGTTTTTTTCTTTCCCGGTTGTTCGGCAACGGAATGCCCCCTTCTGGTTACAATAAAATATCTTAGTTATTATACCGTAACATACAACAGTTTGTCAAAGGATTGGCGCATATTGGGCTACAATGTGTTGTGCTGCGCGCAGGCCGTCCACCGCGGCGCTGACAATGCCGCCCGCATACCCCGCGCCTTCTCCGGCAGGATACAGCCCTTGCAGCGTTGTGCTTTCCCCCGTTTGGGTGCGCACAATGCGCACCGGCGCGCTGGTTCGCGTTTCCACGCCGGTAAACAATACATCCGGGCCGTCAAACCCGCGTATCTTTCGGCCAAACGCCTGCATGCCGCCCCGCAGCCCTTTTGTTACAAACGGCGGCAAAATCTCCGCCAGGTTTACATTTCTTATCTCCCTGGGGTAGCTGGGGCGGATTTTTCCCAAACGCGTATCCTTTGCGCCCTGCAAAAACCCTTTCCAGGTTTGCACCGGCGCTGTGTATCCGCCGCCCCCGGCCCGGTAGGCCGCCTGCTCCATCTGCCGCTGAAAGGCCATGCCGCCCAGCACGCCGCCCGGCACATCGCCCTGCTGCACCTGCACCACCATCGCGCTGTTTGCGTTGAGGCCGTTACGCGCGTGCAGGCTCATGCCGTTTACGCATAATTTACCCTCCTCGGAAACCGAGGGGATCACCTGGCCGCCCGGGCACATGCAAAACGTATACACTCCCCGGCCGTCCACCTGGGCGGTTAAGGCATAGTCCGCCGCGCCCAATTTCGGATGCCCGGCAAAGGCGCCGTATTGCGCAGCGTCTATCTCCGCCTGCAAATGCTCCATCCGCACACCCACGGCAAACGGCTTAAACACCATCTCTATGCCTTGTTGATACAGCATTTCGTAAGTATCCCGCGCGCTGTGCCCTATGGCCAATACAACACACTGCGCCGGCAGCGTAATAGTTTGCCCGTCCTTTTGCCCTTTTACGCCCGTCAGCTTTCCGTTTTTATACAAAAGCCCCGTCAGTTGGGCGTTGTTGTGCCATTGCCCGCCTTTTTGCAGCACTTCTTTTTTTATGCTCTCTATCACCGGGCGCAGCCTGTCCGTTCCGATATGCGCCTTTTTCCAGATTAAAATTTCCTCCGGTGCGCCGTGCTGCACCAACGTTTGCAGCACTTCCCGGCCCAGCGGGTCTTTGCCCCGGCTGGTCAATTTTCCGTCGGAAAACGTGCCTGCCCCGCCGTCGCCAAACAACACGTTGTTTTGCGGATCAAACATCCCGCCATCAAAAAAAGCCTGTACGCTGCGCTGCCTTGCCTGCATATCTCCCCCGCGCTCCCATACAATGGGCGCATAGCCCTGCCGCGCCAGATACAGCGCCGCAAACAGCCCGCATGGCCCCGCGCCGATGACCACCGGCGCATGCGCCATTTTTTCCGTGCCGGGCGTCACAGGTTCCGCCTTTTTTCCCCGCACCGGCTGCCAATCCGCCTTTGGTTTTTGCCCGCGTTTTACCGAAACGGCCAACGACAGCTGAAAACAAACGCCGCCTTTGCGCGCGTCTATGCTCTTTTTTAACACCTCCACCGTCTCTATGGCGTTAGGGCCGATGCCCATCGCCTTGGCCGCCAGGGGCAAAAGCGCGCTTTCGTCTTTTTCCAAGGGCAGTTTCACCTGCACTGCGTATCGTTCCATTGTTTTCTCCTCATCAAAAAAGCCGGTTGCCCGGCTTTTTATCGGTTTCATCGGTTAGGGCAAATTGTCCACTTCCACCGTCAGCTGAATTTTATCCGTTGTAATCAACGTCACTCCGCTGGGCAGCGACAGCTGCACATCAAAGCTCTTTGTCTGGTTCAGTCCGTTTAGGCGCACCTTTTCAATCGTCACCTTTTCCAGCGTTTTCAGCACCGCCTCATCGCCCACCAGCGTCACCTCTGCCGGCGAAGCGGAGACCAGCCGGATTCGTTTGCCGTTGGCTATATCCGAAGGATCGGTAAAACAATTGATGGCGGAAACGTCAATCGGCACCGTCTTTTGCGCCATCACGTCCATCTTCACCATCACAGACGCGCTTTCTCCAAACGCATCGCCGGATACCGCGTTGCCGTCCGCATCGCGCAGCTCCACGGTATACGCCTGTTCCACGGATTCCGTCACTTTGGATAAATCCACCACGCATACGCCCTTGCTCACGCGCTCCACATCCGTCCTGGGGCCGCTGATTTCCACGGTCTTTGCGCTTAACACCGGCTCTGCATGGTACAGATCCGAAGCCAATTCTCCTTTATATTCCACCGACACCGGCACGGTTTTGCTGGCCAATTCATCCACTTCCAAATGAATCGTCGCCGGCTCAATTCTCGCCACTTCCCCCGTCGGCGTCGTGGCAGACAGATGCACATCATACGTCCCTTTTGCCTGTATGCGCGAAAGATCCGCCTTCACGGTGATGGTCTGGTTGCTCAGCTGGCCCATCTCGCTGATGCGCGCTTCCACCCCCACCGTAACATCGCCGAATATATCGTTATAATTCCCTCGGATTACCAGCCCGTCTTTTTGCAACCTGTCATACCCTGTCACCTGAATCGGCACATGGCTGATGTTGCGAATACGGGTAGGGTCCGTCGCCGAAATGACATAGCTCCAAATCAATATGCCGAAAAACAACGCAATCAGCTTGAGCGACGTATTGTGTTTCAGCTTTTTAAACACGTTGCTCATGACGTCTTTTTCCTCCGGTTTTTCACTTTGGCAAACAGCCGGTTTTTCTCTCCGTCCTGTTTATCCTCTTCCCCATCCATCAAAAGCCGGCGTATGCCCCCTGCGGACAGGTTGCGCATCAGTTTCCCTTCCACCACGGCGGAAATCTGCCCCGTTTCCTCCGAAACGATAAACACCACCGCATCCGAAATTTCGGATAGGCCGATGCCCGCCCGGTGCCGGGTGCCCAGTTCCTGCGGCAGATCCTGCCGGCTGGTCAGCGGCAAAAAGCAGCTGGCCGCCAGGATGGTATCCCCGTCTATCACCATGGCGCCGTCGTGCAGCGCCGTCCCGGTTTTAAAGATGGTTTCTATCAGCGGCGCGGAAACACGGCCGTTGATCTCCGTGCCCGTTTCCAAAATATCGCCCAGCGCCACTTTGCGCTGCACGGCAATCAGCGCGCCCACGCGCTGTTTGGACATATTCAGCATCGCGCGGATCAATTCTCCGCTTGTCTCCATGCCCTGCTGGCTTTGCAGCGAATCAAAAATCTTGCCGCGGCCGATCTGCTCCAGCCCCCGGCGGATTTCCGGTTGAAACAACACAATCAACACCAGCGCGCCGGCATTGATCAAATAGTTGAATACCCACGTCACCGCCTGCAGCCGCAGCCATTCCGTCAGCCGCGAGATCACAAACACAAGGCCGATGCCCTTTAACACCTGCATCGCCCTGCTGCGGCTGGCCAGCTTTAATAGATAATAGATCATCACAGAAATGATAAGGATATCCAGCGCGTCGATCAAATCAAACCGGCTGAGGCTGGTGAGGGCGCCCTCTATAAATGCCTGCATCTTATCATCTCCTTTTGGTTAAACAGCGTTGTTTTGTTTATTCTTCGTCTTCCCGGTATGCCTGCTCCAGCTGTTTTAGCTGCTCTTCTTTCAGCGAAGCACGCACCAAATTGGCCTGTTCCAACAGCGCCGGGTCGTTTAAGGGTTTGCCTTGCTTTAACAATTCGGCCCCCAATTGATCCAGTTTTTCCCGCATCTGTTCAATGCGCTTTGAAGTTTGGGTATGTTCAATCACCTGGGAGGAGGGTTCCGTCTTCCCGGCCTGCTTTTCGCTCATTTCCCGGCGCTCCTTTCTCTTGTACCGTTTTATTGTAACATAAATCCTCTGTTTCACAAACCGCTGCCTGGCGGATTGCGGCATTTTTAGTCAAACTTTTTTGTTGGTTTTTCATCCTTTGTCAGCCGTTCCCTTTCGTCCTATTCCCAAGCGTCCCTATTTTATGACTTGGTTTTGCCAAAATCATGGCTTAGTTATGAAAAAACAGAGGCAGTCGTCTCTGTTTTCATAGCCGGATTTGCCAAATGGCAAACCCCGCATCCGCTAGGCACAGCGCAAACAACACCAGCGCCGCGCCCCGGTTTTTCTTTTTATTCTGCCATACGGCATAGCCGCCGCAATAGGCCGCAAGGCCCAGGCAGACGAGCATTGCAATCATCGTTCTTCCCCCAGTTCTGCCCGATAGAGCGAAAGTTTCAGCGCCGGCGCCAGCTGCACTTGCATCTGTTTCCGCTTTTCCGGCCAGTTAAAATTCTGCCAGGCCTGCTGCGTTTTAAACTGCGCGGCCGTATGCGCGCCTACGCCAAAACCGTCCACGCCCCAATCGGCAAACGTTTTGCTTAGCTTATCCATCTGCGTTTGCAAATAATTTTGCACAAGGGGCTGTATTTCCCCCTGTTTTATTTTCTCTTCATAATCCTCTCCGCCCGCATAGCTGACCAGATATCCCTCCAGCGGCACAGAAATTTGCACACGCGGCTGCGAACCGGATAAATCTACCTTTACCTTCGGTGCCCCTGTCGATTTTATGTGCATGGTAATCAGCCCTTTTTCAAACGGATTGTTCAGGTTTATGTTGCCGCTTTTGAATTTTCCGGCCGCCATACACCAGATACGGGTCTGTTCACCGGTCAATGTACCTACCATCCTATCGCCGTCAAACACGGCCGCGCCCAAAAATTCGCTCTCCAGCGGGCTTTCCAGCCCCGTGTGCCCCGCCAAATCCGAAAAGGTGTCCTTGTCGTTTATGTTTTGTTCCCGCTTTGCCCCGAGGGCCACCACGGCACTGTTTCTCTGTTCGCACAGGGTATCGTAAAATTCATCCAGGCTGCAAAACGGAAACAACCCGCTGCTGCCCGCCTCGGTGATCACGCTTTGCTGCAATTGCATCAGGTTTGTCTGTTCGTCGGATTGCAGCGCGTGCAAAAATGTGTTGGCCGTGTCCTCCGCCACAATCATCATTGCGCCCTCTCGCACCTGCGGCATGCGCATCAGCGGCTCTATCACTTCACTTACGCCCCGCTCTGCCAAGGCGCGGCCTATCACCAGAAAATTCAAATGGCTGGTATCCACGCGGTACGGCGTGTTGGCGTTGAGCAGCGAAATCGCATCTGTCAGCCCTGCCGCCTGACAGGTAATGGTTTGAAACGCCGGCGAATCCTCATTGGCCAAAATGGGCAGCTGAAAGGTGATTTCATATGCTTTTTCTTCGCCTATATCCACCCCCAGGCTTAAAATAAAGGCCGTATCGTCTATCTCTTTGGCGTCTGTGCAGCCGGCCAGCAAGCCTGCCAGCGCAATGCACAGCGCCGCCAACCGTTTTTTCATGGTTTCAGCCTCCGTATCTTTATAATGCCCCAAAGCAAAATCAAAAGCCCCGGCGTAACAAACGCGCCGGTAATCCCCAGATAATAGGAAAGCGGCATAAACGGGCCCTGAATCATCAATACGGCTACGGCCAATGTCAGCGCAGACAGCCCCGCCACCGCCGGCCTATAATCCGGCAGCGATAGCGCCCGGCTCATCGTCTGCCCCGCAATTTGCAGCACAAACGCCCCGGAAACAAACGTGGCCACCACCCAGCAAAAATAAAATACCGGGCCCAGCCGCTGCAAAAACCGATCCAAATCCACATTAGAGGCGATGGTATACAGCGGCGATACCGTATTCTGATATGCGCTGGCGCCTATAGCGGCCGTCATACACAGCATCACGGCACTGAGCAGCAGCGCGCTGAACACCAATGCACAGGCGCTGGCGCGCAGCGTCGGGCTTTGCATATTGGTTTCCTCCCGCCAGAACCAAACACCCAGCACCGTCCAGTAAGTAGTGGAAAACAGGCCCGCTATCTGCGCGGTTTGCCCAGGCCCTGCGCCAAACACCGGGCACAGGTTTGTCCATTGCAGGTTTGGAATGTTGGCCAAAACCAACACGATCATCGCAATCAAAGGCACCGCCCACAACAGCCTGGCCGAGCGCGCCACGCACACCGCCCCGCCGCAGGCAATCAAACACATCGGCAGCACATACAGCGCCGCCGTCTGCGATACGGGGGTCAGCGGAAAAAAATAATAGCGCGTCATCATCGCCATTTTCCCGACGGACAGCGCCATCAACAGCGCCAGCCATACACTCCAGCACAGCGCTGCCGCGCGCCCGGCTTTGGTCCCCAGCGTCCGCTCCAGGCAGGTTACGGGCCCGCCGTATACACCCAGCTTTTTGGCTAGCAGCAACAGCAATAGGCCGATGGGCAGCGCCATCAGCGGCATCATCCAGGCACTTTGCCCGGGTTTGTTTACAAACGTATCCGGATCCATAAATACCAGCCTGCCGATCAGCGTAATGGCCACCGTGGCCCAGATTTCCTTGGCTCCGATCTTTCCCGTCATCGTTTTTGTCCCATGTTCACAGCGTCCGGCGCATCCCGCCGCTTTCGCCGCCCTTTCACAATCAAATCCGTCGTATGCCGGGTGGCGGGCGCAAAGGCCGTGAAAAACGGCACGCCGAAAGAATCCAGCGTGCTAAGGTACGCAATCAACAGCGCCCAGCCCGCAGCAATGCCCACCAGCCCCGCCATGGCGCCCAGCGCCAAAAACGCAAACCGCAGCAGATACAGCGCCATTTGCAGCCCGTAATCCGGCACGGCAAAGCTGCTGAGCACCGTCAGCGCAATGACGATCAGCACCACCGGGCTCACCACGTTGCTGGTTACCATCGCCTCGCCCAGCACAATGCCGCCCACAATGCCCAGCTGCTGGTTGATCCCGCCCTGCACGCGCAAGCTGGCTTCGCGCACCAATTCAAATAAAATCGTCGTGATGATCACTTCCGTTACCACCGGCAGCCCCACCATCTTGCGCAGCGTTAGGGCGGAGATCATAAACGTGGTGGGCAATACTTCCTGATGAAAGGTCAGCAGCGCTATATACACGCCCGGCAACAATACCGTAATCATCATCGCCAATAAGCGCACCATACGTTCCATCGTCGCTACCGCCGGGCGCAGGTAATGGTCTTCGCTGGTATGCAGCAGGCCGAAAAACGTCACCGGCACAATCAGCGCATACGGCGCGCCGTCGCAAATCAAAACCACATGCCCCTGCATCACAAACGCCGCGGTTCTGTCCGGGCGCTCGGTCTGCAATGCCTGCGGAAACAGGCTGTATTTCCGGCGCTCAAAAATACGGGCCACCGTGTTTTCCCCCAGCACAAAGCCGGTCTGGTGCTGAGCTTCCAGCAGCTTTTGCTGCACTTTGGCCAAAAGCTTTGGGTCCACCATCCCCTGGCGGTATAAAAGCGCGCCGCGAAGCCCGTTGTCCCCGCCGATGGGGACAAATTTCGTCACCAAGTCCGGCGTGCGCGCAATGTTACGCACCAGGCTCACATTCACGCGAATGTTTTCCACAAACCCCTGCTGCGGCCCGTGCACCACCTTTTCGTTTTCCGGCCTGGACACGCCGCGCCCCTGGGTTTCGCGCATATCCAGCATGGCAAAGCGTTTTTCGCCCTCCACGATGAAAAACACCAGCCCGTTCATCATGCCGTTGATGACAACGGAAGGGTCTGTCTCCTCTTTGGCATCGTTAAGCGGCATCACCTCTTCCATCGCCTGCAAAAGCGAGGTGCACCCCCGGTACATCAGCGGTTTCATCACGATTTCGCCGATCAATTCCTTGCTGCAAAGCCCGTCGATCAGCGCCAAAAGCACCCGCTTTTTCCCCGCTTTGAAAATGCGCAAAATCAGATCTTCGTTTTCCCCGTTTCCGCAGATCTTTTCCAGCTGATCGCGCATATCCTCCAGGCGTTTGGAAAGGGTAAACGCCGGCGTTTGCGGCTGCTTATTACGGCGTTTGCGTTTGGTTTTCTGCGGAATCTGCCGTTGTTCTTCCGGGCTTTCGCCCAGCACAAACGGCGCCGGCGGATCGTAGGATAAAATCTTTTTCAGGTAAGATAACATACAGCGCCCCCATCTTGTCATTTTTCTCTGGCATAGTATGTCCACCTCTGGTTTTCCTTACTCAAAAACATTTGTTTTACAGCCCTTTCCACGGTATAATGAACCCGGAATTTTTGTATTTCAAACCATAAAGAAAGAAGGGTTTTTGTATGCTGAAAAATATTCCGCCTATCCTTTCCCCGGATCTTCTGTATGTGTTGGCCAATATGGGCCATGGCGATGAAATCATCATCGCCGACGGTAATTTCCCGTGCGATTCTTCCACCGATCGTTTGATCCGCTGCGATGGACACGGCGTGCCGGAAGTGTTGGAGGCCGTGTTAAAGTTTTTGCCGTTGGATGATTTTGTCGAGCATCCCGCCGCGCTGATGGAAGTGGTACCCGGCAAATTTGCGCAAACGCCGCCCATCTGGGCAGAATACCGCCGCATTCTGGATGAAAGCGGCGAACCGTATAACGATTTTGAATATATGGAGCGCATGGCTTTCTACGAACGCGCCAAACACGCCTATGCCATCGTGGCCACCAGCGAAACTTCGCTGTTTGCCAACATCATCTTGAAAAAGGGCACCGTGCTCTTATAATCCCGTTTTATGCAAAAAGGCCTGTGCCATTGCCTTGCACGGGCCTTTTCCTTATCTTTACAAACCTTCGGCCGCTCTGTATAATAAAGAAAGACTGTTCAATTTTGCCGCGGAAAGGATGCGGGCGCCCATGAAAAAAACTGTTGCGTTGTTTTGTTGTATGCTCTGTGTTTTGCTGTGCGCCTGCGGCGGGCGGGGCCTGGAAGGCAAATGGCAAAACGATACCGCCCCCATCGTCTACGATTTTATGGCAGACGGCACGGTGTCTATCTCCATTTCCGATCAGGAGCCTACCAATGGCACCTATACGGTGGACAAAGAAGCCGGCCAGCTGACCATCGAATACGATGGGTTTGAAACCGTGGTCACCTACACATTAAACGGCAACACGCTTACCTGTGTGGATTATAACGGCACCGCCGTTACTCTCACCCGCATACAATAACGAATACCGCCATCTACTTTTGGGAGGATTTTACATGAATCGTTTGAAAAAAATTATGCTCGCCTGTTTCTCTCTTGCCATCCTGGCGCTGTGCGTCGGCTGCGGCAGCAGCAACGAATTGATCGGCCGCTATCAGGATACGCAAAACGCGGAGGTTGTGTATGACTTCCAGAAAAAAGATGTCTTCGCCATCGAAACTTCCGGCGACGAAATTTCCACCGGCGGCCTGTACACCGTAGACGAAGAAGCCAAGCGTCTGCATTTTGAAATGCAAGCGCCCGGCGGAGAAAAAGTGACCCGCGAAGCTTCCTATTCCTACGATAAAGAAAATAAAACCTTGACCATCACCGGCGACGACGGCACGCAGCAGGTAATGACCAAAATTAAATAAACCATCTTTCCCTCCGCCTTTTGCGGGGGGATTTTTTTATTTGCAAAATTTCGCACGTTTCATGTAACTGCCTTGTCTTCTTGCGGCCAATAAAACCACATCCCCGCCGGCAGTTTGTGCAAAGGCCCTTTCCCTTTTGAATCCGCTTTTCCCATGAGGGCCACGCTTTCCCTAAAACGAATGGAGTCCTTCCCCCTCCGCCTATGCTTTTTCCGCGGCGGTTTTGCATACGCTTTTTCTCCATAGCAGGCATGGCAGCTTTACGGCAAACGATTTTTTACCCTGTTTTTTATGCTCGCATTTTTATCCGCTGTCCCGGTTTCCCCTTCTGTTTTACGGTCCTTTAAGCAGCAGGGCAAATCCCGCTTATACTCTTCACCTTGGGAAAACAAGCTTTTTCCGCTTTTCCACCTGATGACAACAGACAAAAACCGGCGCGCCCCCGGTTTGTTTTGGCAAAACCCATAGGCAAACCGATCGCTCTTTTTTTGCACAAAAAAAAAGACGCTATATGCGTCTTTTATGCGTTCGCTTTGATCCTATGCGCTTTATACACCCGCTTTGCCAGTAAATACAGGCTTTTGCAGGTGTCGCTGGTTTGTTCGCGCCATTTCAGGCGTTCAAAAAAGGCTGCATCGTCAAAGGTTGCCTGCCGGGCCGGTTGATAGTGCGCCATCTGCCCTTTATAGCAGCATGCCGTTTCAAACGTCCGGGCAAAATCTTTGGGCAGCACCGCCCGCTTTTCCGCCAGCGGCCGCGGGAGCGCCCTGGCCGCCGATAAACACTGCGCCACAAACTGCGAGCAGATTTCTGCTTTATACGCCGCGGGGTTGCCGCCGAAAGGAATGCACAGCGGCGCCAGCATGTTATAGATATATTCCTCATCGTCGTTTTGCATTTTGTCTATTTTCTGCGCAACCGCCCTGTGCTGCGCCCGGTCCACCGGAATGCAGAAAATCTCCACATAGGTTTCGCGCGTGCCCTGCAAGGTCAGCCGGTTTGGCGTTTCCTGCACAAAGCCGCCCCGCCACGGGCTGTGCCAGCGATAGCGGGCAAAGGAATACATCTGGGTTAAATCCGCCGTCAGGCTGATCGAACAATGGCTAAACCGCGATCTCGTCGCCTTTCGGATCAGCTTTCCGATGCGCGAATGCGTCTGGCTCAGCACGATATACAGCGCCGGTGCAGCGGTAAAATTCTCCTTTTGCTGCATTACGGCTTACACGTCTTCCCAGAAAATACCAAAGGCCCCGGGGCCGATGTGCGTGCCCACCACACAGCCGATAGACGCAATGTCAATCCGGGCCGGTTTCACTTTGCTCTGTAAAAACGCGGCAAACCTGTGCGCCGGCTGCGGATCGGAAGAATAGCCGATGCCGATGCGCTGTTCCTGTATGGGTTTTCCGCAATGCTCCGCCACATATTTGCGAATCCATTCCATGCCCTTTTGGAAGCTGCGCGCTTTATGGATCACTTCGTTGCTGCCGTCTTTCAACACATGGATGATAGGCTTGATGTTCAAAACGCTGGCCATCCTGGCCGCCAGCGGATTGATGCGCCCGCCCTTTTTCAAATATTCCACCGTATCCAGCAAAATCAACGTGCTCATCCGTGAAATGCGCGCGCGGCAGCTTTCGACAATTTCCTCATGGCTTTTGCCCTGCTCAATCATTTCCAACGCATCCATCACCGGCATCCCGCTGCCCAGCGCGGCGGTGCGGGTGTCTATTACGTCTATCTTGCCGTCCACCATATCTTTGGCCACCAGCGCGCTCTGGTAGGAGGCGCTCAGCTTGGAAGAGCAGGTGAAACACAACACGGAATCCCCCTGCGCGCAGTAGCTCTCAAACACCTGACGATACCGTTCCGGCGACGGCGCGGCCGTTACCGGCAGCTGCTCGCTTTGGGGCAGCAGCCGAAAAAACTTTTCATTGGAAAGCTCCAGCTTATCGTCAAAATTCATGCCGTTGATCGTCACTTTCAGCGGAACAATCGTAATTTTATTTTCTATCCCCAACTCCTGCGGATAATCGCACGTTGTATCAGCCACAATGCGAATCATATCGCTCGCCTCTTTCTGTTTTGTCCGGTATACCGTTTTTATAAACAAAACCGCCCAACCTATTTTATTCTTCATTTTACTAAACCGATTTACAAAAGTAAAGCATATGCTTGGGGCTGTTTTTGGGGTTTTCCGCACAATTTTATGTCGTTTTCAGGAAAAGTGACACATCTGCCTCTCTTTTTTATGCCTGCCTATGTTCTCTTTTTGCCAAGGATAGTATTTGCGTGCTTTTATGGTTTGCCAAATCAAACATCCTCCGCAGCCCCAACAAAGGATTTTTGTTTTTTATGCTTCCATCATTTTTGCCTGCAAAGCAGGCACCGCTTTCATCATCCAGACATACAGCCCCACCGTGCAAAGCAGCGAAATCGCAGCCGCCACCGCCATATACGCCATCAGATCGTCAATGACAAACACAAGCAGCACCATAACCGCCAAATAAACCAACTCTGCCAGCATGCCGAGCAGGGTGTTGCCGTTGCTCTTCATGGCCCGCCGCTCGCTGTCCCAATGCAGTTTGGGGAAGCGCAGGTCGATAAAAATGCCCAATAGCACCACCGGCGCGCTCATCAGAGTGATGGCCGCGACAACCAGCAGCACCAGCCACCAGGGTGCCTGCCAGGCAAACAAAAGCGCAATGCCCATCAACAGCGCCGCCAAAAACGTAATGCTCATGGAAAACAGAATCTTGCCGCGCAGCTGTGTTTTCGGTGAAATCGGCAGCACCATCAGCAGCCAACAGGATTCCCCTTCCCGCGAATATACCGTCATGGCGCATAGATTCATCGCCGCAAAGAAATAGCCAAACCCTATGATCAGCAGCATCAGCACGGTCAGCAATTCTTTGGGCAGATATGCGTAAATATCCCCTACCGTAAGGCCGGGCATACCCACCTCGTAAAATACTTCCTGCACCGGAATTGCAATTTTCATCATCACCACCATCAAAGGCGCCATGATAACGGAAATCAGCCCGTTCATCGCATAGGTGGGCGAGCGCAGCACGCCTTTCCATTCCTTTATGAAAATGGCCCAAATCGGCCGGTTTACCTTTGCGCCGGCCGTTTTCAGGTTCACCTTTTTGCTGCGCACCGCGGTTTCCTCCTGGGCCGCCGCGCCTTTATGATACAAATGCCCCGCCACAAAATAGCAAACGGCAAAGCACACTAGGCATACCGCCGCAAACAGCAGCAGATTGAAAAGCCCCGTGTTGCCGCCGTATACCAATGCGCTGGCCGCCCAGCGTGCCGGCGGAAACACCTGCGTAATCTGAGCCAGCAGCCCGCCGGACAACAGCGCAATCATCTGATCTGCCGTCATGTTTTGCATCGCCATATTCAGCGCCTGCACGCCCACCAGATACACCATCAAAAAGATAAAACCAAACACCGTGGCAAATTTATCCCGGTGCCGGGTGAAAATCGTCAAATGCATCAGCAGCGCCACCACCAGGTTTACCAGCGCAAAAGGAATCATCGCCCCCAACAGCGTAATGATAAGGGCGGAGAAAATATATTGCGCCGTCACCTGCATATGCGTTGCATAGATGATAAACGTGGGCACCACAAACAGCGAAAACGTGCCGAGTTCGCCGATGAGCGAAGAGACAAATTTGCTGGCAAACACCGTGCTCTGCTTAATCGGCATAGAGGCCAAAAACGGAATGTCCTTGGCGTAATACAGGGAAAATGCATACGGAATGCCAAACACAAACACCACCAGCATGCCCGCGATGATGCTCATCGCCAATAGCGTATCCTGAATGGTGTTGAGCACCACCAGATCAAACAGCCAATTTAACAGCCATAAATACCCCGTCAGCAGCCCGCCGCACAAAAGCACGATCATAACCAGCGAAAAAATCGCCTTGAGCCGCTCTTTCCCGCCGCTTTTTATCTGCGCTTTCAGCGACGCCAGCCCAAAGGTCAGCTTCAGCTGCAACCGCGTCAACTGCCAAAACTGCTTCATACCATCGGCGCTCCTTCCGTATCGGTCAGTTCCAAAAACAGCGTTTCCAACGATTCGTCCTTGCCCCGGCGCAGTTCTTCCAGCGTGCCCACCGCCACGATCTTGCCGTGGTTGATGATCGCAATCCTATCGCAAAGCTTTTCCGCCACTTCCAACACATGCGTAGAGAAAAACACCGTATTGCCCCGTTGGCAATGCGCCCGCATCTCCTGTTTTAACAGGTGCGCGCTTTTGGGGTCCAGCCCCACCATCGGCTCATCCATAATCCACAATTGCGGATCGGGCAGCAGCGCCCCCGTTAGGGCCAGCTTTTGCCGCATGCCGTGCGAATAGCTTTTGATCTGCGAACCGGCCGCCTTTGTCAAATCAAACATCGTCAGATATTTTTCAATCTGCCGTTGCCTGTCCGCTTTGGCAACGCCGTACATATCCCCGATAAAATTCAGATATTCCAGCCCCGTCAGCCTGTCATACACCTGATGCGAATCCGGCGCATAGCCAAAGCAGCGCTTGGCCTCCACGGGCTGCGTTTGAATGTCAAAGCCGTTGATTTTGATCTGCCCCTGATCCGGCGGCAAAATACCGGTCAACATTTTGATCGTCGTGGTCTTGCCTGCGCCGTTCGGGCCGATAAAGCCGAACACTTCGCCGCGCTTTACATGCAGCTGAATGTCGTCCACCGCTTTTACGGTGCTTTTGGCATAGCTTTTGGTTACATGCTCCATGGAAATCATGGTCATACTCCTTCCCCAAACTCTGTAGGCGTTCAAGTTTGATAGAATTATAACAATCTGTTTTTATATACACAAGTACTTTCCGCTGTATGCAACCGAATTTAACAGACTTTTTTCATTTTTATAAAAAGCGCTTTGCAGGTTTTTTATTTTCCGCAGCGTGCTGTTTTCCCCTTTTTCCCCGAGCATTTTTGCAAATGCAAACTGCCGTTTATTTCGTCACACACATTTTTGGGTTTACGGCACACGCAAATCAGCGTAAAATGGAACCAACAAGTCGTTTAATCTTTCGTAAAGTGAGGCACCTACCATGGCGATTGTTGCTTTAGATCAGGGAACCACCAGTTCCCGTACCGTTGTTTTTGATACGCACGGCAGGCCGATAAGCCAGCAAAACCGCGCTTATGCCCAGCTGTTTCCGGAACCGGGCTGGGTGGAACACGACCCCGGCGAAATTTTGATGAGCCAGCTTTCCACCCTGCGCCAAGCCCTGGCCGAGGCGGATTTGCGCCCGCAGGATGTTTCGGTTTTGGGCATTACAAACCAGCGCGAAACCGTCATTGTCTGGGATCGGGAAACCGGGCGGCCCATCTATAACGCCATCGTTTGGCAATGCCGTCGTACGGCAAACATCATCCAAAAGCTGCAAGCAGATGGCCTGGGCCCGATGATCGCGCAGAAAACCGGCCTGCCGCTGGATGCTTATTTTTCCGCCAGCAAGCTGCAATGGATTTTAGATCATGTGCCGGATGCCCGCCAGATGGCGCGCGACGGGCGGCTGATCTGCGGCACGGTGGACACCTGGCTGCTGTGGAACCTAACCGGCGGCAAAACCCACGCTACCGACCATACCAATGCTTCGCGCACCATGCTGTATAATCTGCACACCCATGCTTGGGATCCCGAATTGTTGGATCTGTTTAACATTCCGCGTGAAATGCTGCCGGAAATCCTGCCCTCCAGCGCCGCTTACGGCGTGACGGACGGCGATCTGGTCGGCAGCGAAATTCCCATCGGCGGCGTAGCCGGCGATCAGCAGGCCGCCCTGTTCGGCCAATGCTGTTTTGCGCCCGGCGAAGCCAAAAACACCTACGGCACCGGCTGTTTCCTTTTGATGAATACCGGCGAAACCCCCATCTCTTCCAAACAGGGGTTGATTACCACCATGGCCGCCACCCGCGAAGGCGAGCCGTTTCAGTATGTCGTGGAGGGCAGCATCTTTGTGGCGGGCGCCGCGGTGCAATGGCTGCGCGATGAATTGAAAATCATCGACAGCGCCGCCCAAACCGAAGCGCTGGCACTGTCCGTGCCGGATAGCGGCGGCGTGGTGTTGGTACCGGCGTTCACCGGCCTTGGTGCCCCGTATTGGGATATGTATGCCCGCGGCACGCTTTTGGGTCTCACCCGCGGCACAGGCCGTGCGCATATCGCCCGCGCCACGCTGGAATCCATTGCCCTGCAAACCTACGATGTGTTAGACGCCATGCAAAAGGAAACCGGCATCGAGCTTTCTTCCCTGCGTGTGGACGGCGGCGCATCGGCCAATAATTTCCTCATGCAAACCCAGGCGGATCTTCTTAACACCAGCGTCATCCGCCCCAAAGTGCTGGAAACTACCGCCCTCGGCGCAGCGTACCTGGCCGGGCTGGCCGCCGGCATTTGGAAAAGCACGGAGGATCTGCGTCAGTTCTGGGAATTGGACGATACCTTCGTGCCCCAGATCAGCCAGGCCGCCCGCGAAAAGCAAATTCATCATTGGCACCGCGCGGTGGACCGTGCCCGCGGCTGGGCGGAAGATTGATTTTTCGCTTTGCCGTACATCCTATGATAAATACCCTATCTCCCGGCCGTGTCGGGAGATATTTTTTTGCGCTTTTCTATGCTAGAACCTTTTTATACGGCGCATAAAATCGCCTTATGAAATGCACCCTGCCGCTTTTTCCTCGCCGTTTCCATCCATTCCCCCGCTTTATTTTCTGCCGGCTGTTCTCTTAAAAACAGCCCATTTTCAACCTTTCTATGCCCTTTTCTGTTTGCAAAGCCATTCTGTTTTTTTATCTGTCCTTTTCCTCGGCTGTCTCTGTGTTTTCGTTTAGCGCAACTGCGCCGTCGGGGGTGTATTGGCTATAACCCCCTCTTCTTGTTTTTTCCCCGGTTGTTTTGTATACGCCAAAGCATTTGTCTTTTTTTATCCGCGGGCACATCTCCTCCAAATTTTTCCTCTTATCATTCTTAGGTTTTCCCCATGCAAAAAGCCATCCCTTTGTCCGGGATGGCTTTTTCTGTAAAAATCGCTTCTAGTTTTTTTCCGTATACTTAATTTTCAGCGGCGGGCCCTCCAGCTCTATAATCTGCGCACCCAGCCGAACCGCATCCTCTTTTTCATGCGTCACCAGCACAATCAGCCGCGTCTCGGCCTGCTGTTTGAAAAACGGAATCAGCGCATCGCGGCTTTCACGGTCCAGCCCTTTAAACGCTTCGTCCATCAGCCATACGTCCCCGCCGTAGCAAATCAGCCTGGCCAGCGCCACACGGCGCCGCATACCGCCGGACAGCTCCTCCGGCAGTTTATCCCAGGCCTGTTCCTCCAGCCCCATGCGGCAAAGCGCCTTTGTGGCCTGCTGCTTTTCGTTTGGGCCGAGCACCGCTTCCACGTTCTGCCGGGCCGTCAGCCAGGGCAGCAGCCTATCCTCTTGAAACAACAGCGCCACTTTGGCATTTTCCGTATTCGCCCGGCCGCTTTGCGGGCTTTCCAGCCCCATCATCACGCGCAGCAGCGTGGTTTTCCCCGCGCCGGAAGGGCCCATCAGCGCAACCAACCCCTGTTTTGGCAAGGCCAGGCTAAATTTTTCCATCACGGTTTGCCCGCCAAACGACAGCGTAACCTCGGTTATCTTCATGCCCTGCGCCCTCCTTTTTTGGCGTAGCGGCCGGCCCATTGCACCATCAGCTTTTCCATGCACAGGCTCAGCACCACCACCGTTACCGTAACGGCAAACAAATCCGGCGTTTCAAAATAAATCTTGGCATAATACAGATCGCGCCCCAGCCCTGCCGCCGGCACGCTCAACACCTCGGCCGCAATGCCGCTTTTCCACGCCATGCCGATGCCGGACGCCATTGCCGCCATAAAATAAGGAAGTACGGAGGGGATATAGACCAGCTTTAGCCTTTTCCAGCAGGAAAACCCATAGCAATGCGCCATTTCCAGCAGATCGTGTTCGGTCCGGCAAATGCCCTGCTCCACGTTGCTCCAAATCACCGGCAACACCATGATAAACGAACTGAATACCGGCACCGCTCCCGTAGACAGCCACAAAAGCGCCAGCAAAATAAAGCTGGCCACCGGCATGGCTTTCACCGCGCTCAACAGCGGCGCCAGCAAAATTTTGGCCCAGCGCCGCTTGGCCGTCAGCGCAGCCAGGCCAATGCCCAGCACCGCCGCGCACATAAAGCCCAACACAATGCGCACAATCGACGTGCCCACCGCCTGCCAAAACGCCGCCGTGCCCATCAGCACCCACAGCCTTTGCAAAACGCGCAAAGGCGATGCCAGCAAAAATTCCTGCTGCATCGCCATCGCCGCAATTTGCCATACGGCCAGCCAAAACACCACAGCCAGCACGGTTTGTAGCTTTTTCTTATTTTGCATAGTAGAATGCGTCATCCGGCAGTTTGCCGCCTACGCTCTTAGCCTCCGCGTTAAACAACACTTCATAGTAGCCGCCGATGGTGGTTTTCATATTCGCGCCGGTAATGCAAACGATGTTGCATTTCGGAATGGCGGATTTGGCCACTTCCGCGCTCGGCAAAATCTTGTAATTGGCCACCAGCGCCGCCGCTTCTTCTGTATTATTATTCACATAATCCACAGATTCTTTATATTCTTTCAAGAACGTCTGCACGGCGTCCGGGTGCTGTTCCAAAAACTCCGTCCGCGCCACCAAACAGCCCATCACAAGCTGACTGCCGTTATTCGTTTCGTCCCAGGCCTTTGTCAAATCCACCGCCACGCGCAAATCTTTGTTTTTCGCCATCACGTTGGTCACAAACGGTTCCGGCAATACGGCAATTTTGCTCTTTCCGGAAAGCAGCGCGCTGGCCACTTCCGCATGCTCGGATTTATACGTCACATTGGCCTTCACGCCGTTTTGCGCCAGCAGATAATCCAGCGTATACTGCGGGGTGCTGCCCTGCCCGGCGCTTACCACTTCTTTGCCGTCCAGGTCTTTTATGCTCTGCACCATATCGCCGTTTTCCACCACATACATGGTGCCCAGCGTGTTCAGCGCAATCAGTTTAATCTTTCCTTCGGTTTTGTTATACAGCGTGGCGGCCAGGTTGGTCGGCAGCGCCGCGATGTCCACTTCGCCGCTGGTCAGTTTGCCGGTCAATTCGTCCGGCGCGCCCGCCAGGGTAAACGTATAGTCCTCTTCGGCCTTGCCCTGGTCCATCTTATCCATCAGCTGCACCAGGCCCATACCGGTGGGGCCGTTGAGCGCCGCCACGTTGATCTTGGTCTTTTCCTTTGTGCCGCAGCCCGCCAGCATCGATACGCCGAGCACCGCGGCCATCAAAGCCGCTATCCACTTTTTGCCTTTCATTTTTGCAATTCCTCCCTTATCGCCTGCACATCCTCCGGATGCAGCAATGCCTTTGGTTGTAAAAGTTGAATGCACTTTCCTTTCCTTGCCACCAGGCCCTTTTGTTCCAGCGTTTCCATCGCCCGATACAGCGATGCGCGCCCGATGCCCAGCAGCGAAGCCAGTTTGTTCATGCCAAACGGCAGCTCCACCGCCGGCGGATCGCCCCGGTCTTGATGATCCAGCAAATACATCGCCAGCCGGCATACCGCGCTGCCGCCCGTATACGCATCGATTTTTTGATTTAAATAATAAATGCGTCCCGTCAAAAATTCGATGTAGTTTTGCATGGCTCTGGGGCTTTGTACAAACAGCGCCGTCAGCGCGTCCTGCGGCAAAAACAGCACCTCACACCGCTTGGCTGCGCGAATTTCCGTCACATATGCCTGCGGCGCGCCAAACATAGACGCCGCTCCAAAACACTGCCCCGGGCCCAGCAGGTTCATCAGCACCGCTTCGCCCTGGGCCTGCGGTTTTGTAATTTCCACTTTGCCGCCAAGCACCAGCCCCAGGCTTTGCTTTGTATGGGTTTTATCGTAAATACACGCCCCTTTTTCATACAAAACAACCTGCACGCCCTCGGCCTGCAAAAGCTGCGCCAGCGCCTGTTCGTCTACGCCCCGCCCCAAAAACGATTGCCGCAGCAAGGATAGGATCTGTTGCATACTCTTCCTCCGAAAAGTGTTTCATTTGATACACTTTTTCACCCCAATTATACGAAATCCGGTCAAATTGTCAAGCAAAAAAGCCCAGGCTCTCCGCAATAAAAAACTGCCCCGTCGCTATTGTATGAAGCTCTAAGGCAGTATGGATATAGATATGGCCGGTTATGCATCAAACAAATCGGTAGAAAAATATTTTTCTCCGCCGTCCGGCAGCAGCACCACGCAGGTTTTCCCGCGGTTTTCCACCCGTTTGGCCCAGCACAGCCCGGCATACAGCGCCGCGCCGCTTGAAATGCCGGCCAAAATGCCTTCGATTTTGGCCAAATCGCGCGCCGCCTGTTTGGCTTGCTCGCCGGACACCTGCGCAATTTCATCCAGAATCGTCATGTCCATAATCTTTGGAATAAACCCTGCGCCCAGGCCCTGCAGCGGATGTGGACCCGCTTTGCCGCCGCTTAACACCGGGGACGCCTCCGGCTCCACGGCCAGCACGCAGATCTCCGGGTCCTGCTGTTTTAAGTATCGCCCCGTGCCACTGATCGTGCCGCCGGAGCCCACACCCGCCACAAAACAGTTTACCAGCCCGCCGGTCTGTTTCCAGATTTCCGGCCCCGTGGTTTCGTAGTGGGCTTTCACATTCGCCGGGTTTGTAAATTGGCCGGCCAGCGCCGCCCCCGGAATGCTTTTTAGCAACTCCTCCGCCTTTGAAATGGCGCCCGCCATCCCCTCTTTGCCCGGGGTTAACACCAGTTCCGCCCCCAGGGCTTTGAGCAACAGCTGCCGCTCCCGGCTCATGGAATCCGGCATAGTCAACACCACCCGATAGCCGCATGCAGCGCCGATGGCCGCCAGGCTTACCCCCGTGTTGCCGCTGGTGGGTTCCACAATGCATCCGCCCGGTTTCAGCCGGCCGCTTTGCTCCATCTCGCGGATGATATAAAGCCCAGCCCTATCCTTTACGCTGCCATACGGGTTGTTTTTCTCGAGTTTTACCAACACCTGCGCCGTTGCGCCCGCCTTTTGACAAAGCTTGGGAATGGCCAACAGCGGTGTATTTCCGATTGTTTCCATGGCTATTTGATAGTTCATCTCTGTCCCTCCTTACGATATTTATCATAATCGGTTGCTTTTTCCTTCGTCAAGGCCCGGGCAGCCCTGTATAATCTTGCATAAAATAGAGAAATCAGATATTATATAATGAATCAGATAAAACTAGCTGATGCATCTAAATCTTTCCGAAGGAGGAGGAAGCATTTGAAAAAAAGATTTGAAAAAATATTGGTTGCCAACCGAGGAGAGATCGCAATTCGTGTTTTCCGCGCCTGCAAAGATCTGGGTCTGAAAACCGTTGCCATTTATTCAAAAGAGGACATCAACAGCCTGCACCGCACCCGTGCGGATGAAGCCTATATGGTAGGCATGCGTAAATCGCCCTTGGCCGGATATTTGGATATCGATCGCATCATCCAGATTGCCTTAAATCATGATGTGGATGCCATTCACCCCGGTTACGGCTTTTTGAGCGAAAATGCCGATCTGGCCCGCGCCTGTGAAGAAAACGGCATCGCCTTCATCGGCCCGCCGAGTCATATTTTGGCGCAGATGGGCGATAAACTGGCGGCAAAGCGCATTGCAAAGCGCGCCGGTGTGCGCACCATTCCCGGTACCCCGGATCCCATTTCGGATTTGGATGAAGCCGCCAAAATCGCAGAGGAATTCGGCTATCCCGTCATTTTGAAGGCCGCTGCCGGCGGTGGCGGGCGCGGCATGCGCAAAATTATGAACGAACAAGAGCTCAGAGACAACTTCCCTCTCGTGCAGAGCGAAGCGGCGAAGTCTTTTGGAAATGACGATATTTTCCTGGAAAAATACATCGAAGAGCCTAAGCACATCGAAGTGCAGGTTTTGGGCGATGCCTACGGCAATATCGTACATTTATATGAGCGCGACTGTTCCGTGCAGCGCCGCTATCAAAAGGTCGTAGAATATGCGCCCGCCTTTACCGTGCCGCAAGCCACGCGCGATCAACTTTATGCAGACGCGCTGAAAATTGCGCACGAGGTGGGGTATATCAACGCCGGCACCATCGAATTTTTGGTGGATAAACACGGCGAACATTTCTTCATCGAAATGAACCCGCGCATTCAGGTGGAGCATACCGTCACCGAGCAGACCACCGGGGTGGACCTGGTGCAAAGCCAGATTCTTGTGGCCGAAGGCGTCGCGCTTGATGACCCGGAATTAAGCCTCACCCAGGAAACCATCCATCAATACGGCTATGCCATTCAATGCCGCGTAACCACCGAAGACCCGCGCAACAACTTTGCGCCGGATACCGGGAAAATTACGCTGTATCGCAGCGGCGGCGGTAACGGGGTTCGGCTGGATGCCGGCAATGCTTTTGCAGGCGCCGTCATCTCCCCGTATTATGACAGCCTGCTGGTAAAAATCACCACAACGGATCGTACCTTTGTCGGCGCCGCCCGCAAAGCGCTCCGTTCTTTGGGCGAAATTCGCGTACGCGGCGTAAAGACCAATGTGCCGTTTTTGATGAACGTCTTGCAAAACAAAACGTTCCTCTCCGGCCAGTGCGATACGTTCTTTATCGATTCCACGCCCTCTTTGTTTGATATTCAGGTCCCCGAAGACCGCACCAATAAAATGCTGACCTATATCGGCGAACACATCATGGAGGAAGATCGCCTGCCAAAGCCGCAGGTCACCATGTCCGTGCCGCCGTATATCAAAGCGCCCATTCCGCAAGGCGGCTATAAACAGCTTTTGGATGAAAAGGGCCCCGAGGCCGTTTCCAAGGCCGTTTTGGAAGAAAAGCGGCTGTTGATCACAGATACCACCATGCGCGATGCGCATCAGTCTCTGTTGGCAACGCGTGTGCGCACCTATGATATGGCGCTGGCTTCGTATTCCACCTCCCACATACTTTCCCCTGCGTTCTCTTTGGAAATGTGGGGCGGCGCCACGTTTGATGTAGCCTATCGCTTCCTGCATGAATCTCCCTGGGAACGCCTGGATGAACTGCGTACCCGCATTCCCAACATTCTGTTCCAGATGCTGTTCCGCGGGGCCAATGCCGTGGGCTATAAAAACTATCCGGACAATGTTGTGCGCTCGTTCATCAAAGAAAGTGCCAAGCACGGCATTGATGTGTTCCGCATTTTCGATTCGCTCAACTGGCTGCCCGGCATGGAAATTGCGCTGGAAGAAGTGCTCAATCAAGACAAAATCGCCGAGGCTACCATTTGCTATACCGGCGATATCACAGATCCCAAGCGCGATAAATATCCGCTGGAATATTATGTAAAGCTCGCCAAAGAATTGGAGCACCGCGGCGCCCATGTTTTGGCCATCAAAGATATGAGCGGCCTGTTAAAGCCCTTTGCCGCGCAAAAGCTGGTCAAGGCCTTGAAAGACGAATTGACCATTCCCGTGCACCTGCATACGCACGATACCTCCGGCAACCAGCTGGCCGCTTACCTTTTGGCCAACGAAGCCGGCGTGGATATTGTGGACTGCGCCATCGGCAGCCTGTCCAGCTTTACCAGCCAGCCCTCCCTCAACAGCCTGTGCTATGCGCTCAAAGGCACAGAACGCGATCCCGGGATTGATCTGGCAGCTCTGGATAAACTCAGCAGCTATTGGGCCAATGTGCGCCCCATGTATGCGCAATTTGAAGCGGGCCTGCAAAGCCCGGATACGGAAATCTATCAATTGGAAATCCCGGGCGGCCAATATTCCAACTTTAAGCCGCAGGTAATCGCCTTAGGGCTGGGTCATCGGTTTGAAGAAGTAAAACAGATGTATTCCACCGTAAACCAAATGCTGGGCGATATCGTAAAGGTAACGCCTTCCAGCAAAATGGTGGGCGATTTGGCCATCTTCATGGTGCAAAATCATTTAACGCCGGAAACCATAGTCTCCGAGGGCATAAATTATAACTTCCCGGACAGCGTGGTCTCCTATTTCTCCGGCATGATGGGCCAGCCGCAGGGCGGTTTCCCGGCAGATCTGCAAAAGGTCGTGCTAAAAGGCCAGGAGCCCATCACCTGCCGCCCCGGCGAATTGCTGGAGCCTGTGGATTTTGAATCCGTGCGCGCTTCCCTGCCCGAAGATCATCGGGACGATGCCAGCGTGTTGTCCGCTTGCCTGTATCCCAAAGTGTTTGAAGAATACCTTCAGCATCTGGAAAAATACGGCGATGTTTCCAAACTGGAAACGCCGGTGTTTATGCGCGGGATGGATCCCGGCGATCTGCATGCTGTTGTCCTTGAAAACGGCAAAGTGTTGACCATCAAATTTGTCAGCATGGGCGAAATGAACGACGACGGTACGCGCAACCTTGTCTTTGAACTCAACGGCATTCAGCGCGTGGTGGCCATTCCCGTGCCCAATGCGGAGGTCATTTCCGATCATCAAACCATCATGGCCGATCAAACAGACGAGCGCCATGTGGCCGCCTCTATCCCCGGCCTTGTCAGCAAAGTGCTGGTGCAGGTAGGCGATACCGTGCGCGTCAACGATACGCTCTGCGTGATCGAAGCGATGAAGATGGAAACCAACATCGTGGCCAAAAAAGCCGGCCGCGTGGTAACCAGCCGCGTATCCGAAGGCACCGATGTAAAAGCCGGCGAACTGCTGTTTGTCATCGAAGAATAATCCCTTTAAAAAGCGGGCATTTGCCCGCTTTTTTTATTGCATCGCCGTCCAATATCCAGCGCCCTGCCTTCCTCACTTTCCCTGCCTATGCTTTCTTGCCGATACGCCTTCCCCTTTCCTGCATACAAGATGCCAAATCCCGCTTTCTCTTTACATTTTGCCCCGGTCGCCGCGCAGCGCGCAAAAACCATTGCCTGTCTTTTTGTGCAAAGATCCTCTTTTCCTCAGGTCGTTCCCATGCAAATTACGCCATGCCTGCCTCCTGCCATCTCTTTAAAACACCCGTTCCGGCACACAGCAAATTTTTATAATAAAAAAACTCCTCTTCACAGAGGAGCTTTCTTTTGCTTATTTTTTAGACAGCCATTTCGTACAGGGCACTTCCACCAAGTGATAAATCAACACTGCCGCCAGCACATTGATGACAAACGTAAGCGCCGTATTGGCCAGCACGCTCATCCCCGGCATATAGCAAACCAGCGTCTGCTGAATGGGGAATGCCGTTAAATACATCGCATAGGAATAATTGCCCAGCTTTCCGATTTTTTCGCTTATCTGTTTTTGTGAAAATACGACCAGGCTCAAAAGATATACAAAACCGCTGATCATAAACAAATCAGAATATCCCAGCGCAAACAGCGGCACAGCCAAAACCAAGCACCCCAGGCCCCATTTCCAATCCATACGGATGGAATCGCGAAAAACATACATCTCCATCCCGATGATAAAGATAAACAGCGGGCGCAGATAGGTATGGAATTGATAGATCATTTGCGGCTTTACGCCAAAAACAACCGCAATGGCCAAGAGCACCAGGATATTGATTTTCTTCAGGTTTTTCTTTTCCAACAAATGCAGCTTATAGGCCACAAACAAACCGATATAGCAAATCACTTCCAGCACCATCGTCCAAAGCGACGCATTCACGATAAACTGCACAGGGTTATGGGCAAATACGCCCGGCAGCGTATATTTCGGAATCATCAGCAAATACAGAAAATAGGTGTAGGTTTGTGAAGAGGTAAAGTAAGTGCCCACGCTGCATTCGGACACAATCGGCCCCAACACAAAGGCCGTCAGAAACAGCGCCACAAAAAACGCGGGATACAGGCGTTCTATCCTTGCCTTAAAATACTGCTTCCCCGTTTTTTGGCCAACAGGCTTTTGGTCACATAAAACCCGCTGGCAAAAAAGAAAATGGCCACGGCAAAGCCGCCAAAGCTCATCTGCCCCCGGCTCAGCCACATCATAGGGTCGTCTCCATGTCCGGTAATTCCGTATGCATGGCTGAAAACAACCAACACAGCAGCGATAAATTTCAGCAAATTCAGGTTGTTGCTTCTCCCTTTAAATTCGCCGATCGACTTTGTTCCAGAGCTCTTTTGCACGTTTTTCCCCCCGATAAATCTCCTGTTTTGTCAGAAAAAGGGCCCCTGCCTTTGGCAAAGGCCCTTGTTTTTGTGTTTAGTCTTCCACAATGGCAAACGCGCGTACCGGCATGCCGTTTGCGTTTTCAATCTTGGGCGCCTGAATCACAATCACAGCCCCCGTCGGCGGCACCTGATCCAGATTTGTCAGCATTTCCACCTGGAATTTATCGCGCTGCAACACATAGCGTTCGCAAACCAGCCCCACATCCTTGGAGGAAATCGGCGCGTCGGTATCCAGCGTCTCATGGCCGATGGCCGCCACGTTGCGTTCATCAAACAAAAACTCCAACGCCTTCATGCCCCAGCCCGGAAAATGCTCGTTGCCGTCCTCACCGATGTTGGAAAGGGCTGCGCCGTCCGGCCAACGTTTGCCCCAATCGCTGCGCAGCGCCACAAAGCTCCCCTCCGGAATCTTTCCGTGCTGCGCTTCAAACGCCAAAATATTCTCTACGGACAGTTCAAAATCCACATTTTCTTTTACCTGCGGCGTGGCATCAATGACTACCAGCGGCAGCACCGTATCCCGAATGCTGAAATCCTGCGAAACACGGCCGCCCTGCACAAAATGCGCCGGGTAATCAATATGCGTACCAAACTGGCCCGGAAATTTGAACGTCTGAATTTCCAAATCCATCGCTTCAAACGGCACCGCCACTTCGCACAGCGCCACAGACCCATTGGGAATCCCAATACGGGCTCTGGTTTGTCAACGTATGCGTTAAATCCACCCAGCGGTATTTTTTTACCTGTTCCAGTTTTTCCCATAAACCTGGCATTTTCTATGCTCCTTATCCTCTGTATTTTTATAATGTATGTGTCTTTTTGTTTTATGCAAAATAGTTTACACCCGCCTGGAACAATTTTTGATCCTTGTTCCCCGGCACGTTTTTCGCTACGTTTTGGCCGATGCGCTCGCTGTGCCCCATCTTGCCGAACACGCGGCCGTCCGGGCTGGTAATGCCCTCAATGGCGCTGGCGGAGCCGTTGGGATTAAAAGCAATTTCCCCGCTGGGTACGCCGTCAAAATCCACATACTGCGTGGCAATCTGCCCGCGCTTTGCCAGCTCCTCTATCGTCTTTTCATCCGCCACAAAGCGGCCTTCCCCGTGGGAAACCGGCACGCAATGCACATCGCCTGCGTTCACCAGGCTCATCCAGGGCGAAAGCGTGCTGGTAATGCGCGTGCGCACCATGCACGAAGCATGCCGTCCGATGGCGTTATAGGTAAGCGTCGGCGCGCCCGGCTGAATGGTTTCGATCTTTCCGTTCGGCAGCAGGCCCAGCTTAATCAGCGCTTGGAAGCCGTTGCAGATGCCCAGCGCCAGCCCGTCGCGCTGCTGCAAAAGCCGCTCGATGGCCTGCGCAATGCGCGGGTTGCGCAGCGTCGTCGCAATGAATTTACCGGAGCCGTCCGGTTCGTCGCCGGCGGAAAACCCGCCCGGCAGCATGAGAATCTGGGCATTGTCTATGCCCTTTGCAATGCGCTCTATCGTATCTTCAATGCCGGCCGGAGAAAGATTATTCACAATCTGTATTTCCGGCACCGCCCCTGCCAGCTCAAACACTCTGGCCGTATCCAGTTCGCAGTTTGTGCCCGGCCATACCGGGATAATCACCCTGGGCTTTGCCACTTTAATTTTCGGCCGCTTTTCGCTGCGCGCCGTATACAGCGGCACGGTTTGCATCGGCGGCGCAAACGGCACTTGCGTCGGGAACACCGTTTCCAGCGGCGCGCGCCATGCTTTTTGCAGCGCTTCCATCTCCACCTGTTCGCCGTTTACCGCAAAGATTTCCTCTTCCGTGGTGTGCCCCAACACTTCGGCCCCGGGCAGCTGCGCCACAGCCTGCAAATCCTCCACGGCCAACAGCAAATCGCCGATCCGCCAGGCAAACAGCTCCTCTTTTGTCATCTGCTTTTCAAACGCAACCCCGATGCCGTTGCCAAAACACATCTTGGCAACCGCCGCAGCCAGTCCGCCTTCCGCCACCGTGGAAGCCGCGCAAATAAGGCCGGCCCGGTGCGCTTTGTATACCGTTTCAAACAATTGTTTGCACAAATCAAAATCCGGCATGCCGTATTCATCCACCGGCAGCGCCATTTTGCAAATCCATTGTCCTTTCTCCGCCGCGGCCGAGCACAGGTGCGTGGCCTTGGTCTTTGCAATGGCAAATGCCACCAGCGTCGGCGGCACGTTGTATTCTTTGAACGTTCCGCTCATGCTGTCTTTCCCGCCGATGGCCGGCGTGCCAAAGCCCATTTGCGCGCTCAGCGCGCCCAGCAGCGCCGCCACCGGTTTGCCCCAGGAATTGGGGTTTTGTTTTAAGCTTTCAAAATATTCCTGTAAGGACAGCCTGGCGCTCAGCGCGTCTGCGCCGGAAGCCGCCACTTTGCACAGCGCCTGCGTTACGGCGTAGGCCCCGGCGTGCAGCGGGCTCAATTCCGCTATCGCCGGCGTAAACCCATACGCCATGGAGGTGGCGTCGTCCGTTTCGCCCGGCGTCGGGAATTTGGCCGCCATCACCTGCTCCGGCGTGGTCTGGTTTTTACCGGCAAACGGCATGAAAACAGACCTGGCGCCTATGGTGGAGTCAAAGCGTTCCACCAGGCCCTTTTGCGCGCATACGTTCAAATCCTGCATATTTTCGCAAAGCGCCTCGGCCAGCGGCTTTTCCGCCAACGCTTTGGGCACGCTCTGCCGCAATTCTATCGGCTGCGGCGCGTCCACCGTTGCTTTGGCATGCTGGGTCACGCCGTTGGTATCCAAAAACGCGCGGTCTATATCCACAATCGCGTCACCTCTCCAGCGCATCACCAGCCGATTGTCCTCCGTCACCTCGGCCACTTTTACGGCCTCCAGGTTTTCCTGTTGGCACAGCTGGATAAATCTATCCACGTTTTGGCTTTCCACCACCACGGCCATGCGTTCCTGGCTTTCGCTGATGGCCAGCTCCGTGCCGTCCAGCCCTTCATATTTTTTCGGCACCACATCCAGATCAATCACCAAGCCGGGCGCCAGTTCGCCGATGGCAACGCTCACGCCGCCTGCGCCAAAGTCGTTACAGCGCTTGATCAGTTTTGTCACTTCAGGATTCAGCACCAGCCGCTGAATCTTGCGTTCCGTGGGCGCGTTCCCCTTTTGCACCTGAGAGCCGCATTCCGTTAAGCTCTTTGCGTCATGCGAAACGGACGATCCCGTCGCGCCGCCAATGCCGTCGCGGCCCGTTCTGCCGCCGAAGAGAATGACCACATCCCCTTTTTGCGGCTCTTCGCGCACCACGTTTTCCTCTTTTACCGCGCCCACCACAGCGCCGATTTCCATCCGCTTTGCCACATACCCCGGATGATAAATCTCCGCAACCTGGCCCGTGGCAAGGCCGATCTGGTTTCCGTATGCGGAAAACCCGTGTGCAGCGCCGGTGGTAATCCTGCGCTGCTGCAAACGCCCGGGCACGGTTTTTTCCACCGGCGTATTCGGGTCTGCGCAGCCGGTTACGCGCATGGCCTGGTGCGTATAGGCACGGCTGGCCAAAATATCGCGAATCGCGCCGCCAAGGCAGGTGGCCGCGCCGCCAAACGGCTCAATTTCCGTCGGATGGTTATGCGTTTCGTTTTTAAATTCCAGCAGCCATTTTTCCGGCTTTCCATCCACTTTAATGTCCGCCGTTACGCTGCATGCGTTGATTTCGTCGCTCTCGTCCAAATCGTTGACAACGCCTTGATTTTTCAGCGCCTTGGCACCCACGGTGCCCAAATCCATCAGGGTATGCGGGCGCTGCGTGCGGCCGGCTGTTTTGCGAGCCTCTTCGTATATCGCCAGCGCCTTTTCAAACGCCGGGCGCATCGGCCCCTCGGGTAAAATAATCTCATCCAAAATCGTAGCAAAGGTCGTATGCCGGCAATGATCGGACCAGTAGGTATCCAGCACGCGAATTTCCGTCATCGTGGGGTCTCTGTGTTCTGTCTGCGCAAAATAGGTTTGGGTAAACAATAAGTCTTCCACGCTCATTGCAAGGCCCAGTTCCGCGTGCAAAGCGCGGATCTCCTCTTCGCTTTTTTCGCAAAAGCCCGCAATACGCGGCACAGGCTGCGGCACGGGCATCTGCATGGCCAGCGTTTCCGGCTTGTCCATTGTCGCCTTGCCCGCTTCAATCGGGTTGATGCAATAGGCCTCTATCGCCTGCTTTTGCTCTTCGGTAAGGGCTCCGCGCAGGGCGTAAATTTTCGCCGTGCGCAGGGCCGGCGCCTCTCCCTGCGATAAAATCTGTATACACTGGGCCGCGCTGTCCGCCCGCTGATCATACTGCCCGGGCAGATATTCCATGCCAAACACATACCAGCCGGACAAATCCGGCAGCGTTTCTTCATACACTACATCCTGGTTCGGCTCGGAAAAGATAGTATCGCGCGCCTGCAAATAGGTCGTTTCGTCGATTCCTTCCACATCATAGCGCACAAAAATGCGCACCTGTTCCAATCCGCTCAAATGCAGATGATCCATCAAGTTGCGTTTCAGGCCCTCTGCTTCCACGGCAAAGCCCGGTCTTTTTTCCACATATACACGAAAAATCTGCTGCATGTCGCCAGCCCCTTATCGCTGTTTTTCTTAGGTTTTAGTGTACCATATTTACGGCAAAACAAAAAGGGCGGAAGTTTTCCGCCCTTTTTACATTGCATTATTCTACCGTTACGCTCTTTGCCAGGTTTCTGGGTTTGTCAATATCGCAGCCCTTTTCATGCGCCATATAGTAGCCGAACAGCTGCGCCGGAATGGCCACCAGCGCCGGAGCCATAATTTCCGGGCAAGACGGGATTTCCCAAACTTCCTGCACTTCTTTATCCAAGCGCATATCGCCCTCCATGGCAATGGCAATCATGTACGCGCCGCGCACCGCGCATTCTTTGATGTTGTTGATGGTTTTATCCACCAGATGCGTCTGCGTAGCAATCGCGATAACCAGCGTGCCGTCTTCCACCAAAGACAGCGTGCCGTGTTTCAATTCGCCCGCCGGATAAGCTTCGCACTGAATGTAGGAGATTTCCTTCAGCTTCAGCGCCGCTTCCATGGCCAACACATTGTCTACGTTGCGGCCGATATAGAAAGCGTTGCGGTGCGTATAGAACTTTTTGGCCACCGCTTCGTATCTGGGCGCGTTATCAATCAATTTCTGTGCCTTGGCCGGCAGCGCCAGCAATTCATCCAAATAAGCCTGCTGTTCTGCCAGGGTCATCCGGCCCATCTTTTCCGCAAAATGCGCGGCCAGCACATAAAATACCATCAGCTGAGAAACAAACGCTTTCGTGGACGCCACCGCAATTTCCGGGCCCGCCCAGGTGTACAACACATGGTCCGCTTCACGCGCCACCGTGCTACCCACCACGTTGGTAATGGAAAGGGTTTTTACGCCGCGGCGTTTTGCTTCGCGCAGCGCAGCAATGGTATCCGCCGTTTCGCCGGACTGGGAAACCACCACAAACAGTGCATCCTTCGGCAAAACAAAATCACGATAACGATATTCGGACGCGATTTCCACATCCACCGGAATCTGCGCCATCTTTTCAATCAACAGTTTGCCTACAAGGCCGGCATGATACGCCGTGCCGCATGCGCAGATGACAAGCTTGGAAATGCCTTTTACCATTTCCTCATCCATCTTCAATACATCCTGACGCAGCATGGTGCCCTGTTCGTTGGATTCCATCATCAGCATCAGCGTGTTGCGCATCGCATCCGGCTGCTCGTGGATTTCCTTGAGCATGAAATGCTCATAGCCGCCCTTTTCCGCCGCTTCCACGTTCCAATCCACATGCATGGATTTCTTCTCGTGTTCTTTTCCGGCCAAATCGTAGAAGGACAGGCTGTCCGGCGTCATCTTGGCAATTTCGCATTCTTCCATCAGATATACATCTCTGGTATATTCCAAAATCGCCGGAATATCCGAAGCCAACACCGTGCCGTGTTCGCATTTGCCCACGATCAGCTGGCTGTCTTTGCGGGTGCAATAGATGGTGTCCGGCTCGTCTTTGCAAACAATGCCAAACGCATAGCTGCCTTTGATCATCGGAATCACTTTGCCGATGGTTTCCAGCATGTTGCCGTTGTAATTATCGCGCAGCAAATGCGCCATCACTTCGGTATCCGTTTCGCTGCGGAACTTGTAGCCCTTGTCGATGAGCATTTCTTTCAGTTCCAGATAGTTTTCAATGATCCCGTTATGCACAATGGCAATTTCACAGTTTTCATCAAAATGCGGATGGGCGTTTACGTCCGAGGGCTCGCCATGGGTGGCCCAGCGCGTATGCGCAATGCCGGTGGTGCCGGGCACAGCCTTTTTCGCTACCCTGTCTTCCAAATTAGACAAACGGCCCTTTGCCTTGCAGATCTGCAGTTCACCCTGCTCTCCGATCACGGCAATGCCTGCGCTGTCATATCCGCGGTATTCCAGCCGCCCCAACCCTTTTAAAAGAATCGGCGTTGCCTGTTCACTTCCTGTATAGCCTACAATTCCACACATTTGGAAAGTACCTCCTTTAGGTATTCGCGGTTAGTTTAACGCAGCTTTTCCTGTTTGTCAATTCTTTTTTGTTACATATATGTGCCTATCCACCCTGCAAATATGCAAAAAGCGCAGCAAAAATGCCGCGCTTTTTCCATCGTTTTTTATGTTTTATGCTTGTTTATTTTCTTTTTAGCGAACTTCTTCATAGTTGTGGCATTTTTGCTCAATGAAGTACGCCTCTGCCTCCGCGTTCCACAGGCCGTTGTGCTTTGCGCACAATTCATGCAGCTTTTTGAAAAACGGGTCGGTTTCGCCCAGTTTTTCAAAATCGTCAATCGCCGTCAGCGGCATGGAGGCGCCGGGGTAAATCAGCTTTTTGCCGCCCGGAATCTTGGGCAAATTCAGCGTGGCTTCGGCTGCGCAATCCAGCCCACCCACATGAGGAATCATCACGGCCGGGTCGATCTGCCCTTTGGCCGTCATTTCCAGCGCTTCCGGCAGGTCGTCGTTGTTGCCGCCGCTGGTGCCCACCAGGTGCGTGGCGCTGTAATGCACGTTGTAAAAGTTAAACTTCGCGGAAAACTGCGTATCCATCGGGCCTGCAAAAAAGTTTAAGCAGCCGTCATAGCCCAAAATGCTGTCTGCCAGCTCCACCACCGGGGCATACACCAACACATCGTCATAGCCCTTGCCTTCGTTCAGCGCCAACATCGCCGCTTTGGGGTCGTCCACTTCCGCCGTGTTGATAAAGTGCAGTTCCACGCCCAGCTTTTCCGCTTTTTCTTTGGGAAACAGCCGTTCTGCACGTGCCGGGCGTTCTTTGTTGATGTCCGCCACCGCCATGCGTTTCGGGCGCGGATGCGCGTTCATCGCATAGTCCCAATCGCCCCCAGGCCCATCGGCCCCGCACAGGCCAATAGCGCCATAGAGCCGCCGTCCACAGTGCCCATCTTATGGGTATATACGCCCTGCTGCGTATGATACATGGCATGGAATCCGCCGATGATGCAGCTCATCGGTTCGCCCAAAGAGGCATGGAAAAAGCTGTCGCCCTTATAGTGAATCAAACAGCCGTGTTCCATCACCACTTTCGGCAAAATGCAATAGGTCATGTTGCCGCCGAAATCCGTAAACGAATACCCCGGCGAGCGCGGGTCTCCGGGCACCCCCAAGGCCGGCTGCTGGGCAAATCTTTCGCCCACTTTCCATTCATGCTGCCAGTTTTTCCCTACCTTGGCAATCACGCCGGCAAATTCATGCCCCAAAATCACGGGGTTTTTATCCAAACCATCCGGCACACGCTTATGTTTGCTGCCCTGGATGGCTGCTTTATACGAGGACATGCACAGGCTGTCCGTATAGATCTTTGCCGGAATCCCGTCGTCGGTAATGTCCCGCAAGTCAAAAGTTTCCACGCGCAAATCGTTTACGCCGCACATTCTTAAACCGGTTACTTTCGCAAATGTCTCCTTGTATATTTTTTATTTGTGAATTATTTCACATTTATGGTATATTCTGCTCGCTGTTTTCAAGCGTCAACGCCTTTTTGCAAAAACTTTCGCATTCTTTACACAAAATATTTTGCCCTGTTTTGTCTCCTATATCCGTTTTTGTTTTTCTATTTGTTTTTAGTCTTTTTTCTGCTGTTCTCTTTCTTTTTCATCCTCCATAAGGGCTAAAATTCTTCCATGCACGGCAAATCTTTCCCTGGTTCCCTGTTGGATTTTCGTCTTTTTGCTCTGCTCTTTCTCCTCTCTGCTTTCGCAAGAAAAACAGCTTGTTTTCTTTCTCCTGTCCGCCTGTTTTTTGCCTGTCATTTTCCCCCGGTTTGAATCCGTTTTCTGCCGATACCGCGCTTTTCCCATAAAAAAACAGCTCCCAAAGGGGAGCCGTTTATCCTTTTTTCGGTTTTTTCTTTTTCGCTCTGCCGGGATGCCTCGGCTGCGGCTGCGCCGCCAATTGTTTTTGGCAAGCTAAAAACAGCGCCGCACAGGCTCTCGCGTCCGCCAGAGCATTGTGGGCGGTAAACGGAAAGCCGATCAAATCCACCAGCGCGCCCAGCCGATACGACGGCCGCCCCGGAAACGCCTGCCGGGAAAGCTTCACCGTGCAGCAATGATCAAATTCCGGCAGCCCGAAGCCCACGCGCTCCGCCGCCTCCCGGATCTGCTTTACGTCAAACGGCGCATTGTGCGCCACCACCGTTTGCCCCGCCAAATACGGCGCCACCTTTTCCAGCATTTCAAAAGTGGTCGGCGCGCCCTCCACCATCTCATCGCTGATGCCGTGGATGTTCTGGCAAAACGGGTCCATCGCAATGCCCGGGTGCACCAGCGTGTAAAACTCTTCCACAATTCTGCCCCGGTCAATCACGCATACGCCAATGGAACAAATATATCCCTGCAAACGGCTGGACGCCGTTTCCACATCTACTGCCACATACCCCAAAACCCAAAGTCACCTTTCTCTCTTCGGTTCATTTCTGTTATACTACATTTAAGCTTTTTATACGGAGGTGTTTTCTTATGCTTGTGCCCGCCCATCTTTCCGATCTGCCCGATATTCTCTCCCTGTTTGCCTGCTGCCGGGATATTTTGCTCTCCCAAGGCATCACCCAGTGGGATGAAACCTACCCCGATAAAGCCATCTTTCAGGCAGATATCACCCGGAGCCATACCTTTTTGCAGCGCGATGGATCCGGTCGGCTCGTTGCCTATTTTGCCATGGATACCGAAGACGATCTTCAATGGGCCATCCGCACCCGCGCCTATGCGCCGCCGGCCTGTGCTTTATTGCTGCATAGGCTGTGTATTCATCCCCAATTGCAGGGCCGCGGCCTGGGCCGAAGCTGTATACAGTTCGCCGAAAAACAGGCGCAGGCGCTCGGCTATCGGGCGCTGCTGCTCACCGTATATGCCCAAAACAAACGCGCCATTTCCTTTTATCAATCCCTGGGCTATCTGGATTGCGGCGCACTGCTCTTTGAGGAAAACGGAGACTGGGGACTCACCATGTATAAGCCGCTTCAGCCTCTAAAATGAGCAGCGTAGGTATCCGCCAAATTCAGTGCCGCGCACAGCGGCACTTTTTCATAGGCGTTGGATTGCGTGCGCCCGCCAATATAGCTTTTGGCCGCATCGTCATAGCCGCCCATATGCCAGCGGATGGCCAGCGCCTCCTCCGGTGAAAGCTGTATATGCCTCATACACAAATACACGGATTTTTCCCCGTGGCCAAACGGAAACTGATCCTCAATGGCAAACGATTCCTCTTCCTGCCAACGGCCGTCCACCTTCACATTGCGCTTTCGCACCACATACATATTCGTTTTACAAATATCATGCAGCAGTGCGCAAAGAATCAGCGTTTCTTTGGAAACGTCTTTCAGCGGCTTGGAAAAGTTTTCCAAAAGCTTGTATACCTCCAAGCTGTGGTGCAGCAGGCCGCCGTACACCGCCCCATGCCATTTTGTACTGGCCGGCGCGGTAAAAAAGTCCGTCTCTTCTTCCAAATATTGAATCAGGCTGTCTATGCCCTCCCGCTGCGTACTTTTCAACAATTCTATATATTGTGCTTTCCATTCCTCCAGCTTTTCCGCAGGATAGGACGGTAATGCTGCCATCTGTATGCTCCTTTACGCTAAAATTCCTTAGTATCATATCATATTTTAACCGAAGAAAAAAGAAGAGGCAGTGCCTCTTCTTTTACTCTGTGTTTTTAGCCTAATTCGCCGTCATCCCAGCTGATATAGGCCTTTTGGCCGTTGTATTCTACCAAATACCAGCCTTCTTCTTCCCCGAGATAGCGATAGGTTTCTCCCTCGTGCACCGTACCAATTTGACCTGCCTGCACCGCAGCGGATTTTCTGATCGCCGCCGTTTGGCTTGCTACCTTCACATAACCCAGATCCTCTTCGCCGGCCGGTTGTTGGGTTTGCACAGGTAGCTGCCGCGCCATACGGAACAGCGCTCTTTGCGTGGAGGTTTTCGTGTCTGTTATCTCAATATATTTGCTTGCCACATAGCCCAGTTTCCCGTTGTAATCAATCGCGATCCACGTCGGATATTTTTCATCCAGGGTATCGGTCTGCGCCAACACGCGCACGGTCTGGCCCTTTTTCAGCTTGCCAAGGCTGGGCAATTCCACGCTCGCGCCGGCCCTGACGTTCACATTCGTGGCCGTCATCGTCCCCGTCTTGTTATAATCATACGCCACCGGCACGGAAATTTTGGATGTGCTCTTGTTGCCGGCTCTGTCTTCCGCTGTCACTTCTATGACATACGTTCCCTTGGCGTTTAAGTAATTTACCAACGCAATGTCCAGGGTGAAACAGTCGTCTTCCGGCAGTTTTCCAAAGCCATAGTTAATCGGCGCATCCAATGCAACCGCCGGGCTCAACACCTCGGCGGACGCAATGTAAATGTCCTCCGTCTCCAGCCGCAGCGCAATATGATCTTCCGTCACCGGGCTGCCGTTTGTCACCGTGCAGATCACCTGCGGCGGCGTTGTGTCTTTGCCGGCAATCTCGGTCTTAAACGTCTTTCCGACCCAGCCTTTGTTTCCGGCCTTGTCCACAGGATATACCCGCACATAGTAATAATCCCCGGTCTGGTTCTTATGCTCCGCCGTGCTGATATCCACACTATACGCCCCGTTGCCTTCATCCTTGGCCATATAGTATTTCAAATCGTCCTGCCCGTTTTCGCCGTTCCATACCGCCATCTGCACATAGTCCATCCCGCTGCCGCTGTCCGTTACCCCGGTAATTCTCAGCGTAAAGTGTTCGGAGTCTATCGTGTCTTTTCCGTTGGCTTTCAGATTTTCCGCCGATGCCTCAGGCGGCGTAACATCGCCGGTAATCTCCGCTGCCTGGTTGATCAGCACCACCGTCGATTTATTCCCCGCATAGTCCTCGGCGTACATCCGCACATAATACCAGCCCAGCTGGTTTTTATGGTCAGACGCTTTTACCGTCATGCTGTAATAGCCGTTGCCTTCGTTTACCACCGGGCACGCCGCCAAATCGTCCTGCCCGCCTACCGATGCGCACCATACCAGGCTCGTTACGCTCTTTACCCCGCTTTGCGCGTCTGTGATCTTCGCCCGCACGGTAAATTCGCTTTCCGCCTTTTGCGGCGTCACCGTAATTTCGCTGCCCACCGGCGGCGTTGTGTCTTTGCCGGCAATCTCGGTCTTAAACGACTTTCCGACCCAGCCCTTGTTTCCGGCCTTGTCCACAGGATATACCCGCACATAGTAATAATCCCCGGTCTGGTTCTTATGCTCCGCCGTGCTGATATCCACACTATACGCCCCGTTGCCTTCATCCTTGGCCATATAGTATTTCAAATCGTCCTGCCCGTTTTCGCCGTTCCATACCGCCATCTGCACATAGTCCATCCCGCTGCCGCTGTCCGTTACCCCGGTAATTCTCAGCGTAAAGTGTTCGGAGTCTATCGTGTCTTTTCCGTTGGCTTTCAGATTTTCCGCCGATGCCTCAGGCGGCGTAACATCGCCGGTAATCTCCGCTGCCTGGTTGATCAGCACCACCGTCGATTTATTCCCCGCATAGTCCTCGGCGTACATCCGCACATAATACCAGCCCAGCTGGTTTTTATGGTCAGACGCTTTTACCGTCATGCTGTAATAGCCGTTGCCTTCGTTTACCACCGGGCACGCCGCCAAATCGTCCTGCCCGCCTACCGATGCGCACCATACCAGGCTCGTTACGCTCTTTACCCCGCTTTGCGCGTCTGTGATCTTCGCCCGCACGGTAAATTCGCTTTCCGCCTTTTGCGGCGTCACCGTAATTTCGCTGCCCACCGGCGGTGTGATATCAATATCGCTTTTAAACGACTTTTCAATCGTCTGTTGGTTTCCGGCTTTGTCCGTCAGCACCGCCTGCACATAATAGTAGTCTTCCACCTGGTTGTTGTGGTCAGCCGTGTTGATTTCCACGCTGTATGTGCCGCTGCCTTCGTCCTTGGCCGTGTAGATTTTTACATCATCCTGGCCGTTTTCGCCGTTCCACACCACAAACTGCACGGATTCAATGCCGCTGCCGCTGTCCGTTACCCCAATCAATTTCAGGGTAAACTGCTTGGTGTCTATCGTGTCTTTTCCGTTGGCCGTCAGGTTTTCCGCCGATGCCGTGGGCGGCGTTGTATCCACCATCGTTCTAAACGATGTTCCGGCCCAGCCTTCGTTTCCGGCCTTGTCTACCGGATACGCCCGCACATAGTAAAAATCTCCGATCTGGTTTTTGTGGTTGGCCGTATCCACCTCTATGCTGTATGTGCCGTTGCCGTCGTCTTTGCCGTCATAATAGGTCAAATCGTCCTGGCCGTTTTCGCCGTTCCACACCGCAAACCGCACATGGTCTATGCCGCCGCTGTCCTTCACGCCCACAGCCCGCACGGTAAATTTCTTGGTGTAGATCGGCTCGCCGCCGTCCACCGTCAAAGCTTCCACCGTGGGTGCCACAGTATCTATCTCCTCTGCGCCTGTGCCGGTGTCTACGGTTGTCAGCGTGGTTTTGTCAAAGTAAAATGCCAAAATCTGCTGATAGGTCTGCCCTTCGTTGGCGCGGGTCTGCGTGCCGCGCTGCGACATCCCCACGCCATGCCCCCAGCGCCGGGCGGTTAAGTTCCAGCCCACCGTGGTGCCGTTTTCTTTTACCGGCTCCACGCCGCGCATACGCAGACTTTCGTTTAAATAGTCGTGTTTATATGTATAGTTTCCGTTGCTCTTGTTCAGCAGCGTCAGCGTGCAGCTCAGTCTGTTTTTGGTAATCACGTTGCCGCTGTTGTTCAAATAGCGCACATTCAATACCGCCGTCGCTGTTGCATAACAGCGGCTGCCGGTGCCCGGCCACTGTTCTGTGCCGTTTTCCAGGCTTTCCACGCTTACCAGCTGCACATTGTTCTGGCTGGATACCACAGAAGACCCCAGCGCCTGATACGCCGCTTTTTGCAGCGCTTTCAGCTGCTCGGTACCATAGCTGTAAGGGAAATTACTCCCCGTGCTGCCGCCGCTTATCTTGTCGCAAAAGGTTTTGGAAATATAGGCTCTGGTACCGTTGTAGGTAATGATATACCAATCGCCCGTTTCCCCTACATACGGGTAGGCTGCCCCGCCGTTTACCGTGGCCAAAATCGAAGAAGAGGTGCCGGCCGCCGAACGAATCCTTACGTCCGTTCTTCTGCTTTGCACTTTTACAATTACGCCGCTGTCGCTCACCGTATCAATCTGCTTTGGAATATAAAGCACCTGGCTTTTGCTCGCCGTGTTTTTCACATCATACGGGTCGTCTTTTTGCGCCAGATAGGGATATTGCGCGTTTTTGCTGCTGCCGCCGCCAAACGCATTGCCCGGCAGCTCCGTTTGCCCGCCGTTGGAGGCGCCGAAAAACGTCACGCAGATTTTTCCGTTGTATGTAACAACCTGCCCTTTGGTTTCGTCTACGGCCTGTTTTACACGCGCATTGTCGCTATATCCGCTGTATACCTGATACGAAGCCGTATCCGTCACTTCATAATTCGGTTCGCTCGGCGCAAGCTGGTTGATGGCATAGCAGCGCGCCGCCACCGCCTGCGTTTTCAGCGCTTCTATATGCGAGCCCGCGCCGATTTCCGCGCCGATTACTCCATACAGATATTGCTCCATCGGCACACGGTTTACCACGTGCAGCTTGTCCACCAAATTTCCGTTGGTCTTAAATTTGTTTTTATAAAAAATAATGTCTCCCAGATATTTTCTGGAACTTGCCTTGTCCACCGTAATCAGATTGCCAAGGTCGGTATAACTGGCCGGTACAAAGGTACACTTTGTGCCGATGTCCGTCGTCACGCCGTCTTTTACCAGCTGCACCGTAGCGCCGTTGAGCTTTACGGTATATTTCCCCGCCGTCACTTTATAATCGGCCTTTTCCTTAATCGTGTACGAGCCCACCACCGTGATCGTGTGCGCCTCTGTGTTATGCGGGGTCGATAATAAAACCCGGATAAACGAATAATCCGATGCAGCATATCCCACATCGGAAGGCATACAAATTGTCAATACCAATACAGCCAGCATACACAGGCTGATCCATGCGGATTTTATTTTCTTCATACGGCTTCCGCCCTTTCTTTTCTGGTATGGCAAATTCTTTTGAATTATATCTTAACTGTAATATATTTGTAACAAATTGTCAATTTATTTTATCATTTCCCTCTTTTTGACAATTTTATCCCGGATTGCCAAAGGCTGATGACGCTCACTCGGAGAGCGTCATCAGCGCCAGCGCGCATTCGGTACGTTTTTTCAACAGCCGGCATTCCTGCGGGTTGGGCGACAAAATGCTGCCGCTGTATGCTTCCGCATTGGCCGCGCAGCCGCCCGCGCATAGGTATTGCGCCCAGCATTGGCTGCATGCCTGCTTTTTACCCACGTGGTTATCCAAAAAGCGGTCTCGTACGCTTTCATCCAGCTGTTCATCATCCAAATTTCCGATGCGGTAAGTCGGCCGGCCCACAAACTGATGGCAAGGATATAAATCCCCTTCCGGCGTTACCGCCATATATTCCCGGCCCGCGCCGCAGCCGGACAGCCGCTTGCGCAAGCACGGCCCGCCGGACAGGTCTATCATAAAATGGAAAAAGTTATACGGCCGGCCGTCTTTTTTCCGGCGGTATACGTTTTTCATCAGCCGTTCATATTCCTTTTCAATCGCCGGCAGATCCTCTTCCAAAATGGCCAGCGGATGTCCTTTTTCCAGCACTACCGGCTCGATGGAAATATGTTCAAAGCCCGCGTCAAACAGCGCTTCGGCATCCTCTGCAAAATCCAGGTTGCGCTTGGTAAACGTGCCCCTTGCATAGTAGTCTTTATCCTGCCGGTTGGCCACCAGCCGCCGCGCGTTTGCCACCGCCCTGTCATACGATCCGCCGCCGCCGTGCACGGGGCGCACCGCGTCATGCACCTGTTTTCGTCCATCCAAAGACAGCACCACATTGTGCATTTCGCGATCGCAAAATTCCGGCGCGTCCTCCGGCACATCATAGCAGTTTGTCGTAATGGTAAAGCGAAATTTTTTATCGTGCGTTTTTTCCAGTTCACGCCCATAGGCCACAATGCGTTTCACTACATCAAAATTCATCATGGGCTCGCCGCCGAAAAAGTCCACTTCCAGATTTTTCCGCTGCCCGCTGTGCGCCACCAAAAAATCCAGCGCTTTTTTGCCCACTTCATACGGCATCAAACACCGCGTGCCGTCAAACCCGCCGGTAGAGGCAAAGCAATAGCCGCAGCGCAAATTGCAGTCATGCGCCACATGCAAACACATCGCCTTTACAATGCCGTTGTCGTCTATGGTCTGTTCGTTATCGTCCATCGGGGTAAACAGTTCGCCCTTTTCCTTGAGCGCCTGCACCTCCGTATAGCATTCTTCGACCTCCTGAGCAGGATACTCCTCTGCCAGAGCCTGAACCATCTGCTCCAAAGAATGCGTTTCATACAAAGAGACGACCTTGTACGCAAGGTCGTCTAAATGATGGAGCGCGCCGCTCCCCACATCCAACGCCAGGCGCTGCCCGGCGCATGTAAACGTATGAACCATTAGTCTCTGTTTTTCTCCGGGCGGAAAACTTTGGTTTCACGGCTCTGGCAAGATTGGTTTGCCACGGTGCAAGAGGTTTTGCACGCGCTCTGGCAGCTTGTCTGACATTCGCCGCAGCCGGTATGCGCTCCTTTACGGATGTTGGCGCCCGCCACAGTTTGGATATGTTTCATGTTTGGTTCCTCCCATCGTATATTCGTCAAAACTTACTCTTTTATTTATACTTCATCCCCCTGTAAAAATCAAGTCCCGGCGTATGATTTTCCGCGCATGCAAGTTTTCCCTTTCTTTCGGGCACACTATTGGCGCTCATCTTAATCAAAAGGAGACCTTTATGCATACCACCGCCACCCAAAAGCTGGCCCATCAAGCCGTGCCCTCTTTAATTTTGCAGCTTTCCCTGCCTGCCATTTTGGGCATGCTGGTCAGCTCATTATACAATCTATCCGATACGTTTTTTGCCGCCCGCCTCGGCGTCAGCCAGGTGGGGGCCGTGGGCATCGTCATGCCCATCATGACGTTTATCCAGGCCGTCGGGATGACCTTTGGCATGGGCGCCGGCAGCCGCATTTCCTATTTAATGGGGCGGGGCGATCGGGAAAACGCCGCCCGGGCCGGCGCCTGGGCCCTGGTGCTTTCCGCGTTTTCCGGCGTGGTTTTGCTAATTTGCGGGCTGTGCTTTCTTTCGCCCGTGCTGCGCGTTTTGGGCGTCACGGACACCATCTTCCCCTATGCCAAAGAATATGCGTTTGTGCTTTTGCTCTCCGCCCCGCTGCAAACCGGCGGTTTTGTGCTCAACAACACCCTGCGCAGCCAGGGCAACGCCGTGCGCGCCATGTTGGGCGTCATTTTGGGCAGCGTTGTCAACGTCGGACTCGATCCTCTGTTTATGTTTGTCTTCGGCTGGGGCATGCGGGGCGCAGCCTTGGCCACCGCGGCCGGGCAAACGCTCAGCTGCCTGTTTTTGTTTTTTCAATATCAGCACAAAAAAAGCCCGCTCCGGTTCCGCTTCTCCCTGCTCCGGTGGGATCCTGCTCTGCTTTTGGCCATGGGCAAAGTGGGCCTTCCCACCTTTTTGCGCCAGGGCAGCACCATGCTGGCCACCATCTTATTAAACCGCGCCTGCCTTCCCTATGGAGATTCGGTCATTGCCGTTGTCTCCATCGTTTCGCGCATTTTATGGTTCTTAACCTCCGTGCTCATCGGCTTCGGCCAGGGCTTGCAGCCGCTGGTCGGCTACAGCTTTGGCGCCAAACACCTGCGGCGCATGCTCGCCTCTTATCGCTGGGCGCTGGTTTATGCCATAGGCTTTTCCCTTATTGCTGCGGCCGCCTGCTTTTTCTTTTCCGAAACTCTGCTTGTCTGGTTTTTGGCGCCGGAAGGTGCGCAGCGCGCCATGGGACTGTTGTGTTTTCGTTCTCAGCTAATCACCCTGCCCACCCAGGCGTTTGTCATTGTCTCCAATATGCTCATGCAGGCCACCGGCCGCGCCTTTTCCGCTTCGCTGTTGGCCGTAAGCCGGCAGGGCCTGTGCTTTGTGCCGCTGATTTTGCTGCTCCCCCGGCTCTTTGGCCCCACCGGTCTTTTGCTCACCCCCGCCGCCGCGGACGCCGCCACCTTTATTTTATCGCTATTGCTTACGTTTTTCGTCGTCCGCCGATACCGGCGCATGGCCTCCGCACAATAAAAAACCGCCCCAAGGCGGTTTTTCTCTTTTATATAGCGTGGCCGTTATGCCTTTCGGCCGGAAACAAACAGCTTAAACAGCTGATAATACACTTTGCGGTTGCCCACGCGCCAGATATATTTGGCGTTATCGTCCCCGCGTTCAATCATTTCATCAAAAATCGGCTGCACGGTTTCCTCCGTATAGGGCATGGCCACCCGGCCCTGCTCTTTCATTTCCTTATATACGGCGTGCATCGCGCGCAAAAACTTGAGCTGGTCCTCCAAACACAGCGTTTCCATCGCTTCCCCGTGGCCGCGCAAAAGCGTAACCTGCTCTCTGCGCTGCAACACGCCCAGCCGTTCCTCCCAGCCGGAAAGGTCGCAATCCTTAAAATACATCTCGTTGGGCAGCACCACCACATCCCCGGTAAACAGCGCCTGCTCCTGTTCCAAATACAGCATCATATCCCAGGGCGAATGCGCGGTGATGGGCAGCTTTTCCAATTGCAAAATCGTCTTGTCGATTTCCGTTTTCTCTACGCCTTCCACCTCTGTCAACTGCTTTGGCACCTGCATCCCCTGATTGGCAATTTCCGCCGCCGCGCCCTTGCCGGCATACACGGGAATCTGCCCCGTTTTATCCAGCAGCGCATCCAGCCCCCAAACATGGTCCGGATGCGGATGCGTCAGCACCAGCGCGCAGATCGGCCGGTCAAACAGCGCTTTGCATTCCTGCACCATCTCTTCCGAAGCCTCCACGCTGGGCGCGTCAATGGCTACTACGCCGTTTTCCGTTACCACATAGCCGCCGTTGCATTGCCTGCGCAGGTTTAAGTCCCCCTGCCTGAAATACAGCCGATCGCTGATTTTTTCTATCGTTACCCGGTTTCCGGTATACACCAAAGGAAATTGCATGCCCGTTCCTCCCAGCTTGCTTTGTCATTTTTTCTGTTTTACTATAATAGCAATCAAATCCCGTCCCTGCAACATTCTGTTTTTGGAGGTCTGTTATGTTACAGCTAGGCAAATATCGTCATTTTAAGGGCAAAGAATATCAGGTGTTGTGCGTGGCCACGCACAGCGAAACGTTGGAAAAATATGTTGTATACCGTGCGCTGTACGGAGAATGCGGCGTTTGGGTTCGCCCGCTTTCTATGTTTACAGAGTCCGTCACCCGCGACGGCAAAACTCAGCCCCGCTTTGCCTATCTGGGGCCGATGGATTGAATTTTCCCTCCGTTCTTTTAGGCTCTACCATCTTTGCACAAAGAAAAAAGGCCCTATAGGGCCCTTTTTTATTCTACGGATTTTAGCGATTCCACCATATCGATTTTTTTCAGTTTATGGCTCATCACCACGCTGACCAGCAGCGCAAAGCTCAATGTCAGCAGCGCGCTGAATCCGTAACTCATCGGCAAAATTTGCCTGCCAAAACGCATTATTTCAATCTCCACCGTCTTCATTATATATAGATGCAATGCGTCGCCCAGGAAAAACCCTATGAAGATGCCCAACAAACTCAGCCACAGGTTTTCTCTGAATACATAGAGGTTCACTTCTTTTCTCGTAAAGCCCAGCACCTTCAGCGTCGCAATTTCCCGCACACGCTCACTGATGTTGATGTTTGTCAAGTTATACAATACCACAAACGCCAAGAGCCCGGCAGAAAGGATGAGCACAACCACCACCGCCATCATGTTATCCACCGTCTCTTGAAACATGCGGATCGTCTCTGTATTGCTTGTCACCTGCGTAATGTTTTCCTTTTCCAACAACGTGGCGCGCAGGTTTTGCTCAAAGGCGGCGTCCGTGCTGTCGGTCTTTAGATAGATCTGGTTGTATACCACCGGTTCTCCGTATACCTGACGGTAGGTTTCCGGCGAAAGATACGCGTAATGATACAGATAATGCTCCGCCACGTCCTGCACTTTCACCGCGCGCCAGCCCTCGTCCGTTTCGATTTCCATCACGTCTCCCGGCTGCAAATTTAACACCTGCGCCATTTTATCCGTAATCACGGCGCTACCATCTTCCAACATAAGCGGCGTTTGCGTCTTTTTCTGTTTTAACACCACCCAATTGTTTAGCAATTTTGGTTCCTCCGGCACGGTAATATACACATCACAGGTTTCTTCGCCGCCCTGCTTGCGCACTTTCTCGCTCTTGTTATACAGCGCCGCCGCGTCCGTTACGCCCTGCTGCTGTTTTACGGTTTGTACACAGCGGGCCACCTGCTCTGTGGTCAGGTCGCTTTTCATCGTCACAATATCCTGATATTGATAAATCTCCTGAAACTGCTTGGTCGCCACGGTGGAAATACTATCCCTAATGCCAAAACCTATCAGCAATAGCGCCGTACACCCCGCAATGCCAAAGACCGTCATACATAAGCGTTTTTTATAGCGAAACAGGTTGCGCGCCGTTACCTTGCCGGAAAAACTCAGCCGCTTCCAGAAAAACTTTACCCGCTCCAGCAAAATCCGCTTGCCGATTTTCGGCGCCTTGGGCCGCATCAATTCGCTCGGCTTGTGCGACAGGCTGCTTACACACGCCCACAGCGTGGCCAAAATCGTCGTGCCCACCGCCATGGCCACGCTTATGGTCGCCAAATCCATATACAGCGGCTTATACAGTTTAGGAATGTTGTATATACTATTATATGCATCAAAAATTACCTGCGGAAACAACTGCATCCCCAAAGCCACGCCAATCACACTGCCCAATAAACTGGCAGTCAGCGCATAAATCAAATATTTACCCGCGATCACCGCTTTGCCGTAACCCAGGGCCTTGCATACGCCCATATTGTTTCGCTGTTCGTCCACCATGCGCGTCATCGTCGTTAAACATACCAACGCCGCCACCAGGAAGAAAAATGCCGGGAACACGTTGGCAATGGCCTGCATGCGGTCTGCGGAAAAGCTGTATTCCACAAAGCCCACGTTTGTGTTTCTGTCCAGCACATACCATTTCAATTCCGGCAAATCCGCTACATCCTGCCTGGCTTCCAAAATTTTTTCCCAGGCATCGTCCAGTTCCTTTTCCGCTTTTTTGCGGTTTGCATCCAAGGTCTTTTGCCCGCTTTCCAGCTGCTTTTTCGCATTTTTCAGCTGCGTCTGTGCCTCTGTCAGCTGCGCTTTCCCCTGTTTTATCTGCTCTATCCCTGCCTTCATGGTTTGCAGCTGCGCTTCCGTTTGGGCAATTTGTTCCGGCGTCATATACGCTTTGCCCTGCTCAAATTGTGACAACGCACTGTCATACTGCGCCTGTTTTTCCGCTATCCAGCCATCTACCTGCGAAAGCTTCGTAAACGAACCATCCACCTGCGCCAAAAAAGCATTTACGTTTTTTTTCCAAGTTTTTTTGTTTTTCTCCAGCTCGGCTTTGCCGCTGTCTATCTTGGCCTGCGCTTTATCCAGTTCGCGGTTTGTCTTTTTCTTCGCCTCTCTGTATTCCTTTTCCGCATCGGAAAGCTCGTCCTTCGCCTTTTGAATCACATCCGTCTGCCAGTTGTCTGCCTGTTTTTCGCCCAGCGCTTCCAGCTTGGATTTTGCCGGCGCCACCGCGTCTTCATACGCGTTGTCGTAACACATCAATGGCTTTGCTCCCTGTATGGTCAACACCACCTGCGTATATCGTTCCAGCGCAAACGCCTGCTTTGGCACCAGTATAAAGCCGGATACCATGCCATTTCCGATGTTAGAGCTATCCCGGGAGGTACCGGTATACAGCGGCGAATTGGCAAACCCCACCACCGCCACACTGTCATATTTCAACGTATCCGAAAGCGGGTCTTCCGTACCGCTTTGTAAAACGATCCTGTCTCCCAGCTGCACTCCTTTGTGTTTTAATCTCGTATCTGCCAAGCATTCGTCTGCCGATTGCGGCATCCGCCCTTCTGTCAGCAGCGGGCGGTTGATGTCGTTTTCTGTGTCCTTTTGCGCACCCTCCGGCAAAGAATAGAGCTTTACCACCAGGTTTTTCTCTTCCACGGCTGCCAACACATCCGCCGTATATCCGGCTTCCAAGCCCTCTATACCGTCCGTCTTTTGGATTTTCTCCAAATCCTCCTGTTCAAACCCCACGGTGGACAGCAATTGTATATCCATCATATTCTGTTCGTCAAAATAGCGGTCGGCCGCCATACGCATGTCCGGGCTGCTGGCTCGAATGCCGGCAAAAAACGAAGCGCCGATGCCGCAAATCAGAAAAATGGAAAAAAAGCGTCCTAGCGTACGCCGAATTTCCCTTGCCGTGTCTTTTTGGATCGCTTTCATCGCTTTTCACCACTCAATCTGGTCCACGCTCAACGGCGCGGGGTTCACGCGCTGCTCTGTCACCTGTCCGTTTTTCACGCGGATCACCCTGTCTCCCATGGGCACAATGCTGCTGTTATGCGTAATGATGATCACAGTCATCCCCGTCTCTCTGCATGTCTGCTGCAACAGCGCCAAAATCTGCCGCCCGGTGCCGGAATCCAGCGCGCCTGTCGGCTCATCACAAAGCAACAGCTTCGGGTTTTTGGCAAGCGCACGTGCAATGGCTACGCGCTGCTGTTCCCCGCCGCTCATCTGTGCAGGAAAATGATCCATCCTGTCCGCCAGGCCCACCTGTTTTAGCGTTTGGACCGGGTCGAAATGATCTTTGCAAATTTCCGTGGCCAATTCCACGTTTTCCAGCGCAGTCAAATTTTGCACCAGGTTATAAAACTGAAAAATAAACCCGATTTCGTTTCGCCGATACATCGTCAATTGCCGGTCAGAAAACGATTCGATGTGCTGCCCGTCCACCATAATGGTGCCGGAGGTTGGGCTGTCCATGCCGCCCAACAGGTTTAACACCGTGCTTTTCCCTGCGCCCGAAGGCCCTACCACCACACACAGTTCACCCTTTTCCACCTCAAAATTTATCCCGGAAAGCGCCTTGGTTTCCACTTCGCCCGTCACATATATTTTTTCCACGTCTTTCAGTTCCACAAATGCCATTGTTTTCTCCCTTTATTCCGCGCTTTTCCGTTCTTCTGCACGCGCAATTTTTCCTTAGTTGTTTTCCTGTTCCCTTTACTTTAGATTAGCGGTTTACCCGCCGGTTTGTCAAATCCTTTTCCGTTTCATTTTATACCGATTTTCTCCCGGCTATCCCCCGGCTGGTCGTTTGGTTTTTTCGTTTTTACGCCTGAAATCCCTTTTGTTGCTAGATCAAAAAAAACAGGTTATACTAATATTACCTTTTTAACGATGTTACATTTAAAGGAGCAGCTGGATGAGCCCCCGTTTTTTAGACTATAAAAAAGCGATTTTATCAGCGATCAGCGCAGTGAACCTCTTGGCCATGGTAGGTATTTTTGCCTTTACATGGTTTCATTTTTATTTGTATCAAATTGGTGCTCCGTTTTATTATCGCTATGGAAACTGGCTGTTCTTTTTCATTTACGGCATTTCTTTGTACGCCATCACCAGCGTTTTGGGCGGCTATCGCATCGGCCGTCTACGCTGTTCCGAAATCATCTATTCCAATTTTCTTTCGCTGGCGCTTGCCAATGTGTTTACCTTTTTCATCATGGCGCTCATTGCGCGGTTCTGGCTGCCGGCCGGCCCCATTTTAATCATGACATTGGTGGAATATGCCGTGGTTGTCATCTGGTCTCTGTTTTCCAGCCGGCTGTATCATTCCGTTTATCCGCCGCGCCGCATGCTTTTGGTTTCCGGCAGCAACACCTCCGAGCATTTGATCGATAAGATGAACAAACGCCCGGATAAATACGAAATTCGGGAATGTATCGACGCCGATACCGAAATTCATCTGCTGCGCCAAAAAATTGATGAATACGATGCCATCGTCATCTGCGATGTGGGTGCGCAAATGCAGGAGCTTTTGATCAACTATTGTTTCCGCGTCAACAAGCGGTTTTATCTGGTCCCCACCATCGAACATATCATCATCGCCAACGCCTCCAAAGTGCATCTGTTTGATACGCCGCTTTTGCTGTGCCGCAACCAGGGGTTGCAGCCCGAGCAGCGGTTTGCCAAGCGTGCGTTGGATCTGTTTGTTTCCTCGCTGGGCATTTTGGTCATGTCTCCTTTTATGCTCATCATCGCCCTTTGCATCTATGCCTATGACCGTGGGCCCGTTTTGTTCAAGCAGGAGCGTTTGACCTTGGGCGGCAGGGTTTTCACCCTGTATAAATTCCGCAGCATGGTGGTGGATGCCGAAAAGGACGGCATCGCCCGCCTTGCCAGCAAAAATGATGTGCGCATCACGCCGATCGGCAAAATCATCCGCGCCATCCGCTTTGATGAATTGCCGCAGCTTTTCAATATTTTCAAAGGCGATATGTCTTTGGTAGGCCCCCGGCCGGAACGGCCGGAGATTGCAGAGGAATATGCCTCCACCCTGCCAAACTTTTCCTATCGGTTGAAAACAAAAGCCGGGCTCACCGGCTATGCCCAGGTGATGGGCAAATACAACACCACCCCGCAGGACAAGCTCCTACTGGATCTTATGTATATCGAAAACTATTCGTTTTTGTTGGATATCCGCATCCTGCTGATGACGGTAAAGATTTTCCTCATGCCGGACAGCACAGAGGGCGTAGACGAATCCAACCCCACCAACGAAGAAAAATAATCATTTTCATCAAAAAAAGGCCTTTCGGCCTTTTTTTGTTTTTCAATCATCTTTTTACATGCCATCGTTTTTTCCATAACACGCCCAACCGATGGCAAACCGGGCGGACGCGCTTTCCAAACGGGCGGCTGTGTCTTTATGCGCCGCGGATTGCTGCTTTGATAACGCGGTCATCGGCTGCCAAACAGCGGTTTCTTTTCCGGCACGGGCACTTTTAACAGCACAGCAATCAAAATGCTTGGGATTGTAATCAGCAAAAGCAGCATAGCCCCGTTTCCCGCAATGCGCGGCAGTTGGAGCATCGGGCCAAACAGCAGCACGGCGCCGAAAAAGCCCCGCACCGAAACGGCGCTGAGAACACCATGCAGCAGGTTCATCGGCTGGCTTGCTTTTATCACACCGGCAAGGCTGACGATGCCGACAGTCAAATACATCACAAGATCCTTTTGCGCATGGTTAAGGCCAAAGTACGGTGCTGCGAAAAATGCGGCAAGGCAGCCCAGAAAAATTGCGATGCTGTTGGGCAAGGCGGAACGGAGCGCGCTTCCAAGGAAAGTCCCCTCCACCTTATGGTCATTGCGTTCAAAGGACATGAAAAAGGCAGGGAACGCTTCGATCACAACATCTATCAGTGTAATTTGAATAGGGATGAACGGAAATTCCGTATTCAGCTGCAAACACAGCATGCTTAAAAGCACCGAATAAATGGTTTTGATGAAAAACACGCCTGCCGACTTGGTCAAGTTGTTGATCACCCGGCGCCCCTCGGAAATCACATCCCGAAGGACGGCAAAATCGGAATCCAGCAAAACGAGCTGCGCCGTCTGCTTGGCCGCATCGCTGCCGTTGCCCATAGCAGCGGAGCAGTCCGCCTGCCGCATGGCCAGCAGGTCGTTAACACCATCGCCTGTCATGGCCACTTTATGTCCCCGGTCTTGCAGCGCGGCGATCAGCACCTTCTTCTGCTCCGGCGTCACTCGGCCAAATACCGTATGGCTCTCGGCTGCTTTGGCCAGTTCTCCATCGGGCATGCCGGTAGCGTCCAGCAGCCGATCGGCATGGCGTACGCCGGAAAGCTTGGCCACCGCCGCAGCTGCCATCGGGTTATCGCCGCAGATGATCTATGTAACAGTTTTTGGCTATGGCAATCAGCCATGTTCCAAAGGTCGCGCTACCGCCGGGATCAAACCTTTCAATGTTTCGTATCATCTTCAAAAAGGTCTCCTGTGTCAGATCCTCGCAGAGCGTTTCATTCTCTGTAGTTTTCAGAAGAAAGCCGGAAACGTAATCGTAGTACAGCCGAATCAGCTCGTCAAACGCCGGCCGGTCTCCGCGCTGGCATCTTTTGATCAGGGCTTTTTCATTCACCGTTTCCTCCTCCTTCTTGGTTTCATATACTTACACGCAAAAAACGCCCGCAGGTTGGTGCTCAGATCAATACTGCAATATATAAATATGGTTTCCTTTGGGGCTTTCCAAATTGATATATTTGCTCAACCTCATCGTCGAAACCGCTTTCGCATTCGCCCGCCGGGCCTGTATCTTAGCGTTTCCTTCGAACGCGCCATCCAACACGTTATCTGCCAGGAAGCCCCCTCCTCGCTTCGGGCGATATTCTTTGCAGAATCGCCGCGTATAACACCGATCGCCGTGCGCGCGCTGCGCCTCCGGCTTTGTTATTCGCGCACTTTCCGACCGCGCTTATGCCCTTTCTTGCAAGCTTTATCTATATGCACCCATTATACTAAAACAAAAGGAACCTAAAAGGCTCCTTTTTATTCGACTTCCAGCGCCCGTTCCATGCATTGCTTCAGCAACGCATTTTCTTTATCCATCTGTTTGATTCTTTTCTCAATGGTCTGCAAATCAAATTCAAATGTTTGGCGGTAAAATGCCAGAAATCTTTGTATGATCTCCAATACCTGTTCCACCGTCAACGGCTCTTTCATGCCGGCCTCGGCGATCATCTCCTGCCAATCCTCCCAATAAGCCGGATCTGCCGAAACGCCTCCCTCAAATAAGTCTGGGTTCATCGCCCCTAACATACCACCAAGCACATCATTTTCTGTATCTTCCCAATACATTTGATCCAGCAAATAAAACATCAGGTAAAACCCTTGTTTGCTTGTCATCGCCGCCCCCTTCGCCAAACCGGCTGCTTCCATCCTGCACGCCGTCGCTCCTTCAAATAGATTCTTTCAGCTCAATTCTTTTTACATCGTGTCCAACAATTTTCGCATTTCGATCTTTCCCAAATCTCTTTCACTCAGGTTGCTCATTTTCTCTCTCTTCTTTCCATGAGACAAGCGTTCTCTTGTTCCATTTCAAATTTGTGATGCAGCAGATAATCAATCAAAGTTTCCATGTGTTCTCCGTATTGATTGATTTCTCCATCATCGTTTATTCCCTCATCACACAATTCATCCGCGATATATTCCATACAATCCTCCAACGCATTCTTGTTTGCCGTTACCAAATCAAAATTAGGCGCATTTCCCCCTCTTTTCTTTATAATTTGTTTCATCTCGTCTTCCAATCTCTTGTTTCTCTTTGCCATCTACTTCCTCCGATTCTGCCGTTTTTTCACAAGCAGTTGTAGCCTATTGCATAACAACCGTTACAGCAAGCACTCTTTTCTCCATGTATCCCGCTCGTTTTCTGTGTTTTTATCGCTGCGCTTTTCTGCTATTGCCGCCATATCGCAACGCAAATTCACCCGTTTTGTGTTTTCACCATTGAATCCCTATTTCTGCAAAAGATTCCTTGCTCTCCTTTTTCCCTCCCCAGGAAGGCTTCCCCATTCTCTTAATTTGCTCTTTCGTCAATTTCATCGGTACATCAAGCTGTTCTATCCTCTGCCAATACAATTCTTTCAGCAATTCTATTTGCTCCTCCGTCATGTCATAGAATTCTTCCCATCCATCGCACGCATCTTCCAGATCCATCACCTGGTAGGTAAGCAGATCTCCTCCGTTATCCATCATTTCTTCATAGCTATCGTTGGAAAACATTTCATCCTTGCCCCAAAAGGCCGTCGTTATCAAAGGTTTTATCCCTTCTTCCGTATCGTCTAATAAATATTGAAGTACTTCCTCGTTTGCCATTTGGTAGATTGGTGCCGGTGCATCTTGAAAATACGATTCTGCCCTTACAAAGTTATCCAGTCTCTCGCTTCTTTCATTTCTAAAAGCCGCAATACAGCTTCCGTCTTGATAAAAGGTAACCGTTCCTCTCTGTGCACCCACTATGGTCGAATAGCTCATCCCATCCCACGAGTGTTCATATGAAAATTCCGGATCTTGAACAACCACAATCGCATGCGCTATGCATGCCAGTAAACATCCTCTTTTCAATTTCTCTGCGTTCACTTCCGTTGGGAAAATCAATGGTTTCATTTTCTTTCTCCTATGATTTATTCATCTTCATATGGGTACTTTTCTAAAATCTTTTCTATTCTTTTTCTATATCTTTCACCGTATTTTTCTCCTATTTCACTAAATAATTCTAATTCTTTAGCAAAACGTATCCTTCTTGGATCCTTCCCCCTTTTTCCGTGTATCGACTCGTATAACGATGCCATGCTAAATATATCTGTTTCTATCGCTAAATACGTCACCTCAAATAGGTCCTCCGTTACGATTTTTTCAATATAACTCCCCCTTTCCAATGCACAATAATAATATCCTTTTTCATCTGAATAGCAATATTCCCCGTCTAAGCTATTAGAAGAACAAATTTCAAATTTTGTACTTAGCGGCCTATATACAAGACTTAAAATCGCTTTTTTCCTCAATTTCTTATATTCTCTACGAACATGTTTACGCAGCTCATTTGTTGATAAAAAATCCCCATTCATTTAAATTTAAATATCCTCCTCTTTTTTAAAAACTATTTCCCTCCTTAATTCATTTATATAAGACATAGTATTTTCCTTTAATCTTATTTGGTTTTCTCTTGCTGTATGTTTTGAAGGATTATATCCATCTGCGCTTGGCATGTAAGGTACACATTTATCCATTTCTTTCGGGTAATCAAATAATGCATAAATCCGGTTTATTTCAGACGACCACTCATCAAATGTTAAATCTTCCTCCATCACTTGTGTTAAAAGATAATAGAGCCATTTTGTTTTACTTTTTCTCAGTTCATCTTCTTTTACCAGTTCTTTTACTTCTTCCAGCATCTCCTGACGATCCTCTGGTTTCCAAGCAAGCTCTAATACTAAGAAATTATCATTTCCTTCCTCTATACATTTTTCGGCGTACATACTAACATCTTCACAGTCTAACAATTCTCTTTGTAAGCCATAATATATATCTGCCCAAGTAACCGGCAACTTTGGCATTTCAATGATCCCAATTCCGAACATTCATAATCCTCCTAACATCGATGTTGATCACGAATTTTTGAAATGTTTTTTAGCGTATTCATATTTCTTTTGTAGCAGCTTTGTCGGGGTTTGTTTTAGTTCTTTATATGCCTCAATGAAGTCTGTATACTTACCTTCTTTCCAAAATAAATTCATCTTTTCATTTAAGTCGTTATCAAATTCTTCTTTCTCTGACATAGACTCCTCTTCATCACATAAATGTTTTAACGCTCTCATTATACCTTCGTCACCGTAGTAGCTTATGAGAAATAAGGCTATTATTTCTACCATTTTGGTGACAACATAGTGAATAGAATCGTCATCAGATATTATACTTCTGTATTCTTTTTTTACCGATTTCGCTACCTGGTAGTCATCTAATGTTACATGAGGTCTGTTCCTAATCCATTCTATTTGAAACTCGATTTCTCGCCCAACATAGATTATCACCTTATAGCATTGGTTCGTGTAAGTTATACAGCTTAAATGATTGGTTATTTCACTTGTAAAACCGTATTCTTTTTCAACCGGCATGAATATCTTTTGTATATAACAAACTATTTTTTGATATTCCATTTTTTCCTCCTATCTTTTAGGCGGGTACCAATACCCCTTGCTATATAGCCAACCATGATTCTTGAGCAAATTGCGTTCCATCCCCAGAAAACCTGCATACCCTTTATAGGGCATCCGAGAAACGTCTTTTATTGGTCGGCCATTTTTCATTACCGCTCTTAATATTCCTGAGTTATTTTTCCATGCGGTCTGTCGCTTTTTTTGTATTCTTAACCGCATTCCGGGCTTTGCTTGTAAGCTTCTACTATATAATCATTATACTAAAACAAAAGGAACCTTAATAGGCCCCTTTTTCGTCAAAATAATTTATGTATCCGCCGTCGTATCTTCCCAGGTTTCATCATTTAGGATCCATTCTAATGCTTTCTGCCTCCATCCGGCGCATGCCGCTGCGTAGCTTATATCTTCATTGTTCAATGAATTAAAGCGCTTTCCATTCCCTACCAGCAAATCCATCCCATCCGGCGCTACCGGCATGCTGTCCACCGCCTTTGTTATCTCAGGATCTTGAAACGTCCTTTCTATGATCTTTTTAAACGGTTTCTTTTTAAATATATTCGATTTTCCTTCTATCGCTCTCCAAAACCAAATCATTGCTATATCCCGCTCAGCCTCAATCTCTTCTTCTGTTCTCAGCTTCGCATGCGAGAGAATTAAATCTACCACATCATGTTTTGTATATTTGTCTATCAGTGCTGTTGGATCATGAACGATCGGCTCCAATTTTGTATACTTATCCATCTCCGCAAACAAATCTCTTGTGTTTTTTTCATAGTATGGAAGCTCTATTTCATCCACTATGTTTATTGCCCATAGCAAACATTCTTCTGATTCCCAACACCAATGTGCCTGTCGTATTTCTCTATCTCTATTGCCGACTCGTTTGTAGATCATGGATTTTTCATCCTCATCCATAGCTTCCAAAATATTTTTATCTTTTTCTACCCAAGCAATTACTTTCCCTGCCATTTCTTTTCTCTCTTCTTTTGGGTGTCCCGGCCATTCGCAAATGCTTCTCTGCGAAACAGCTATGTTGGCCAATGCCCTATATAAAATATCTCGTGTGCTTTTCATCTTTGCAATCCTCCCCCTTTTAAATCGTTTCAGCAAAATTCCCCAACTGTTCAACGCAACCCTTGCGCTTCTATTATACTAAAATAAAGGAGCCTTTTAGGCTCCTTTTCTCATATAATATCACATTTTGCATGCATTACTTTCCCTGTCCATTTATGATCCAGCTCTATCTCGTCGTTGCTTACCCAGAAAAACTTCCCAAGATAATCATAACAAATGTAATCGTCCGGTCTGTCTGTTTCATACAATACATTCCTTTCGATCTCCCCTGTTTTTTTATTCCGGAATACCGCATTGATCGTAAAGGTTTTAACTTCATGCACAACCTCTATTTCCGCCGTCACGCTTCTGGATTTATTGTTTTTTGCCTTTTTGGCAATCCAACGGTTCTCCAGATTCAGCCTTTCCGCTTCATCGCACGCCTGCATTAGCACGTCGTAGTCCAAACCTTTTTTTAGGAAAACTTCCCCCATTTCTTCCCTAATTACCCGCAGCACCTCCCTTTTCTTTGCCGCATCGTCCATATCGCAATATGCCTTGTAATCATACGCCACTTGTTTTGTGACAATTCCATCACATGTAATAATTCTATCGTCCCAAACTTTTGGTACCCACTCTAGATTGATCTTTTGGGTATCGTCAGAGCGTATCTTTTTCCCAAGCAATCGCTCAACCAGCGTACACACACATCTGGTTGATGTCAGCCTTCTATCTCTGGCAGCCTTATCATCAACGCCCTCTTTTTCCCAATCGCCACATAAATACATGCAAAGTTCTCTTAGTATCATTTATTTTTCACCTCGGTTTTTTATGAATATTCATAATGTGATTCAGATTTATCACCAGCTTAGACATCTGCTTTTCCCATTCCAATGCATACCGTCTGTTTGGCATGTAGGTTCGTACCACCTGTGCTCTATAGCGTTCATACCCTGCCCTCCTGTTCAATTTATTTACTTGGTAATTCGCTCTCCTTGAGGTTCCGTTTTTGTTTAGTTTTATACCGCTGATTCCCACTTTTGCTATATTCCCCTTTTCTTTTTCAGCGGTATCCCGGATAAAATATCCGTGTTGTTTTCTAGTACTAAACCCACTGTTTCCATGTCCACTTGACGCGCTTCGGAGACTACAGGTATTGTGCACTAATACGCTCGTATCGCCTACAAAGTAGGTATGGAAACCCTCTACCTCAAAGTTGTACACGCGTACGGGCGATTCCAGCAGCTCATGCTCTACCTGCTCTACAACGACGTATTCGCCGTTGCTCATCACCAGGATGTCGCCTGCCCGCAATTTTATTGCCGCTGTCCATCCCTTGTTCGGCATATAGAACGGGTGTTCTGTTGTCGTTGTGATGGTTTCTCCCGCTACTTTGACGTGTACAATTTCATCCTTTTCGCTTACAAATGTCCGCGCTACTTCTTTGTATCCCGCTTCTCCTGTTTCAGGATTTGCCGCATACACTTTATCCCCGGGTTCAATCGTTTCTATCGCTGCGTATCCATCTTCGGTCAGTACCTGCGTTCCTTCCACGAAGCACTCCGTAGCGCAACATTTTGTATTTCCACGCAATGATTTTATTCTCTCAATTGCACGGCTTGCCAGCCCCGTCGTTTTTTCTTTTACTTTCGACGTGGCGCTTACTACCTTTTTCACCGTCTTTGTATTCTTAACCGCATTCCAGGCTTTGCTTGCAAGCTTTGAAACGCCGCTGTCTATCGCTGTTGAAACGCAGCCCTCCACAAACGATCTGCCTACCGTTTTCAGAGAGACTTCTTGCCCCGTCAGCAGGCGGATCCCGGTATCCACCACCGCATTGACGATCCCGCCGACCACAACTTTCCCAACCCACGCAAACAGGGAGCCTAAGAAGTGCCCCGTCGGATCGATGTAGTTCACCGGATTATTCGAGGTATAGGTATACAGGTTTTGCGTCCATGGGCTGTATGGGTCGCCACTTACCGTATCCTGCTGCAGGAATCGGCCGGTGTTCGGGTCATAGTACCGACTGGATAGATAATACAACCCGTTGCTATTCTTATACACTCATTATACTAAAACAAAAGGAGCCTAGGTAGGCTCCTTTTATTAAGCCATATATTCTTTTATGTTCTCCCAAACATCATGCATACTTTTACCGTCAATTTTTCCACACTTTATTAGTTCTTCTATTGTATCAAAACTCTGCGTTTCTCCTCCTATTTTTGTCAGATAAAAGCCATCTTTGTTTTGGCTTATCCAATATTCATCGTTATGATAGTAAAAGTTAAATTCACCTCCTCGCTTTGCCCATTTAATTACGTCATAATATGGCATGTCCTTTTTAATTTTCCTTCGTCTTATCATTTGAACCATCCCCTCAACACACTGCCTATTGTTCTTAATATATGTTGATGTGGTACTTCAGTATGTGTTTTTGGATTTCCATGATTGGTAAAATGAACATCTCGTGTCGCATTTCCTGTAATTCCATACCATCTCCTCGTTACTATCTGCCCCTGTTTATTGCGAATATCTACACTTGACCATCTACACACCAATCTATAAAACACTTTATGATATTGAAAATTCTTAATGTATCACCTCTTCCTATAAAAATTCCTTCCTCTACTCCACACTCCATCCATTTTCCGTCAGTTCTCCTTTTTTTTACACCTTTCCGTTTTTCACCATTATCAAAAGCATCTAACCTGACAGTCCAAATTCCATCTTTCAGCTTAATATCAACGACTTGATCATGTTCCCAATCTTCATCACAATGCTCCGAAAACCATTTCTCTAAACCGGCTATCACCTCTTCTTCACTCCAAGCTACTCTGCTTATAAGCGATTCAAAATTATTTAATATAATGTCTATATTATCTGCATTGCACGCCGCATAGTATCTATTTTTTGTGAAATTCCATCTATACCGCCTTTCCTTCCATGCATCTACATGAATATCTATATATTTCATATCCTCCGACTGTAAGCTTTCAAGTGCTGTTCCTTCTAAATTGACTTCTATTCCCCATTCTGACTCATTCAGGGATTCTATCTGACACCTATGACCAACTTCATCTTCTTCGAAGTCCATTCTTGTCAATAACTCCACAATACACTCCTTTAGCTGCTGCTTTTTCGCACTGTTATCTATATTTTGTAGGCTAGATAGATATAAAATTCCATCATGAAATTTCCTAGGCCCTGTTAACGCCTTAAAAATGTTCCTTTCGCTTATACAGTATAACCAGTCCGTCTTGCTATAATTATAAGCAAATTTGCCTTTATCAATCTTCCTCCCATACACTACTATTTCCCATCCTGCTGGAATATCGTTATTCTCTATAGATACTTTTTCCCCACTATAATTGCATAACATCCGTAGACATTTATTGACATTCATATCTATCATTTTTTCATTTCCTCCTCTTATAGCTCAATGGGATTTCATGAGGGAATGGATATCTCACTTTAGAGCCCACATGTACATGAGGAATGATCCCATTATGTGATTGGTACAGATCCACACGTTTATACAAAGAAAACCCATTTGGATTTCTCAAGTTCCTATACCATGTAGCATAGTTACTAATTTGTCCTTTATTATTATATTTGAACGTTGTGTGTGCTCCCTTTGCATCTTGGTCTGGTTTTAGTTTGTTTTTTGCTCGACCACTTTTTACAGTGCGATTGCCAGAATTCGTATTCGGCTTTGTCGAAGCAGCTTTGGCGTTTGCCTTTTGTGTCCGTATCTTGGATATCTTGGAGAATACCCCGTCCAGCACATTATCTGCCAGGAAGCCCACGCCTACGCTTCGGACTATGTCCTTAGCTGAATCGCCGCGCATAACACCAATCGCTGTGCGTGCCGCTGCGCCCCCGGCTTTGTTGATCGCATACTTCCCAGCTGCGCTTGTGACCTTGCTTGCTAGCTTCGCCGTCCCTGTTCCGATTGCCGAAGCTACACAACCTTCTACAAATGAGCTGCCGATCGTCTTCAGAGAGACTTCTTGCCCCGTCAGCAGGCGGATCCCGGTATCCACCACCGCATTGACGATCCCGCCGATCACAACTTTTCCAACCCAGGCAAACAGCGAACCCAGAAAATGCCCTGTCGGGTCGATGTAGTCCTTACACACTCATTATACTAAAATGAAAGGAGCCTTGGTAGGCTCCTTTTAATCAAATAGTAATTACGATAAAATATCGATTCGACTTATTTTCATTTCTACAAACTCTTTATCCCTTATGTCTTTCGGATAATAGTGTCCTTCTATACTAATTTCAATTCCCCCTATCTTTAGTATACTATCTTCCAAAAAAATTTGTCCTCTTACAAAGCATTCATATTTGTCAAAGTTTTGTTGTATCATTGGTGTTCTTTCCTCGGCGCGCACCACATGGTCTATGTCCAAACACGTCAGCGGCTCTTTTATCACATCTCCTATCGTATACGCCAAGTCGTATCCAAAACACAACAGAGAATACTTTCCGTCCGTTATAACCACGCTGCCTTCTTTGCTTTCTTCATTCAGCCATTCTATTTTTTCTACTTTCATTTGCACATCCCTTTTTATCGTCCTGGCTTATAAACCCTATGATTTCTTCCATATTCTTTACAGGCCGTCTTATGTATCCGCCGTAGTATCTTCCCAGCTCTCGTCATTCAGCACCCATTCCAGCGCCTTATGACGCCATCCTGCATAGATCACCGCAAGATCCATGTAATCCCCGCTCAGCCCATAGAACTTCTTTTTCTTTCCTACCAATAGATCCTTCCCATCCGGCGCTACCGGCATACTGTCCACCGCCTTTGTTATCTCGGGATCTTGAAATGTCCTTTCTATAATCTCTTTGAACGGCTCTTTTTTAAATATATCCGCTTTCCTTTCTATTGCCCTCCAGTGCCATATCATTGCGCGATCTCTCTCTGCTTCTATCTCTTCTTGCGGTCTCATATGTATTTGAGATAGCAGGGCATCCATAGCATCAATCTTCGAAAATTTATATATCATCTCAGATGGACCCGTTGTAATCGGTTCATAGCCAGTAAAAGCATCAATTGCTGAATATAGCTGTCTAATGTTTTTCTTGTAGTAAGGAATTTCGATTTGATCCACTATGTTGACAGCCCAACACAAAACCTCCTCCGCTTCCCAATACCAGTATAGTTCTTTTATCGTTGTATTCGTTCCCATATGTTTGTATATCATCTTCTTTTCATCTTCATTCATTGCCTGTAATATTCTGTTCTCCTTTTCCAGCCAATTCTTCAGGTTTTTTAACCACGCTCTTCGGTTTCTTCTTGGGTACGATGGCCATCCCCCTTGGCATGTACTTCTTTCCGCTAGCGCAAGGTTGATAAATATCCTGTTCAATACTTCTTCCGATGTTTTCATCAATTCTTCCTCCTCAAAACCAAATGACACCTTTAAATCTGCCATTCTTTCCTCTGCTAAAGCCGCCGGATCCATTCGGATGTAGATATGCTTGATATCTCTTCGCTATATGTTGTTCTTTTGGTATCAGCTGCATTCTCGGTCTATAGGCGTTATGATGCCATACCCAATCTTTGGATGGGTTCTTCAAAGCCCTTCCGTTTTTGCATCACTTATGATTTATTCATCTTCATATGGGGCCATTTTTAAATATTTTTCTATCCTTTTTCTATGTCTTTCGCAGTATTTTTCTCCTATTTCACTAAATAATTCTAATTCTTTAGCAAAACGTATCCTTCTTGGATCCTTCCCCCTTTTTCCGTGTATCGACTCGTATAACGATGCCATGCTAAATATATCTGTTTCTATCGCTAAATACGTCACCTCAAATAGGTCCTCCGTTACGATTTTTTCAATATAACTCCCCCTTTCCAATGCACAATAATAATATCCTTTTTCATCTGAATAGCAATATTCCCCGTCTAAGCTATTAGAAGAACAAATTTCAAATTTTGTACTTAGCGGCCTATATACAAGACTTAAAATCGCTTTTTTCCTCAATTTCTTATATTCTCTACGAACATGTTTACGCAGCTCATTTGTTGATAAAAAATCCCCATTCATTTAAATTTAAATATCCTCCTCTTTAATACCTCTTTATCCAATAATTCTTTTACGGTATATGGTAATTTATACTGTATTCCTCCACCGGGACGGTTAAAAGCAGGCGCGGCTATCCCTGCCTTAACTTCTAGAGGTTTATTGACCACGTATGTTTTTCGGGAAAGCCTGCTGGTTCCCGGTTTTAATGAACGAGCATTATAAGACGTTCCTTTTGGCGAAACAAATCGGCCAGTTTTTTTGCCATAACGATCTATAACAGTCCCCGGTTTTAATACTTTCGTGCTGGTTTTTCAGCAAAACCATCCTTTTCTCTCCCTGTTTGTTTTTTTCGTATATATGAAAAAACCGCTCTTCAAAAAGAGCGGCTCATTTCAAAAATTTGCATCGCAAAACCCCGGGCCCCGGCCCATCATAGCCTGCATATGCTAAATGGCTTTGCAAATTCTGTTTCATGGTGTTTCTCCATAATTGTGTCTTGAATTTGTTAATATACATTTGTTTCATGTAAATACTACGAGCCCATAATAACGATGCTTTCCAAGATTCTTCCGTTCTAACTTTTTTATCCAATAAGCGTTCTATTAGCGTACATACGCATCGGCTTGATAACAAACATGGTCCGCCTTTTCCCCAATCACCCCATAGGTAAATAGCTAGTTCCCTAAGTATCATTGTTATCCCCTTTCAAGGCCTCTTATGTCTATCCATCACATGTCCCAAAGATTTGACCAATTTAGAAAACTGTTCTTCCCAACTCAAAGCGTACCTTCTATTAGGCATATTTCTTCGTACTACTTGTGCAGTGTACCGCGCATACCCCATGCTGCAAAAACTAGCCTGTGTTCAGGTCATAGTGACAGTTCGACAAATAATACAATTCACCGCTCCCTTATACATTTATTATACTAAAACAAAAGGAGCCTTAAAGGCTCCTTTTTAAGCGATTATAATTCTTTTACTAGCTGTAAATAAAATGGAATTTCATTTTCTAGTCTTTCAACTTTACATTTTCTAGTAAGCCCCTTCCTAATACTAATGTATTTTTCAAACAGTTTTCTATCTTGTATGTATCCATATTTGTTTCTCGTTTTTCGTATTTCTTCCAATTCATCTATTCCTTCATCAAGTCCTAATAAGGAGACATCTAGGCTACCTGCAGAAAGATCATAGCCCAATGCTTCTATTTTACTAGGGAACTCATTTGTTGTTATTTTGCTACTTGTGCTTTCAACAAACAGAATTATGTAATTGATCCCTAATTTTCGACAATGTTCCGTGTATCGATGTATGTATTCTTTTGATGGTATAGTCAATGGCCTACCATCATTATAACCAAACCATTTTTCATCTGCTTCGTCAGAAAGTTGAACAGATAATACATCTTCGTATAATTCTAACGGCCACGTGCATCTCCTCCATATATTGTGATACGGGCATTCTTCTATTTGTTGAACTATATAACCATTAGGAAACATCTTTATCATTTTATCTCCTTTTTATTGGAATATGATTATATGGACCTAGGTGCAAATGCGGTAGTTGACTATGTAGACTTCTTGTCGGATGGCCCATATCTATGCGCCTTGGATACACATTATACTCCTTTGCCCAACCAACCAAAATTCTTGCATCAGTCATGTCAACTCCCTGTCTTCTATTCGGCTTTACGATTTTCAAAAGTGCTTGTTGATTTACATCATATCTCTTATTTGTCCTATTATAAGTTTTTCTGTGTCCACTTCCCTTAATGGTTCGTATATTTCTTGTCGTTGAACTTTTTGTTGATGTCGTTTTTGCATTTGCTCTTCGTGCACGTATCTTAGAGAAGGTCGCGGATGCTCCATCCAAGATATTGTCTGCTAGAAATCCTATCCCTACGCTTTTTGCAATATCTTTTGCGGAATCTCCCCGCATGATCCCTATCGTCGTCCGAGCTGCTGCTCCACCTGCTTTATTGATCGCATACTTTCCAGCTGCGCTTGTGACCTTGCTTGCGAGCTTCGCCGTTCCTGTTCCGATTGCCGAAGCTACACAACCTTCTACAAATGAGCTGCCGATCGTCTTTAACGAGACTTCTTGCCCCGTCAGCAGGCGGATGCCGGTATCCACCACCGCATTGACGATCCCACCGACCACAACTTTTCCTACCCACGCAAACAGCGAGCCTAAGAAGTGCCCCGTCGGATCGATGTAGTTCACCGGATTATTGGAAGTATAGGTATACAGGTTCTGCGTCCACGGGCTGTATGGATCCCCGCTTACCGTATCCTGCTTGTAATAGCCCCTATTTTACCACAGAAGAAGAGCCTTTACAGGCTCTTCCTCCTAATTCAATTCTTGTTGCATAGTATCCAACAGTTTTCGTATTTCAATCTTCAACACGCTCTCCTGTTCATTTTCAAATGCAATTTCGCATTTTTGTGCTATCTTCTCATAATTATCTGCACAAAATACAGGATATAAGGAGTTAATTGTTGCATACCGTACAGAATAACTAGCATTGTTTAACCCCTCTAATAACGCCGATAGATAATCTTCTCCCATTCGGCATAGCTCTGTGTAATAACTACCCTTTACCCAATCCTCCGATTCATTTTTAAGATTCTCCTTCATAAACTCGACAAATTCTCTCTTGTGTGCCGGATATGCCACTCCTATATCTCCCAATGCTGTGATTGCGTATCCCCTTACCATATCACTTTCGTCTTCTACTGCTTTTTTCTTCAGCACCTTTATTACTTTCTCATCATCGTAATTCCTAAGCGACTCACATGCACATGTCCTTACCAAATCATCCTTGTCATTTACGAGCGTCAACAATACCTCTATCGCCCGTGGGTCTTCCACATCATACAGCGCTTCTATCGCTTCTGTTTTGACGCAAATCACTCTGTCTACCGCGCATTTCAATAGAAATTTAAATTCTTCCTCATCCAGTTCATCTGCTTCTGCTATCTCCTGTATCCTTCGGAGTTTCTCTAAATTTTTTTCGCTTAGATTGCTCATTTCTCTCCCCCTTCCTCATGGCAACGCAACAGCCCATACGTTCCCCGTTCCAATTAAAAGCCATTTGATCCCTTTGTATAAAAGATATCCTCCGACTCCCCAAAGCGTTGCTTCTCCTGCGGTCTGCCATCCTTTCGAGTTATTCTTCTTTGCCCACGGTCTATCTGGCTGGCGCATCGGTGCAGGGCCTGGCTGTGGTTTCAATCCGGGCGTTGTTTTTCTAGGGGATACCTGTAATTGTTTCTTTTCAGGAATCTTCTTTGTTATTTTATTATCCTTTGCCTCCTGTTTTTTCTTTTTGTTCACACTTGGTTTCTTATTTCCTTTATTATTATTTTCCCTTTTTTGTTTATTGATTTTCCTATTTCTTTTTAATTGCTCTCTAATCTCTTTTTTCTTTTTAGGATTTCCCTCTCTTTTCCACATATCAAAAAGATCTTCATTACTATATCCTCTCAGCCACGTTATATCTCCTGTTCCCCGATTCTTAGACATCAACATAATGAAATCTGTGGCAAGGTAATCCAAATTTTCTTTTCCTTTAATATGCTGATGGGAAGATATTTGCATAAACTGTGTAGGATCAACGCTTTTATTTATCTCCGCTCTCTCTGCTACTAACGACACAATCTCTTTGTCTTTTTCTACACTTTCCTGTACATTGGTTCCTGTTATCGGATTATAGTGATACCCATTCGCGTAATACAACCCATTGCTATCCTGCACAGCGCCGGTGAACTTCACTTCGTTCTTGATGGACGTCGTCGGTGTGGCGCTGCCGCTATCATCCTTGCCAAACGCATCGTATACGTTGTTTTCTGCGCGATAGAGTGCGCCATTTGCGTCCGTCCCGATGATGTTCGTTACGCTGCCCCTGGCATCGTAATGGTAAATCCAATATTGGCCTTCCGGTTTGTCTGGATTATAGACATTATCCTGCCGTTTGCCTGCGATGATGGTTCCATTCGGATCCAGGATGTTCTCATCCGTAATGTAATTGGTGTCGCTGTTGGTGCTAAACGCCAGCGATCCGCCCATGTAGAAATACATGGTGTAGTCGCCATTGGTGCTGCTGCCGTCCGTCTTGCGGATCCGCTGTCCTTCTCCATTGTACAGGCTGGTGTTCAGCATTGTCCAGCCCGAGGCGCCATTGGCCTTTTCCTCCACCTTAATCAGCTGGTTGGCCGTGTCGTAGGTGTTGCGGAGGTCTTTGGTTTTGGCGCTTTGCAGCGTATCCGGGTTGACTTCGTATGTCTCCTGCCCGGTCTGGTTCCCATAATCGTCATAGGTATATTTGGCCAACGTCTGATCGGTATACGTCAGCGTTGTTTCTCCGCTGCGTATGGTGCTGCTTTCCTTGACCTCCGTCAGCTGGCTCAGGTTGTTATATGTATAGTTCTTGGTAGAAACCACCGTGCTGTTGTCTTCCAGCCGCTGGTTTGTGGTCTCTTTTATGCGGTTGCCCGCCTTGTCGTATACATACGCAATGGTCTTATTCTGCGTGCCTTTGGTGACCGTATTTTGTTTGATCCGCCCGATGGCATCATAGGTATACCCGCGGCTGGTGGTCTGTATCGCGTTTTTCGTATAGCTATCCTGATACGCATCCACATAATTTTCCGTCAGGATATACCCTTGCCCGTCATAGGTCAGGGTATATTTCTCTTTTTCCGTGCCGTTTTGCGTATACGTTAAGCTCAGCGGCCGGCCCAGGGAATCATAGGTGAACGTTCCCTGTACGGTCAAGCCCTGTTGATCCTCTTTGCGGTCAAATTCCAGATATTCCGTGGTAGAGGTCAGATCGCCATTCGGGGCATAGGCGTATGCTTTAACGGTCTTGAGCTCGCTGGTATCCATGGGCGCGCCATCGGCCGCGGCAGGACGGATGCTGCTCTTCACTGCGGTCAGCCGCCCGGTATCGTCATATTCGTAGCCCGTGGTGCGCACGTTCCCCATCGCACCATACTGCATGGCGATCATATCGCCCGCGCTGTTATAACGATAGTTAACAACCTTTCCGTCCTGCACCAGCTGCACGGCTTTGTCGTTTTTATCGTATTTCCAGGTTGTCAGGATGTTGATGTTCCCGCTGTTTACATCCGTCATAGCCGCTCGGCGGCCGAAATAGTCATAGGTGAAGGTGGTCGTCGTATCGCCGGTGGTCTGCGTTTTCACGCGATCCAGGTCGTCATAGGTGTAGCTTTGCCGGGTGGACAGGCTGTTTTGCCCGTATTGGATCGCCGTTTGTCTGCCGTACTGGTCATAGCTGTATTGCTTGACCAGCTTTTTGCTGCCGTCTTTGCCCAGCTGTTCTTCCTTGACGGTCTGCCCCATGGCGTTTTGGTAGGTCTTGGTCACGCTGCCGTCTGCCGCCGTCACCGTATCGACGGTCAGCCCGCTGCCTGCGTTTGCGTCATAGGTATAGGTCGTCACCAGGTCCGCATCCGAAGCATCGACATCGGCGTTCCGGTAGGCCTGCAGCGTTGTTTTTTCCCGGACGCTCGTCACGCGGCCTTCCAGGTCATAGCTGTATTGTTTGACCGCATACATCCGGACATTGTTTTGCGTTTCCACATACGTCCAGCTGCGGCGCACATTGCCCAGCGCATCGTAATCGTTGCGCGTTTCGGTCAGGTTGTTTTCGTCATATACCCGGGTCACGCGGTTGCCGTTATCGTATTCCGCCAGCATGGCGCGTGTTTCCTGAACCGTTTCCCCGTCCTTATACAGCTGTACCACCTTATAGGTATTGCCCGCGTAATCCCCATAGCTCTTTTCGCCCTGGCTGCCCTGCATTTCCGTTTTATAGCTGCCATCGTTGGCAACGGAGGTCACAGTGGTGCGCGTTAAGCCATCCAGCCCTACGGAGCTGGTCGTGGTAGTAATGGCTTGCGGAGAAGAAGCGATCGTATTGGTGATGCTGTCGCCCATCGGGTCTACCGTTTTGATGAGCATATCCACATTGTTATAGGTATACGTCTCCACCTTGGCCTGCGTACTGCCGCCGTCCGAGGCAGGCGCCCCTACCTCTACTTTGGATACCACCAGCCCATTTTTATTATAGTTACAGATCTCCTTCTGCCCATCCGGATCGATGGTTTCGAGCAAGCGGCCAAAGCCATCGTATACATACTGCGTGGTCAGCGCCTTATTGCCGCGGGCAATGGATTCTGTCGCCGGGTTGTTGCGCGCGTCATAGGTATACGAGGTGGCCATCGTGATGCCCGAGCCTGTTTCGGTCCTGGTCAACAGGCGACCGTATTTATCATAGGCATAGGTCGTCGTTTTCCCATTCCAATCCGTCTGCGATAAACGCTGGCCGCGGGCATCATAGGTGTAGGTGGTGGTTTTCGTATCCGTAAATGCAGCGGGATTTTTTACCGCCGATTTGTCACTGAGCAGGTTCCCATTTGCATCATAGGTATAGTCCGTCCGATCCAATAGCGTAGTGCCCTGGTATGTTTTTTCAGACGTGATCCAATCCGTTGCCGTTCCATCCGGCTTTTGGCAATAGCTGTACTCCGTCCGGATGCCTTCCGGGTCCGTTACCGTATTGGCGGTTCCGTTGGCGTTATAGGTCAGCGTATAGGTCAACGGTTGCGTATGCGCTGCGTCTTTATACGAAGTAATGGTGCCCGGCCGCAAGACATTTGCGTCATATTGCCCCAGCTCGGTCACTCGACCCCCCGGTTGGATCGTTTTGATCAATACGCCGTGCAAAGCATGGTTGCTTATATACTGCCCCTGACCGATGTTTTGGCCGTTGGAATAGTTGGTAATGCTTGCCGTCGTGGTTTGCGCTTCTTCATCCTGCGAAAAGGAGAATGTGCTGTAATCGCCGATGGCATCCGTGCTCTTTGCCACGCGATTTTGCGCATCCAAATCAAACCGATGGGTCCGCACGCCGGTTTCAGAGGTATTGGCCGGCAGCCCGATGGTAAAGACGTTCG
>CAJJKN010000008.1 GCA_905188085.1 uncultured Bacillota bacterium
AAAACCATTGATTTTATTAGCTTTTTGCCGCTATCGCTATCACACCTCATTATTTTTCCCTCCTGAATTTTCTTTTTAACAGACAATTCCGGCTTTTACAATGCAGCGTTTCACGCTCCTCACCTCTTTGTTTTCAGTATACCAAAAACAAAAAAGCCCCGCAAACATCGGGGCTTTTTGCTTAATCTCTTTCCAGCAGCGCTTCTTTCGGGTGCCGCCCGGTGGCCAGGTAAATGGCCCATTCCGCAATGTTTGTGGCGTGGTCGCCGATGCGCTCGATGTATTTGGCTATCATCATGGTGTCCACCGCCGCCATCGCATCTGTCGGCTGGTGGCTGATCACGTCCGCCAGCCCCGCCACGCAGGCGGAAAACAGCCGGTTGATGGGCTCGTCGCCCTCCATCACCTTTCTGGCCAGCGCCTCGTCCTCGTCAAAATAGGCGCCCAGCGCGTCGTTAAATTGCTGCATGGCCTGCGCCATCATTTCCAACAGAAGTTCGGACGGCGCCAAGTGCGGGGCCGTGCCGCTGCGCTCGATAATTTCGCAAATATCCGCGCATTGGTCGGCGGCGCGCTCCAAGTCCGTTATGATCTTCAGCGCCGCGGTAATCAGCCGCAAATCGCCGGCAATCGGGCTCTCCCGTTTAATCAGCGATAGGCATGTTTGCTCTATATGCCGTTCAAAGCGGTTGATCGCCACATCGCCCTCTTGAATCCTGTGCGCCCGTTTTACGTCGCTCGTCTCCAAAATTTCGCTGGTCTTGCGCAAAATGCCGTTTACCATCGAGCCCATATCCATCAAATCCGCCGTCAGGCCGGAAAGCTCTTTGTCAAATCTTTCGCGTGGTGGCATATCTGTTTCCTCCTTTTAACCGAAACGCCCGGTAATATAATCTTCTGTGCGCTTATCCCTGGGCTTGGAAAAGATCTGGTCCGTCTCGTCATATTCCACAATCTCTCCGTGCAGGAAAAACGCCGTTTTATCCGAAATACGCCCTGCCTGCTGCATGTTGTGCGTCACGATGACAATGGTATATTTTTCCTTCAGTTCGCCCATCAAGTCCTCCACGCGCGAAGTAGAAATCGGGTCCAGCGCGCTGGTCGGCTCATCCATCAGCAGCACTTCCGGCTCCACGGCCAGCAGCCTTGCAATGCACAGCCGCTGCTGCTGCCCGCCGGAAAGGCCCATGGCGCTGGTTTTCAGCCTGTCGTGCACCTCTTCCCACAGTGCCGCGCCCTTCAGGCTTTTTTCCACAATGGCGTCCAGCTCGCTCTTTTTCTTAATGCCGTGCGTGCGCGGCCCATAGGCAATGTTGTCATAGATAGACATGGGAAACGGGTTCGGCTTTTGAAACACCATCCCCACGCGTTTTCTCAATTGCGAAACATCATATTCTTTATAAGCATCTTTCCCTTCAAAGAGAATTTCGCCCTCTGTTTTCACGCCCTCTATCAAATCGTTCATCCGGTTCAGCGTGCGCAAAAATGTGGATTTCCCGCAGCCCGAAGGGCCGATCAGCGCCGTGATCTCGTTGCGCGGCACTTCTATATCGATGTCTTTGAGCGCCTGTTTTTCTCCGTAATATAAATTCAAATGCTTCGCCTGAAGAATCGGGCTTTCAATCGGTTTCATGCTTTGCCTCCCTTTGCTTTCTTTCCTACCATCTTGGCCGCCATCGTGGCCAGCTGATTGATCAGCGCCACAATCACCAACAGCACCACCGCCACGGCAAACGCGGATTCAAACGACACGCCTTCCTTGGCCAGAAAATACAGGTGAACCGACAGCGAGCGCCCGGACGAGAATATCCCGGACGGCATCCCCACCGTGGAGCCCATCGTGTAGATAATCGCGGCCGTTTCGCCCACAATACGCCCGATGGATAAAATCACGGAGGTTAAAATCCCGCTCATCGCGTTTGGCAAAACCACTTTGCAAATCGTGCGCAGTTTGCCCGCGCCCAGCGCCAGCGAGCCCTCGCGGTAGCTGTCCGGCACACTGCCCAGCGCCTGTTCGGTGTTGCGCACTACCACCGGCAAACACATCACCGCCAGCGTCAGCGCCCCGGATACTATGCTGTATTTCAGTCCCAAAAACACCACAAACATCGCATAGCCAAACAACCCGTACAATATGCTGGGAATGCCGGCCAGGCTTTCCGTGGCAAAGCGGATCATTTCCAATCCCCGCCCTTTTTTGGCATATTCGTTTAGATAAATCGCCGCGCAAATGCCAATCGGCGTTACGATAATCAGCGTGGTAACCACCAGCAGCAGCGTGGAAACAATCATCGTCTGAATCCCATACTGCCCCACGCCCGGCTTATACGGCGTGGTAAACAAATCCAAACTCAAATTCGGAATGCCTTTGATCAGAATATAGCCGATGATCCCCACCAGCGTCAGGCCCACCAGCGCCGCGCACAAATAAATCGCGCCCTTTAGCAAGACGTCTGCTTTGCGTTTTTTGTGTTTCATCTTGCTTTCTCCTTTTTCGGCTTTGTCAGTTTTCTAAGCAGCCCGTTGATCGCCATGATAAACAGGAACAGGATCACGCCTGTGGCAAACAGCGCCTCCTGGTGCAGGCCGCTGGCATAGCTCATTTCCATGGCGATGTTGCTTGTCATCGTCCGCACCGGGTCCAACAGCGAGCCCGGCATCGTCGGCCGGTTGCCGGCCACCAGCATCACGGCCATCGTTTCGCCGATGGCGCGCCCCATGCCCAGCACCACGCCGGCCAAAATCGTCTTTTTCGCCGCCGGCAGCACCACGGTAAACAGCGTCTGCATATGCGTGGCGCCCAGCGCCAGCGCCCCTTCCCTGTATTCATGCGGCACGGTCTGAATCGCGTCCATGGTTATGGAAATCACCGTTGGCAAAATCATGATAGACAAAATGATCACCGCCGCCAGCATGCTCAGCCCGTTGCCGCCGATACATTGGCGAATCAGCGGCACCAGCACTACCAGCCCGAAAAACCCGTATACCACAGACGGAATGCCCGCCAACAGGTCTATACACGGTTTTAACAGCCGCCGCCCGCGCTTGCCCGCCAAGTCCGTCATATAACAAGCCGCCAAAATGCCGATCACAGAACCGATGATCACGCTGATCAGCGCCGTAATCAACGACGTTACAATCATCGGCAAAATGCCGAATTGCATCGTCGTCGGCTTCCATATCGACCCGAAGATGAACGAAAACACCCCAATTTGCGAAATCGCCGGCAGCCCTTTGATAAAGATAAACACCGAAATCAAAACCACCGCCAACACCGACACGCTCGCGCACAGGAAAAATCCCCCCTCGAAAATGCGCTCGCCCGGGGTGCGTGCGTCCACTTTTCTTCTGTTTGTTCTTTCTCTTAGCTTTTTCATATCCTCATTATAGGAATGCGCTGTTTTCGCCAGGTTATGCAAAGTTAAACTGTGGGTTAAACAATCGTTAACCCCGCTTAACATTTCCCCTTTGTCTTTGTCCCGCGCCATACAAAAAGCCCCTCCGCACAAACCGTCATGCAGAGGGGTCCTTTCTTTATTATAAGATTTGTTCTATTTGCAGGCGCTCATCGTCCGGCCCGCGAAAGATTGCGTTTCTCTCCCCGTTGGGATACAACAGCGGGTCATATTCCTCGCTTTGAAATTCAATGCCCTTTTCCTTCAACGCCGCCATGGCCTCGGCCAGGTTTTCCACCTGCATACACAGATGGTTGATCGTGCCGTCTATCCCGTCCCGCTGGCTTCTGCCGCCGCCGCGTTTCACCAGCTCAATGGTCACACCGTGCGTTTTCATAAAATGCAACCGGGTGCCGTTTTCATGCACGCAATCCCATACGTCCTCAAAACCCAACACCTCTTTGTAAAACGCCCTCGAGCGCTCTATGTCCGATACAAAAATCGCCACATGCCCCAGGCCAATCAGCCCAAGTTCTGCCACTGATTCTCCTTCTTTCTGCCTTTCGGCGTTATCTTTTCTCCTTTTCCCAGGAAAGCACCTTGCCGGTTTCCGCGTCAATTTCAAATTCATATTTCACTTGTCCGCAAACAAATTCGCCTTCATAGACCGGCCGTCCGTCCTCCATGTCTTTTTTCATGCTGAACACAGAAATATCGGCTGATTTCACACCGGCACGCTTGAGAGCAATCTCCTTGGCCTCTTGCTTGGAAATCTCTTTCTTTGATGCATTCTGTTTCTTTTTCGCCGTTTTTTTCGCATCTTTAATTTCCGTTTCATGCTTTAAAATTTCGCCGTCTTTTCTGCTGATCTCGTATTCATATTTCGTATTATCCACATAAAATTCTATCTCATATGTTTTCTGTCCGTCCTCCGTGTCTTTTTTCATGCTGTATCCGGACAGGTTTTCCTCTTTCACGCCGGCATGCGCCAGTGCAATCTCCTTGGCTCTCTCTTCGGAAATTCCCTCCGCCGTTTGGGTCGGCTGCTCCTGTGTCGATTGTATGGTTTGTGTCGGTTCCTCGGGCTTGTTTTGCACGGCCGGCCCGCAGCCCGATGCTGCCAGGCATATCATCGCCGCCATCATCCAAAGTCCCATCCTATGTCTTTTTTTCATTGGGTCCCTCCTTTATTACGTTATATTATGATTATACAAAAAAAGCCTTTCTCTCATCAATATAATTCTTAGTGAAACCGTCATATTTTCTTTTATTATCAATCTTTATATATTTTTCTTATTCTATTCTTGTTATATTTCTTTTAATTTCATATCACGAATACTGCTTTTTGAACTTTGGGGCAAAAAAAGAACGCCTTCATCCTCGGCGTTCTTTCTCGGCGTTCTTTTTCTTATGTACGGTTCTCCTCATTGTACACCGGCAGGGTAAAGGAAAACGTCGTCGTTTGCCCCGGCACGCTGGAAACCGTGATGCTCTCGCCCATGCGCTGCAAAATCTCGCTGGCAATGGAAAGCCCCAGCCCTGTGCCGCCGCCGGTGTGCGCTTTGTCCGCCTTGTAAAACCGCTCAAACACATGCGGCAAATCCTCCGGCGCTATGCCGTCGCCGCTGTTTCTCACGCGCACCAGAATTTTATTCTGCACCGCCTCTGTTTCAATCCACACCCGCCCCTCGGTCGGGGTGAATTTAAACGCATTGTCCAGCAAAATCGTCAAGATCTGTTCTATCCGGTCCGCGTTGGCCCAGGCCTCCGGGCAGTTTTGTACCGGTTTCGTGGTAAAGGCAATGCCCTTTTCCTCTGCCAGCGTTTCATACCGCATCGGCATTTCCTCCACCAGCTCCGTCACGTTCAGCCGCGCCGGTTCCATGGCCTCCGTGCCGCTTTGCAGGCGGGAAAGCTCCAGCAGATCGTCAATCAAACGCGACAGCCGCAAGCATTCGTGCAAAATATAGCCGTAATAGCGCGCTCTATCCTCCTCGGTTTTGATCAGCCCGTCGGACAGCGCCTCCGTCAGCCCGCGCACCGCACTCAGCGGCGTGCGCAATTCGTGCGAAACGTTGGCCACATAATCCTTTCTCGTCTGCTCCAACCGCTCTGCCTGGGTAATATCGCGGAACAGCGCCACCGCGCCCACGCACCGCGCCGTATCGCTGATCAGTGGGTGCATCGTCACGCCTACAATCGTGCTGCCTATTTGCAAATTCAGCTGCGTATCCTCTTTGTTTTGCATGCAGCTCTGAAACGCGTGCAGCAAATCCGTCACATACGGCAGGCTGTCCCATTCGTTAAAGCCCTGTTCCAAGCTCAGCAGCTGATACAGCGCCGGGTTGGTATGGGTAATCTGCAAATGCATATCCACCGCCATAATGCCCTCTGCCAGGCCGTTGAGCGTTTGCCGCAGCCGGTTTCTTTCCACCGTCAGCGCCGAAATCGTAACCGACAGCTGCTCGCTCAACACGTTCAGCTGCGTGGCCAGCATGCCGATTTCTCCGCCTACGGATTCATCCGCCCGCACGGAAAAATCGCCGCCCACCATCGCCGTCGCCACGTCCTGCATCTGGGAAATCGGCTTTGTGATGTGCCTTGTCAAAAAATACATCGGAATAAATGCGATAAGGCTGGCCACCAGCATGCTCAAAAACAATACCGGCACCAGGCCCTTAAACGTGTCTTTGATTTCGCTGGCCGGCATTGTCAGCGCCACCACCGCCACAATCGTCCCGTCTTTATAAATCGGGGTAATCACGGTGTAGATTTCGCCGATCTCCTCGTTCAAATCATGCGTTTCTATCACCGTATAGCCGTTTTCCAATACGGTCTGCACGCTGGTGCGAATCAATTCCAAAATATTGTCGCTCTGCCCTTTTAGCAAAAACTTAGCCGGCCTGTCGTCGGTAGAGCGCATGATCAGCTTCCCCTCGCTGTTAAACACCTGCATCTGGCTGTCCGTAATCACCCCGGACATGCTCAGCGCGCGCTCAAATTCGCGCAGCGTCATCTCTTCGGATTGATATTGCAGATAATAGCTGGAAACCACCTCCGCGCTGAGTTGCAATTCCTTTACCCGCTCGTTGGCAAAGGTCTTAGGCCCCACGGAAGCGTAGATCAGCGCCGTCATCAAGCTGGCCACCAGCACCACCAGCAGCGTTGTAAACAACAGCCGCGGCAAAAGACGAAGCCGCTTCATGCTTCCACTTCAAATTTGTATCCGACGCCGTAAATCGTCCGGATGCCAAATCCCTTTGCATCTTCCGGAAATTTTTGGCGAATGCGTTTGATCTGCGTGTCCACAGCGCGCGTATCGCCAAAATAATCATAGCCCCATACCCTGGATAAAATCTGCTCTCTGTCAAACACCTGGCCGGGATGCGAGGCCAACAGATACAAAATTTCCACTTCCTTGGGCGTAAACGGAATGGCCTTTCCATTCACTTTCACTTCGTAGTTGGCCAGGTTGATCGTCAGCCCGTCAAAGCGCAGCACGCGCGAATTGTCCTCCGTGCCGCTCTCGTTTACCCTTCTTAACACCGCTTTGATGCGCGCCACCACTTCCCGCGGCGAAAACGGCTTTACAATATAGTCGTCCGCGCCCAGCTCCAGGCCCAAAATGCGGTCTATCTCTTCTCCTTTGGCCGTCAGCATCAAAATGGGCATGTTGCTGTTTTTGCGCACCTCGCGGCACACCTCTATTCCGGAAATCTGCGGCATCATCAAATCCAAAATCATCAAATCCGGCTTTTTCTCTTCCACCAGCTTCAGCGCCTGCGCCCCATCATAGGCGGAGATCATCTGATATCCTTCGTTTTTCAAATATATCCCCAGCGCTTCGTGCACCATGGGCTGGTCATCACATACCAAAATCAACGGCGTTGCAGACATATCTATCACCTCATTTTTACTCTGCCTGTATTATATCACCGGTCAAATTCGATTCAATACATTTAAATGAACTGTTTCTTTTTTTCTGTCTGTTTGTCAAACTCCTGCCGTAAATCCCCTTTGTTTTCCCTTTTGCATAGTTTTTCTACGCCGGTGCAAACTTAACAACGCGCTAACAATTCCTTTAAAAACATACAACCTTTCGTTTATGCCCGTTTAACATCCGGGCGTTATGCTATGGCCAACAAATCAAGAGGAACACAATCCAGGAGGAAACAAACTATGAAACGTAAACTTCTTGCAACGATGGGCCTTGTGGTCGCTTCCATGATGGTCTTTGCCGGCTGCGGTGCCGGCAACAGCACAGCCGGCGGCAACGAAAAGCTGATGGTCATCGGCTCCACTTCCGTTGAGCCGTTGATGCAGAAATTTATCGATACCTACACCACCGCCGATGTGGAAATGCAGGCCCCCGGTTCCAGCCAGGGCATCGCCGCCGCGCAGGACGGCACCGCCGATATCGGCATGAGCTCCCGCGAATTGAAAGACAGCGAAACCGGCCTGGACGCCACCGCCATTGCCTATGACGGCATCGTGGCCGTAGTAAACCCCAATTGCCCGGTCAATGATTTAACCAAAGATCAGCTCACAAAAATCTTCAAAGGTGAAATCAAAAACTGGAAAGAGGTCGGCGGCCCGGACAAAGCCATCGCCGTGTTCTACCGCGAAGCGGGTTCCGGCACGCGCGGCGCGTTTGAAGAGCTGCTCGGCCTGGAAAACGTGGATGAAAGCTTCGTAGCCGGCGTGATGGATGCCACCAGCGGCGTCATCCAGTCCGTCAAAGGCAACGATGCCGCCATCGGCTACATCTCCTACGGCTCTATGAGCACGGATGTAAAGGCGCTGAAAGTAGACGGCGTTGAATGCACGCCGGAAACCGTGAAAGACAAAACCTACGCCATCGCCCGTCCGTTCCTGCTGGTCACCAAACAGGGCACGGACAACCCCGCCGCCAAAGCGTTCATCGATTATATCCTGAGCGACGCGGGGCAGAAAATCGTGACAGACAGCAACTATGTGTCTGTAAAATAAACTCTCCCCAAAACCCCAAGATCAAGAAAGGAAAGGCCCTCTTTGAGGGTCTTTTTTTTCCCTTTCCTTTAACCCCTTGCGCCGTTTGCCCTGTCTTCTCTCCGCCGAAAAACCACAGCCTTGCTTTTGCGTCTGCGATGCCCCGCATCCCGGCAGCCCGCCCGTTTTTCTTTGTACTTTCCCACAGCCCTTTTTTATGAAATACTCTGCACTGCCTTCTCCCGCCCCGCTTTTCCCTAAACTTGCCCTCCCGGTCAAATCGCTTATAAAAAAGCCTCCGTGCCGTGCAACAGCCGTCACCCTCTCTTGCATCCGTATACGTCCGGCAAATCCTTCTCCTTTTCTCTCCCTTTGGCCGTGCCGTTTTTGTTCCGCCCTTTCCTTTGCCATCTTTCTTTCAAATTTTCTCGCCCGGCAGGTTTTTCATGCGTCCCGGTCCCCGTCCTGCTTTCTGCGTTTTCCCCTTTGTTTTGCCCTTGCTTCCGCTGTTTTTTGTCAGAATTTTGCATCACCGTTGAACAATTGTGGTTTGCATTGCAGAACGCCGCAAAAAAAGGCTATACTATCGATAATCAATTTTTAATCATTTCATTTTCAAGGAGTGAGACTCTATGGATTCCTACAATACGCCCAAAAAGGGCAACAGCCTCTGGATGAAAATTTCTGTCGTCATCCTCTGCTTTGCCGTTGGCATCGGCATCGGCGCGCTGATTTTCTCCGGCCGCGGCGGGGCAGCCACCGATACCGCGCAAAGTTCTGCGCAGGCCACGCCCTCTACCACGCCTCGCCAGGATCTCACAGGCGCCAGCCTGCCGGATGTCATCGAGGCCGTTTCTCCCAGCGTGGTCAACATCACCACCACCCAATACACCCAGCGCTACGGCACGGAAATTGAAAGCGGCTTCGGCTCCGGCTTTGTCTATTCCGCCGATGGACTCATTGCCACCAACAATCACGTCATCGAAGGCGCCAGCAAGATTTATGTCACGCTTTCCGGCTCCGAAAAGCGCTACGAAGCCACCGTCGTCGGTGCGGACAGTTATAGCGATCTGGCCATTTTGAAAATCGAAAAAACCGGGCTCACCCCCGTTACCTTCGGCTCCTCCGGCAATTTGCGCCTGGGCGATTCCGTCTTTGTCATCGGCAGCCCGTATGACAGCCTGTTTGCCAACAGCGTTTCCAGCGGCATTGTCAGCGGCCTAAACCGCCAGATGGTGCTCAACAGCGCCACGCAAACCTTCATTCAGACGGATGCAGCCGTAAACCCCGGCAATTCCGGCGGCCCCATGTTTAATACAAACGGCGAATTGGTCGGCATCATCACACGCAAATCCATGCTGAAAACCAGCGAAAACGGCGATACCACCAGCATTGAGGGCATCGGCTTTGCCATCCCCAGCGACATCGCCGCCCCGGTCCTGCAAAAGCTGGCCAACGGCGAACAGGTGCCCCGCAGCGGCATCGGCATCATGGGTGCTTCGCTTACCTCCCAGGGCCAGCAGGCCTATAATGTATCCGACGGCATCTATGTCGCCGGCGTCAGCCAGGGAAGCCCCGCGGAAAAAGCCGGGTTGAAAGTGGGCGACATCATCACCGCCATAGACGGCACCAAAATCTCCTCCATGGATGAAATGATTCAGCTCATGGAAACCAAAAACATCGGTGATAGCATCAAGATCACCTATGTGCGCGACGGCAATGAAAGCACCGCGTCCGTTACCATCGGCGATAAAACCAAGATGAACTTTGAATAAGCCTTTTCTTCTCCGCCCCTTTTGGGGCGTTTCCTCTTATACAAAAAGCACGGCTTCCCCGTGCTTTTTCTTTTCTCTGTCTCCGGCTCTAAAAGCCCCTGCCTTTCCCCTCTTTGCAGCGCACCGTCGGTCTTTTCAAAATCTCTATCCCGGTTTTCCCCGCCGGAATTCAGTCCTTTCCCTATTCACTGATGAAAGATCCTTTTCCCCGGTTTTGCAAGTTTTCTTCTATCTCCGGTTCCCCCGGGTTTTATTTAACACCTTTATTCTTGTTCCCCCCGCCTGCCGTCATTTTTCTTGCAGCCCAAAGCTTCCCTTCCGCCCACCGCTTCAAACCGCGCTGCGTCCTGTTTTCTTTCGCCTTTGCTTGCCCGATCCGCGGCCATGCCCCGCTCACCCTTTTTGGTTTTTCCGCATCTGCGCTTTTCATTCGCTTTCCAACCCGCCCGTCCGCTTTCCCTTCGGCTTTGTGCGCCGTTTGCTTCCGTTCCGCACCGTCCTCGGCGGCCGCGTTGGCCGTGTACCCCTAGCCCGCTTGCCGCGCTTGGCTTTTTCCCTTCCTGCACGGTTTCCCGCCTTTCCAAACGCAGGCTATCCGTTTTCTCCCTCGGCAAACCTTTTTGGGCTGTCTCTCGTTTGCTTTCCGCCTTTTTCGCCGTCCCTGTCCGGGGTTTTCCCGCCGCTTTCCCCCTTTTCCATGCACAAAAAAAGGACCGGCACTTGGCCGGCCCCTGTTTTTTTACATAAAGAACTTTCCGATGTATCCCTGAATGAAGATATACAATACCACAATCGGAATTACATATTTCATATAAATGCGAATGTTCGGAAATTTCATGCCCTCGCCGGTGTTGGCTTCCTGCAAAAAGTTTTTCCAACCCCAGCCGCGTTTGGATACGCAGAACAACACATATACAATCGAGCCGATCGGCAAAATGTTGTTGCTGACCAAAAAGTCCTCAAAATCCGTGATGGACATGCCCAAAATCTGCACGCCGGACCATACGTTCGAGCCCAAAAGCGCCGGCAGAGAAAGTACCAAAATGGCAATCAGGTTGATCAGGCAGGCCTTTTTCCGGCTCCAGCCCCAAAGGTCCATCCCGAAGGACAAAATGTTTTCAAACACCGCCACCAGCGTGCTCAGCGCCGCAAACAGCATAAATACGAAGAACAATGCGCCCCACAGCTGCCCCAGCGGTATTGTGTTAAAGATGTTGGGCAGCGTCACAAAGATCAGAGACGGGCCGGCATCCATCGGCACGCCGGAAGCCGAACAGGCCGGCAAAATGATAAGCCCGGCCATCACGGCCACAAACGTATCCAGCGCCGTGATGTTGATCGCTTCGCCCAAGATCCGCTTGTCTTTTTCCATATAGCTGCCGAAAATCGCCATGCTGCCCATGCCGATGGATAGCGTGAAAAACGCTTGCCCCATCGCGTCAAACAGCACCGTGGCCACGCCTCGCTCCGCGATCTTGCTAAAGTCCGGCACCAGATAATAGCGAAGCCCTTCGCCCGCGCCTTTGAGCGTCACGGAGTGAATTGCCAGCGCCACCATCAGCACGATCAAAAGCACCATCATCACTTTGGTAATCTTTTCCACGCCGTTTTTCAAGCCCAGCGAGCAAATGCCAAAGCCCAGCAGCACCACGATCGCAAGGCAGAGAATCTGCACCCACGGGTCCGCCACCATGGTGTTAAACTGGCTCTGCACGCCCGTAGCATCCATCCCTACAAAATCGCCTTTGAGCATTTTGACGATATACGCGAAAATCCATCCGGAAATCACCGTATAAAACATCATCAAAAGATAGTTGCCCGCCATGCCCAAATAGCTGTACAGGTGCCACTTTTTGCCCGGCGGCTCCAGCGCCTTAAACGAAGACGCCACGCTCAGCCGGCTGCCGCGCCCCACGGCAAATTCCGAAGTCATAATGGGAATCCCCAGCATGACCAGGAAAAACAGGTAGATCAAGATAAACGCTGCGCCGCCGTTTTGCCCCACCAGGTAGGGAAACCGCCACACGTTGCCCAGGCCGATGGCGCATCCTGCGGAAATCAGGATAAAGCCCAGCCTGGAACTAAATTTCTCCCTTTGTTTCATTTTCCTCTCCCTTTGCACACAAAGAAAAAGCGCATGAGAAACCCTCCATGCGTTTGCGTGTGCTCTCTTATTATTTTTACTTTATCATACCGCCCTATGGGTTTTCAAGCTCTTTCCCCCGTTCCGCGGCGTTTTCTCCGCTGTTTTTTCTGCTTTGTTTTTGCCGTTTGCCCGCAAAATTTCAGATACCCCTTTGCCCGCCCGTTTTGTTTTTATACCGTATTAAATAATGCTCCGTTTTTCAAAAATCTCCCTCTGTATATCGCCCGTCAACGCCCCTCTGCCCGTTTTCGCCGTGCCAAAAAGCCCGATAGAAAGGCACTTTCGCTCTCTTTCTGTCTTTTTTCCATCCCGTATTCTTCTTTTTAAATCTGCCTGCCCGCCCGCTTTTCGCCATACCCGTTCCCCCGCTCTTCTCCCCCGTTCGGCCCTTTTTCGCCCGCTTTTTGTGCCCTGCACGCCTCCCTATTTTCAAAATCGCACAAATTTCTAAAAAAATGTCGCTTTTGATAACTTTTTAACAAACTTTGATTGAAAAAGAACAATCTCAATGCTACAATAGGCGCAAGATTATGATTATGTAAGGAGTATTGCCATGAGAGGAATCTATTCTTCCGTGACGGATATTCGCCGCAAAGTTTTTACCGAAGTTGCCCGCCTTGCCTATGAGGGCGGCGATTACAGCCGCATTGAGGAGCTGCCGTATAAAATCGTGCCGGGCGAAGTGGCCATGCATCGCCAGAGCATCTTTTTGGAGCGCGCCATCGTCGGCGAACGCCTGCGCCTTGCCATCGGCCTGCCCCTGCGCCCGATCGATGAGCACGCCCCCGTTTCCGAGGGCATTGTGGAAAGCGCCATTGCCGATAAATACTATGATCCGCCGCTGGTAAACATCATCAAATTTGCCTGCAATAAATGTCCGGAAAAATCCTTTCATGTTTCGGATATGTGCCAGGGCTGTCTGGCGCATCCCTGCGTGGAGGTTTGCCCGAAAAAGGCCATCCGGCTTGAAAACGGCAAATCCGTGATTGATCAGGAAAAATGTATCAAGTGCGGCCGCTGCAAAGATGTCTGTCCGTACGGGGCCATTTTGAAAATGGAGCGCCCCTGCGCCAAAGCCTGCGGTATGGACGCCATCGGCACGGACGAGCATGGCCACGCAAAGATCGATTATGATAAGTGCGTTTCCTGCGGCATGTGTTTGGTAAACTGCCCGTTCGGCGCCATTGCCGATAAAGGACAGATCTTCCAGCTCATCCATTCCATCAACCGGGGCGACCGCGTGATCGCCATCGTCGCGCCCGCGTTTATCAATCAGTTCGGGCCGGAGATGACGCCGGAAAAACTGAAACCCGCCATGAAAATGCTGGGCTTTGATGATGTGGTGGAAGTGGCCATCGGCGCAGACCTTTGCACCATCGAAGAAGCCAAGGACTTTATGGAAAAAGTGCCGGCAGAGCAGCCGTTTATGGCCACGTCCTGCTGCCCGTCCTGGTCTATGATGGCCAAAAAGCTGTTCCCCACCCTGGCGCCGTATATCTCCATGGCCCTCACGCCCATGGTGCTTACCGCCCGCCTGATGAAAAAAGAGCATAAAAACTGCCGCGTGGCGTTCATCGGCCCCTGCGCTGCCAAAAAACTGGAAGCAAGCCGCCGCACCATCCGCAGCGATGTAGATTTTGTTTTAACCTTTGAAGAGCTCATGGGTATGTTCCAGGCCAAAGGCGTAAACTTTGCTACCGTGGAGCCCGGCGAACCGTTTGTCGATTCCACCGCGGCCGGCCGCGGGTTTGCCGTCGGCGGCGGCGTAGCCCAGGCCGTTGCGGATTGCATCAAGCAGATCGATCCGGATCGTGAAGTGAAGGTACAGTCCGCCCAGGGCCTGCACGATTGCAAGCGCATGCTCATGTTGGCCAAGGCCGGCAAATACGACGGCTATCTGTTGGAGGGCATGGGTTGCCCCGGCGGTTGCGTGGCCGGCGCCGGCACCTTGCAGCCCATCAGCAAATCCGCCGCCAGCGTAAAACAATACATGAACAAAGCAGATCTCAAGCTCGCTTCCGAAAGCCAGTATTCTTTCATCTTGGAAAAGCTGGATTGATCTTTAATCCCTCAAAAGGCCGCAATGTTTGCGGCCTTTTTCTTCTGCCCTCTATTGCCTTACACTTTGTTATTGCATATATCCCCCACCTGCTTTATAATCGAAAAGGCAAAAAAACGGTTTTCTGCCGGGCCCGGGGGATATGTGCCATGAAACACATCATTTTTGATATCGGCAACGTTCTGTTGTCCTTTCATCCGAAAGCCTACCTGCTTTCTCATTTTTCCGCCCCCACGGCGGAGGCCCTTATGTCCATCGTGTTTGAAAGCGAACAGTGGGTAGAGTTAGACAGGGGCACCCTTTCTTATGCGCAGGCCATCGCGCTTCTTTCGGAAAAGCATCCTGCCTATGCTGCTGAAATTGCCTATGTTTTGCAGCATTGGACGCAGCTCATGGCCCCCATGGCCCGCAACGTTGCCTTGGCAGAGCAGCTCAAATCCAACGGCTATTCGCTGTATCTTCTGTCCAATTTTCATCGGGAAGCATTTGAGATTCTCTTTGAAAAATACGCGTTTTTCTCTCTGTTTGATGGCCGTATCGTCTCCGCATATGAACATTGCCTAAAGCCGGAGCCCGCCATCTATCGGCGGCTGCTGGCCCGCTACGGTCTCTGCGCACAAGACTGCGTTTTTATCGATGACACCGCCGTTAATATCCGCGCTGCCGAATGCCTGGGCATCTGCGGCATTCACCTGCCCTACGGGGCGGACCTTACCCCCGCGCTAAAAGCCCTCGGCCTTCTCTGATTTTTTCGGCTGCCCTTTTTTCCGCAGCCGTTATTCTGTATGGTTTCTGCTTTTCCCCTTTCAGTAAGTCTTTCTTTGTCTGCACACTTTATGTCGTTTTATTAGTTGTTTTTATTATTTATATTCTATTTAAATATATAGGAGGTTTTTTCTATGCTTACAGACTTTGCAGCACAATTCCCTACCACCGATCTCTGGCTGGACTCCATGGTTGAAGAAGACATTCGCTTTGCCCTTTCCCACGGTTCCAAGGGGATCACCACCGCCCCCTCCATCACCCGCGCTTCCCTGGAAGCGGAGCATGATGTCTGGGCGCCTGTGCTCCTTTCCCAAATGGAGCGCCAGCCCGCCGCCACAGAGCGCCGGTTGCTTTGGTCCGCCATGTATGAACTGGCCGGCCAACGCGCCAAAACGGTGCTGCCGCTGTATGATGCAAACGGCACCAGCGGCCGATTTGCCATTCAGGTGGATATCTATCACTATAACGATACCAAAGCCATGATCGAACAGGCCCGGCATATCCATTCTCTCGGCAGCAACTTTTTTGTAAAAATCCCCACCACCGCCGCAGGGCTTATCGCCATGGAGGAAATTGTAGCCGAAGGGCACAGCGTCATGGCCACCTCCTGCGCCAGCGTTTCCCAGGTGTCTGCCGCCGTGGAAGCGTTGGAGCGCGGCTACGACCGCTGCGTAAAAGCCGGCCGCAGCACAGAGGGGCTCAGCCTGGCATGCGCCATGCAGCTCGGCTTTCAGGATGCCTGCATTCACAACTATGCCGCCCAGCACGGCCTTAGCTTAAGCTGCGGCGCGCAGCAATACGGCGCCGTGGCCGTCGGCAAAAAGGCCTACGAGCTCATCCGCCGCAAAGGCAGCCGCGTTCGCTTTGTGCTTTCCAATTTCACCGAAGATCTGCATTGGACAGAGTTTGTCGGCGGCGATTTAATCATGACCATGCCTATGCGCTGGCAAACCAAGCTGGAGGCAATTTCCTCCTATCAGTCCCGGATTGATGCGGCCGTAGATGAGCAAATCATTCAGGAGCTGACGGATAAAATCCCGCATTTTGCCAAAGAATATCAGGAAAATGCCCTCTCTCCCGAAGAATTTTTAACCTTCCCCACCGTTTCCCGCATCATCAATGCGTTCTTGGTTTCCTATCATAAAGCGCTGTTGATGACGCGAAGCATCATCCTGCCGGATCCCTGCGGCTCCGAAGCGCCGTTTGTCTATTAACCCTCTTTCATTTCTCAAAAAACGCTTGACAGCAGGGGTTTCCTTCCTGTATCTTTGAAGTAGGTCATATGACTGACGGATTTGTGGAGTATACCACATGGAGTATGATCTTTTTAAGCCGACCGTCTGGGCACACAATACCCAGTCGTTCGGCTTTTCTCTTTTTCGGGAGGCGACATCATTGATAACCGGTCGTGTTCATTCTCTGGAATCCATGGGCTTGGTAGACGGCCCCGGCATCCGCACGGTGGTGTTTTTGCAGGGCTGCCGCCTGCGCTGTTCGTTTTGCCATAACCCGGATACCTGGCAGCTCTCCGGCGGCGAAGTGTTTTCCGCAGAGCAGCTGATGACAAAAATCCGCCGCTTTAAGCCATACTTTCTCCGCAGCGGCGGCGGGGTCACGTTTTCCGGCGGCGAGCCGCTTTTGCAGCCTGCCTTTTTGCTGGAAATGCTAAAGCTGCTCAAGCGCGAGGGCATTCATACCTGTCTGGATACCGCCGGCGTAGGTGAGGGTGATTATACCGAAATCCTCCGCCATACCGACCTGATTCTTTACGACATCAAGCACATCGACCCCGCGCTCTATCAATCGATGACCGGGCAGCCCATCTGCCATACCCAATCGTTTTTGCAGCAGGCACAGCGCCTGGGCGTACCGCTTTGGATTCGCCATGTGCTGGTGCCCGGCCAAACGGACAGCCCCGCGCATTTGAAAAAGCTGCAAGCGTTTGTCAGCACCTTATCCCATGTGGAAAAGGTAGAGCTTTTGCCCTATCATCTGCTGGGTGTTCATAAATACGAGGCCATGGGTCTATCCTATCCGCTTTGCGGCGTGCCCGCCATGGATCAGGACAAGGCCGCGGCCTTGCAAACGGAATTTTTCCCCACAACCGCTTCACACGATAATTTTTAAGGAGGCATTTGCATGAAACCCTGGAAAGACTTTCAGCCGGGCGTTTGGCAAAAGGAAATCAACGTCCGAAACTTCATTCAGAAAAACTACACCCTCTATACCGGAGACGATTCTTTCTTGCAGCCCCCCACAGAAAAAACCAAAAAGGTCTGGGGCCGCTGCGAAGAGCTGCTGCGCCAAGAAATGGCAAACGGCGGCGTTTTGGATGTGGAAACTCACATCGTTTCCGGCATCAACAACTTTGCCCCCGGTTATATCGATCGTGAAAACGAAGTGATCGTGGGCCTGCAAACCGATGCGCCGTTAAAGCGCATCGTCAACCTCTATGGCGGCATGCGCATGGCCAAAAGCTCTTTGGAGCAATACGGCTATCAGCTGGATCCCGCCATCGAAGCACATTTTTCCGAATATCGCAAAACACACAACGAGGGCGTGTTTGATGCCTATCCCAAGCGCACGCGCGTAGCCCGCCATGCCGGCCTTCTCACCGGCCTGCCGGATGCCTACGGCCGCGGCCGCATCATCGGCGATTACCGCCGCGTGGCCCTTTATGGAATCGACGCGCTGGTTGCGGAAAAGAAAAAAGATCTGGATGCCCTGGACGGCCCCATGACCGAAAGCCGCATCCGCAAGCGTGAAGAGGTCTCCATGCAGATCCGCGCTTTGGATGAATTAAAACAGATGGCTCTTTCCTACGGGGTGGATCTTTCCCTGCCCGCAGCAAACGCCCGTCAGGCCGTGCAGGCCGTGTATTTCGGCTATCTGGCCGGCATTAAGGAAAACAACGGCGCTGCCACGTCCCTCGGCCGCACCTCCACGTTTTTGGATATTTATCTGGAGCGTGATTTGCAGTCCGGCGTTCTCACCGAGGCCGAAGCACAGGAATTGATCGATCAGTTTATCATCAAACTGCGCCTGGTGCGCCATCTGCGCACGCCGGAATACAACGAGCTTTTCGGCGGCGACCCCACCTGGGTCACCGAATCCATCGGCGGCATGGGCATCAACGGCAAGCCCCTTGTCACGAAAAACTCTTTCCGCTATCTGCATACGCTGATCAACCTCGGCACCGCGCCGGAGCCGAACTTAACCGTTTTGTGGAGTGAACATCTGCCCGAAGCGTTTAAGCGCTATTGCGCCAAAATCTCCATCCAGACCGATTCCATCCAGTATGAAAATGACGACGTAATGCGCCCGGTCTATGGCGATGATTACGCCATTGCCTGCTGCGTTTCCGCCATGAAGGTGGGCAAGCAAATGCAGTTTTTCGGCGCCCGCTGCAACGTGGCAAAGTCGCTTTTGTATGCCATCAACGGCGGTGTGGACGAGAAAAAGGGCGAGTTGGTCGTTCCCGGCATCGAGCCGCTGCCCGATGAAATTCTGGATTTTGACACCGTATTGAAAAACTACGATAAAGTGCTGGAATATGTGGCCGAATTGTATGTCGATACCGTCAATATCATCCACTATATGCACGATAAATACGCCTACGAAGCCAGCCAGATGGCCCTGCACGATACCAATGTGCAGCGTTTAACGGCCTTTGGCATCGCCGGTCTGTCCGTCGCGGCGGATTCGCTTTCCGCCATCAAATACGCCAAGGTGCGCCCCATCCGCAACGAACAGGGCGTGGCCGTGGATTTTGAAACCGTGGGCGATTTCCCCAAATACGGCAACGATGACGATCGGGCGGATGATCTGGCCGTACGCATCGTTACCAAGTTCTCCGATGAATTGAAAAAACATCCGCTCTACCGCAACGCCCTACACACCTTGTCCGCGCTGACCATCACCAGCAACGTCATGTACGGCAAAAAAACCGGCACCACGCCGGACGGCCGCAAGGGCGGCGAACCGCTGGCCCCCGGCGCCAACCCCATGCACGGGCGCGATATTCACGGCGCGCTGGCCTCGCTGAATTCCGTGGCCAAAATCCCCTATCGCGATGTCTGCCAGGACGGCGTTTCCAACACCTTCTCCATCGTGCCGCAGGCGCTGGGCAAGGATGAAGCCCAGCGGGAAAACAACCTCGTTGCCATTTTGGACGGCTATTTCGCCCAGGGCGCACACCACTTAAATGTCAACGTGTTAAACCGCGAAACCCTCATCGACGCCATGGACCATCCGGATAAATATCCCACGCTGACCATCCGCGTCTCCGGCTATGCGGTCAATTTCAACCGTCTCACCCGCGAACAGCAGGAGGAAGTCATCAGCCGTACCTTCCATCAATCCATGTAAAACCCCATCTGCCGGGCCTTTTCAAAAGGCCCGGTTTTTTTATGCCGCAAACCCGGCAGCCAACGGCTTCGCCCGTCCGTTTGCGGGCAAAAACAAGCTGTGTGTGCCGCGCGTTTGTCCTGCGCCAAACATCCCCGCAGCAAACACAGGATTGCATGCGAACAGAACGCTCCCTTCTCGGCCCGGCGCATAGCTCCGGATGGTGGCTTGCTATCCTTTTGCTTTGTTTTTCTCCCTAAAATTCTCCCTGTGATCTTGGGCAAACGCCAGGGATAGGAGTGCTGCGTTTTCTGCACACCCCTCAATTCCGCTCTTTTATTTGCCGCCCCGTTTCGGGAAAACAAACGATCCTTTCCTATTCGGCTGCCTTGCCTTTGTCCTGCCCACAAAATGCTGCTTTCTCTTTCTGTTAAAATGCTCTCCCGGAAGACGGATGCTGGCTCCGTCCTGCGGCGTCATGCGCACACAAAAGCCCGGCTTTTATGAAACACTTTTCTCCTCCCTAAGCCTGCCCCTCTCCCGCCTCGGCAATCGGGTAAAAAGAAAAACGGCATACCCCGTTTTCATAGGGTATGCCGCTGTTTTCAGCAAAAAATCTCCAAACGGATCCGGCCGTTTTTTACAGGCCGAATACCTCCTTGGCCTTTTTCATCCGCTCGATGATCTGCACGGAGAACGGGCAGTTCTTTTCGCAGCTGCCGCAGGCAATGCAGTCTGATGCATGCGCCGACAGCGCCGCATAATGCTCTTTCACCGTGGCCGTCGCTTCGCCCTCCACCTCTGTCAAATCCAGATATTTGTTTACCTGCGCCACATCAATCTTCTTCGGGCACGGCAAACAGTGGTTACAATACATACATTTGCCCTTCAGCGAATATTTCGGCGTATGGCTCAAAATCTCGGAATAATCGCGCTCTTCCGGGCTTGCCGTTTCATAGGAAAGCGCCGTTTGCATCTCTTCCGCCGTTTTGCAGCCCACCATCGCGCTGGCCACGGCCGGGCGCGTCAATACATAGTGAATGCATTGCACCGGCGTCAGCGCCACGCCAAACGGCGATGTCTCCGCCTTTAGCAAATTGCCCGCCGCCAGGCTCTTCATCACGGTAATGCCGGTGCCCATCGCTTCGCAGGTTTTATACAGCTGCTCTCTGTCCGGGTGAATGCCGTTCCATTCCCGCCGGGCATAGCTGTCCATATTGGTCAGTTCGTCGATCACCACGTTTTCCGGCATCAGGTCATACACCGGGTTAATGCTGAACATCAATACGTCGATCAGCCCGGTTCTTACCGCGCGCTCTGCAATCGACGGGTTATGCGAGCTCATGCCCAGCGCCTTGATCTTGCCTTCCGCTTTCAATTGCTTGGCATATTCGATGACGTCGCTTTCAAATACACTCTTATAGTCCTCTTCGCTGTCCACAAAATGGATCATCCCGATATCCACATAATCGGTTTGCAGCCGGGTCAGAAAATCTTCAAAAAAGGTTTTGCAGTGCGCCAGATCCCGCGTGCGCTTATATTGCCCGTTTAGCCAGGCTGCGCCGATGTGCCCTTGCAGCACCACCTGCTCCCGCCGTCCGGACAACGCCTTGCCGATGTTTGTGCGCACTTCCGGTTCGCTCATAAACACATCCATCACGTTCACGCCGCCGGCCAGCGCCGCGTCGATCACGCTTTTGACCTGCTCATACGGCAGCCCCTGCAAATGCTCGCAGCCAAGGCCCACTTCGCTCACTTTCAGTCCGCTCCGTCCCAACGTTCTGTAGTTCATTCAAACACCCCTCTTGTCTAAAATTTCACTCTGATTTTATTGTAAAGGGTTTTCAAAGCAAAAGTCAACCGGCCGATGCAAGCGTTCTCTTCTCTGCGTTTTCAACGGCTCGCTTTCGTCCGCATTTTGCATAAATATTCGTTTTTCGTCCGATATGGTTTTTGTGCCGCGCCCTGTTTTTATGTTTCATCGCCCGCTCAAAAGGGTTTCCCCTAAGTTCTGTTTTTCAATTGCCCGTTTTGGCCCTTTTCTTCCGTTTTTTCCATAAAAAAAAAGAGCCGGAAACCCGGCTCCTGTTTTTATTATTTGTTTTGCGGAATGTCCGGCAGGCTGTCAAACCCGCGCTGTAATTCCTCGTCCGTGGGAATATAATCTCCCATCTTTCCGTCATGGAATGCGCTGTATGCCGTCATGTCAAAATATCCCGTGCCCGTCAGGCCAAACAGAATGGTCTTTTTCTCGCCGGTTTCTTTGCATTTCAGCGCTTCGTCGATCGCCCCGCGAATCGCATGGGCGGATTCCGGCGCCGGCAAAATCGTCTCCTTCTTGGCAAAATACACCGCCGCTTCAAACACCCTCGTCTGCTCTACGGACACTGCTTCCATATATCCGTCATGATACAATTTACTCAACACCGGGCTCATCCCGTGATACCGCAGGCCGCCGGCGTGGCTGGGGGAAGGAATAAACCCGCTGCCCAGCGTATACATGCGCGCCATCGGCGTAATCTTGCCGGTATCGCAATAGTCATAAGCATATTTGCCGCGCGTCAGCGACGGGCAGGATGCAGGCTCCACCGCCACAATCCGCGGGTTTGCCTTGCCGGTCAGTTTGTCTTGCATAAACGGCGCAATCAGCCCGCCCAGGTTGGAGCCGCCGCCCGCGCAGCCGATCACAACATCCGGATATTCGCCCAAAATCTCCATCGCCTTTTTGCTTTCCAGTCCGATGATAGATTGATGCAGCAGCACCTGGTTTAATACCGAGCCCAATACATAGCGGCAGCCTTCCGTGGTCACAGCCTTTTCCACCGCTTCGGAAATCGCGCAGCCCAGGCTGCCCGTGGTGTTCGGGTTTTCCGCCAAAATCTTCCGGCCGACCTCCGTTGTCGTGCTGGGGCTGGGAATCACATCCGCATCAAACGTCTGCATCACAGCCTTTCTAAACGGCTTTTGTTCATAGCTCACCTTTACCATAAACACCGTCAGCGGCAATCCGAAATACGAGCAGGCCTCCGCCAGCGCCGTGCCCCACTGGCCCGCGCCCGTTTCGGTGGTCAGGCTGGTAAGACCCTGCTCTTTGGCGTAATAAGCCTGGGCAATGGCACTGTTCAGCTTATGGCTGCCGGAGGTATTGTTTCCCTCAAATTTATAATAGATCTTCGCCGGCGTATCCAGCGCTTTTTCTAGGTTATACGCGCGGATCAACGGCGACGGCCGATAGATCTTATACATCTCCTGAATCTCTTCCGGAATATCAATATAGCGGTTGGTGTTGTCCAGCTCCTGCTTTGCCAGCTCTTTACAAAATACCGGGTACAAATCCTCCTCTGTAGCCGGCTGCAGGGTTTGCGGGTTCAGCATCGGGTCCGGCAGTTGCTTCATATCGGCACGCAGGTTATACCACTGTTTGGGCATCTCCTCTTCGCTTAAATAAAATCTGTGTGGAATCTTTTGCATTTTTCTGTGCTCCTTTCTGTTTGTTGGCCCTCTGGCCGTTCTATGGTTTCAGCAAAATAAAAAGGCTCCTGTCCTCTATGGGACAAAAGCCTTGCTTCTGCGGTACCACCCAAATTGACGCCTTGCAGCGCCCGCTCTGTTCACGGCCCAATAGCCGCGCTTCCGTGATAACGGGGGAAGAGCCCGTCGCATGCTACTCGGCCGCAGCCTTTCGCACCGCCCTTGGCAGCCCATTCCACCGAACGCCCATCGCCGCCATTCCACCATCGGCGGCTCTCTATCCATGCGCTTTTTCGATGTACTCCTCTGCCTCATCGGTTTGTTTTTTCATACTTTACCAAGCTGTTTTGCTTTTGTCAAGCCGTTTTTTGCATTTTTTCTGTTTGCATTTTTATTTATCTTATTCCCCGGCCTATACAAGGTCCTGCCCTGCTGCCCGCGGTGCCGTCTGCTTGTATCGCGCGTTCTGCCTTTGCCGGCGTTTTTCCGTCCTTTTTTCGTTTTGTCTCCCATTTATTCCGCATACATATTTTTATTCTGGTTTTCCTTGTGTTCCTCCCTTGTTTTCCTGCTCGTTTTTTCCTATGATAGATAAAATCGCATTTATATTTTGTCTGTACTCTTTAGGAGGTTTTTATGCGCTTTTCAATGCCTTCGTATACCGCTCCCGATTTTTCCCGGCCTGCCTTGAAACAGGCTCCCAATGTGCGCTGGGTGCCCGCACCCGCCCATGGCGTTGCGCCGGATAACTATCACGCCACCACCATCTTTCCGGAATACTTTAAAGCCAATGGTTCCTGGCTTTTGGCAAAGGAAAGCCGGATGGACTGTGTAGCCGTTTTGCGCCGGGGCCAGGTGGAGGTTGTGGAGTTCCGCCGGCTGAAAAAAGGTGATCTGGTAGCCATCGGCCGAAGCGAAGACGGCCGGGACGGCATCTATGTGCATATCGACGCTTTCTCCGCCCCGGGCAGCCAGGAAGAGGCCTTCTCCTTCCGCCAGAGCCGCTCCCGCGAAACCGCCTATGCCATGGACTATGATTCCATCTACGATCTATTGCGCTACGAAAAGCGCAACGGCTTTATCACCTGGGTACTTGGCCCCGCCTGCTGTTTTGACTGGGATGCCCGCCATGCCTTTGCCAAATTGGTAAAGGGCGGCTATGTCAACGCTTTGCTGGCCGGCAACGCCCTGGCCACGCACGATCTGGAAGCGGGCTACCGCTCCACGGCTCTCGGCCAGGATATTTATACCCAGATTTCCCAGCCCGGCGGACATTATAACCATATCGACACCATCAACCATGTGCGCAAAGTGGGCTCCATTGCGCAGTTTGTCAAAGAAGAAAACATCGAAGACGGCATCATGGCCTCCTGCGTGCAGGAAAACGTGCCGTTTGTCCTGGCCGGTTCCATCCGTGACGATGGGCCGCTGCCCGAAGTGTATGCCGATGTGTATCAGGCGCAAAATGCCATGCGTGAACAGGTAAAAAAATCCACCACCGTCATTTGCCTGGCCACCACCCTGCATTCCATCGCCACCGGCAACATGACCCCGTCTTACCGCGTTTTGGAAGACGGCACCATCCGCCCCGTGTATTTTTACAGCGTAGACGTGTCCGAATTTGCCGTCAATAAGCTGCGCGACCGCGGCAGCCTGGCGGTAAAAACCATCGTTACCAACGTGCAGGATTTCATCGTCAACGTGCAGCGCGGCCTCAGCTTATAATCCGTTTTGCGGCAGGCCCCTTTCCGGGGCCTGTTTTTTTTGCACAAAAAAGACGGGGGTTCCCGCCTTTTTATTTTTTATATCTGCGTATACGCGCCCAGCACCTTGATGGTAAATTGCTTTTTCAGCGTCTCTATGGTCCGGGCAAGCACCTCTCTTTGCCGGCTTTCCAGCTCCAATTCCAAGTAAAAATTATAGGTGCCCATGTCCTTTTTCGTGGGCCGGCTCATCAGCGCCGCCAGGTTGATGTTGTTTTCGGCAAACGCCTTTAATATTTCAAACAACGTGCCCGGCTTATCCGCCGCGTCCACCACATACAGCGCCATTTTGCTCTCCCCATGGGTTAGATCCTGCTCATGGGCCGGCCGGTCATCCAGCATAAAAAAGCGGGTAAAATTATTTTTGGCATCCGTCACATTTTCCAGTTTCCAAGGGCAACGGCTTTTGGCGCACATGTGCTGCGGCACAATCGCCGCCTCTCCCGCTATACCCTCTTCCGCTTTGTGAAACGATTCCATGTTGCTTTCCGTCAGCACCAGCGGCACGCCGGGCAGCTCCGCCAAAAGCTTTGTGCATTGTCCCTTGGTTTTGAATTGCACATACAGCCGTTTGATCTCCTCTTTTTTCTTTACATTGCCCACCAAAGAAAACTGTACCGGCACATACACCTCGCCCACAATGCTTGCCTTGGTTTCCAACAGCTTGTCCAACGTGGCCTGTACATAGCCGTCCAGCGTGTTTTCCACCGGCACAATCCCGCTGTCGCAATCGCGGCCCACCGCGTCAAACACCGCCTCGATAGACGGGCAATACAGCGCCTTTACTGCCTGTCCCGTTTTTTCCTGCGCCTGCCACAGCGCCCGATCACAAAATGTGCCTTTCGGCCCCAACACCGCTACCGTTTCTTCCATGTTTTTTCACTGCCTTTCACCCCGTGCCTTTCTTTTTATGGGGCCGCCGTTTTTTGTCAAAAAAATTTAACCCGGGTTTAGCCCGGTTTCTTTTTGTTTTCCGTCCGTTTTGTTTTTCATTTTATCATATTCTTTTTCCTCTAAGATTTCAATCCGCTGTTTTCTCCCGCCATAGTGCAAAAAACGCAGATCTTCCTGTATATTCTTTGGGTGTTCTGTGCTAATATAAAAGATAGATTTTTCATTTTTAACGGGCGCGTATTTTCCGCCCTATCCATTGATAAAGGAGTGAACTTTATGCAACAGGTATCCATTTCTCCCAACGTTTTATATATCGGTGTAGACGATAAAACCATCGATTTGTTTGAAAGCCAATACGTTGTGCCCAACGGCGTTTCCTATAATTCTTATGTGATTTTGGATGAAAAAATTGCCGTTTTAGACACCGTGGACAAGCGTGCCTCCGAACCCTGGATGGAAAACCTTACCCGCGTTTTGGAAGGCAAAACGCCGGATTATCTCATCGTCTCCCATTTGGAGCCGGATCATGCCGCCAACATCCAGGCCCTGGCGGAAAAATATCCCGAAATGCAGATCGTCGCCAGCGCCAAAGCGCTTTCCATGATTCCGCAATTCTTTAATTTTGATCTTTCCCAGCGTTCCATCGTGGCCAAAGAGGGCGAAACCCTCAGCCTCGGCGCGCATACGTTGCAATTTTTCATGGCGCCCATGGTGCACTGGCCGGAAGTGATGGTAACGTATGAGCAATCAGAAAAGATTCTCTTCAGCGCAGACGGCTTTGGTAAGTTCGGCGCGCTGGATGCCGATGAGGACTGGGCCTGCGAAGCCCGACGGTATTATTTTAACATCGTCGGCAAATACGGCATGCAGGTGCAGGCGCTGTTGAAAAAGGCCGCCACGCTGGATATCCGCACCATCTGCCCGCTGCACGGCCCCATCTTAAAGGAAAATCTCGGCTATTATCTGGATAAATACAACACCTGGAGCAGCTATACCCCGGAAGACGAAGGCGTGCTGGTGGCCTTTGCCTCCATCCACGGCAACACCGCCCATGCCGCGCATAAACTGGCGCAGCTGTTGGAGGAAAAGGGCGCTAAAAAGGTTTCCGTGATGGATCTTTCCCGCTGCGATATGGCCGAAGCCGTGGAGGATGCGTTCCGTTACAGCCACCTGGCGCTGGCCGCTTCCAGCTACGATGCCGGCCTGTTCCCGCCGATGGAAACGTTTTTGCATAAATTGAAAGCCAAAGCGTTCCAAAACCGCGTTGTAGCCCTTGTGGAAAACGGCAGCTGGGCACCCTCTGCTGCCAGAACGATGAAAGCCATCTTGGAGCCGATGAAAAATCTGCGCATGGTAGAGCCCGTTGTCAGCATTCGTTCCACCTTAAAGCCGGAAACCGAAGCGCAGCTGGAAGCCCTGGCAGACGCCATTTTGGCCGCCAAATAAAAATACGGCGTTGAAGCAAAATGTTCGACGCTGCTATAAATCGATTTGCAGTCGGATGTCTATAAATCCACTTTCGCCCTCCTAATCCGGTTAAAAGCGGGAAGGGATGCTCTTCTATGACCAAAAGAACCTGCGGAAGCGAATACGGCTTCCACACCAGAGCCGTGCATACCGGCAACGATGTAGCGGCGAAACCCGGGCAATCCGCCGTCCGATTACACCGGCCAACAGCTATGAGCTTCCCTACGATTCTTCCGTGATGAACTGCTCCTCCACCGAGGGCACGGTGTACACCAGAAACGGCGGCGCAAACCAGAAATATCTGCAAGAGCGCATCGCTTCTTTGGAGGGCGGCAAAGATTGTATCGGCTTAGCCAGCGGCGTAGCGGCGCTGTCCGGGCTGTTTTTCGCCATGTTGGAAAGCGGCGACCATGTCGTATTTTCCAGCGTCACCTACATTGCGGTGTATCGTTTGCTCAATGAATTGTTCAAAAACAAATTCAACGTGGAAACCACCATCGTAGACACCACAGACCTCGAAGCTGTAAAAGCTGCCATCCGCCCGGATACAAAGCTTATGCACATCGAAACTCCCGGCAACCCCTCTTTGGGCATTGCAGACATTGAAGCCATTACCAAAATTGTGCATGAAAACGGCGCGCTGCTCGGCGTGGACAACACCTTTGCTTCCCCGTTTAACCAGCGGCCCATTGAATTGGGTGCGGATTTTGTTATCGAAAGCCTTACCAAATACATCAACGGCCACGGCGATGCCATGGGCGGCGCCATCATCGGCCCCACCAAATATCTGGATACCATTCGCACACAGTCTATGGTAAACGTGGGCGGCGCCATCAGCCCGTTTAACGCATAGCTCATCATGCGCGGCAGCGTTACTTTGCCGCTTCGTATGCGCCAGTACAACGAAAATGCGCAAAAGGTAGCGGAATGGCTGGAAGCGCAGCCCTGCGTCAGCTTTGTTTCCTACCCCGGCCTTAAGAGCCATAAAGAGCACGAAATTGCCAAGAAGCAAGGATCGCCCGGCTTTGGCGGTGTGTTGTCCTTTGGGCTGAAAACCGATCATGATACGCATAACCGGTTTGTCAGCTATCTAAAGGTCATCACCTCTGCCGTTTCCCCGGGGCATGATGAAAGCCTGATCGTATTTTTAGGCGAAGACGACGAGCGGCAATGCCTCTATCCGGAAGAATTCCACAACGGCTTCTTCCGTTTCAGCGTCGGCATTGAAGATGTGGAAGACATCATTGAAGACTTGCGCCAGGCGCTTGAAAAAGCGGGCTTGCCCACTGCCAAATAAACCGAACAAACAAAGCCTCCCACCCGGGAGGCTTTTTGTTTTGCAGATTAAATTCATACGGCCAAAGGCACAGCCGAAAACATCTTGCTATTCTGTTGGCTTTCCAACGCGCTTGGAAGACAAGCACCCTATAAGCCATGCCCTGCTTTTGCATAAATTTGGAGCCGAAACGGCATTCGGTGCAGCGGATTTGTGTTGACCATGGCCCTAATACAAAAAAGAGGGCCCCTCTGCCCGGTTCCATGGCTCTGCGGCGGGCAAACACACACCCGCGTTTAAGCCGTTCGCTGGCCGCAGGCCGCCTTTTATAAGCAATCGGCAGCATACTGTCTCTCCCTGCATTGTATCAAACGCCCAGCTTTCCCGCAAAAGGCTTTATGTTTTTTCATCGTTTTTCACTGCTCCGCACACAGCAAAAGCTGCTTTCCCATTTCCCTTTGCATTGCCGTTCGTGCGCTTTTTGCCGCTCTTATCTTCGGTTGTTTCCCGCCGCTGTCTAAAAAATGTGCTTGCGCCCGCCAAATTCTCTGCCCGGCTTTTCTTCCCTTTTATCATGCAAAAAGCGCCAAGAGAGCCCCGGCGCTTTTCAGCGGATTTATCATCGGGCAAACGCCCGTTTTGTTATTGTTTGTCGTATGTGCCACAAAGGCCCAAGCCGCTGTTTTGTTCATCGTCAGCTTGTTTCCGTCAATGGAGAACGTATCGGTGGGTTCATTATCCCACTGTTCCAGTTTGATTGTTTTCTTGTCATCTTCCACTTTGCAGATGCCGTCCCGGTTCACAATCTTGTCCTCCATGTAGCATTTGCCGCCCCTTTAAACTTCTGGGGACCATACAACAGTTCGGCTCCAAAGCGCTCTTCCGTTTGCTAACAATCGGATCGCTGCCTCCGCAGACAGTCAAGCAAATAAATATAATGAGCACCGTAGCAGCGAAGCTGCTCTTTTCAGGGTTTTTTCGTTTTCCTTTTCCCGTTTAAAATGATTATATTTACTTTCTATGAAAACGTCTCCCCTGTGTCCCATCACATAAGTCCCTACTTTGTGGAGTTCAACCCGTTGCATACACCGCCAAAACTCCTCTTATGCCCAAGGGTCTTCCTGTTCCGGCTGTCGTATGCCGGTTAAAAGCGCCTGTTCCCATAAAAACCATTTGCCGTCGCTGCCCCTTTGGCGCAGCTTGATCGGCCGTGGCCGGTCTGCCCCGCCGCAAGGGATGAACAGTTTGCAATATCCCTGCTCCGCAGTGGACGCGGCGTCGCTGAAAATCGTCAGCGTATACGGCCTATCCGGTGTATACCCGTTGCCCGGAACGGCCCCTGCGAAATAGGAAAACGGCACATAGTGCTTTCCGCCCCGAAACCGGTCCTCCAAAAACGACAGATCCTGCCCGTTAAGCGGTCGCGGGCCGCGCAGCCAGTTGAGCATTTCCAGGCCGTTTTGTTTTTTTGCCGCATACGCACACAGCGCACACACCGTCAGTGCCGCCGTCTCAAACGGCGTTGCCAGCCCTGCCTGCTCCATTTTTTGCATCTGCGGTAAACTTTCCGGCAGCGCGGGAAAGACAAAGGTCTGCGGCCCGGCACCGGCCGTTTGAGACGGTTCATGGTTCAGCTTATCAAAAATACTCATCTGCGCTCCTTTTCGCTGTTTACTATTTTCTCTATCAGAAACTTCCGCCGCCACCGCCGTGCGTTGCGCCGGAAGAGGAGGTATGCGTGCTGCTGCCGCCGCCGCTGTCATCATCCTTTGGTTTTGCCGTGCGGGTCAGCGTATGGTAGAGGAACAATTCCCTTCTTTCCGTCACATCCAGGCTGCCAGGCTTCAAGTAGTCGTTGGCTTCTGCCTGGTTGCGCACGGTTTTCAGTTTGCTTTTCATCATCCCTACCACGATAAACGCCAGCACAACACCTACGACGATGGAAATCGGAATCCACTTAAAGGAAAGCGGCTCACGCGGCAAGCTTTTAACATCATACGGGTTTCCATTCCTTGCTTTGGTGATAAATTCATCGCACAGGTCTGCATAGGTATCAAACGCCTCGGCATAGTTGCCGGCTTTAAGATCGGGCTTCATCTGCTTTCCGATATACTGAATGCCCGCATCCGTAAACGCCGTAATGCCATAGCCGCGGGTGGAAATATGCCATTCCCGCTCCTCCATGCTGATCAAAAACAAAACGCCGTCTCTGTTGTCGCCATAGCCGTAGCCGCCATAGTCAAACATATCATCGGCATACGCTTCGGCGGTGCGGTTGTCCAGGCTGTCTATCGTCACAACGACAACATCCAACCGCTGCCTGTCGCTGATTTCATCCAGCTTTGCCTGCAAATTCAGCCTTTCTTCGCTGCTCAAGAGCTTTGCAGAGTCCTGTACACGCTCGTTGGCCGGTAAATTGCCGTAATCTTCGTCCTCCGGTTCTGCCAAAGCAGGCACCGCCATTGCCATGCAAAGGGCCAGCACCATCAGGATCGCTCCCAGTTTCTTTTTCATCGTGTTGTCCCCCCTCACGAAATCAGGCTGGCCCAGTTTAACAGCCATGCCACGCCATACATCACGGCGCTGAGCGCCACGGAAAGCCCCAGCGTCCATTTCGCGGCCGCCCCTTTATCCACCGGCAAATCGCCGACAAATTTACCGGTTTGCCCGTTCATGGCAAAGGTATATTTGTTGCCGTTCCAGGTGGTGTTCAGCAGCCAAACCGGATACAGCGCGTATTTTGCCTGGCCGCCGTGCAGCTGTATGCTGCTGTTTTCCGGCACCACCGTGGCATAGCCTTTCACCGTGGAGGCAAATACCTCTTCTGTGGAGCGTTTTACCCGCTCGTTGGCGCGCTCCACGCTCTGTTCGGCGTCCACATCGTATTTATCCGCCAGATACCCTGCCAGATACGCGGTTTGGAAATCCACCGCTTCGGAAAACCGATACGGCTCTATGGATTCCATCAAATCATCCGCCATTTTGGTAGAACCATCCACCGGCACATGCTCAAACGCCACGCTGCCGGCCCTGTGCACCATATAGTGGCTGGTTTCGGTATAGTCGTAGTCGCTGTCGCTCCAAGCCCGCACCCGCGTGGCATGGTAGCGAATCTGCGCGTCCACGCCGGCATCAAACAGCCAGAACGGCACATACACACCCTTTATTTCGTCTATATGGTTTTGGTCCCTAAACACCTTGGGCAGCAGCCTTTTGCCGGATATATGCTTCATCAGCCCTTCTTTGGCCGCTTTTTTATCCAGCTTAAACGGGATCACCAAATCCGGTTTCAAAGCGCCTGCAAATTGGCCCATCATCACCACCGGGTTTCCGCAAAACGGGCAGGAAGTGGCCGCCATGTTTTCATCGCCCACAATTTCGCCCCCGCAGGATTTACAAACATAGGTGCGCAGCCCGTCTGTTTCGCCCTGCTCCCATTCTGTGCCCGCGGTTGTTTCCCAGTGCATATTGTCTGCCTGTTCTTCCTGCAGTTCTTTGTCATAGCCCTCCAGCGCTTCCATTTCAAATTCCGTATCACAATACGGGCACTTCATCTTTTGAAGCGTGCTGTCAAAGGCAATGGCGCCGCCGCAGCAAGGGCATTTATATTCCTGAATTGTCTGCAAAAAAGTTCCCCCCTTATCTTAAACCTTTATTTTGCTTCTCCGTGAATGGCAATGCTGGTTAAAATGGTTTGCACATCCGTTTCGTCCACGGAGATTGTTTGGCCGTCCACCTCGGTCCGGATTTCTGCCGTAAAGGCGCCGTCTCCCTCGGTGGTGTGTACGGCCATCACTGTTTTTGTCTCGGAATATTTTCCGCTAAAGCCTTCCTAGGTGCGCGTACCTACCTGCCAGCCGCTGATCTTCTGATAGTCTTGATAAGCGCCGCTCCAATCCAAATCCACCATCGGTTCCCCGGTTCGCGCGTTAGGGGTTCTCGGTTTTGTATAGCAAAAGCATTCCGCCGCTTTGAAGACCATGAGTTTATTTTGATCCGTTTCCCGGCCTCCAAAGGCGGTAACGGGAATCATCGCCTCTACCCTTCCGGCACCATTGCGCTCATGGTGCCGGTATCGTAGGTTTCGCCTTTTACGCTTTTGCTTTTTTCGCCGCAGCCCGTCAACGCCAGCGCCAGCAACACGCTCAGCAGCAAAATTCCCGTCTTTTTCATTGCAAACCTTGTATTTTACGCTTTATTTTTCGCAATCCGTACCGCTTTTGTTTCGGTTAAAATTTATGGCCGCATTCCGGACAGAATTTCGGCAGCTGCGCCCCGTCTTCCGGTTCCCATCCGCATTGCGCGCAGTGCGGTTTTCCTTCCGGCTTTTTCGCGCCGCAGTTCGAGCAGAATTTGCCCTTGTTCACCGTGCCGCAAGCGCAGGTCCATCCGTCCTCTGCCGGCCGTTTCGCGCCGCATTCCGGGCAAAAATTCCCCGTAACCATCGCGCCGCACGCGCATTGCCAGGCATTGCCCGCCGGGTTCGGTTCCGGTTTTTTAGCCCCGCATTCCGGGCAGAATTTGCCCGTAGCCGTGGCGCCGCATGCGCATTGCCAAGCATTGCCCGCCGGCTGCTGCGGCTGTTGCTGAGCGGCCTGCTGTTGCTGCTGTTGGCCCATAGAATACAGATTTTGCGCGTTCATGCCGCCGCCCGCGTTCATCGCCATGCCCAGGCCCATAAAGCCGGTCATCGCGCCCGCTTCGTTGGTGGCAGCGCCCTTCATCGCGTCCGCCTGTGCGCCTACCAGCGTGGCCGCCGCCATGGTGGGGTCGCGCATGATGGCGGTACGCTGCGCCTGTTTAATCATTTCCGCGTCTTCTTCCGGCAGCGTTACGGAGCCCAGCGCAATGCTTACCACTTTTAAGCCGCGCAATTCGCCCCATTTTTCAGACAGTGCTATGTTCATCGCATTTTCCAAATCCGTATTATGGCTGACAATCTGGTTCGGGCGCAGCTCCAAATCGGAAAGTTTGCCGAAAGCCGGCTGCAAGGCGCTGATAAATTCCGTTTTCAGCTGCCCATCCAACTCTTCACGGGTATATTCCTGCGTCACATTGCCGCATACGTTGGTGTAAAACAACAGCGGATCCGCAATTTTATAGGAATATACGCCCGAACAGCGCACCGATACGTCAATATCCAATCCGATTTTGGAATCCACCACGCGGAACGGAATGGGGTTCGGCGTGCCGAATTTATTGTCTATCAACTCTTTGGTATTAAAATAATAGACTCTCTGGTCTTTGCCGGTGTCTCCGCCATAGGTAAAGCGCTTGCCGATGGTTTTGAACGTCTCTTTAATGCCTTTACCCAGGCTGCCGGAAAAGATGCTGGGCTCTGAGGATGTGTCATAGGTAAATTCGCCCGGCTCTGCACAAACCTCCACAATCTTACCCTGCTCTACGATGATCATACACTGCCCGTCTGCCACGGCAATGCCGGATCCGTTGGAAATAATATTGTCGTTGCCTTTTGTATTGGAAGAGCGCCCGCTTACCCGTTTCTGCCCCTTGGTAACGAGCACCTCCTTCGGCATGGATTCACAATAGAAAAACTCTTTCCATTGATCTGCCAATGTGCCGCCCACAGAGCCGATGCCGGCCTTAATCAATCCCATAACAATAACTCCTTTCAAAGAAAACTGTACATTTTAATTATACTTGATTTAAATCCGCTTTTGCCTACGATCTTTTGTCGCTTGGAGAATTGGGTTTACCCGCATAGATTCCCCCATGGTTTAAGGCCGGTTTACTATCTGTTTTTTTATCGCCATCTTCCTTTTTTGTTGTACGGAAAAGAAACCGGCACAGACAAAGGGAACGTCTTGCTTTGCCCATGCCGGTTTTTTTGTTAAATGTCCTTACGGGTCAATGTGGCCAAGTCGATCACAATTTTGCTTTCTTTTTCACCCAACAGCGGAGAGAATTTGATCTCCACATCGGATTTGGAATCGTTGAGCACAAACGCTGTGCAAATTTCAATCGTTTTGCCCTTTTGAATCTTGGTAAACTGGGAATCTGTCATCATTGTATATTTCTCCATGTCCTCAAAAATGGACGTGGATTCCAACCCAATGCCGTTTTGGAAAGCGTATTCCGAAATGCTCCACATATAGGAAGCTTCCTTATCGCTGTTGTTGGTAAATTTCATCGTCAACACAAGGGCGTCTCTGTCATCCGTATCTTTTTTGATTTCCGCTTTTTCATAATCCAACTCATACTCTTCCAGCTCCATATGGTTCGGATCGTTCTTTGCGCTGTCCTTTGCGCCATCGCCTTTGCCGCAAGCGCACAGGCTCAGCGCCATGCATACCGCCAGCGCTGCGCAAACCAGTTTTGTCGTTCTCTTTTTCAGTCCAATCATTTTTTATCCTCCCGTTTGTGTTTATATATCGCACGAAAAGCAGTTGTTTCCGCTTTTCGTACAAAGCAGTGCCAAGTTTGGCAGCCCGCTTTTAGGTTCTTTTAGGATTGTTCTCTTTGCGCATATCCTTGATTAAGTCCAGAATTGCTGATATTCTATTAAAATGGAATTGATCATAAACAATGCAAAAGAGTTCATTTCTTTATGGCGCTCGAAAAGGCTCGGGCCTTTATCTCCCGGTATTGCATGTTTAAAGTATAGAGATATTTTTGTTTTCCGCCCCACCCTACCGTCTCAAAAGGGTGGGAAAAGATGCGTTTTTTAAGAAAATTATCCGAAAATTGCCCGTTAAAGGAGATTCTTATGAAAAAAATAGTCGAAATCGTGTTTTCGGCCCTATTCGTTTTGGCAAGCGTATGCGGCTGCGGCACCCCTTCGGAGTTGGATCCCCAAAGCCCTGTAACGCTGACAATGTGGCATGTCTACGGCGAGCAGGCGGATTCTCCGATGAATCGGTTGGTTGAAGAATTTAACCGGACTGTCGGCAGGGAAAAGGGAATTGTCATCAACGTAACCATGATGACAAACGCACGCGAAATCGGCGCGCTTTTAACCTCGGCCCAGCAAAACAAACCGGGCGCACCGCAAATGCCGGATCTGTTTTCCTGCCATTCCGCAAACATCGCCACTCTGGGTGCCGATGCCGTGCTGGATTGGAGCGATTATTTTTCCCAGGATGAAATCAACGGCTTTGTTTCAGATTTTATCAAAGACGGCATGGTGGATGGCAAACTCTGCGTATTGCCCGTTTCAAAATCCACATTTTTGCTGTTTGTAAACGGCTCTCAGTTTCAACGCTTTTCCGCCGAAACCGGCATTGCCGCCTCTTCTCTTTCCACATGGAGCGGCCTGTTTGCCGCGGCGGAAAAATACTATGCCTGGTCCGGCGGCAAACCCATGTGCGCGCTGGATTATCTGCTCCGCGATATAGAATTAAATGCGCAAGCCCAAGGCGCACAAAACCTTTTTGCCGAAAACGGCTGGTATGATGTAAATAACCCCATCTTAAAGCAATCCTATCTGGAATTTATCCGCCCGCTGGTGCAGGGACATATCACCGTTTCGGACCTGTATTCCAATACCCAGGTGATGACCGGGGAAACCCTTTCCGGCATCGGTTCTTCCGCTGCCATTTTGTACTATAACGATGTGGTTACCTATCCGGACAACACCACCGAGCCCACAAACCTGCAAATTTTGCCCTACCCACGAGCCGCCCGAGGTAAGGCGCTGATGACGCAGGCCGGTGTGGGGTTAGGCGCGTATAAAACCACCACGCAAAAGGCCGAAGCCGCCTCCGTCTTTGCCCACTGGCTGACAGAGCCGGAGCGCAATTTGGAGTTTGTGGTGCAGACGGGCTATATGCCGGTGCGCACCGGTTCGTTTGACGCCATAGACAGCTATTCTTTCCCCGATGCGTCGCATAAAGCGCTGTATGATACGCTTGATACCATGCGCCAAAGCTATACCTCCGTTTCCGAAGCGGACAGAACCGACGGGTATTATGAGAAAACCTATCGGTTTTACGATCAGCTCCGACAAAAACAATCGCAGTGGAAAACACGGTTTGCTCGGGGTGAAAGCGTTGATGTGCTTATGGAAGAAGCCTGGCAGTTGTTTTGCAATATTCAGTAAAGACGGAGGTTTTTTATGATTCATAAGCTTCCCTTTTCCCTCCGCCGGCAGGAGCTTTCTCTCAAACGCAAGCTATTTGCCTATATGTTTTTGTTGGCCGTGCTTCTCTTGTTTGCGCTGTCTTCCGGCTTTTTGCTGTTTGGCCGGTTTAACAGCACGCAAAAGGAGATTTACCAAACCCTGGATCTGCAAACCGAAGTGTTTGAAAAAGATATGGCGGCCTATTGGGATGAAGTGGCCGTTCGGAGCATTCGTCTTTCGGAAAATATGACCTCCGTTTTAGAAAATTATCTGTCCCAAAGCGGCCTTCCCTTTTCCTCGCTTACAGATCAAAGGCAGGTGCTGTCCGATCTTCAGGAAACGATGATCGAGCCGCTGAGCCAACAGCTGCGCCAGGCCAATTGCTCCGGCGCGTTTGTGCTGATAAACGCTACCGCCAACAGCAAAACTGCGGGCGCGGCTGCTTCGCGCAGCGGGCTATATTTGGAAAAAAGTGCCGTGGACACGCCGGGCAGCGCCCTTTTGCTCTATCACGGCATCGCCGAGATCGGCAAACGGCACAACATCATGCCGCACCGAAAATGGCGGCAGGAATTTCAAACTGCGCTGTTTCCCAACTATCAGGAAGCCATGGCCCAGGCCCGCCTGCCGTTGGATACCTCCTACCGGCTTTCCCCCATCGCCACCCTGCCAGGTACCAGCGAACAGGTAGCGCTGATGACGGTGCCGCTGATAGGTAAAGACGGCGCCGTTTACGGCCTATGCGGGTTTGAGGTCAGCCAGAGCTGGTTTAAGGCCAAGCATGCCCAGCCCTCCAACCTTCGGCATATGGTGTGTTTGTTTGCCCATAAAGATGACGGGCTCAATGCCGATCAGGCCTTTAGCACCGGCATCCGCAACGGCTATTATTTTGATTCAAAAGGCAAATTCTCCATGGCAAACATGCGCAACGGGCTCGTTCGCTTTTCCGGAGAATCGGAAGAATATGTCGGCATCGCGCGGGAAATCTCCGTCACGCAAAACGGCCCTTCCTTCACCGTGGCCGTGCTGATTCCGAAAACGGATTACAGCTCCGCGGTGTTCAAAAGCAATCTTCAAAACGCCCTTTTGGTGTTGTTTGTCATTTTCTTTGCCGCCGTTTGTTGTTTTTATTTCAGCCGCCGTTTCCTCTCTCCCCTGTTAAAGGGGCTGGAACAGATCCGTGCAAACAAGGCGGAGCGAACCTATTCGGATATCCCGGAAATTGACGACCTTTTGGATTTTCTTTCCCAAAAAGATCAGGAAACCGAAGCCACCATCTCCGAATTGGAACAGGAAATGAGGCACAGCAAATATAAGCTGAATCAGTTGCAGGCTGCGCACGAAGCCGTGCAGCGGGAATACGAAGCCACGCAGGCGGAGGCGTCCCGCCTGGTATACGCCAGAAAAAGCGAGGTGGATCCCGCGGAATTTCAGCGTTTTTTGGATTGCCTGAACACCTTAACGCCCAAGGAAACGGAGATTTTTAACCTCTATCTGCAGGGGAAAACCACCAAGGAAATTCAACAGATTGCCCATATCAACGAAAATACATTGAAATATCATAACCGCAACCTTTACGGAAAGCTGGGGGTAAAATCCCGCAAGCAGCTGCTTATGTATGCCGCGCTTATGAACCAAACCACCAAGAAGGAGGACCCCCGCTCATAACGCTGAAAGAACGATTAAACAGAATCATCCTCCCCAGCAGGGCATTTCCAAAGCGGAAATTGCCCGCAGGCTTTGCATTTTTGAAAACCATATCTATATTCTCACCGGCAACAGCCGCGCCGGCGCCGCGCAAAACAAGGCCATTTCCCCTTCCCCGGCAAAGTTGATCGGGCCGGAATTCGGCTACGATGCCGATTGGGTGCTCTATGGCTAAATAAGTTTGCCGCACAATATAAAAGCCGCCTTGCTTTCCAAAACAAGACGGCTTTTTCTTTTTGCAATGCATAAAAAAAGCCCGCCCTATTAGGGCGGGCTTTTTTCTGGTGTACCTGACTGGATTCGAACCAGCGGCCTTTGGAGTCGGAGTCCAACGCTCTATCCAACTGAGCTACAGGTACCTATGATTTGGTATTATACCATGCTCTGCCGGCTTTGGCAAATAAAAAGCCCCGCGGCTTTTGCCGTGTATAGGCATATATAGTTCTAAATTCATCGGACTAGCTCATACAGTGTATCAAGATCATGCACCGGATAAAGAGGGGGATGCCATGCAAGCCAGTCAACGCCGTACCGCGCCGGGCGGTCTTTCCGCCGCCCAGGCAGAACAGGCCCGCCGCGAATACGGCTCCAACGAATTTGAAGCCCAAAAACAAACCGGCTTTTGGGGTAAATTCATCGCCAACTTTGCAGATCCCGTCATCAAAATTTTGCTGATTGCGCTGGCGGTGAATCTCATTTTTTTATTTCGCAACCAAAACTGGTTTGAAACCATGGGCATTGCGCTGGCCATCGCACTGGCCACGCTGGTTTCCACCATTTCGGAATACGGCAGCGAATCCGCCTTTCGTAAAATGCAGGAGGATGCCGGCCGCATTCAGGCCCGCGTGATGCGCGACGGGCAATTGCTTTCCCTGCCCCTTGCGGAAATTGTGGTGGGCGATGTGGTGTATTTGCAGGCCGGCGAGCGCGTGCCCGCCGACGGCGTTGTGGTAAGCGGCGGTTTGTCTGTTGATCAGTCCGCTTTAAACGGCGAAAGCAAGGAAATGCAAAAGCGCCCGCAGCCCGCCTCGTTTGCCCGGTGGGATCTTTCTTCCCCTTCGCAGCTGTTTCGCGGCAGCATTGTCACCGCCGGCGAAGCGGCCATGGAAGTGGGCCGCGTGGGCAGCCAAACCTTTTACGGCGATATGGCCCGCCAAATGCAGGAGGAAACGCGGGAAAGCCCGCTCCGCGTGCGCCTAAACGGGTTAACGCGGGTCATCAGCCGGTTGGGATACCTGGCTGCCGTGCTGGTTTTTTCTGCGGATTTCGGCTATTCCCTATGGGTGGAAAGCGGCCGGCAGCTCTCTTCCCTATGGCCCGTTCTGTGCAATTTCCCCGTGCTGCTGGGGCATTTTATGCACGCGCTGACCCTTGCCATCAGCATTGTGGTGGTGGCCGTGCCGGAGGGGCTGCCGATGATGATCACCGTCGTACTCTCCTCCAATATGCTGCGGATGACGCGCGACCATGTGCTTGTACGAAAGCTGGTGGGCATTGAAACTTCCGGCAGCTTAAACCTGCTTTTCACCGATAAAACCGGCACGCTTACCCGCGGGCGGCTGCAAGTGAGCAGCTTTATCGCCGGCAGCGGGCAGGAATTTCCCACCATCGGCAAACTGAAAAAGCACCCGGCGCTGTATCGTTTAACGGCGCTCAGCGGCCTGTATAACACGGGCAGCACCGTGTCCCAAGGCCGACCGCTGGGCGGCAACGCCACGGACCGCGCTTTGATGGAATATGTGCTCCCTTACCGCGGCGCGCAGGCGCATGTGTTGTCCACCGTGCCGTTTGACAGCGCGGTAAAGTTTTCCGCCGCCAGCATTCAGCAAAACGGCACGCTGCATTTCATCAAAGGCGCGCCGGAAAAGCTTTTGCCCCTTTGCAGCCATTGCTATGACGATACCGGCAAGCCCGTGCCCTTTACCGCCCGCCCCGTTTTGCAGGCCAGATTGGAACAGCTGACCAAAAACGGCGAGCGTGTTTTGGTGCTGGCCACGTCCCCCCGTCCCGTGCGCCGCCGGGGCTCTGTGCCGGAAAGCCTTGTGCTCATCGGTCTTGTCAGCATTCATGATCAAATTCGCCCGGAAGCGCGCAAGGCCGTGCAGCAGGTGCAAAACGCCGGCATCCAGGTGGTTATGATTACCGGCGACAACGCCCAAACCGCACAAACCATCGCCCGCCAATGCGGCATTTTGCCGCAGGGCAGCCCTTCTTATGCCGTGATGACAAGCGACGAAATGGCGCAGCTGACCGATGCGGAGCTTTCCCGTCGGCTGCGCAGCCTGCGTGTGGTGGCCCGGGCGCTTCCTTCGGATAAAAGCCGGCTGGTGCGCCTGTCTCAACAGCAGGGGCTTGTGGTAGGCATGACGGGCGACGGCATCAACGACGCCCCCGCGCTGAAAAAAGCGGACGTGGGCTTTGCCATGGGTTCCGGCACGGAAGTGGCCAAAGAAGCGGGAGATATCGTCATTTTAGACGACAACTTTTCCTCCATCGCCAAGGCCATTTTATATGGGCGCACCATCTTTAAAAGCATCCGCAAATTCATCGTCTTTCAGCTTACCATGAACCTTTGCGCGGTCGGCGTTTCCGTCTTTGGCCCCATGCTGGGGGTGGATACGCCGGTTACCGTGGTGCAGATGCTTTGGGTCAATATGATTATGGATACCCTGGGCGGCCTGGCCTTTGCCGGCGAAGCCCCGCTGAAAGAATATATGAAAGAGCCGCCCAAGCGCCGCGACGAGCCCATTTTAAACCGCTATATGGTCAACCAGATTTTAATCACCGGGCTTTCCACCATGGGGCTGTGTTTGTTCTTTTTGAAATCCGATAAAATCCGCAGCCTGTTTTGCTATCAAAGCGATCCGCTCTATTTCCTTACGGCGTTTTTCTCGCTGTTTATCTTTTGCGGCGTACTCAACAGCTTCAATGCCCGTACCCACCGCATCAATCTATTTTCCCACCTGTGGAAAAACCCGACCTTTGTACTCATCATGGCGGCGGTTACCGGGCTGCAATTGGTGTTTATCTATTACGGCGGCACTTTGTTTCGCACCACGCCGCTGCCGGTTTCGGAATTGGGGTTCACCTTCCTTTTGGCCTGCCTTGTCTTGCCGCTGGATCTGCTGCGCAAAATTGCGCTGCGTTTTTTACGCCGCCCCAGAGATTTTTAACCCTTCAAAAACCCCGGCCTGCGCCGGGGTTTTGCTGATCCGCCCATGAACGGGATTCTGCCTTTTTCTTAAGCCGCGGCGTTTGCCTGTGCATGCTGTCCGCTTTTTGAAAGCTGCCGATAGGTCATAACTATGACCGCGATAGAGGCCGCCAGCGTTAAAACATCCGAAACCGGCATGGAATACAACACCCCATCCAGCCCAAAAGCCCTGGGAAGCAGCAGCGCAAACCCCACGCCAAACACAATTTCCCGCCCCATGGACAGCAGCGTGGACGCAACGGCCTTGCCCATGGCCTGCAAAAAGATAAACGACGCTTTATTGATACAGGCCGGCACCATCATACACAGATAAATCCGAAACGCCTTTACGGCAAATTCCGTATAATACACGCTTTCATTGGCCGCACCGAAAATGCCGATCAGCGCATGCGGCGCCAACTCCGCAATCAACAGCGCCGCCAGCCCCACCAAAGCTTCGCCGATCAGCAATTTGGTAAACAGCGTTTTCACCCGCTCTGTTTTCCCTGCGCCCATGTTAAAGCCGACAATGGGAATGCAGCCCGCCGCCATGCCGACCACCACGGAAATTACAATTTGAAAAAACTTCATCACAATGCCTACCACCGCCATGGGAATCTGGGCATATTGCATTTGGCCGAAAATAACATCCAGCGCGCCGTATTGGCGAATCATGTTGTTGATGGCAGCCATGGCCGCCACCAGCGAAATCTGCGATAAAAAGCTGCAAAGGCCCAACACCACGGTGCGCTTTATGATTTTTCCTTTCAGGCAAAATTCCGCTTTGCTCAGCTGAACGGTCTTTGTGTTTGTCAAATACCACAGCGCCAGCGCCGCCGATACGATCTGGCCGATCACCGTGGCCACGGCCGCGCCCATCATGCCCCATTTGAAAACGAAGATAAAAATCGGGTCCAGCACGGTATTGACAATCGCGCCCGCCACGGTGGACACCATGGCAAATTTCGGGCTTCCGTCCGCCCGAATGATGGGGTTTAGCGCCTGGCCTACCATATAAAACGGAATGCCCAGCGCAATATAGAAAAAGTATTCCCGGGCATAGGCAAATGTTTCCTGATTTACCCGGCCGCCAAACATCGTCAAAATCGGGTCGCAAAACACCAGATACACCACGCACAGCACAATGCCGGCCGCCACGGCCAGCACGATGCTGTTGCCCACGCTGCGGTTGGCGTCCTGCGTTTTGTTTTGTCCCAAACTCAGGCTGACAAACGCGCAGCAGCCATCGCCGATCATCACCGCAATTGCCAAAGCGATCACCGTCAGCGGAAACACCACCGTATTCGCCGCATTGCCATACGAGCCCAGATACGCGGCATTGGCGATGAAAATCTGATCCACAATGTTATACAGCGCGCCCACCAACAGCGAGATGATGCACGGAACGGCATATTGCCGCATCAGCTTTCCCACGTTTTCCGTGGCCAAAAAAGATTGAGTTTCCTGTTCCATCGTTCTTTTTCCCTCCTATATGCAAAAAAAGAATGCGCAAACCCAAATCTGGGCTTACGCATTCTCTGCTGCTCGATGGCAAAATCTTAGCATATAGAAAATCAAAAAGTCAAAAAAAAATTTCCCCTTTGGAAAATTTTTCCCCGTCTGTTTTTGTATAGTTTGCAGCGGTTACCTTAGTGGTTTCAACCGATGTTTGCTTTTTCTTTTGGCTTTTCCGCAACAAAAAAGGGCGCTGTCTGCGCCCCCTTTTTGCTTTTTACACCAGGCCCTCTTCTTTCAGCTGAGCCAGCAATTTAAACCGATAGGTCAACGGATCGTCGCCCACGCGGATGTTCTTTTTGGTCAATTCGTTCATCGCTGCCATTTCTTCATCCGTCAATTCAAAATCAAAGATGTTCAGGTTTTCTTTGATGCGCCCTTCATTGGAGGATTTCGGAATTACAGCAAAGCCGTTTTGCGTATGCCAGCGCAAAATCGTCTGCGCCGGAGATTTTCCATGCTTTTCCGCAATGGCCGTGATGACCGGGTCTTTCAGCACTTCGCCGCCCACCATCAACGGGCTCCACGCTTCGACCAGGATATTATGCTTGCGGCAATAATCAATCACCACGTTTTGATGCAGATACGGGTGGGTTTCAATCTGGTCCACCACCGGCATTACGCCGGTTTCCCCATACAACACATCGATATGCTGCGGATAAAAGTTGCTAACGCCAATGGCGCGAATGCGCTTTTCTTCATACAGCCGCACAAACGCTTTCCACGTCGGCAGATACATATCTTCGCCCGGCCAGTGGATCAAATACAAATCCAGCGTTTCCAGCCCCAGCTTTTTCATGCTTTCATCAAAGGCAAACAACGTTGTGTCATAGCCGTGATAGCGGTTTCTCAGCTTTGTGGTAATAAACAAATCTTCGCGTTTTGCGCCGCTTTCCCGAATGCCCTGGCCCACAAATTCTTCGTTTTCATAGGCCGCCGCCGTATCAATGCTGGTATAGCCCGTTTCAATGGCGTATTTCACCAGGTCCACCGTCTGCTGTCCTTTGGTCCGCCAGGTGCCAAATCCGATTTTCGGCATCTCTACGCCGTTTGCAAGCGTATAAGTCGGTATCTGCATTTCTTTCCATCCCTTCCCGGCCCGTCCTTCCGGGCCATCCGTTTTTTAGCGTACTCAATTTGATTTGTCCTGTCAATCATTTTTGTTTATTTGCGCCCCTTTTTGTACCCAAACCACAAAAACGCGCCTGTTTTATTGAAAAAATCTGTCTTTCAAGGTACACTTATCTTAATAGATATCACCTGTAAGTCAGCCGCCGTTTGGGCGGCGAAAGAGAGGAGTTTTTGGCTATGAGCATTGTAACTATCGTAGGCGCCGGCATGATGGGGTCCTCCATCGGCTTTCCCGCCCGGGAAAACGGCCACGAGGTACGCTTGGTCGGCACCCATCTGGACCGTGAAATTATCGACCATGCCCGCAGCACCAACACGCATTTGACCTTAAAGCGCACGTTTCCGGAGGGCTTTAAGTTTTATCAAATCGAGCAGTTGGAAGAAGCCATGGAAGGGGCCGATGTTTTGGTCGGCGGCGTCAGCAGCTTTGGCGTAGATTGGTTTGCGGAAAACATTCTGCCCAAAGTGCCGGAAAGTTTGCCGGTATTGTCCATCACCAAAGGCATGCAGGATCTGGAAGACGGTTCCATGATCTCTTTCCCCCATCTGTATGCCCAGCGCCTTGGCGATAAAAAGCTTTGTCTAAACGCCGTGGGCGGCCCCTGCACCAGCTATGAGCTGGCCGATCACGACCCCACCCTGGTTGCCTTCTGCGGGCCGGATATTGAAGTGCTGCGCCGGTTGAAAGCCATTTTTGAAACGGAGTATTACCACATCTGCCTGTCCACGGATGTAACGGGCGTGGAATGCGCCGTAGCCATGAAAAACGCCTATGCGCTGGCCGTATCGCTGGCCGTCGGCCTTTCCGAGCGCATCGAAGGCGTGGGCGGCACGCTGCACTACAATTCCCAGGCGGCGCTGTTTGCCCAGTCTATCCGCGAAATGCGCCGGTTGCTGTCGTTGATCGGCGGGCATGATGACAACATCGTCTACGGCGTGGGCGATTTATACGTCACCATCTTCGGAGGGCGCACCCGCAAAATCGGCACGCTGCTCGGCCGCGGCATCTCCTTTGACGACGCCATGGCGCAGCTCAGCGGCATCACGCTGGAATCCGTCGTCATCGCCACCCGCACGGCCCGCGCTGTGCGCAAGCTGATCGAGCGCGGGCTTACCACCGCGGATGATTTCCCCCTGCTTTTGCATATTGATGACATCATCAACCACGGCGCAGAGGTCAACATCCCCTGGGAAAAATTTGAAATGGAGACCGTGCTCTAAAAGCCCATACAAAAAGGAGGCATTTGCCTCCTTTTTCTTTTTCCCTTGGTTTTAGCCCCTCATCGGATGGGCAAAAATGCGTCCGCCCAATCAAAGGTGGGTTCAATGGCCCATTCCCCGCGCGGATCCAGATAGCCCCATTTTCCATCCTTTTCCACCGCCCACAGCGAATGGTGATAGTCTATCGGGTAGTTAATATCTACCGTGATTTCCTTTTCCGTCCCGTCTGGGCGGATGAAACGATAACCCATTATCTTTGCTACTTTCCCTAAATTATAATCCGAATTCTCTGGATAATACTCTGTAATCACCCCACTTTCAGGATGATAGGCTTCGTAATACTCATTTTCTTTCAACGCAATAGGCCCTGCCACAATCTCGCCTTGGCGATCCAACACGATAAGCTCCTCATCATAAGTCGGATAGCCATATTCATCCTTTTTACCTGTATCAGTCGATACTTTTAAAGCCGCATACCCACTTTCGTCATAGTTTGAAAGGCGATAATAATCATATTTTTTGGTTAGTTTTTTGATTATATCCCGTTCCGTGCAGATCGTATTCATGCTCTCATCGATCACTCTGTATTCATATTCTCCCTGATTGTTCTTCTCTACTAACTGTGCGCGGCCCGCCCAAAAACCGTACGTGCTGAAATTTTTGGATTTTAAGAGAACTTTCCCATCTTTCGTAACATATCCATTTGTAGATGGTTCATCCTCGGTAAAAATACCTTCTTGCATATCAAACATTGCAATGCCATTTACAAAAGCATAGATTACGCCGTCGAACTCGAATATCAGTTTCCCTGTTCCATCCAAAACATTACAGTGAGATTTCAGGCCACTTCCTGTATATACCCCGTATTTTGTATAGGCAATAATCCTGTCTTCATTGATTGGCAGAACCGCTTCATACGTTACCGGAACGATTTCCTTTCCATTTTTATCAACGCATCCGTATTTTTCGTCTTTATAGACCAGCGCAAGCCCCTGATTAAAATCACAAGCCTCATCATAGATAAACGGAACCGCTTCATTCCCTTCCGGATCTAAAAACCCGTATTTTCCCTCTTTGCAGACCAGCAGCCGGTCCTCCACAAAATCTCCGTACCAGCCGTTTTCCCCCGTCTGAATTTCAAATACCTTTTCCCCTTTTGGGTTAATGAAATATTCTTTTACCTTACTTTGTGAACTTTCATAAACCGGGGCTCTGTTGTTTCTAAACGGAAAGGCCCGGTCAAATTGAGGTTCAATTACATACGCTCCTGCCGGAGAGATATACCCCCATTTCCCGTTTTCTTTCACCGCCGCCATACCCTGGCTAAACGGCTCTGCCTGCTCATATTTTGGTTCTATCACCCATTGTCCCTGCGGATCGATAAACCCCACTTTCATTGAATCGCCCGTTTTTACTCCGGCAATCGCCAAAACATCCCCCATATAGATTGTCGACGCTTGCTTTTTCGGCGCACAGCCGCACAGCAAGATTCCCGTCAACACCAAACACAGCCATCCAACTCTTTTTTTCATCGTCTTTCTCCTCAACCTATATACCCTTGAATAAATTCCAGCTGTTCTCCAAACGGTTCCGCCATTGTTTCTATGACTTTGACAAACGTCGGTGCCTTTTCTTTGTCCGGACACCACATGCAAAACGTATCATACTGTCCATCTATCACATACGCTGCTACAAACGTGCCTCCGTCACATCCACCATTTTTTAAATCCTCTGTTTTGATTTTTGGAAATTCCGTTCTACAAAAATCCTGCCATTCCTTCGCTTTTTCCCCTAGGTAAACATACGTCGTTGTGCTGGTAAACTGATGCGTGCCCCCCTGATAATAGTATCCCGCTGCGCCCGACTGCCTATGAAGCGTCAGCCAACCTTTGTTTCCTTTGGCATCATAAACAAAACGAATGGATATCGCATTATGGAAAGATGGCGAAAAGATTAACCGATACACATCATAGCCATAGAGCGCGGCCTGCGTTTTTAAGCTGCCTTCCACCAGGCCGTTTTTATAAAAGGAAATGCCGCTGTGCAGTGTGAACCCCGTTTTTTGCGTTTCAAGCTCATCGGCATGTTCTCCTGCGACCGAGCCGCGGCCCACATAATGCCCCTGGTCTACCGACAGCCGCTGATCCGGCATGTTCACCTGTTCCAAACCCAATACGCTCATCATTATGGCCAACACCAGACTAATCCCCAGTTTTTTCATCTTTCTCCCCCCTTATTTGCATCGTATCATGCCCCCTCCCACAATACAAGAACATTTTTGTTCCTAAAATAAAAAAGCCCGGCATCGCCGAGCTCTTTTTTCGTTTTTATTTCATCCAGCTGGCCTGTCCGCAGCTGAGCAGCGCTTTAAACAACTGAAAATCCTGCGCCGTGGTAATCTTGATGTTACGCTGTGATCCTTTGGCAAAATACTGCTCTTCCCCCAGCGCAGACATCACCGGGTTTACCGAGGATTTATCCAGGCAAATCCCCTCGCGAAACACCTTTTCATACGCCCAAACCAGCTTATGATAGGCATATACCTGCGGCGTCTGCACGCATTTTACCGTATCCCTGTCGATAGAATCCAGCGTTTTGTCGCCCTCCATCACCACGCAAAGCTGCTCTGTAAACGGCACGGCCGCCAGCGCGCTGCCGTGCGCTGCGCACACGCGGATACAATCGCTGATGGTCTCCGGCTCCACCATTGGGCGCACGGCATCATGCAGCAGGATGATATCGTCCTCCGCCGCAATGCCCTTTAACGCATCCACCGCGTTGCGGATGGATTCCTGGCTGGTATGCCCACCCGGGATCACGTCTTTCATCTTGGTAATGTTAAACTGCTTGGCATACGCGCGCACCACATCATGCCAGCCCTCCAAACACACCACATAAATCTCGTCTATCTCCGGATGATGTTCAAACGTTTCCATCGTATATACAATTACGGGCTTGTCCTCAATATGCAAAAACTGCTTGGGAATGTCCTGCCCGGTACGGTTGCCGCTGCCGGCCGCCAAAAGAACTGCTCTGTTCAAAACCCATTTACCCCCACTATCGCAACGCCGATGGCGCATAATACACTCTATTGCTATCATACGGATTTTGCCCCGCTCTTTCAAGCCCAAAATCCGCCTTGCCGCCATCTGCCCGCAAAACAGCGTCCATCGCGGGTGTTTTGCTTGGCCCGTATCAGCTTCGCCCTAGCAGTCCGCCGGCCCGAAGTTTTCTCTTTGGCGCTGCCCTGTATACAAGTGCTCGCGCCTTCCTAATTTATATACAAAAGCGCCGCGCAATGTCTGTTTCACGACCGGCTCTTTTCTTCTTTGATTTTCTGCGTATATTTGAGCAGCGCCGTTTCAATCTGTTCATCGGAAAACAGGTAGTTTCCCTCTGCATCCGGGTCGTCTATGCCCGCTGTATATTGCAGCAGCGCCCAGTATGTTTTCTCAATTTGATTGTCCTCATACAAGGCATCCGCCAGCGGCAAAAACCCGGCCGCCCAATCGGCAACTTCCTCTCGGCTTACTTTTTGCAAACTGTCCGCCAGCTTTGCCAATAGTTTTCCGCGCTCGGCAGGGTTTTGGCTGCCCCATCATACAGGCGGATCGCCTTTAATATCACAGCATCGTCCGTTTCTTCCTCCAATGTGCAGGCAAATTCCAAATAGGCCCATGCCTTTTCATCGTCCGTCGTTCGGTCCGTTTGCTCTATCTTTCTCAGCGCCCATTGTGCCGCTTGCGTTCTGCTCGTTTTCCCTTCCAACACCTGCAGCAGCAGCTGCGTTACCGCATCCGTTAGGTTCATCTTTTTTTCTCCTGCCTGTATTTTCTGTCCGTTGCGCTGTTATTCCGGCGCCGTTTTTCTCCTTATCACAATAGCCCGGTTGTTTTTTATAGCAAAAAAGCCCGGCCAAAGCCGGGCTTTTCAATGCGTGAATTACGATTATTCAGCGTCAACAGCAGCAGCGTGCAACAGCAGATCGCACAGCTTGTTGGAATAACCCCATTCGTTGTCGTACCAGGAAACCAGCTTCATGAAGTTGCCGGTCAGCGCGATACCAGCTTTGGCATCGAAGATGGAGGTACGAGCATCGCCGATGAAGTCGGAAGAAACAACCGCATCTTCGGTGTAGCCCATGATGCCTTTCAGTTCGCCTTCGCTGGCTTCTTTCATCGCAGCGCAAACTTCATCATAGGTAACATCCTTAGCCAGACGGCAGGTCAAGTCAACCACGGAAACGTCCAGGGTCGGAACACGCATGGACATACCGGTCAATTTGCCGTTCAGTTCCGGGATAACTTTGCCCACAGCTTTGGCAGCGCCGGTGGAAGACGGGATGATGTTGCCGTTTGCTGCACGGCCGCCGCGCCAGTCTTTCTTGGACGGGCCGTCAACGGTCTTCTGGGTGCCGGTGGTGGCATGAACGGTGGTCATCAAGCCTTCAACCAGGCCGAATTTGTCGTTCAATACTTTAGCCAGCGGAGCCAAGCAGTTCGTCGTGCAGGACGCGTTGGAGATAACCTTCATGTCCTTGTTGTAGGTCTTGTGGTTTACACCCATTACGAACATCGGAGCATCTGCGCTCGGAGCGGAGATAACAACTTTTTTCGCGCCGCCGTTGAAGTGAGCGGAAGCTTTTTCCGTGGTGGTGAATACGCCGGTGGATTCCACGATGTATTCAGCGCCGCAGGATTTCCAATCGATGTCTTTCGGATCCATGCAGTTGAACACGGTAATTTCTTTGCCGTTTACAACCAATTTGCCGTCTTTAGCGGAAACTTCGCCTTGGAACTGGCCGTGTACAGAATCATATTTGAGCATGTACACCATGTAATCCGGATCGATGAACGGATCGTTTACGCCTACGATTTCGATTTCCGGTTTGGTCATCGCCGCACGGAACACCATACGACCAATACGGCCAAACCCATTAATACCAACTTTCACTGCCATAATGAGTGCCTCCTTGGAGATTTGAGATTTATAGGTTTATACGAAACCTAAGAAAACATTTTCATACGCTTACTATACTAGCAAAATTTTAAAAAACTTGCAAGCGTGTTTGCAGGGGAAATTGCCTATTTTTCAGGATTTAATGCACTAAGCTCCGGCAAAACAAATTCTCCGTCTTTGCGAACCAACACATCGTCAAAATAAATTTCCCCGCCGCCGTATTCCGGCGTCTGGATCAGCACCAGATCCCAGTGGATGGCCGAGGCGTTGCCGTTGGGCGCTTCATCATAGCAAGCCCCCATGGCAAAATGAATCGACCCTGCTATTTTTTCGTCAAACAGCGTATCGCACATCGGCTTTTTGATTTTCGGGTTCACGCCCAGCGCAAATTCGCCCACAAAGCGCGAGCCCGCATCGGTATCCAAAATTTCGTTGATGCGCTTTGTGTTGTTTGCCGTTGCCTTCACGCAGCGCCCGTTTTTAAATTCCAATACGATGTTTTCAAAGCGGAAGCCGTCCTCCACGCTGGGCGTGTTAAAGGAAATCACCCCGTTGATGCTGTCTTTCACCGGCGCGGTATAGATTTCCCCGTCCGGAATGTTAAAGTGCCCGTCGCAAGGCACGGCCGGAATGCTTTTAATGGAAAACTGCAAATCCGTGCCCGGGCCTTTTACATGCACCCGGTCCGTCTTTTCCATCAGCGAAACCAGCGGCTTCATCGCCTCGCCCATGGCTTTATAGTCCACGCAGCACACATCAAAGAAAAAGTCCTCAAACGCTTCTGTACTCATCTCCGCCTTTTGCGCCGCTTCCTCGGTGGGCCATTGCAAAAGCGCCCAGCGGTTTTTGTGTTTTCTCATCACATCATCCAGCGGCTTTGAAATGAGCCGGCTCATCATCGCCTGCGTTTCGGACGGCACATCCCCTGTTTCGTAGGCGTTGTGCTCCACATAGCAATACAGTGCGCATTGCATTTGGTCCATCCGCTGGCATAAAAATTCGCTTTGCAGCTTGGCCATGGTTTCGTCCATTCCGCGGTTCACCGCGCGGCTTACCATGGCGTCCGTAATCTGCACAAACGGCACGCCCCCCGCTTTGTATACCTGCTCAATGGCCGCTTCGGCAAACGCCGGCACCGGGTTTAACAGATTCATTGCCACATGGTCGCCCTTTTGCACGCCCATGGAATAGGTAACCAGCATTTCCGCCAGCGCATCAATTCTGGGATCCCTCATCGTTTTTCTCCTTTCAGCGCAGCTGATCCGGGTTCAGCCCGGCCAGCTCCGGCAGCACAAACTGTCCGTCTTTGCGGATCAGCGCATCGTCAAAATAAATTTCCCCGCCGCCGTATTCCGGAGTTTGGATCAACACCAGATCCCAGTGAATGGCGGATACGTTGCCGTTGCCCACATCGTCATACGAGTTGCCCGGGGTAAAGTGAATGCTGCCTGCGATTTTTTCATCAAACAGAATATCGCAGATCGCCCGGTTGATATTGGGGTTCACACCGATGGCAAATTCGCCGATATACCGTGCGCCTTCGTCCGTATCAAGATAATGATTGATTCTGTCCGTATCGTTGGCCGTGGCCTTTACGATTTTGCCGTTTTCCAGCGTCAGGCTCACGTTTTCAAATTTGAAGCCCTGCACCATAGACGGCGTGTTAAACGTAATGGTACCGTTTACACTGTCTTTTACCGGCGCGGAATAAATTTCGCCGTCCGGAATGTTCTTTTCCCCATCGCATTTCATCGCGCCAATGCCCTTGATGGAAAAGGTGATGTCTGTGCCCGGCCCTTTGAGGCGCACTTTGTCCGTTTTTTCCATCAGTTCCTTTAACGGATCCATGGCCTTAGACATCTTTTTATAATCCAGATTGCAAACGGAGAAATAAAAATCCTCAAACGCTTCCGTGCTCATCTGTGCCTGCTGGGCCATGCTGGGCGAAGGATAGCGCAGCACCACCCATTTGGTTTTGGGCAAGCGCGTTTCCATGTGCACCGGCTGGCTGTATACCCGGTTAAACATAGCGGAGGTCTCCTGCGGCACGTCGGTGGATTCAAAAATATTATCGGAATTGCGGATGGCAATATACGCATCCATCTTTTCCATCTTGGCTTTGTCCAATTCCGCCATGATTTTGGCCTGTTCCTCCGTCATGCCCTGCATCAGCTTTCTTTCAATCTTGGCATCGCTGAGCACCACAAACGGATACCCGCCCGCTTCATAGGCCTGCTCCACCAGCGCGGTTACCATCGCCGGATCATGGGCGGACATGGATATCCATACCTTTTCCCCTTTTTGCAGGTTCACCGAATTGCGAATCAGGTTTTTGGCCAGTTGCATTTGACGCGGATCTCTCATAGTTGTTCTTCCTTTCCGTATTCTATAAATTCTTCAGTCGGCAGGCATAGGCCTGAGGTTTTTTCTTTAGTATGCCCCAGCGCCGTTTCTCTATTGCACCCGGATGGACTGCACCATCGTTTCAAACGCCTGTTTGTAAGCGCTCTCCAAATCCGGCCGCAATTGGTACGATACCTGTAAGTATTTGATTTTGCCGCCGGCGGTCTGTTTCTTTTCGATTTTCGTATAGGTTTTACGCCCTTCATACAGCCCCTCGGCTGTCACGGTGTTTCCCTTTTCAGCGATTGTACCGCCGACCACGCCGCCGGTTTCGATAAACGTGCGGGTATATTCCAATAGTTCATTATAGCCGCTTTTGTCCGTTGTGCCGTATTCCACCGTCACCACGTTGCCGCCCTGGGCCACTTCAAACTGCAAAACAATGCCCGGTTCCTCCGGATAATATTCCGGGTTTACATACCATTCCGACGGCATGGACAATTTCAGCCCGTATTCTTCGGTAAAATCCTGTTCGGCCCATTGCGTAATTTCGGCCGCCTTTTCTTCATAGACCGTGGTGGATTCCAATACATCCATCATCGTTTCGTATAAATCATCGCTGTCTGCGGTGGTGGAATTTATATACACCCGCATCACGCATTGCGTGCCGGTATCATACCAGGCCCGGCTGCCTTCAAAGGTACATATCTTGTCCGTTCCGTCTTTGCCGCTGAGCACAAGCCCCTCATACGGGCCTGCCTTTGCCTGTTCTTGTGCCACGTCATCCAAATCCAGCTGCTGCAAATAAACATTGCTTTGTGCCTGTTCCGGCGTTAAAAACAAAAACTGAATCGCCGCCGTGCCGCCCTTGATGGTAAAGCGGGTGGTCAGCTGGCTTTCCTGGTCGTCCGCATCCTTGGGCTCCCAGCCCGCCGGGTAGGTCAGTTTTGTCATCGTCAGATAGTTTTGATATTCCTTATGCGCCGTGTCCTGCGCGGGCGTGGCGGAAGCCTCCGGATCCTGCGCGCCTGCGCCGCAGCCGGCCACAAGCAAACACACCATCCAGGCACACAGCCCCTGCCAAAGTCGTTTATATTTCATATGCTTCTCCTTTGTTTTCCCTTTTCCTTTATGATACCCTCTTTGCCAAATCTATGCAATTTATAACCTTGTCAAAATCAGCACGTTTTTATGTCTTGACACTCGGTATAGTTTGTGTTTCAATTATATTCGTTTAAAAGTTAAGCAATTCTAAACAAAAAGTTTATAAAACTTATATTTTGATCCCAGGAACCAGGCGAAGGAGGCGCTTTCCATGCAGCTTGGCCAAAAAATCAAAGAACTGCGCATGATGTATGGTTTAACCCAGGAAGAACTGGCAGACAGGGCAGAGCTTTCCAAGGGCTTTATCTCCCAGCTGGAGCGGGATTTAACCTCCCCTTCCATCGCCACATTGGTGGATGTGCTCAGCTGCCTCGGCACGGATCTGGCTCATTTTTTTGCCGATCTGGAGCAGGAGCGCATTGTCTTCCATCCGGAAGAGCAGTTTACCAAAGTGGATGAACAGGCACAAAGCACCACCTGCTGGCTGGTGCCCAACGCACAAAAAAACAGGATGGAGCCTATCCTGCTCACCTTACAACCCGGCGGCCGCTCGTATGAAGATAACCCGCACGAAGGCGAAGAATTCGGCTATGTGCTCTCCGGCTCCGTGCTGCTTACCGTGGGCGCCACCAAATACAAACTAAAAAAAGGCGATTCGTTTTACTTTTCTCCCACACAGCCGCACAGCCTGATGAACCGCGGCAAAGGGGAAGCCCGTGTGCTTTGGGTCACGGATCCGCCAAACTTTTAATCTTTCTAAGGAGGACCAGCCACCATGGCCGAAAAATTGATTGAGTTAAACCATATTAAAAAGACGTTTGACGGGGAAACCGCGTTGGGCGACATCAATTTATACATACGCCAGCGCGAGTTTTTAACGCTGCTGGGCCCCTCCGGCTGCGGCAAGACCACTATGCTGCGCATCATTGCCGGCTTTGAGCAGGCAGACAGCGGCGACCTTCTCTTTGAAGGCAAGCGCATCAACGATGTGCCGCCCTATCAGCGCCGGGTCAACACCGTGTTTCAAAAATATTCTTTATTTCCGCATATGAACGTGTTTGATAACGTGGCCTTTGGGCTGAATATCAAAAAGCGCGACAAAAAAGAAATCCAAAAGCGCGTGCCCGAAATGCTGGAACTGGTGGGCCTGGCCGGCTTTGAAAAGCGCTGGCCCAATTCGCTTTCCGGCGGGCAGCAGCAGCGCGTGGCCATTGCCCGCGCCCTGGTCAACGACCCGGAAGTGCTGCTTTTGGATGAGCCGCTGGCCGCGCTGGATTTGAAAATGCGCAAGGAAATGCAGTCCGAATTAAAGCGCATGCAGCAGCAAAGCGGCATCACCTTTATCTATGTAACCCACGATCAGGAAGAAGCGCTTACCATGAGCGACACCATCGTTGTCATGAGCCGCGGCGAAATTCAGCAGATCGGCACGCCTGTGGATATTTACAACGAGCCCGCCAACTCTTTTGTGGCGGATTTTATCGGCGAATCCAACATCACGCCGGGCGTGATGATTCGCGATTATCTATGTAAATTCCGCGGCTATGAATTTCCCTGCCTGGATGCCGGCTTTGCCCCGAATGAAAAGGTGGAAGTGGTGGTTCGCCCGGAAGATATAGACATCGTGCCCCCCGAACAGGGCATGCTGACCTGCACGGTGAAAAACCTCGTGTTTATGGGCGTGCATTATGAAATTACTCTAGAGGATAACGACGGTATGAGCTGGACGGTGCACACCACCGACGCGGTAAACATCGGCCAAACCGTCGGCATCTATCTGGATCCGGACGCCATTCACGTTATGAAAGAATCCGACGAGCCCTTGGCTGCCGAGCAGGAAGAACAGCACCAGCTGGAATTGCTGGAAGAGGAGGCAGACGCATGAAAAAAAGCCGCTATGCCCTCCCCTATGAGGTTTGGATGGTGCTGTTTATTCTGGTGCCCATTCTCATCGTGTTGTATTATGCCTGCACCACTTCGCAAGGCGGCCGCGTGGCGTTTTCGCTGGCCAATTTGGCGCAGGTGTTTTCGCCGACGTATCTGGCCGTGCTTTGGCGCAGCCTGTGGATCGCGTTGGTTGCCACGGTTATCTGCCTTTTAATCGGCTATCCCGTGGCCTCCATTTTGGCCTCGCGTCATTTTAAGCGCAGCAGTTTGATGCTGATGCTCATCATCATCCCCATGTGGATGAACTTCCTGCTTCGCACCTATGCCTGGATCAATCTTTTGGATACCAACGGCCTGATTGACCGGCTGTTGTCTCTGTTTGGCCTGGGCAACGTTTCGCTTTTATATAACACCTTTGCCGTTATCATCGGCCTGGTATACAATTTCCTGCCGTTTATGGTTTTGCCCATCTACACCATTCTTTCCAAAATGGAGCCGCAGCTCATCGAAGCAGCGGAGGATCTGGGCGCCAATTCCTTTCAGGTTTTTCGCAAGGTAAAACTGCCGCTTTCCATGCCCGGCATTGTTTCCGGGATCACGATGGTCTTTATCCCCGCCACCACCACATTCGCCGTGTCCCGTCTGCTGGGCGGCGGTCAGGTGATGATGTATGGCGAACTGATTGAAAACCAGTTTCTTTTCACCCGCAACTGGCATTTCGGTGCGGCGCTGTCGCTGGTGATGATGGTTTTGGTGCTCATCAGCATGTGGCTGTTTAAGCGAAACGACGGTTCGTCTGCGGAAGGGGGCATGCTGCTATGAAGCGCAAAGGCTTAAAATATACCTGTCTTGGCGCGGTGCTGTTGTTTTTGTATGTCCCGATTCTCACGCTTATTGTCTATTCCTTCAACGCCAGCCGCACCATGGGCAAATGGGGCGGGTTTTCGCTGAAATGGTATGCCGAATTGTTCAAAGACAGCGTGATTATGGATGCGCTGTGGGTCACGTTGTCCATCGCGGTGCTGGCTGCTTTATGCGCCACGATTTTGGGCACGGCCGCCGCCATCGGTATAGACGCCATGAAGAAAAAACGCCAAGGCCTGGTGGAAAACATCACCTACATTCCCATGCTCAGCCCGGACATCGTTACCGGCATTTCCATGATGATGCTGTTTTTGTTCTTAGGCGTACGCCTGGGCTACGGCACCATGCTGCTGGCGCATATCACCTTTAACCTGCCCTATGTCATTTTTAGCGTACTGCCAAAGCTGCGCCAGCTAAATCCCGCGCATTACGAAGCCGCGCTGGATTTGGGCGCAAAGCCCGCTTATGCGCTTAGAAAAATCGTTCTGCCGCAAATTCTGCCCGGCATTTTCACCGGCTTTATCTTTGCATTTACGCTGTCTATCGACGATTTTGTCATCAGCTATTTCACCTCGCAGGACGTTTCCAACCTCTCCATGACCATCTATTCTATGGCCCGCAGAGGATTATCCCCCAAGATCAATGCGCTGTCTACCATCATGTTTGTCAGCGTTATGGTTCTGCTGATCATCGTCAACGTACGTTCCAGCAGACAAACCCGGAAAGGAGCATCTCAATGAAAAAACTTCTCAAAAGCTGCGCCATGGCGCTCTGTTTCTGTCTTTTGTTTGCGCTGGTCGGCTGCGGCGGCGCCGGCAAACAAGGACAATCCACCCTGCGTATTTACAACTGGGGCGATTATATCGATCCCGATGTTCTTCAGCAGTTTGAAGATGAAAACCCGGACATTCACGTTGTCTACGACACGTTTGATTCCAACGAATCCATGCTGGCCAAAATGGACGGCGGCGTGCAATACGACATCCTCGTTCCTTCCGATTATATGATCGAAAAGCTCATCGCCGAAGACCGCCTGGCGGAACTGGATCTTTCCAAAATCGAAAACTATGCCAACATTAACGACAGTTTTAAATCCCCGGCATACGATCCGGAAAACAAATATTCTGTCCCCTATATGTGGGGCACATTGGGCATTTTGTATAACACTTCCATGGTCAACGAAACGGTGGATTCCTGGAACATTCTTTGGAATGACGCCTACAAAGGCCAGATCATCATGTATGACAGCTCACGCGATTCCATGGCTGTGGCCTTGCGCAAATTGGGCTACTCCGTAAACACCAAAAACGACAGCGAAATTCAGGCCGCGGCCGACGCTTTAACCGCGCAAAAGCCGCTGGTAAAAGCCTATATGACAGACGCTATCAAGCAGGCCATGATCGGCGGCTCCGGCGCACTGGCCGTTGTGTATTCCGGCGACGCCATTCTTTGTATGGACGAAAATGAGGATTTGGCCTATGCTGTGCCCAAAGAAGGCAGCAACATATGGTTTGACAGCCTGGTCGTCACCAAAGACTGCCAGAATATGGACGCCGCCTATCGCTTTATCAACTTTATGTGCGATCCGGACGTTGCCGCTAAAAACTCTGCCTATATCGGCTATTCCACGCCCAACAAGGCCGCGCTGGAAAAAATGGACGCGGATATAAAAAACGATCCCGCCTACAATCCCTCTGCCGAAGTGATTGCCAAATGCGAAGTTTATTTGGATTTGGGGGACAAAACCGACCTGTTTAATCAGCTTTGGGAAAAAGTGAAGCTGAACTAAAGTTTCCCGTAAACAAAAAACACCGCCGTATACACGGTGGTGTTTTTTTGATTTCGTTTTTTTATGGGGCTTGCTGCGCTTTCCCCTTTCGCCTTTCGGCTTATGCTTTTTCAAATATGGAAAATCTGCACCAAAAACAGCATGGCCAGCCCGTAATAGGTAATTACCGCCACCAGGTCGTTGACGGTGGTAATCAGTGGGCCGGAGGCCACGGCCGGGTCGATATGAATCTTATGAAAAAACATCGGGATGATGGTGCCGATCAGGCTGGAAACCACCATGGCCACCACCAGCGAAACCCCTACGCAACCGGAAATCAAAAACGCCGAAAGCCACGCATAGCCCTTAAACAGATGCACATATACGCCCAAAAACACAAGCGCCATCAGCCCCAGGCTCACGCCGTTCAAAAAGCCGATTTTCATCTCTTTGCCCAGCAAAAACAGCTTTTTCTTGGCCGTCAGGTTTTCATCCATCAACACGCGGATCGTCACCGCCAGCGATTGCGTGCCCACATTGCCCGCCATATCCAATACCAGCGATTGAAAGCAGATGACAATCGGCAGCACCGCCACGACGGATTCAAACAACCCCACCACGGAGGACACCGCCATGCCCAAAAACAGCAAAATGACCAGCCACGGCAGGCGCTTTTGAATGCTGACCCGCGTCGGCTCTTTCAAGTCCTCTTCCGAGGTCAAACCGGCTAACTTGGCATAGTCATCGCCCATGGCGTCGTCCACGAGTTCTACGATGTCCGTGGCCGTCAAAATCCCGGCAATTTTCCCGTCCTCGGTTAAAACCGGAATGGAATCCTCTTCATATTCCGAAATTTTTTCTATACATTCATCAATCTTTTCATGCTCCAACACATACGGATAGGAGCTGCTGATGATATCCTGCAAATTATCCTGCACGCCGGCCAAAATCAGGTCTTTCAGATCAATCGCGCCGGCAAATTTATCCTCTGTATCCACGGCATACAGCGTGGAGATGTTGTCGTGTTCTCTGGCCTGGCGGATCAGCTCTTTCATCGCTTCGCGGATGGAAAGATCTTCGCGGATGCAGATGAAGTTGTTTGTCATACAGCTGGCAATTTCGTCCTCTTCATAGGAAAGCAGCCTGCGCACGTCCTTTTGCGCCGCGCTTTCCAGCCGGCTTACGATCTCCTGTTTTTTCTCCTCCTGCAAATCATCCAGCACGTCCAGCGCGTCGTCCGCGTCCATAAAGGAGACCACCTTGGCCGCCCGGTCCACCGGCAGCTCTTCGATGTACGGCTCCACATCTTCCAGATAGGAAAAAATCTCCGCCATCTTGCGCGCTCCCAGCTTTGCATACAGGCGCTTGCGCTCTGTTTCCGTTAGCTGGGCTATGGCCTCGGCAATGTCCCTTTCATGATAATCCGACAAACTCTCCAGCAGCTTACGCTTGTCCTTGGTGGTGCGGATAATCTTTACCAGTTCTTTTGCAAAATCCTTTTTATCTATGCTTGTCTTTCTCATGCGTTTCTCCTTTCCCCTCCCCTAAAAGGGCATAAAAATACATCGCCTCAGATGATTGTGATGGTAAAGGATGCTCACTGATGCGATGTGGAAAACAGACATAACAAGACAGGCCGCGTTTATTCCATTTTCATGGACCGCCGCCCCCGTTCTTTGCTTTTTCGCGCATCGCAGCGCCTACTTCGTCCTATACGATCGCAACTATCCATGAAAATTTCACCTCCGCGTATAAAGCATATTTTGCCCAATGATTGTAACAGAAAAACGCAGCGGGTGTAAACCCCTCCGCCCCTCTGTCGGCCGTGGTTTTCCCGCTGTTTTGGCGCCCCGTGTTTTCCCCTCTTGACAATTTCTTTCGCCTAGGCTATAATATTAGTACGATTTCGGACTAAATCTAAGTCCTGGGAGGTTTTATTGTGGATCGCAAGTCGATCGAAAAGCAGTTTTTGAAGTATGTAGTCCCGAGTATGTTTACCATGTTGCTCACCGGCTTTTACACCATCGTAGATGGTTTTTTTATTGGCCGCGCCATTGGCGATGTGGGCTTGGCCGCCATCAACATCGCCTGGCCCATCACGGCTGTGATGCTGGCCGTCGGCACCGGCATCGGCACCGGCGGTTCCGTGCTCATGTCCACCCATCGCGGGGAAGATAACTACCCCGCCGCCTGCCGGGCCAAGGGAAATACCGTTTCCCTGCTTGTGTTGGCAAGCTTGCTGCTCACGGCCCTGTTTATTTTCACCTATCCGCCGCTGCTGCGCGTTTTGGGCGCGGCCGGCCAAGTATATACCGCCGCTTCGGAATATGTATTTGTCATCATCTGCGGCGCAGCGCTGCAAATTTTCGGCACCGGGTTTACCCCGCTGCTGCGCAATTCCCGCAAAACCATTACCGCCATGGTCATCATGGTCGTCGGCCTTATCACCAACATCGTGTTAGACTGGTGGTTTATCATGGGCCTGCAAATGGGCATGCGGGGTGCTGCGCTTGCCACCATCACAGCCCAGGGCCTTGTGGCCGTGTTCAGCTTTATCGCCCTGTGCCGGGAAAGCGATCCCCGTTTGCATTTTAAGCCGTCGCATTTTGTGCTGCGCCCGGCCCTTTGCGGCCGCATTTTGCAAACGGCGGTGTCTCCGTTCGGCCTGTCGCTTTCCCCCTCCATCATTTTGATTTTCAACAACCTGCAATGCCTGGCCTATGGCGGCGAAGCGGCCGTGGCGGCGTATTCGGTTTCCTCTTATCTTGTGGAATCCGTCACGCTGTTTCTCTCCGGCATCGGCGAAGGCATTCAGCCGCTGATCAGCTATTTCAACGGCGCCAAGGAATACGACAGTATGAACGCAATCAAGCAAAAAGGCCTCCGTTTGGCGCTTTGCATCAGCGCCGCGCTGTCCTGTGTGCTGATCTTGGTGCGCAATCTGGTGCCCGTTGCCTTTGGCACCTCGCCGGAGGCCAGCGCTTTGATGGCGCATGCGCTCGTCTGGTCCGCGGTGGCTTTCCCGTTCATCGCCGTGGCAAAGCTGTTTTCCTCCTATTTTTATGCCGTGGGGGAAGCCCGCCTCGCCCTGTTTATGATCTATGCAGACCCATGTTGTTTCACGCCGCTGCTGCTTTTCGTTCTGCCCTTATTGTTTGCCATAGACGGCATTTGGATCGCTCTGCCGGGCGCACAGGCCCTTTTGGTGCTCAGTTTGTTCCGTCTTTACGGCATTCATAAAAAACATCTGAGAATGGAGCAAACCGCCTATGCCAATGCAACCCCCTCCCTTGCCGGGAAAAGCGTCGGAGAATCCGCCGCCGCGGCAGATTGATCAAATCCAGGCGTTTCTGGATCTTTACTACATCAATTGGTTTCGCATCAACCAAACCTATAACCTGTGGGCCCAGTGCCACGGCATACAGGACAGCACCATGTTTTTGCTGGATGAAATTCACCGAAATCCGGAATATTGTACGCAAAGCATGCTGGTGGAAAAGGTGCTTTTGCCCAAGCAGACCGTCTCTTCCGCGCTGAAAAAGCTGGAAGAAGAGGGCATTATCCACCGCGAAAACAACCCGCGCGATAAACGGAACAAGCTGGTAAAGCTGACCGTGCCCAAGGGCAAAGAATATGCCGATGCGCTGATGGGGGAAATGGAACAGGCGGAAGTCGATGCGTTTTTATCCCTTACCCCCGCACAGCAGGCCGCCATCACAAGCGGTTTGGAGGCCTTTGCCAACGCCATTGAACAGGCGTTTGGTAAAACCATGCAGAAAAAGAAAAAGCGGTAAACCGCCTCTTTTTGCCTATGCAAAGCTGCCCCTAAAAGCGGTTAAAGCTAAAGCTATTTTTACAGCCGGCGCAAATGCAATGCGCCGGCTTTTTTCATTTCACACAGCGCAAGGCCGTTTTCCGGGCGCCCTATATGCGCTTTGTTTCTCTTCTTTTTGCCTCCATTTTCCTTTCCCTGCTTTTGCCTTTTCCCGTGCCGTTGTAAAATTCTATTGCAAACTCCATCCTCTATCTTTCATACGTTTTCTCCCTTTCGCGCATTGAAAATCCGGCATGTCTTTTTCGCAAAACAAAAAGCCCGCGGTTTTGCCGCGAGCTTTTTGTTTTTTCTGCTATGCTTAGGCCTGTTTGGTTACGGCGTCTATGCAGGCAATGGCGTTCAGCGTCCGCGGAAAGCCGATGATGGGCAGGCACTGCGTAATCGTCTCAATCAGCATTTCCCGGCTGTTGCCCACGCTGAGGTTCCCTCCGGCATGCGCCTTGGCCTACGGTTCGCAGCCGCCCAGGCAGCAAATGGCACAAAAGGTAATCAATTCGCGCATTTGTAAATCCAGCGTCTCTCTGGTATAAAAATCCCCAAAGCAATAGGCCGATAAATAATCCTGTATATGCTTTAATTCCGCCGGCGCCGCTTCGCGCATGGCGTTGATGTGTTCTTTGCCAAAGATTTGCTGCTGCACGGCCAACCCTTTTTCAAACCGGGTTTCTTCGCAAACGCGCCCCTGCTTTTCCTTCGGATACGGCACCTTGGCCTGTTCAAAGGCTTTGCTCACTTCGTCCAGCGCGCACTGCACCTTTTCCAGCCCGATATACGGCGCGCATTGATACAGCGTCTCTTTGATCTCTTCCGGCTTTACGCCGCGGCCCAGCGCCGTCAATAAAATCAGCGCGCGCTGTTTGTCCGTCAGCGTGCCGTGGTTCAATACATCCCCGCATAAAAACCGCTGTGCAATCTCGTCAAATTCCGGGTCATACGCATGGCCGGCAAAGCATTGTCCCCCAAACCATGCCCGGTTGTTTTTTTCCGTCTGTCTTATACGATCCATCCGTTTCACGCCCTCTCTCAGATTTTCTGGCTGCCGGTAGACCATACATGGCTCTGCCGGGTCGCCGCCCTCGTGTTTTGCGCCATCACGCCTACCGGCGCATGCGGCACATACATTTCTTCCAAATACGCCGTTTCTTCTTCGGTCAGCTTCAATGCCGTTGCCTTAGCCGCGCCCTCCACGTGGGAAAGCTTTGTCGCCCCTACCACAGGCGCCGTCACCTTTGTCAACAGCCAGGCCAGCGCAATTTCCGTCATGGAAACGCCTCTTTTTTCTGCCAGCTCCGCCACCCGCGCAATCACTTTGCCGTCCGCTTCCGCTGTTTTGTCGTATTTCAATTTTGCATAGCTGTCCTCTTCCAGCCTTTTGGAGGTTTCGCCCGGCCGCTTGGCCAGCCTGCCGCCTGCCAGCGCGCTGTACGGCGTCATGGCAATTTGGTCTTCTGCGCAAAGCTGCGCCATCTCCCGCTCCTCTTCAATGCCCCTGCACGGAAACAAACTTGGCAAACCCTTCCTTTTCCGCCAGCGCATTGGCCTTGGCCAGCTGATACGCAAAGCAATTGGAAATGCCGATATACCGCGCCTTGCCCGCCTGCACCACGCGGTTTAGCCCCTCCATGATGTCATACAGCGGAGTTTAATAATCCCACATATGATAGATATACAGATCCACATACTCCATACCCAGATTTTCCAGGCTTTTGTTGATCATCCGTTCAATATGCTGTTGGCCGGTGATGCCCTGCTGTATTTCCTCCTGCGTGCGCGGTAAAAACTTTGTGGCCACCACCACATCCTCCCGCTTTGCAAAATCGCGCAGCGCCTGCCCCACATATTGTTCGCTGGTGCCGCTTTGGTAGGCAATGGTGGTATCAAAAAAGTTTATCCCCAGCTCCAGTCCTTTTTTTATAATCTCTTCGGAATGCGCCCGATCTATCGTCCAGGAATGCTGGCCGTTTTGCGCATCGCCAAAGCCCATGCACCCCATGCAAATGCGCGAGACCGTCAAATCCGAGGTTCCCAGCTTGGTATATTCCATCTTTCTCTCCCTTTTGTCAGGTGTTTTCCCGAATCCACTGCGCAATCTCTTGCTTTGCGGCCTGTCCGCCGCCCTCATAGGCGGTATACATCGGCTTCATCTCGGCGCCTTTGCACAATTTTGCCAAGTCCCGATCGGAATGGCCCTTTCCGCCGCCCCCGTGGGTGGAAAACGGCATCACGGTTTTCCCTGTAAAATCCTGCTGTTCCAAAAACGTAGCCAGCGGCGGCGCCATCGTGCCCCACCAGATCGGCGTACCCACATACACCGTTTCATATTTATCCCAATCCGTTTTTACCGGGCAAATGGCCGGCCGTTTGTTTTGCCGTATCTCTTTTTTGGCCTGTGTTACCACCCGGTTATAGTCCGTTGTATACGGCGTTTCCGGTTTAATTTCCACCAGTTCCGCCCCGGTCTGCTCGGCGATGATCTCCGCCATCCGTTTGGTCTTGCCGGACCATGTGTAATACACCACTACGCTGTTTTTCATCTTTCTCTTTCCTTTCTTTGTTCTTTTCCGGCTCTTTCTAAAGCCTTTTTATCTCCGGTTTTCCTGTCTGGTTTCACGCCTTAAATAATCCGGATGATCCTGTTGTTCTTCCTTTTGATGAATCTCTTTCAGCAACGCGTGTCGCTGTTCTTCCAGCATTGCCAGCCGCTGTTCCCTTTCTTTCCTTTCCCATAGGCCGATATACCGGGTCCTTTCCTCTTGTGAAACCCCGCCTTTTGCAGCGTCATCCATCGGCTCGGCCAAAGAAGATCCCGGTCGTCATATACCTTTGCTCGGCCGTCCGTTTTTTCCTTTTGCAGATCCCTCTCTTCATATTCTTTCAGCAATTCCATCGGAATTTGGTATCGCTGATTCACCTCGTCCCTCGTCATCGTTTCGCTTCTTTCCGCTGCCTATAAAAATAGGCGTCCTTTTTAGACACCTATATTGTAAACGCTTTGCTTAAAAATATCTAATACCTATTTTCAATCTCTTAAAATGCTTATAAGGCATTTCTTAGAAAGCGAATAAACTGCGCCGTGGCCGCCCCCAGCGCCTGGTTTTTCTTCCAAACCAATACGGAGCCCGTTTCCAGCGTCGGCCGCAGCGGCACAAAGCAGACGTCCTCATACAGGTTTGCGCCCAAATCAAAGCACAGTGCCACGCCTACGCCGCTTTTCACCATCGCCGCCGCGTTTACCACCGAATTATACACTGCCATGATTTACAGCGATTCACACGAATCTCCAAACCACCCGGCCAGCTCGTTTTTCACCATTTCACGCTTTACCATCAATAGCGGCCTCTGCTTCAAATCCTCCGGCGCAATCCATTGTTTTCGGGCCAACGGCGCGTCCTTACGCACCAAAACGCCCCAACGCTCCTTTTGCGGCATCCGCATAAATTCATATTTGCCAATGTCCACCGGTTCCGCCGGCAGCCCCATATCCAGCAGCCCTTTTTCCCTCCGCTCTTTGATATCGTCCGCAATCGCGCTGTGTATTTCAAACCGCGCCATCGGATATTTTTGCTGAAAATTCTTAATCTGCTCAGCCAAAAACAGCATACTCTTTGTTTCCGCGCAGCCGATCGCCACTTCGCCTGCCAACGTCGGCTCCAGATGGGAAAGCTCCTGCCGGGTTTTATCCGCCAGCGAAATCAGCTCCTGCGCCCTGCGTTTTAGCAGCATGCCGTCCTCGGTCAGCACAATGCTGTGTTTGCTTCTGTGAAACAGCTTTACCCCCAGCTCTTCTTCCAGCTGTATCAGCTGCCGCGAAAGGGTGGGCTGCGTGATATGCAACAGGGCCGCCGCTTTGGTGATGTTTTCCTCCCTGGCCACCATTAAAAAATATCTTAACACCCGAAGTTCCATCGGCCCACGCTCCTTTCCTTTTTATTATACAATACTTGCCCTTTTCCCGGCGGCAGGTTTCTCCGTTCTCCTTTTGCATCCCCTGCCCTTTGCCTATCCGCTTTTTCGTTTTTCCCGGCGCGGTGTGTTTTGCCCGTGGTTTCAGGGTACAAAAAAAGCACCGATTGCTCGGTGCTTTTTCTCATTTGTTATTTTACTTCTACTACGCCGCCAGCTTCTTTGATCGCAGCTTCCAGCTTTTCAGCGTCTTCTTTGGACAGACCTTCTTTGATGGTCTTCGGAGCGCTGTCAACCAGTTCTTTGGCTTCTTTCAGGCCCAGGCCGGTCGCTTCGCGAACCGCTTTGATTACTTTGATCTTCTGATCGCCGGCTTCTTTCAGCACAACGTCAAATTCGGTTTTTTCAGCAGCAGCTTCTTCAGCCGGAGCAGCGGCAGCGGCCACAGCCACAGCCGGAGCAGCAGCGGATACGCCGAATTTTTCTTCCATAGCTTTAACCAGTTCGCTCAGTTCGAGCACTGTCATATTTTCAATGGCTTCCATGATCTGATCTTTGTTCATTTTTTTATCCTCCGTTTTGTTTGTTTTTTAGATTATTTGGCGCACATTACGCGCTTTTCTTTTCGCCGATGGCGTTCAGCACATACAGCAGGTTGCGGATATTGCCGGACAACGCCGTAACAAATCCGGTGATGGGTGCGTTCATGCTGCCCAACACTTTGGCCACCAACACTTCGCGGCTCGGCAAAGAGGCCAGCGCGTTCACAGCAGCCACATCCACAACTTTTCCTTCCAATACGCCGGCCTTGATTTCCGTCTTATTGGTTGTCTTGATAAATTCGCTGATGATCTTTGCCGGGGCCACAGCGTCTTCCATGCCGAAAGCCACAGCGGTCGGGCCTTCCAATACGGAATCCAACCCTTCCATGCCCAGCGCATCCACAGCGCGGCGAATCATCGTGTTTTTCAAAACGCGGTATTCAACGCCTGCTTCGCGGAATTTATTACGCAGATCCGTCACTTCTTCTACAGTCAGGCCACGATAGTCAATCAAAATAGCGCTTTGGCAGTTTTCAAACTTCGCTTTAATGTCTTCCACAATGCCCTGTTTCTGTTGCAAGATTGCTTCTTTCACTCTTTTTCACCTCCGCCTGTCCAATAGAAAAGCCTCCGAAACAGCTTCGGAGGCTCAAAAGCACACAAAATCAAAAGAGATTGTATCTTTGGGTCATCCTCGGCGGGCGGTGATTAAGTGCAAAACTGCACGCCAGCTGTCTTCGGCAATCCAATATTTCATTTTGACTTAAAGAGTATACCACCTTATGCAAGGTGTGTCAATGTTTAGATGAAACGCTGCGCATTCAGGCGGATGCCGGGGCCCATCGTGCTGGAAATCGCTACGGACTTAAGATAGGTGCCCTTGGCAGAAGCCGGCTTTGCTTTCACAATTGCATCCATCAGCACGCTGATGTTTTCATCCAGCTGCGCCGCTTCAAAAGAAGCTTTGCCCACCGGCACATTGATGATAGAGCTGCGGTCTACGCGGTATTCCACTTTACCGGCTTTAATTTCGTTCACAGCCTTGGTCACATCCGGGGTTACCGTGCCGGATTTCGGGTTCGGCATCAAGCCGCGGGGTCCCAAAATTCTGGCAACGCGGCCCACCAGGCCCATCATATCCGGGGTAGCAACGGCCACATCAAAGTCCAGCCAGCCTTCCTGGATTTTGGCGATCATCTCTTCGCCGCCGATGAAATCTGCGCCGGCAGCCTGTGCTTCCGCTTCTTTGTCCGCTTTGCAGAATACCAAAACGCGCACTTTTTTGCCGGTACCGTGCGGCAATACAACCGCACCGCGCACCTGCTGATCCGCGTGACGCGGGTCTACACCCAAACGCACGGACAGCTCAATGGTTTCGTCAAATTTAGCTTTGGCCGTCTGCTTTACCAGCTCCACAGCCTCGCTCAAATCGTACTGTTTGCCTGTTTCCAACAGCTTTGTGCTGTCGGTATATTTCTTACCGTGTTTCATGGTTTCTCCTCCTTGTGGTCATAGCGCAGTTTCCTGCTCCCACGTTCTCGCGCTTAGTCCTCTACCGTAATACCCATGCTGCGGGCAGTACCGGCCACCATGCTCATGGCCGCTTCCAAAGACGCGGCGTTCAAATCCGGCATCTTGGTTTTCGCGATCTCTTCTACCTGAGCACGCGTGATGGACGCAACTTTGTCGCGGTTCGGCCGTCCGCTGGCATGTTCAATGTTACATGCTTTTTTAATCAATACAGCAGCGGGCGGGGTCTTCGTGATAAACGAGAACGAACGGTCGGCATACACCGTGATCACAACGGGAATCACCAAGCCCGCATCCTTTGCGGTACGTTCGTTAAACTCCTTACAGAAGCCCATGATGTTCACACCATGCTGACCCAATGCAGGGCCAACCGGCGGTGCAGGGGTAGCTTTCCCTGCGGGAATTTGCAGTTTGATAAAACCGGCAACCTTCTTAGCCATGGTTGCACCTCCTGATTCTATTGTGGTAAAAGCGGGGGGACACCCCTCCCACGCAACAAACGCGAAAAGCGTCTATGCTCGTAACATAAAATGTGTCAGATCTTGTGAACCTGCACAAAATCCAGTTCCACCGTGGTATCCCGGCCAAACATGGAAACGGAAACCTTGAGCTTTTGCCGCTCTTTGTTGATTTCCTCGATCACACCCACAAAATTTTCCAGCGGGCCGCTTGTAATCGTGACATTTTGCCCCACTTCCACATCAATGTCAATGGAAACATTTTCAATGCCCGTCATACGCACTTCCGCATCGCTCAGCGGAATCGGCCGGCTGCCCGGGCCCACAAAGCCCGTCACGCCGCGGGTGTTGCGCACGATATACCAGCTTTCGTCCGTCAAAAACATTTTGATCATCACATAGCCGGGATACACCTTGCGCGATACCGTTTTTTTCTTGCCGTTTTTCACTTCGATGGAATCTTCCATCGGCACTTTCACTTCCAGGATCATATCCTGCATGCCGCGGTTTTCCACCGATTTTTCCAAATTGGCCTTCACCTTGTTTTCATATCCGCTGTAAGTATGCACCACATACCACATCGGCCGGTCCGTTGTCTCCTGACGTCCCTGCGGCTGAATCTGGCTGCCTTCTCCTTGCACGTGATCGCTCAAATCAAAGACCTCCTTAGCCGATAATGAGCGCCAACAGTTTTGTAAGACCGAGGTCTATCACCCCAACGACAACGGTAAGCGCACAGATGAATAACAGCACAATGCCGGTATATTTCGCCAGCTCCTGCTTGGTCGGCCATGTTGCTTTTTTAAGTTCGGAACCCATATCGCGGAAAAACTGAGCAAACCTGCCGCGCTGTTTCGGTGCTTTTGCAGGTTTCTTTTCCTTTCCCTTTTTGGGTTCGGGCTGCTTGGCTTTTTTGTCCTTGGCCATAGGTTGTCTCACATCCTCACAAAACAGTTCGCGGGTTAACGGGTTTCCTTGTGCAGCGTATGCTTTTTGCAGAATCTGCAGTATTTGTTTGCTTCAATACGGTCCGGGTTATTCTTTTTGTTCTTCATGGTGTCATAATTGCGTTGTTTGCATTCTGTGCAAGCAAGCGTAACTTTTACACGGCTTCCAGCTGCCATTGTATTTGCACCTCCACGGTTTTAAAATCACGACATGATGAATAAAGCCCCAATGCGGGGTTACCTATTGAAAATAGCATAAATGCCCTGTTCTGTCAATGGCCTGTTTGCAATTTTCCCCGTTTCATACAGGCTTTTTGCCATTTTTACGCCGGCTTAAAGCGGAGGAGCATTTGCTCTGTTCTCCGCGTTGCAAACGTGCAAAATTCGGCACAGCGCCCCATTCCCTTTTCAATGCTTCATCACGCAGGCAAGTGTTTTGAGTTTCGGCCAAACCACCCGCCTCTCTGTACTTTTTTTATTATATCACATCTGCCGTTTTCCGAAACATTCCTTTGCCCTTTATTGCAAACTGTCCTTTTTTCTCCCCTTTTCATTCTCTTTCCCCTTAATTTCCACCAAACGATCTTTTTCCCCTTCCAATCCTTTTTCACAGGCTTTGGCAATACAAACCCTCCTATTTTGCTTCCCCCCCCTTTTTATTTTCTTTCTTGCCTGTCTGTCTTGTTTTTTCAAAGCATATGCCAACCGCAAATCGCGCTTTTCTTTACACCTTTGCATTGCTTAATATTATCCCGCGGTTTTTCTTTGCTTTTCCGCGTGTTTCCCGCGTACTTTGTCTTGTTTGTCTGCCCGTTTTATGGGTGTGCCCTCGTTTTCCCTTGCCAAATTGTGGTTTGTCTGTGTTCTCCTCTTTTTCATCCGGTCTGTAAACCCGTACCCGTTTCATTCTTCTCGTTTCCACCGGTTGCTTTTGTTGCTCCGCACCCTTTTGCTCTGTTTTCTTCGACTCTCCCCGGCTTTCCCCGCCCGGGGCAATCCTCCGCTCTGCTTTCCGTTTTACAACCGACATGGCCGCTTCCTTTTCCCTTTTTACCCTCGCTTTTCCCCTGCTGTTTCTGTCGTTCCCCCCTGGTTCCCGAAAATTTTGCATACAAAAAAGCCGCAGAGCGTTTCTGCTTTGCGGCCTTTTGCGCTTATTTTGCTTATTCTGCCACGGAATCCAGAATTTCTTTCATCGCGGCTCTGTCCATACGAACAAATCCCATCACGGCGTCGTCTGCGCCCGGCAGCGTTGCGTCGATGATGTTCGGAATCTCTTTGGGATCAATGCCCAGTTCCTTAATCGTCAGCGGCATTCCGATGGAGCGGATCCATTCCTTAAACCGGCGAATGCCTTCCAGCGCCACGCCTCTCATGTCCGCATAGTCGGCGTCTACTTCAAACACGTCCACCGCCATCTGCGCCACGCGCGCTGCCTGTTCTTCCGTGCCGTGGTTTAAGATATACATCAGCATCGCCGGCATCACTACGGCCAGCCCTGCGCCGTGCGGCGTATCATACATGCCGCTCATCTGCACTTCCAAGCCGTGTTCCCCGCCTTTGGGCATGCCGGAACGGCCGATGCTCGTCAAATCATTGTGTGCAAAGGAGCCGGCCAACATCAGTTCGGCACGCGCTTCATAATTGGTCGGGTCGTTCACCGCGATCGGCCCGTATTTAATTACGGTTTTCAGCGTACCCGCACAATACTGGTCGCACAGATAGCTGGCATCTGCGGTCAAATATCTCATATAGGTATGGGCGAAAATGTCCGCCGTGCCGCTGCCGGTCTGGTATTTGGATACCGTATAGGTCAGTTCCGGGTTCATAATGGCAAACACCGGCCTGCAAACATCGTTCATAAACCCATATTTTTTCTTGGTATCAATATCGTCCACAATGACCGAAGAGCCGCTGGTTTCGCTGCCCGCCGCGGAAATGGTGTGGATCGTGCCCACCGGGATCATCTTTTCCGCCATCACGCCATTGTAAAACTGCCAATATTCGCCGTCGTTGGCCAAGCCCAGCGCAATGGCTTTGGCGGTATCAATCGTGGATCCGCCGCCCACGGCCAGCATAAAGTCCACCTTTTCTTCCTGCGCTTTTTTCAACCCGGTTTCCACCAGCGAACGAAGCGGATTGGCTTTTACGCCGCCCAGCTCCACAAAGTCAATGCCGCCCTGTTTCAGGCTGTCTACCACTCTGTCATACAGGCCGCTGCGTTTGATGCTGCCGCCGCCGTATACAAACATTACCTTTGTGCCGCCGTGCTTTTTAATCATATTGGCCACTTCTTTTTCGGTGTCCTTGCCAAAAAGCATCTCCGTGTACATGTGGAATCTGAAGTTGGAAAATGTCTTCATCTCTTCTCTCCTTTTTTGTTTATCTGTTAAAGGCAGCACATCTGCCCTTAATTTTTTATACAACAAGAAAACGTCCCTATTTTCAGCCCGCTATTTAATTTTATTTCGTATGTGTAAAAGCGCAAAAATATATTTTGTAAATAAAAAACAATAAAAAGTGATTTATAAAAATTTTCCAAGCAATTTTATAGTAACACATCTTGCCCTGTTTTTCAAATTTGTTTTGTTTTTTGGTTTAATTTACAAAGCCAAAAATGATTCCATGCTCTAAAACAAAAAGAGGGCCTGCGCCCTCCTTTGCCTTACATTCTTTCTATTATTGTTCCCTTTTTTCTTTCGCTTCTTGCTCTCTTTTTTCCAGCATTTTTTCAATCTTGAATTGCTCAACAATGCTTTTTGGCAATCCGATGATAACCGAGGCAAACGCCCCTGCAATAATCGTTGATATGCCTGAAGAGACCAATGCCGAGCCATAAAGACCACTATAACCATATGTATCACCGGACATTAACAGCCCTGCCAAAAGGGATATCCCCCCTATAATATACAAAATCCAGTCCAAAATGCTTCTCATTGTTTTTCCTCCTTATTTGTTTTGTGATTAATAAGATGACAACAAATCATGTGCGTCATAATATACTTGGATATGTTTTTTAATTTCATCACAATATTTTTTATCAAATTCTAATCCATATATTTTGACAAAAAAACCTAAATACTGCATTTTATCCAAATACCCTATATAACTAGGCTCCTTTTCCAAAATCCCCAAATACATTTCTGCCAAAACAAAGAAACTAATATCCGACCATTCTTCATAGCGTCTATTGCCATTTTCATCGAATACATATTTTGATAATTTTTTATATTCATATTGTGATGTACTCTGCATGTTTTTAAAATCCAATTTATTTGTCTTGTATTCTTCTGTAATACAATGTGACAATTCGTCTAGAAACGCTTCCTCTGGTTTTTTCGCCCCACCAGAACATGCCGTTATAGAAATAAGTGTTAAACAAACGAGAAATAACCCAAATAATTTTTTCACTTTTTATATCCTCCCATTCATTTGTAACCGTGTCCTGTTAATATCTAGAATAAATAATTTCGCCATCTTTATAAACAAGACAATCATTTTTGTATCGATCTACAAAATGATAATAAATTGGCACAGGTAATTTCTCTACGCCTAACTTATACAAGTTGCTCTTTAGATTGCTATAAAACCCTTTTGAAAATGTTTCCCCAAGGTCTATATAACTCTCCCAAAAATTTTGTCTTTCCGTTTCGTCTGCATTTTTCAATACGGAAGTCTCTATTTTTTCAGATTGACAAATTACAGCAATACCATCTTTACGATATTCAACATACCAGTTAAAACCTCCGTCTCCATATGACTCATCATATTTAGTAGCAATAGCCTCCATAAGTGCCTTTGTTTTGATTTCATCTTCTGTTCTGGGGGCAGGGGTTGATGTGCCCAATATTGCTAGTAGACACAATCCAATTATTAAAACTACAATAGAAATTCCTATGTATAATATTTTTTTCTTGTCCTTTCCCACTCGCAATTTTTCATTTAAATTTTTCCACCGTTCTTTGATTCTATCTCTCAAAGATAATTTTGATTGCATGGTTTCTTCCATTTTGCAAACCTCCTTAAAGCAACCGAAACCCTTTGTTGCGTTTTTCCTTTCCTATTCCATTCGTTTTTGTATATAAGCTCATTCCCCTTACCCAGATAACCAAAACTCACCCCCTTGATATATCACAGCGTCCCCTTACGTCCTGGTTCGTTCCCCTTAAAACAACACCGGAGGCAATTTCCCTTTCCACATTCCTTAACAAGAAAAACGACCCCTTTTGTCCCTCAAACATTCGCTTCGTTTTCTTAGATTATAGAATAATCTGTTTTATTTTGTCAATCTAAAATAATCATTCTTGATAATTAAATATCATCTTGGACAAGATAAAATTTTCTTAGGGAAGAACACAGGAAAGAGGTTATCTTATGATTTGCGAACGGATCAAAGAGCTTCGGGAGAAAAACGGATTTACACAAACAGCGTTAGCCAAAAGATTAGGGTTGTCTCGGTCTGCCATAAACGCTTGGGAGATCGGCATCAGCGTACCCTCAACAAGATACATCGTTGAATTGTCCTCTCTGTTCAAGGTATCAACAGATTATTTATTAGGGATAGATGCAAAAGAGCAAATTGATATTAGTGATCTGGGGAGAAAAGAAAAGGATATTATCTATAGTCTCTTAAACTATTTTGATAAAAAATAATATTGGAACAAACAACTTCAAAACTTTTCCTTCAAAAAATGGAAACAATCTCAACTGTGTAGTGTAATGATTTAATAATTCTATTTTCGGTTTTTTATAAATAATCCATGTTTTCTTGTTCCATAGAAAATGTTTTGTATAAGAAAAGTATAGAATTTTTCATAAATTTTCTAATACCCTATCTCCCTCTCCTTGCATTTCTACTTTTTTCATAAACCCGCATGAATCGGATTTCATTATTTCCTATCTTTCTAAGCCATATTTTTTCCGTATGAAAATTCCGTACAATCTCATCTTTCATAACCCCTATATCCTGTATAATTTTTATACAAAAAAAGGACCGCTTTGTGCGGTCCTTTCTCTTTTCCCTTATTCGATGATACTCGTTACTACGCCGGCCCCTACCGTTCTGCCGCCTTCACGAATTGCAAACCGCAAT
>CAJJKN010000009.1 GCA_905188085.1 uncultured Bacillota bacterium
CAATCGTCCCGATATTTACATGCGGTTTTGTCCGTTCAAATTTTCCCTTCGCCATTTTTGTATTCTCCTTTATTAATACTTTTACTCAACTCACAATGAGTATTTTTTCAGTTATGCTTTGTGCGTCACTTTTTCCAGCACAAATTTCGGTGCTTCTTCATAATGAGAGAACTGCATCGTAAACACGCCGCGGCCCTGCGTCGTGCTGCGCAGGTCGGTTGCATATCCGAACATTTCGCTCAACGGCACCATCGCACGGATCACCTGGCCGTTGCCGCGCGCTTCCATCCCTTCGATGCGTCCGCGACGGGCGGTCAAGTTGCCCATAACATCGCCCATGTATTCTTCCGGAATCACAATTTCGGTTTTCATCATGGGTTCCAGCAATACCGGGCCGGCCTTAGCCATACCTTCTTTAAACGCCATAGAACCGGCGATCTTAAATGCCATTTCAGAGGAGTCAACTTCATGGTAAGAACCATCCACAACCGTGGCTCTGAAGTCCATCACTTCGTATCCGGCCAATACACCGCTCTGCGCTGCTTCGCGAATACCCTGGTCAATCGGGGCAATGTATTCTTTCGGAATGCTGCCGCCTACCGTTGCGTTGACAAATTCATAGCCGGAACCCGGTTCCAACGGCTCGAATTCCACAATACAATGGCCATACTGACCGCGGCCACCGGACTGACGGGCGTATTTGCTTTCCTGACGCACTTTCTTGGTGATGGCTTCTCTGTAAGAAACCTGCGGATTACCGATGTTGGCTTCCACTTTGAATTCCCTCAGCAAACGGTCTACGATGATATCCAAATGCAGTTCGCCCATGCCGGCGATGATGGTCTGCCCGGTTTCCTGATCGGTATACGCACGGAACGTCGGGTCCTCTTCTGCCAGTTTGCCCAGCGCAATGGACATCTTTTCCTGTCCGGCTTTGGTCTTGGGCTCAATGGCTACCTGAATAACCGGTTCCGGGAATTCCATGGATTCCAGGATGATTTCATTGTTTTCATCACACAGCGTATCGCCCGTGGAAGTATCTTTCAAGCCTACGATGGCGGCAATGTCGCCGGCATATACCTGATCGATTTCTTCTCTGTGGTTTGCGTGCATCTGCATGATACGGCCTACACGTTCGCGCTTTCCTTTGGTGGAGTTGTAAACGTAGCTGCCGGATTTCAGCGTACCGGAGTACACACGCACATACGCCAGTTTCCCTACAAACGGGTCGGATACAATCTTAAAGGCCAGTGCGGCAAACGGGCCGTTATCGTCCGCTTCGCGTTCCAGCTCGATTTCCGGATCATCCACATCCGTACCTTTGGCCGGAGGAATATCCAACGGAGACGGCATGAAGTCTACAATCGCATCCAACAGGGCCTGTACACCCTTGTTGCGATAGCTCGTGCCGCAACATACCGGCACCAGTTCGCCTGCGATGGTCGCCTTACGAATCGCCGCAATGATCTCATCGCGGGTCAAATCTTCGCCGCCCAAATATTTTTCCAACAGCTCTTCGGAAGTTTCCGCCGCCGCCTCAATCAGCGCCATACGATATTCTTCCGCCTGATCTGCCATATCTTCCGGAATTTCTTTCACCGTCGGATGGCCTTCGTCATCATAGTAAACCGCATTGTTTTCCACCAGGTCCACAATGCCTACAAAGTCCGCTTCCGAACCGATCGGCAGCTGAATCGGAACCGGGTTTGCGCCCAGGCGATCCTTCATCATCTGCACTACATTGTAAAAGTCTGCGCCCAAGATATCCATCTTGTTCACATACGCCATGCGCGGTACGCCGTAGGTTTCCGCCTGGCGCCATACCGTTTCACTCTGGGGTTCCACGCCGCCTTTTGCGCAGAACACCGCCACCGTGCCGTCCAGCACGCGCAGCGAACGTTCCACTTCTACCGTAAAGTCAACGTGCCCGGGAGTGTCTATGATATTGATCCGTTTTCCCTTCCAAAAACAGGTCGTTGCCGCGGACTGAATCGTAATCCCGCGTTCCTGCTCCTGAACCATAAAGTCCATGGTGGCTGCGCCTTCATGCACTTCGCCAATCTTATGTGTTTTACCTGTATAGAAGAGAATGCGTTCCGTAGTGGTGGTCTTGCCGGCGTCAATGTGCGCCATAATCCCGATGTTCCGCGTATTTTCAAGCGAATATTGTCTAGCCACGCGTTCTCCCTCCTTCCATAGGAATTGATAAAGAGTGCCAGAATTCCCCCAAGGCGGGGGAATAGGCAATCTTCGGTCTTTTTCGTTTCAAATTTACCAGCGATAGTGGGCAAATGCCTTGTTCGCTTCTGCCATGCGGTGCATGTCTTCGCGACGTTTCACCGTGCTGCCGTTTCCGTTTGCCGCATCCATAATTTCGGAGCTCAAGCGTTCACGCATGGTCTTCTCGCCTCTCTGGCGAGAGAACATCACCAGCCAGCGGATGGCCAGCGTCTGGCGGCGTTCCGGGCGGATTTCAATCGGCACCTGATAGGTGGCGCCGCCCACACGGCGGGCTTTTACTTCCAATTGGGGTTTGATATTTTCCATGCATTCGGCGAACACATCCATTGCGTCGCGTCCTGTTTTTTCTTTGATAATGTCAAGCGCATCATATACACATTTCTGTGCTACGCCGCGTTTTCCGTCCTGCATCACTTGGTTGATCAGCTTTGTGATCACCGTGCTGTTGTAAATCGGATCGGCCAGCACTTCGCGCTTGGGGATATTCCCACGTCTTGCCATGGTTTTACCTCCTCGTATTTATGCCGCTTTTAAGCGGCCGCTATTCACTTTTTTGTCAATTCGGTGTTTACGATTTTTTGCCGCGTTTTGCGCCATACAAAGAACGGGACTGCTTGCGGTTTGCAACGCCCGCCGTATCCAGCGCGCCACGGACAATGTGGTAACGAACACCCGGCAAGTCTTTTACCCTGCCGCCCCTGATCAAAACAGCGGAGTGCTCCTGCAGGTTATGGCCGATGCCAGGAATATAGCATGTACCTTCCATGCCATTGGTCAAACGCACACGCGCGATCTTACGCAATGCAGAGTTCGGTTTTTTCGGCGTCATGGTACGAACAGCGGTGCACACGCCACGGCGCTGCGGACACTGTTTCAAGATCGGAGCATTGGATTTATACTCCACCTTTTTTCTGCCTTTACGCACCAATTGATTGATTGTAGGCATTGAGATCCTCCTTCCCCAAAGGGGTCATAAGTAGCTATAAATCCCTAGCAACCCAGAAGGGATTTTACGCAGTTTTGAGTATGCCCACCACAGCGGCCCCCACATTGATCCCGCATTGTTTCCCCAAATGTTTCATCGAAGAAACCCATTCAAACGGAACCCCTGCCCGGTCCAGTGCAGCGGTCAATTTGTTCTTTAGCGCCGAATCGGCATCCTGGGCCAGCATCGCCCGGGCCAATGTGCGCTGTTCCAAGGCGCGCATGACCTGTCTTGTGCCGATAACGCAAGTCTGTGTGTCTAGAATTTGTTGCATTTTCCTGTAAAACTCCCTAAAAAACGCCCCTAGACGGACACTAGAATATTCTAGCAAAAGTGATTTAGCGTGTCAACGCTCTTTTGTTCTTGTTTTTCTTTGTTTTCTTCGGGTTTCCGTGCACCATCTGGTTAAACGTAACCCTTGTATCCACCAGGTCTTCCGGCATCTCCGCAAAAATTGTGGCTTTCATCCAGTTCATCCCGCGCACATACCAGTCTTTATCCTTCAGCTTTGCCAGCGCCGGAATGTCCAGAATCTGCAAATACGTCTTGCTGCCGATGTTTTTCAAAATCGTCTTAACGCCGATATAATACACGCCAAAACTCACCAAACAACAGGCGGCAAAGATCCCAAACGACATCATTCCGCCGCTGACGCCTTCGCCCTTCGGCATGGAAATGTTGATCAGCGCCGTTGCCACAAACGCCAATATCACACACACAACCATCCATGCCTTGCGAATCCATTTTGCCTTGCGCACGTTTTCCTTGCATGCCTGGCAGGTGGGAATTTCAATGGCAATTTCTCCGCCGTTGATCTTTTCCCCGCTGTCCACCAGGTCTTTGCGCACGTCCATGCATTTGTTGGTAATCTTCGCATAGGTCTGGGTCGTTGCCTTGTTCGCATTTTTGCGACACAAGGCACACGTCCCTTCCTCATTTTTTAAATCAATCGGATATTCATCCAGCAGGCCCTGTTCCAGATAGTAATCTATAACCACCTGTTTTCGCTGCTCATCCGTCAACGATTTATATTCGCATGCGTTGCAGCGCTGCACTTCCTGCTTTGTATATTTGCAAATGACGGATGCTTTTAAGTCACACCCGTGATCTTCTAGTTCACGAACCAGTGCCATCTAAGGCCCCCCTATTTTTTCTGTTTTACAGATTCAGGTCATCCAGGTCCATATCGATAAAACCGTCTCCGTTTGCGTCCATAAACAGCGGCGCATCATCGTCATCGGAATACAACAGATCATTTGTGTAATCCCGCGTATTTTCACGCTTAATCTCCAAATCACGATACCGCTTCAAGCCCGTGCCCGCCGGAATCAGCTTGCCGATGATAACGTTTTCTTTCAAGCCCAGCAGCGGGTCGGTTTTGCCCTTGATCGCAGCTTCGGTCAACACCCTTGTGGTCTCCTGGAAAGAAGCCGCCGACAGGAAGCTGTCCGTGGCCAACGAAGCTTTGGTAATCCCCAGCAGCACATATTTGGCGCTTGCCGTCTGGTCGCCTTCCTGAATCACGCGTTCGTTTTCCGCTTCAAAACGGTGCACATCCACCATTTCGCCCGGCAGCAAATCGGTATCTCCCGCGCTTTCGATTTTTACCTTGCGCAGCATTTGACGCACGATTACTTCAATGTGCTTGTCGTTGATTTCCACGCCCTGCAAACGGTATACCGCCTGCACTTCGCGCGCCAGATAATTCTGTACACCCTTAATGCCCTTGATCTTCAAAATATCATGCGGGTTCACAGGCCCTTCCGTCAGCTCCTGTCCTGCTTCCAGCACATCGCCTTCGCGCACTTTCAGCCTGGAACCGAACGGAATCAGATAGGTTTCGCTTTCTCCGTCATCGTTTGTCACGATCACTTCGCGCTTTTTCTTGTTCTCCTGAATGCTCACCTTGCCGGAAATCTCGGTAATCACCGCCAAGCCTTTCGGCTTACGCGCTTCAAACAATTCTTCTACACGCGGCAAACCTTGGGTAATATCCTCCGCGCTGGCCACGCCGCCGGTATGGAAGGTACGCATCGTCAGCTGTGTACCGGGTTCGCCGATAGACTGTGCCGCGATGATCCCCACCGCTTCGCCGATGTTCACCGGCTGTCCGTTTGCAAGGTTCGCGCCGTAGCATTTGCTGCAAACGCCGTGTTTGGCGCGGCAGGTCAATACGCTGCGCACCTGCACTTCTTCAATTCCGGCGTCCACAATGGCGTTGGCCGCATCCTGGCTGATCATCTCGTTGGCTTCCACCAACACTTCGCCCGTTTCCGGATGCACCACCGTTTCCACGCTGGTCCGTCCTACCAAACGGTCTACCAACGGCTCGATGATCTCGTTGCCGTTTTTAATATCGCTTACCGTAATCCCGCGAATCGGCTCGCCCGCCGCGGCAAAACAGTCGTCCTCGCGCACAATCACGTCCTGTGAAACGTCTACCAGACGGCGGGTCAGATACCCCGAGTCCGCCGTACGAAGCGCCGTATCCGCCAACCCTTTCCGCGCGCCGTGGCTGGAGATAAAGAATTCCAACACCGTCAAGCCGTCACGGAAGTTTGCGCGAATCGGCAATTCGATGATCTTACCGGAAGGATCGGCCATCAAGCCGCGCATGCCCGCCAGCTGACGAATCTGGTTTGTGCTACCACGCGCACCGGACGTTGCCATCATGTAAATCGGGTTGAATTCATCCAGCCCGTTCATCAAGGCTTCCGTTACCTCTTTGGTCGTGCGGTCCCAAATGCTGATAACCTCTTTTTCGCGTTCTGCATTGCTCAATAGCCCGCGGTTATACAGGCTCTGCACTTTGGAAACCTGCTCATCCGCCTTGGCCAGCAGCGCCGGTTTTTCTTTCGGCACCGTCATGTCCGAAACGCTGACCGTAATGGCGCCTCTTGTGGAATACATAAAGCCCAAACGCTTGATTTCATCCAGCATCGTCGCCGTTCTTGTCGTATCATACCGCTGGAAGCAGCGTTCGATGATCTTGGAAAGCTGCTTTTTGTCCACCGTAAATTCGATTTCCAAATCCAGGCAATGCTCTTTGTCCGTCCTGTCCACATACCCCAGGTTCTGCGGAATGCTCTGGTTCAAAATCACACGGCCCACCGTCGTATCAATCGTCTTTGCAATCGGTTCGCCGTCAAACGTGCCCGTGCGGCGCACTTTCACCTTCGCCTGCAAGGACACATAGCCCAATTGATACGCCATAATCGCTTCATCTTCGTCCGCAAAGATAGAGCCTTCGCCCTTTGCGCCAGGCTGAATCAGCGTCAGATAATACATGCCCATAACCATGTCCTGCGTCGGGGAAACAACCGGTTTCCCGTCCTGGGGTTTCAGCATGTTGTTTACAGACAACATCAAAAATCTTGCTTCCGCCTGTGCTTCCACAGACAGCGGAATATGCACGGCCATCTGGTCGCCGTCAAAGTCCGCGTTGTAGGCCGTACACACCAGCGGGTGAATCTTCAGCGCGCGGCCTTCCACCAGCACCGGCTCAAAAGCCTGAATGCCCAGCCTGTGCAGCGTGGGAGCGCGGTTCAAAAGCACCGGATGTTCTTTGATGATATCTTCCAATACATCCCACACCCTGCTGTCAGAACGTTCCACCAGTTTTTTCGCCTGGCGCACGTTGTGGCTGTGGTTTTCCTGCACCAGTTTTTTCAATACAAACGGCTTAAACAGTTCCAGCGCCATTTCCTTCGGCAACCCGCATTGATACATTTTCAGCTCCGGGCCAACCACGATTACGCTACGGCCGGAATAATCAACACGCTTGCCCAGCAGGTTCTGGCGAAAACGGCCCTGTTTGCCTCGCAGCAAATCGGAAAGCGATTTCAGCGGCCGGTTGCCCGGGCCTGTCACCGGCCGTCCTCTGCGACCGTTGTCGATCAAAGCGTCTACTGCCTCTTGCAGCATGCGTTTTTCATTGCGCACAATGATGTCCGGCGCTTTGAGTTCCAATAAGCGTTTCAAACGGTTGTTGCGGTTGATCACCCGGCGATACAAATCGTTCAAGTCGCTGGTGGCAAACCGTCCGCCGTCCAGCTGTACCATCGGGCGCAGTTCCGGCGGAATTACCGGCACCACATCCAAAATAATCCATTCCGGTTTGTTGTGGGATTTGCGGAACGCTTCCACAACCTCCAGCCGTTTGATGGCGCGCAGGCGTTTCTGCCCGGAAAAATCATTGACTTCCTTTTTCAGTTGTTCGCTCGTCGCGTCCAAATCCACTGCTTTGAGCAGTTCTTTTACGCTCTCTGCGCCCATGCCGACACGGAACGCGTCTCTTCCGTATTTTTCTTCTGCTTCGCGCAGTTCTTTGTCGTTGATCACCTGCTTATACGTCAGGTTTGTGTTGCCGGGATCCAGCACCACATACGCCGCAAAATACAATACCCTTTCCAGCGATCTCGGCGACATATCCAGCAGCAAACCCATGCGGCTGGGAATCCCTTTGAAATACCAAATATGGCTTACCGGGGCCGCCAGCGTAATGTGGCCCATACGCTCGCGCCGCACCTTTGCCCGGGTGATTTCCACCCCGCACTTATCGCAAACCATGCCCTTGTAACGCACGCGCTTATATTTTCCGCAGTGGCATTCCCAGTCTTTCGTCGGTCCGAAAATGCGTTCGCAAAACAGCCCGTCCTTTTCCGGCTTCAGTGTCCGGTAGTTGATGGTTTCCGGCTTTCTCACTTCCCCGTGAGACCAGGTTAAGATCTGTTCCGGAGAAGCCAGGCCAATTTGTATGCTATCAAAGTTGTTGAGTTCTACCATGAAGCGCCAACCTCCAAATCTATCCTAAACAGTACAAAACAGCTTATTCTTCATCATCCAGGTCTGCAAAGGCGTCATCAAACCCCAGCAGATCATCATCCAGTTCAATTTCATGCACGCCCGCAATATCAAATGCATCGCCGCCGTGCGTTTCCTTTTCGTCCAGGTCGTCCGCCAAATCGCCGTCTGCGCTGTGGTCGGCTGCCTGCGCAAAGTCCACGCTTTGCAGCAGCGCGTTTCTGCGCACCTGATCCTGGCGATCCATCAGCTCCATTTCCTCTTCCGCCGATTCGCGGATCTTAATTTCCTCATGGTTTTCATTGAGCACTTTAATATCCAGCGCCAAGCTTTGCAGCTCTTTGATCAATACCTTGAACGATTCCGGAATGCCCGGTTCGGGAATGTTTTCCCCTTTGATGATCGCTTCGTATGTTTTCACGCGGCCTACCACGTCGTCGCTCTTCACTGTCAGAATTTCCTGCAGCGTGTGCGCCGCGCCGTATGCTTCCAGCGCCCATACTTCCATTTCACCAAAACGCTGTCCGCCAAACTGCGCTTTCCCGCCCAGCGGCTGCTGCGTTACCAGAGAATACGGGCCGGTAGAACGTGCGTGAATCTTTTCGTCCACCAAATGGTGGAGCTTTAAGATGTACATATAACCCACCGTTACCGGGTTTTCAAACGGCTCGCCACTGCGCCCGTCGCGCAGTTCAATCTTGCCGTCTGCCGGATAACCGGCTTTAACCAGCAGTTCCTGAATCTCTTCTTCCGTTGCCCCGTCAAATACCGAGGTCGCCACTTCAAAGCCCAGCGCTTTGGCCGCCAAGCCCAAGTGCGTTTCCAATACCTGCCCGATATTCATACGGCTCGGCACGCCCAGCGGGTTCAACACGATTTCCAGCGGTGTCCCGTCCGGCATAAACGGCATATCCTCTTCCGGCAAAATCCGGGAGATAACGCCCTTGTTTCCGTGACGGCCTGCCATTTTGTCGCCCACGCTGATCTTACGCTTTTGTGCAATGTACACGCGCACCAGTTCGTTCACGCCGGCCGGCAGTTCGTCTTTATTTTCACGCGTAAAGATCTTCACATCCACCACAATACCGCCTTCGCCGTGCGGCACACGCAGCGATGTATCGCGTACTTCCCTTGCCTTTTCGCCAAAGATCGCGCGCAGCAACCGTTCTTCCGCGGTCAGTTCCGTTTCGCCTTTCGGCGTCACTTTCCCTACCAGAATATCTCCGGAATGCACTTCGGCGCCCACGCGGATAATGCCCTCTTCGTCCAGGTCTTTCAGTCCTTCCGGTCCGATGTTGGGAATATCGCGGGTAATCTCTTCCGGCCCCAGCTTGGTATCGCGCGCTTCGCATTCCAGCTCCTCGATGTGGATAGAGGTAAATACGTCCTCTTTTACCATCTTTTCGCTGATCAGCATAGCGTCTTCGTAGTTATAGCCTTCCCACGGCAAAAAGCCGATCAGGATGTTGCGGCCCAGCGCAATTTCCCCCTGGCTGGTGGACGGCCCGTCCGCCAACGCCTGGTCCTTTTTCACCCTTTGTCCTGCCGTAATCAGCGGGCGCTGGTTGATGCAGGTGTTCTGGTTGGAGCGCTTATATTTAATCAGTTTAAAGCGGTCGACTTCGCCGTCGTCCCCTTCAATGACAATTTCATCCGCCGTAACCACTTTGGCCACGCCGTCGCGTTTGCTCAATACCACCATGCCGGAGTCGTGGGCGGCCTTGTATTCCATGCCCGTTCCTACCACCGGCACCTGCGGATTCAACAGCGGCACGGCCTGGCGCTGCATGTTGGAACCCATCAACGCGCGGTTTGCGTCGTCGTTTTCCAAAAACGGAATCATCGCCGTCGCCACGGAAACCAGCTGTTTCGGCGAAACGTCCATCAGGTCAATCTGTTCGCGCGGGAATTCGTTAATCTCCTTACGGAAACGGCTGGTTACGCGGTCATGCGTAAATCTACCGTTTTCATCCACAGATTCGTTGGCCTGCGCCACCACATAATTGTCCTCTTCGTCCGCCGTAATGTATACAACCTCGTCGGTAACCACGCCTTCTCCGTGAATTACCTTTCGATACGGCGTTTCGATAAATCCATATTCATTTACCCGCGCATACGTTGCCAAAGAGCCGATCAACCCGATGTTCGGGCCTTCAGGCGTTTCAATCGGGCACATACGGCCATAGTGCGAATGGTGTACGTCACGCACTTCAAAGCTGGCGCGTTCGCGGTTCAAGCCGCCCGGTCCCAAGGCAGACAGACGGCGCTTATGCGTCAATTCCGCCAGCAGGTTTGTCTGGTCCATAAATTGGCTCAGCTGGCTGCTGCCGAAAAATTCTTTAATCGCCGCCGATACCGGGCGAATGTTAATCAAATTGCTCGGCGTTGCCACATCCATATCCTGAATGCTCATCCGTTCGCGCACCACGCGCTCCAAGCGCGATAAGCCCACGCGAATCTGGTTTTGCAGCAATTCGCCCACGCAGCGCAGACGGCGGTTGCCCAGGTGGTCAATATCATCCGTGCGTCCCACGCCGTGATACAGGCAGATCATATAGTTCATGGAAGCCATGATGTCGTCCGGGTGAATGTGCTTTGGCAAAAGATCATGCACACGATTGGCCATCTCTCTGCGCAATTCGCCCTCTTCCCAGGTTTCCTTGCTGTTCAAAATTTCCATAAACGTCGGGAAGTGCGCCTTTTCATTGATCCCGATTTCCTTCAAATCAAAGTCCACAAACGGCGTCAAATCCACAAAGTTGTTGCCAAAGACCTTCAGCGTGCCGTCTTCCACCACAATTTCCGCTTCGTTGATGCCGGCTGCCTGCAAACGCACCGCTTCGTCCCGGTCAATCTGCTGGCCCGCCACTGCCATGATCTCTCCGGTATAGGGATTGATCACATCCGCAGCCAGCGTCTGTCCGGCCAAACGATCCGCCAGGCTCAGCTTTTTGTTGATTTTATATCGGCCCACGCGCGCCAAATCATAGCGACGTGCGTCAAACATCAAAGAATTAAACAAAGAGCGTGCGCTTTCCTCCGTCGGCGGTTCACCCGGGCGCAAACGCTTGTAAATTTCAATGACGCCCTCCGGATCCGTTTTCGCGCTGTCTTTGCGGATGGTATCGATGATCAGCTTTTCTTCGCCAAACTTGGCTAAAATCTCTTCGTCCGTGCCGCAGCCCAGCGCCCGCATCAATACCGTAGCCGGCAGCTTTCTCGTGCGGTCTACGCGCACCCACATCACATCGTTGCCGTCCGTTTCATATTCCAGCCAGGCGCCGCGGTTGGGAATGATGGTCGCGGAGAAGAGCTGTTTGCCCATCTTGTCCGTTTCCATATTGTAATATGCGCCCGGAGAGCGAACCAGCTGGCTTACAATAACGCGCTCTGCCCCGTTGATGATAAACGTGCCGGTATCCGTCATCAGGGGGAAGTCGCCCATAAACACTTCCTGTTCTTTCACTTCGCCCGTTTCTCTGTTGATCAAACGAACCGTCACACGCAGCGGAGCTGCATAGTTCACATCTCGTTCTTTACACTCTTCCACCGAATATTTGGGGTTGTTTTCCAGTGTATAGTCCACAAATTCCAACACCAGGTTGTCTCCGTACCCGGTGATAGGGGAAATGTCGTCAAACACTTCTTTGAGGCCCTCTTCCACAAATTTGCGGTAAGATTCTTTTTGGATCTCAATCAGGTTCGGCATCTCCAGAACTTCGTCGATGCGTGAAAAGCTCATTTTCTTTCTGTTGCCCAGAAGGATTTCATGAACCATCGATGCTTCACTCCCAATCCTTTATTTATGCTTTCTATTCATCCGACGATACAGGTTTGTTTTTGCTCTTGCATTTTGCATGGCTGCGCTGTACAATAGCTTTACAAAAAGGAAGTTTTTACTTTCCTTTTTTCATGTTTTTCCTGTTCATCGCGGGAATACTTGTGCAATTTATAACTTTATCATAGTTTGTCTCTATCGTCAACGGCTTGCAGCCGATTGACGATTTTTTGTCATTTTTCGTGTTTATCCAAAAAACAAAGGCCGTACACCCTTGGCGTACGGCCTTTTTCTCTGTTATTCATTTGCTTTGGCAAACACCATACGCCCTGCTGCGGTCTGCAGCACGGATGTCACATACACCGAGGCGGTGCTACCTATATACGATGCGCCGCTGTCCACAACGACCATCGTGCCGTCTTCCAAATAGGCCACGCCCTGGCCCGGTTCTGTCCCTTCGCGCACAATCTGCAACAGCAGGTCCTCGCCCGGCATCACGGCCGGTTTCATCGAGCTTGCCAATTCGTTGATGTTCAGCACCTCGACGCCCTTCACCGTGGCCACCTTGTTCAGGTTAAAATCGTTGGTAACGATCTTTCCTTTCATCTCTTTGGCCAGGAGAATGAGCTGTTCGTCCACTTCCGTGTTCTCATACTCCTTTTCAACCACAACCACGCGTTCCGTGTCCTCCTGCATCTGATGCAGAATATCCAGCCCCCTGCGCCCTCTCTGGCGCCTTAGGGCGTCGGAAGAGTCCGCAATATGGCGAAGCTCCTGCAAAACAAACGCGGGCACGATAATCTTTCCTTCCAAAAACCCTGCGTTTGCCACCGCCGCCACCCGGCCGTCTATAATCACGGAGGTATCCAATATCTTCGGTGCCGGCGCTTTTTGCCTTTCGTTTTTCTTTCGCGCCTTGGTCACCGTAAGCCCGCGCGGCGTGCTCTCTTCCTCATTCTCCTCCGGCTCTTCGCTGTGTTCCGTCATCTTGGCCACAATGCCGCCCAGTTCAGACTTTCGTCGCACAGCCACTGCCACCCCCAGATAGCCCAGCAAAACATACACCATCACGGAAAGCAGCATCGAGAGCCATGGGATAGGAATGCGGTTAATAAGAGTAGAAAGTAATAGTGCAAGAACCAGCCCGATGATCAAACCCAAAATACCGGATAACACATCCTGCATCGGCAGTTGCGAAAGCTTTGCTTCCGCGCGTTTCATGCCTTTGGCAATGCTGCGCACAATCGAAGGGTAAAAAATAAATCCGATCAATGCGCCCACTACGCCCACGCCGATAAAAATGCTTGCGATCATCGTCTGCGAAACAACGGCATATATGTCCACCAGTTGCATCCGGTTTAACATGCCGATAATCAAAGTCCAAATCCCGATACACACAGCCCCCATCAGTAAGGAAAACCCAAACCGAAGTATCTTTTTCATTCTTTTCCACCTCCTCTCTTTTTTAATTCCATATCCAAAGCCGCGGTGTTATACCGCCTGCTCGATACGCAAAAGCACCTGCTCTTCTTCCAAATCCAGCGAGAGAATCAATTCGCTTGCCAAAATCTGCTTTGCAGAGGCCAGCATCTTCTTTTCCCCGGTAGACAGGCCCTTTGTCCTGTCCCTGTGTATCAACGCGCGCACCACTTCCGCTGTGTCAAAAATGCTTCCCGTCCGCATCTTTTCCAGGTTTTCTCTATATCTGCGGTTCCAGTTGTCGCATTCTTCTTCGCATGGCTGGGAAAGAAACTCCAATACGGCCTGCCCTTCTTCTTTGGAAATAATCGCCCGCAAGCCCACGTCTTTCCCGTTCACCGGCACCATCACCTTCATGCCGCCCAAGGCGAACCTGAGCACATAATAACTTTGGAGCTTACCTAAGATTTCTTTCTCTTCAATCAGCTCAACTACCCCTGCCCCATGCATCGGATATGCCACCCGGTCGCCAATTTCAAACACAGCATTCCCTCCTCTTCGGTACTAAATGGTGTAATTTTAATGATACTTTATAACGGATTGGTTGTCAATTTTCCGGCTGTTTTTTCGTCTCTTTTCTCTCCAATCCCAAAATCAGCGCTTCCGCCGCGCTGTTCACGCCCACAAGCTTTATCCCCTTGGGTTTATGCGCCGAGCGCAGCGCCTCGTTTGGCACCAACAGCGTCGTAAATCCCATCTTTGCGCATTCCGCCGCTCTTCTTTCCAGCTGGGAAACCATTCTCACTTCGCCCGTCAGCCCCACTTCGCCGATCGCCGCCACCTTCTCTTTCACCGGCTGCCCGGTCGCAGCCGAGGCAATGGCCAATATCATCGCCAAATCATTGGCCGGCTCCGAAAGCTTCATCCCGCCAACCACGTTGGTATAGATGTCCCGGTTATACAGCTGCACGCCGGCTCGTCGCTCCATAATGGCAATCATCAGCAGCATCCGGTTATAATCCACCCCGGTCGCCATTCTGCGCGGCTGCCCGAAAGAGGTCGTAGCCGCCAGCGATTGAATTTCGCACAGCACCGGTCTGCTTCCCTCCATCGAACAGGTAATCGCGCTGCCCGCAACGCCTTTGGTGTGCTGGCTCAACAGCACTTCGGAGGGGTTTTTCATCTCCTCCATGCCATGCTCTGTCATGGCAAACACGCCGATTTCGTTGGTGGAGCCAAAACGGTTTTTCACCGCCCGCAAAATCCGCAGGGTAGATTGCCGCTCCCCTTCAAAATACAACACCGTATCCACCATATGTTCCAATACGCGCGGGCCGGCAATGGCGCCTTCTTTGGTCACATGCCCCACTAAAATCACCGTAGCGCCCGTTGTCTTTGCAATCTTCAATGCCGAAGCCGTGCATTCCCGAATCTGGGACACACTGCCCATCGCGCTTGTCATCCCCGGCTGCGTCATGGTCTGAATCGAGTCGATGATCACCAGTTCCGCTTTTGTCGTTTCCATCGCCTGGCTCACCAGGTCCATATCCGTTTCTGCCAGCACCAGAAGATTTTCGCACAGCGTGCCCAGGCGCGTTGCCCGCAGTTTAATCTGCCGAGCGGATTCTTCTCCCGAAACATACAGCACCGTTTTCCCCTGCCGCGCAATTCTTTCGCATGCCTGTAGCAGCAAGGTGGATTTCCCCACCCCGGGCTCTCCGCCCACCAGCACCACGGCGCCTTCTATCAGCCCGCCGCCCAGCACGCGGTCCAGCTCTTCAATGCCCGTTTCGCAGTGTCCTGCCGGCGTCACATCCACTTTGGACAGCGGCACGGGTTTCACAGCCGCCTTTGCCGCCACCATACGCCCGCCCGCCGTTTTCACAACGGGCTGCTCCTCCATCGTATTCCATGCCCCGCAGCCCGGGCAGCGCCCCACCCATTTGGGAGATTCGTGCCCGCAGGCTGTGCAGTAAAAGACCGTCTTTGCTTTTGCCATTTTCTTCTCTCAATCCAAAACCGCAAATTTTAAAATATCGCGTTCTCTGTTTTCGTCGGTAATGTCAAACCAGGTTACCCCGTGGTTGGAAACCCCGGCCAGCATCGCGTACTCTGTGGATTTTGAAAGCTGCGCCAGTTCTCCCGTTGCCAGATAATAGATATAAATCCGTCCGTTTTGGCAATAGGCCACAAAGTTATCCGCAATTCCGTAGCCGGATACGTTTTCTCCCAGCTTTTTCGGCATCGCGTCGTCTTGCGAGAGATACAGGTTTGCGTTGGCGCTGGCAAAGTTATCACACCAGATAATCGCCTTCCCGTTTGTCATCGGTTTAAACGCATACATACCCGGTTCATAGGTGCGCACAGTGCCCGTTGCTTCCCCGCTGAGCGATAAAATCTTAATCACGTTATACTGTTCGCTGTCCGGCTGATCCGGATGCGGCTCCGCCCATACAATGTTGCTCTCGCATACGCCCGGCGGCGAAACGCCCAGCGGCGAATCGTCAAACACCGCCAGCGTTGTCATTTCCTTGCTGTTTATGTTCATCATATACAGCTTATCCTGGGTTTCTCCGGTGCGCTCTGCCCATACCACATAGTCACCCGTCACAAACACCTCCGGGCAGTCATACGGAATATCCTTCAATTTCTCCGTCTGTTGGCTGCTCCGGTTATACACATACATCGTCGCGCGCCCGGGGATCACGCCGCCCTCTGCGGCCTGCTTGTCCTTTTTGGTGTCGATATAAGCGATATATTTTGCGCTCACATCCATCGCCAAAATATCGCCCTCCGCTTCAATGCCCTCTATTTTCGTTGGCGTTACGGAGTTTGCCGTGTCCTGCTTGGCCACATAGATCTCTTTCATCAAAGGGTTGTAAAAGTTATCCTGCCCGGAGGAGAAAAACACCTCATCCCCCAGCAAAATCGGCTTGCCCACATATTTAAACTTGTTCGTCAGCAACACTTCGCGAATCTTGCCGGATAAATCGCCGATTTGCACCTGCTGTGTCGGCAGCGGCACTTCCGTAATTTTCGGGGCAAACCAGGCCTGAATCAACGGCATTACAATCTGCGAAATCAACAGCCAGCACAGCGCGATGATCGCCAGCACAATGCCTATCAGCAAAAACGGATATACGGCCGATCCGCGCCACCTGTCCAACAGATTTTGCTGTCTTCTGCGTCTACGTCTTGCCATCATTCCGTCCTTTCCAATAAGCATATAGCCTGCGCTGCAATGCCCTCTTTTCTTCCCGTAAAGCCCATGTGTTCGGTTGTCGTGGCTTTTATGTTCACCTGCTGCGGCGCAATGTTCAGCGCCTTTGCAATTGTTTCATTCATCTCAGCGATATACGGCATCAGTTTCGGCGCCTGTGCGATGATCACCGCATCCACATTGCCCACGCCATAGCCCGCCTTTTGTGCCTTTTGCGCGCATTGCTGCATCAGCAGCACGCTGTCCGCGCCCCGGTATGCAGGGTCCGTATCCGGAAAATGCTGCCCAATGTCCCCCAGGCCCGCAGCGCCCAAAATCGCATCGCTGATCGCATGGCACAGCACGTCCGCATCCGAATGGCCCATCAGCCCGTACGCATACGGCACTTCCACGCCGCCTAAAATCAGCTTCCTGTTTTCCGCAAACGCATGCGCATCCAGCCCCAGGCCTATTTTTATCATCGGCCTGTTCATAGCACAGCGCGGAACATCATGTCCGCGTTTTCTTTGGTCGCATGTTCTGTAATCAGCAGCACTTCATAGGTATACACCTTTTCGCCCAGCTGAATGGTCAAAATATCGCCCACCGCCACCTTGTCAGACGGCTTTGCCACTTTGCCGTTGATCTGAATCCGCCCCGCCTGGCAGGCCTGCTGCGCCACGGTGCGCCGTTTGATGATTCTGGATACTTTCAAATATTTATCAATTCGCACGCTTTCATCCTCCGTTTTATGCCATTATACCATATTTCTCCTGTACACTTCATCCCGCTGCGCTGCGTTTTTATACAAAAAAAGGACTGATCGCTCAGTCCTCTTTGTCGTTTTGTTATTTGATGGCATCTTTCAGCGCTTTGCCCGCTTTAAAAGCCGGCACTTTGGTTGCCGGGAAATCCATCGGCTCTTTGGTCAGGGGGTTGATGCCCTTACGCGCCGCACGATCGCGCACTTCAAAATTGCCAAAGCCTACCAACTGTACTTTATCGCCGGCTTTCAGGGTTTCCACTACCGCATCCAGCAAAGCGTTTACTGCCTTTTCCGCATCTTTTTTTGCCAAGCCGCTCTTTTCGGCTACACAACCGATCAATTCAGTTTTGTTCATACTAACTTCCTCCTAATGATAGTTGCGCGTCGCGCAAATTTTTTACTCTGATGTGTTTCCTGAACATTTTCTATCAAACCATCTAGAATGTCAAGCCTTTTTATTGCCGCTCTTGTCTTTTCACCTTTTCCCACAATAAATCCAATTCTTCCAACGTTTTTCCCTGTAATTTCTGGCCCGTTTCCTCTGCCAGTTTCTCCATCTGTGTAAATCTGCGCGCAAATTTTTCGCAGGCGCTCATCAGCGCCGTCTCGGCATGCACGCCGCTTAACCGTACCGCATTCACCGCCGCAAACAGCAAATCTCCCGCCTCTTCTTCCGTGCGCAGTTCGCCTTCCTCCTGCGCGCCGATCAGCTCTTGGCATTCCTCCTGCACTTTCTGAATCGCAGGCGCTGCCGTCTGCCAGTCAAAGCCCACGGTTTTGGCTTTCTTTTGCAGCTTTTGCGCCCTTATCAATGCCGGCATGCCCTCGCCTACCCCGTCCAGCAAATAGCGGGCGGGCTCATGCCCTCTTTCCGTCTTTTTAATTTCTTCCCAGTTTTGCAGCACTTCGCCCGTGCCGCTCACCGTCACTTCCCCAAACACATGCGGATGCCGGCGGATCAGCTTTTGGCAAATGCCGGAAATCATATCAATGGCGGTAAATTCCATCTGCTCCTGTGCAATCTCCGCATGCATGGCCGTTTGCAGCATTACATCGCCCAATTCTTCGCAAAGATGCTCCGTGTCCCCTTCGTCCACGGCGGCAATCGCCTCGCACGCCTCTTCCAGCATTGCGGATTTCAAAGAAAAGTGCGTCTGTTCCGCATCCCACGGGCAGCCGTCCGGCGCCCGCAAAATATTTACAATGCGCTGTAAATCCGCATAGACATAGCGCGTCCTCTTTTCAAACGATAGCGGCGGCACCACAACACAGCTCGTCGCATCAAAGCTATGCCTGTCCATCTCATACAGGGCGCACCAAACATGGCTCATCTGTTCCGCATCGGCTTTCACAATCGCCACTTGCCAATCTTCCGGATACAATTCCATCAGCGCAATCTTCGCTTCGCCGGCTTTCATCGTGTCATCCAAATCGCAGATCACCTGCGCCTTATCGCAATCCACCCGCAGCAAATCCACCGCCCCATACTGCGTTTGGATCCCGTTTTCGCTGCATAGCCCCGCTTCCGCCATAGCCGCGGCCGCCACGCCGATGCCCGGCAAAATTTTCACCGTCATCTTCTTTTCTTCGGCCAAATGCATCACGGCCTGCACGGCGCTTTGCCCCTGGCTGGCTTCTCCGGTTACGGCAAACAACACGCGCTTTTTATCCGCCTGTTCCAAAACCTTTTCCGCCATCGCTTTGTTCAGCCCGTCAAAGTCCTCTGCCTGTTCATACAACGCATCCAGGGATTGATATTCAACCCCCAATTCCTTTACGCTTTCAATGGCCGGGTGCTGCGCGGTTTGCACATAACAGCAGTCTGCATTCAGCAGCGCCTTTTCCGCCTGTTTTGTCAAATATCCTTTGGGCCCCGGGCCCAGCCCCACAATGCATATCGGCATTTTTTACCTCCAAATTCCTTTCTCTCTCAGCCAAAAATCCAGTCTTGTTCCGCCCGGCAGCATCCGCAAATCCTGCGGCGTAACCACATGAAAGCCCACCACCAGCGCCGCATAAATGAAAATTCCGACCAGGGTAGACAGTATAAACAACACCCATCCCGGCGTGCTGCTCAGCGCCCACATCGTTAAAATCACAACCGCCGTCATGCCCAAAGCCGCCAGCGCCGGTTTCCCAAAAATTTCATAAAACGAAAACCGCACCCGCAGTTCCCGTATCACCTGCCATAAGTCCAACACTGCCAGCAGCGCAAAGCAAATCAGCGTGCCTAACGCAGCGCCTACCACGTTTAGGCTCGGAATTTTCAGCAATACCGCCGATACGATCGCTTTGCCGATCAGCCCCAAAAGCAAATTCCATAACGGCACATGCTGGCGTTCCATCCCCTGCAAAATTCCCGTGCAGGTCTGCGTTACCATCAGGAAAAACAGCGCCATTGCCATCACGCGCATCAAAAGATCCGTCACTGCCGCATGATCCGGGTCTGCCAGTGTGCCGGGGAAAATCAGCCGCAGCAGCAGCGGTCCCAACAATATCATCCCGCACATGCACGGCAGGCCGAAAATCGTCGTCAGCTTCAGCCCCACGCCCGCCGCCTCGTTGCATTCCGAAAACCGCTTTAATTTCAAGCTCGCCGAAACGCTGGGCACCAGGCTCATCTGCAGCGCCGAAGAAATTGCCAGCGGCACATATACAATCGGGCTTACATACCCGGTCATCAGCCCAAATCTGCTTTCCGCAATTGCCTGCGAAAATCCGCTGGATTTCAATAGATTGATCACCATAAAATTATCCACCAGCGACACCAGGCTCATCGTGGCCGCCGCCAGGGTAATGGGGGCCGTCAATCTCCATAGATCTTTGCGAATCGCCTTTTTATCCGGATACACCCGCACATGCGGGCTGGTGTGCACGTTTCTCATCAGCGCTGTCTTTCCGCGCCCGTATCGAATCATCAAAAACAGCAGCGTGCACAATTCCGCCAGCGGAATCGCCGCCAGCGCCCCGATTGCCGCCATCAGTTCGCCGCTTTGTATCATCCAATAGGCCAGCCCCAGCCCTACCGCCGCTTTTACCAGCTCTTCCACCATCTGCGAAATCGCCGTCGGCGTCATGTTTTGAAGCCCTTGAAAATACCCCCGGTATGCGGAAATGCCGCTCATAAAAAACACGGCCGGCGAAAGGGCCGCCAATGTCATCCACGCTTTCGGCACGCCCTGCAATTTTACAATCCACGAAGAGCACACGGCCAACACCCCTGTGCCGATCAGCCCGCATAGCAAAATCGTCTTAAAACAGGTCACAAAAAAGTAATGCGCCGTCCTGTAATCGCCCAAGGCCACAAACTCCGAAACCCGCTTGCTGATCGCCGCCGGAATGCCCGTTGTCGCAATCACCGTCATCAACACATAAACCGGATACGCCAATTGATAATAAGCAATGCCGCTGGTGCCGATGCAGCCCGCCAGCGCTATTCTAAACAGGGACCCCACCGCGCTGCACAATAATCCCGCTGCGCCCAATGTCATCGCCCCGTGCGCAAAACTTTTTTTCACGGCCTCTGCCCCTCCTTTTTTTCTGTTGGTCATTTATTATACCATTTTGCCGTTTTCTTCACCATAGGCAAACGCGCCGCCGTTTTCTCCCTCCTTTTCTTCTCCAGGGTTGCATTCTCCGCGGTTTTTTATCTTCTTTCCCCAATTCTCCTCTGTCCGCCTTTTCTTCTCTACCTATAAAATCATCTCTTGCTTTTTTGTTTTTCTCAAGTCTTTCCAACAAAAAAACCGCCCAAACGGGCGGTTTCGTTTTTTATTGTTCCAGCTGTCGTCCTAAAAACCCTGCTGTTGTCTGTGCCACTTTCATCTCCGTTTCGCCGAGCCTGGCGTTCTCCTGTTTTGTCAACAGCACCACCGCGCCCGTGGTTTCTCCTTCGCTGATCACCGGTACGATGATCTGCGCTACCACCTCTTTGGCATTGTCCTGCTGGGTTACGGAAACCGGCTGCAAGCCCTTGCGCCGGTCCGTCATCACAGGCTGCCTTTGTTCCATAATCTGTTCCATTTCGCGGCTCACCGCATGGTCCAAATACTCCTTTTTCTGCGCGCCTGCCGCCGCAATCACGCTGTCTCTGTCGCAAATCATCACCATGTGCTCCAAAGATTTATTCAACGCCTCGGCATATTCTCTGGCAAAGGTTCCCAATTCCCCCATCGGGGAATATTTTTTTAAAATAATTTCTCCGTTTCGATCGGTAAATATCTCCAAAGGGTCTCCTTCTCGGATACGCAGCGTCCGCCGGATCTCTTTCGGCACCACAACCCTTCCCAATTCATCAATTCTGCGCACTATGCCTGTCGCTTTCATATGTTTTCCTCCTGCCTGGTGCAAACTTCTACCTCTGATGGCGATATTTTCTGCAAATTGCCAGTTTTTTATCAGCGATTTTCCACATTTGCACAAACATTTTTTTCCAATCCCTTCCCCGGCCTTGTTCCGCAGCTTGCATCCTGTATGCTTTCTGAGTAAAATAAGCCGAGTGACGCATGCTGCATGCATGCCATCAAGGAGTAACAACTATGAATCTTTCTTCCTTACAAAACGGCAGTGACATCCGCGGAATTGCCCTGGGCGAACACCCCACGCTAACCCCGAAAAACGCCGATGTTTTAAGCCGCGCTTTTGTTGTCTGGCTTGCCAAGCAAACGAAAAAAAGCCAAGTGCGCGTTGCCGTCGGGATGGATTCCCGGCTCTCCGGCCCTGCGCTTAGGCAGGCCTGTCTAAAAGCCCTGCAAGACAGCGGCGCTTTTGTCATAGATTGCGGCATGGCCTCCACGCCCGCGATGTTTATGACCACCGTCTCCCCGCATACCGAGTGCGACGGTGCCATTATGATCACCGCCAGCCATCTGCCCAGCGACAGAAACGGCATGAAGTTTTTCACCACCCGCGGCGGGCTGGAATCTTCCGAAATCAAACAGCTCATCGCCCTTGCCGAAACGCCGCTGCCGCATGGGTTGCAGGGCAGCGTTTCTTCGTGTGATTTCATTTCGTTATACGCGGCGGATCTTCGGCAAAAAATCATCACGGAAACCGGCTGCGATCAACCGCTTGCCGGGCTTAACATCATCGTAGATGCCGGCAACGGCGCCGGCGGATTTTTTGCGGACCGGGTTTTGGCGCCGCTGGGCGCCGATACTTCCGGCAGCCAGTTTTTAGAGCCGGACGGTCATTTCCCAAACCATATTCCAAATCCGGAAAACGCCCAGGCCATGGAAAGCCTGGTGCAGGCCGTACAAAAACACAATGCGGATTTCGGTTTGATTTTTGATACCGATGTCGATCGCGTAGGGGCCGTGGATAAAGGCGGCGTTGTCGTCAATAAAAACCGGCTGATCGCCGTCATTTCCGCCATCCTGCTGCGCGAAACCCCGGGCGCCACCATCGTCACCGATTCCATCACCTCCACCGGTCTTGCGCAGTTCATCCAAGCGCACGGCGGCAAACATCATCGCTTTAAGCGCGGGTATAAAAACGTCATCAACGAAGCGATTTCGCTCAATCAGCAAGGCCGCTATACGCCGCTTGCCATCGAAACCAGCGGCCACGCCGCGTTAAAGGAAAACTATTTTTTGGATGACGGCGCTTACCTTGCCATCCGGCTTTTGATTGAGGTTGCCCGACTACATCAAAACAATCAGGGCATTTCCGATCTTCTGTCCACTTTGGCAGAGCCGGAGGAAAGCATAGAATTTCGTTTACCCATCCGCTGCGACGATTTTGTTTCCTACGGTCAACGTTTGATCGGCCGGCTCACGGAATATGCTGAAAAAGATCCTGCTTTCTCCCTTGCTCCAAACAACTACGAAGGCGTTCGCGTGCAATTTGGCCCGGCAGATGGCGACGGTTGGTTTCTCTTGCGTTTATCCTTGCACGAGCCTTTGATCGCCATCAACATCGAAAGCGACCGGACAGGCGGCTGCCAAACCATCGCACGGCGTTTGTTTGATTTCTTGCAGCCCTATACCGAATTGGATCTGTCTCCCCTGGCCGATTCTCTCTGTTAAATTCGCTCTCTCAAAAAGCTCCACATGCGGGGCTTTTTGTTTTTCCATGTGCCTGTATTTCATCCCGAAAAACAACCTACCCAACGCCCCCTCTTTTTTCATAAAATATAAGCAATTCGCCCCCGCTTCCCGTTTTTTCTCTCTTCCCGCTTTGTTTCATTGTCCCTGTCCACCTCTGTCTTTATGCTTTCTTTTGCCGATTCTCTAAATAAACCCCGTCCTCTTCTCTCTTTTGTTTGCTCCTATCTCTTTTCTTTTTCCCGTAAGCTCTCTTTTCGCGTGTCTTACACAAATCCCCGGCAGCTTTGCAATCATACTTCTCCATGCAAGCACATCGGCTTTCCGCGCGAACTTTTCTCTATGCTTATCCCCGTGCATAATTGTTGTCTGCCGGTATCCTTTCTCTCCAACACCTTTCCCCGCCATACCTTTCTCTTCCCCCGGTTTTCTCTTCGTTACCGGACCTATCCCTCGGCAAAACCGTTTTTTCACAGTCGCAGAACGTTTGCAATTACAATCCCCTCGCGCCTAAATCCCGTATTTTTATATAAAAAAACAGGGGCTTGCCCCAAAGGCATCCCCCTTGTTTTAGGTGTTTTATTTTACGAACGGAATCCGTCCTTCATAGACCTTGCCGTTCATTTCCTTGGCCCATTGTTTCATCTTCTCGGTCCAAACCTCTTCCTGGGCCACGCCGTCCTCCTGGGAAGCGACCACTTCTTTGCCTCCCTCATCATAGGGCAAATCGCCGGCCGCCGCATCCATCTGCAAGCGGATGATATGCACGCCAAAACTCGTGGCCGTCTCGGCCAATTCCCCTTTGGTCTTCAACGTGCGCGCCGCCGCCACAAAATCTTCATCATAGGTGGTATTGTCCGGCGCAATCACATATCCAATTTTTGCCGTAACCGTATCCCCCTGCATGCCCGGATCGGTATTGTATTGCTCAATCAGCGCATCAAAGTCTTCGCCGTTCTGCGCTTTTTTCATCACTTCGTCCACTTTGGCCTTTACATTGGCTTGCCCCGTTGCGATCGCGGCCTTCAGTTCCGCTTTTTTTGCGTCCAACAGCGGCTTTTTCGCATCCAGCTCTTTTTGCGCGCTGGCAATGCTTTCCGTATAGGCGCTCAGCTTTGTTTGGCTGGCATCCATTTCCTGTTTTTTGCTTTCCGCTGTGGCCGTATCGTTGTCCGAAACAGCCTTGTCATACGCCTGTTTGGCCGCGTCATAGGTTTTCTGCTCGGTGTCTTTGCCGCTCTTGTTTGTATCCAGGCTGCTCTGCGCCGTGGATACCGCCGTATTCAATTCGGTATATTCTTCCTGCAATTTATCAATTGCCGTTTTATCCGCCGGCAGATATTCAATCAAAATCTGTTTCACCAGCAAATAGTTTTCCGGTTTATACAGCAGATAATCGCCGGTAGATTCGTTGGTAATCGTCGAAGAAAAATCGCTGGGCGTTTTTTCATAGGTGCTCTTCTGCTTTGCCAAATCTTCTTTATAGCGTTTTTCCAGCGCCTTATCGCCTGCTTTTACATCTTTGGTCGTGCTTTCTTTCAGCTTTGTATATTTTTTGTTCAGCAACAGCTCTTCTTTATAGGCCGCCGCGTTATCCACCCCAAAATAGCTTTGGAAAAGCTTATCCAGGTCCTCTTCAAGATTGCCCTGGTAGCTTTCCGGTGAGGAAGCGTCATATCCAAGTTGTGCTTTGGCCTGTTTCAAGATTTCCTCATACGAGGTATCCACCTCTTTGGTTTCCTCCTCCGTCAGCGGCATATCGCGGTCGCAAATCGCCGCCGCAACGCGCACTTCCATCCAGTTTTTCGCCACCGTCACGCCCTGCTCATCCAGGTAATCGCGCATGCTGGAATCCAGCTTTTCATCCCAAACATCGTTGTCCGCGCCATAGGCCGTCAAATAAGACTGCATCTTGGCATACAGTTGTTCTTTTGTCAGCGTTTGATCGCCCACCTGCGCCACAACCTGCGCCTTGTCCTTATCGCGGTTGACCGATACGCATCCTGTCAGCACGCCCATGCACATCATCATGGCCAGGGCCAGCGCTGTCCACTTTGTTTTCATCGGTTTCCATCCTCTCTTGTATAAAGCTTATAAGACTTGTTTCCCATATGTTTTGTCCATTATAGCGCAAGTGCCTGCCGGATTCAATCTCAGCCCGCCTGCGTTAAATCCTTCAAAAAGGCCATGGTCTGCGTTGTCATCTCTTCCGCCGTTGCCTTAGGCAATTTCAGCAGCAAGCCCGGGCTTTCCCCTTTGGTAAACTGCGCCCCCGGCCCAAACCGTTCTGCCGCCTGCATCACTTCCAGCGGCTCTATCTGCGCCTGAACGGCAAATTTCATTCTTGTCTGTCCCTGGCGCACCGTCACACTCGCCACGCCCGCCTCGTGCGCCAGCGCCCGCAGCAGCGAAATTTCAATCAGCTGATGCGTAGCTTCGGGAATGGGGCCAAACCGGTCTTGCAGCTCGTTCTCCAAGTCCGCCGCGTCCGCCACAGACGCAATGTTTGCAATTTTGCGATAAACCTGCACCTTCTGTTCTTTGGAAGAAACATATTTTTCCGGCAAATAAGCCGCCAGCGGAATGTCCACCGTGGTTTCAAACATCGGTTCCACCGTTTCGCCGCGCGCTTGTTTTACCGCGTCTGCCAGCAATTTGCAATAGGTATCATAGCCCACATTGGCCATGTGTCCATGCTGCTCCGGCCCCAACAGGTTGCCCGCCCCGCGGATCTCCAAATCCCGCATGGCAATGCGGAACCCGCTGCCAAGGTCGGTAAATTCCTTAATCGCATCCAGCCGCTTTTGCGCCGTTTCGCTGATCTGTTTGTTTGCTTCATACAGCATATAGCAATAGGCCGTCCGCGTGCTTCTGCCTACCCGGCCCCGCAATTGATACAGCTGCGCCAAGCCCAGATGATCCGCATCCAGCACAATCATCGTGTTGGCCGTCGGAATGTCCACCCCGTTTTCCACAATCGTAGAACACACCAGCACATCCGCTTCCTGCTCGTAAAATTGCAGCATCGCGCTTTCCAGCTGGGTTTCCGTCATCTGTCCGTGGCCCATCACAAACCGCGCCTGCGGCACCAGCTGCTGCAATTCGCGCACCAGCCATTCCATTTTCTGCACATGGTTATACAACACATAGACCTGCCCGTCCCTGGCCAGTTCGCGTTCAATCGCCTCGCGCACAAGCGCCGGGTCATACGGCGCCACATAGGTGTTTACCGGAAAGCGCTGTTCCGGCGGCGTATGAATCACAGACATATCGCGAATGCCCACCAGCGACATCTCCATCGTGCGCGGAATGGGTGTCGCCGTCATCGTCAACACATCCACGCTGCGCTTCATATCTTTGATGGTTTCTTTATGCCCCACGCCAAAGCGCTGTTCTTCATCCACCACCAGCAATCCCAGGTCATGCGGTTTCACGTCCTTTGCCAAAAGCCGATGCGTGCCGATCAACACATCGATTTTCCCGTCGGCAAATTCCTGTAAAATCTGCTTTTGTTCCCTTTGCGTCCGAAACCGACTCAGCACCTGCACGCGAATGGGATACCCTTCAAACCGGGCCGCCATCGTCGCATAATGCTGCTGGGCCAAGATCGTCGTCGGCACCAGCACCATCGCTTGTTTGGCATCCATGACGCATTTGAATATCGCCCGCATCGCCACTTCGGTTTTCCCGTACCCCACGTCTCCGCAAAGCAAACGATCCATAATCTTGCTGGATTCCATATCCCGTTTTATCTCTTCCACGCTTTGTAGCTGTCCTTCGGTCTCTTCAAAGGAAAACGCCTGTTCAAATTCATTTTGCCAGGCCGTATCCGCGGAAAAAGCATATCCCGTCATCGCCTGGCGGGCCGCATAGATGGAAACCAGATCCTGTGCCAATTTTTTTACCGAACGGGATACCTTCTTTTTCGCCTTTTCCCATTCTGCGCCGCCCATTTTGTTTACCTTTGGCGTATCGTCGTTGCCGATATATTTTTGCAGCCGATCCGCCTGGTCTGCCGGAATATACAGTTTGTCGCCGCCCCGATATTCCATCAGCATAAAATCCTTGGGCTTGCCTTCCACGGTGATGGTGGTCAGGCCTTTATAAATGCCGATGCCGTGCACATCATGTACCGCATAATCCCCCACCTTCAAATCCACTGCCGGCATGGCCGCCTGCAGCGAGCTTCTCTGTTTTGTGGAGGTTCTTGTGCTCTGCCCACGGAAAATTTCCTGTTCGGACAATACAAGATAATGCTCGTCTGCCATTTCAAACCCGCAGCCCAGCGGCGCCACCGTCAGCACCGTATGCCCCGCGCCGGGCAGGGTTTCCAGTTTGGTGCTCACCCCGCTGGAAACATCGCGGTCCAGCAAGGATTGATACAGTGTCTGGCAGCGCTTTTCGTTTTGCAACGCCAGCACGGTTCTATATCCATGCTTGTTTCTCATGGCCAATTCATCCGCCAGCAAATCAAAACGCCCGTGGAGCGATTGCGCCGGCCGAATGCCGAAAACATAGCTGTCCGCCGTCTGCTGCACGGCCGAACAGGAAAGCGTCAGCACATCCGGCGGTGCGGTTAGGTTGATATACGGTGCCAGTTGCTCTTCCCATCCCAACGGCGCCAAATCTTTTTCCTTCAGCTCCGTTACCGTAGAGGCAATTTCAAGATCCGTTGCGTGCGCCGCATCGGACAGCCGAATGGGTTCGTCCAGCATCAGCACGCTGCCCTCCGGCAGATAATCCACCGCCGTATACGCCGGCAAAAACAGCGACAATATTTCATAGCTGTTTGTATAGTCGCCCTGGGCTATACAATCGTACAGCTGGCTTAGGTGTTCGGTTTGTTCGTTTTGCTGGGAAAGCGGCACATTCTTTCTCTTTTTATCCATTGCCAGCAAAGCCTTTTGCGCCTGTTTATGCGTCAGCGGCGTTTCCACCGCCGGTGACAGGGCAAACTGCTGCATCTCCTCCTGGCTTCGTTGAGAAAGAATATCCAGCTTTCGTATCTGGTCGATTTCATCGCCGAAAAAGTCGATTCTCACCGCCGTGCCGTCCGCACCAAACACGTCCACAATGCCGCCGCGCACGGAAAACTGTCCAGTTTCCTGTACCGATTCGTTGCGCTGATATCCGGCCTGCACCAGTTTTTCCGTCACGCGGTTAATTTCAATTCTCTGCCCCTTTTGCAAGGTAAACACATGCTTTTTGAAATCCTCCGGCGGTGACAGCCTGGCTCGCGCCGCGTCCACCCCGGTCACCAGCACAAACGGCGCACCGGACACCGCCCTGCTCAGCGCCTTGGCCCGCAGGCCCTGCGTCTGTTTGTTTTGCGCCCTGGCACGGCCCAACTGCACGGTGCGCTGCGGCAGCAGCAAACAATCTTCGCCCAGCGTGGGCTGCAAGGCCGCATACATCTTTTGTGCGGCAAAGTCCCCCGCTGTCACAATCATCACGGATTTTTTCTGTTTATAAAACAGCGATAAAATAAGCGGCACTTTTGCATTTTCCGGCATGCCAAAAAGAGAGAGTTTTTTCTTCTCCCCCTTCATGCCTGCCATCAGCCGTTTATAGGCCCCGCTGTCTGTCAGCGGTTTTAGCAACGGTTCTATTTGGGCCCATGCCCGTTTGTCCTGCATGTTTCCTCCCCGGCGCCTTATGCGCCGTTATACGCCTGCTGCGCTGCTTCCACGCCGCGCGTCAGCAGCAATTCTGTCGCGGCCGCACCATGCTCAACGCTTGTTAAAAACGCCTTTTCGTCTTCTCCCTTTGGCACGCCCAAAACATAATCCACCAAGTCCCACTTTGCAGGCGGCGCGCCCACGCCCAGCCGCACTCTCGGGAATCCTCCCTCGCCCAGGTGCGCCAAAATGCTGCGCATCCCGTTGTGCGTGCCGGCCCCGCCTTTGGCGCGGATTCTGATCGTGCCGCACGGCAAATCTATGTCGTCATACAGCACCAGCAAATCCGTCAGCGCCGCTTTATAATATGCGGCAAAATCCATCACGCATACCCCGCTGTCGTTCATAAACGTCTGCGGTTTAATCAGCAGCACCTTTTCCGTTCCGCATTGTGCCTGCCGCACCACGGCGCCCCGCATCTTTTTTTCCGGCAGCGCATTCAGCCGCTTTGCCAATTCATCCAACGCCAAAAAACCGGCATTATGCCGGGTCTTGGCGTATTTATCTCCCGGGTTTCCCAGGCCAAATACCAATTTCATTTTATTTCAATTTCCCCTGTTTTCTACGCTCTTCCGCCCAGTGTTCTTTCACTTCCGCCCGCGCCCTGCCGATGGCCATAGAGCCGGCCGGAATTTCGCTTGTCACGGTTGTGCCTGCTGCCACATAAGCCCCCTCACGCACCGTAACCGGCGCCACCAGGTTTACATTGCAGCCGATAAAGCAATGATCTTCCACCGTCGTCCGGTGTTTGATCTTTCCGTCATAGTTCACAAAAATCGTGCCGCAGGCAATGTTGCATCCGCCGCCGATGTCCGCATCTCCGATATACGCCAGGTGCGGCAATTTGGTGCCGTCGCCCACCGTTGCGTTTTTCACCTCTACAAAATCGCCCACTTTGCAGTGGCTGCCCACATGGCTGTTGGGCCGCAGATAGGCAAACGGCCCCACCGTCGTTTCGCTGCCCACCGTGCTTTCCACGATCACGCTGTTTTGCACTTCGGTATCATCGCCGATTTCGCTGTCCTGAATGCGCGTAGAGCCCGTCAATACACAGCGGCTTCCGATCTTGCTGTTTCCCTTTAAGATAACGCCGGGATACAACACCGTATCCTGCCCGATTTCCACCGCTTCTTCAATATACACCTGCGCAGGATCAATCATCGTAACGCCGTTTTGCATGTGCTTTTTTTTCACCGTTTCCTGGACATATCTTTCCGCCTGCGCCAGTTGCAGCCTGTCGTTTACGCCCATGCACTCTTCCTGGTCTGCCACCACGGCCGTTACCACTCTGTTTTTGTTCACCAAATATTCAATGCAGTCCGTCAGATAATATTCATGCTGCGCGTTGTTGCAGGTAAGCTGCGACAGCCCTTCCAACAGTGCTTCATTATCAAAGCAATACACAGACGCATTTACTTCTTTTACCTGTCTTTCCTCTTCCGTTGCATCTTTATGCTCCACAATCCTTTTCACATGCCCCTGCGCATCGCGCAGCACACGTCCATAGCCGATTGGGTCTTGGGCTATGCTGGTCAACAGCGCCGCGCCATGTTCCGGCGTCTGCGCGATCAGCGTTTCCAGCGTCTGTTTTTTCAAAACCGGCATGTCGCCCGCCAATACCAGTGTTTTACCCCGGTAGCCCGCAAGATACGGCTCTGCCATCTGCACGGCATGCCCTGTGCCCTTTTGCTCTTTTTGCTCCACCACTTTGGCCTGCTTTTCCACAAAAGGCTCCACCTTCTCCTTGCCATGGCCCACCACCACGATCGTTTCACAGCCCTCAGGGCAAACATTCAATACCCTTTGCACCATTTCTATGCCGCATACCTTATGCAGCACCTTCGGGATGCTGCTTTTCATTCTCTTGCCTTCGCCTGCCGCAAGGATCACCGCTTTTATCGGTTTCATGGTCGTTCCTCTTTTCCGATTTTTATAAAATCAAACGCGCTCGTGTTTTGCGTTTTTATGCCCCTTTTCTTTGCATCGTTTTATTGTATGAAAACACGCAATGCGTTGTCAAGTTTCCGTTCCTTTTCTCTCCTCTTTTCTTTCCTATTATATAGTGGTTTTCCCCGTACGCCGTCCGACGGGGTTAAAAATTCTTTTTTCTTCCCAAAAATAGTATTGACATCTTCGTTTAATGGGTGTAATTTTACTTCAGGAAAAACAAAGGTGTTTACCGCAGCTCGCTATGGACTGTTACATACTGTTGCATAGTAGGATAGGGTAAGCTCCTTTTATTTCATTATGGGTTTTTCAAACCAAACTAAGGAGGTTCGGTATGGAAATTACAGTCGCGGGTGTTCTCACCGGTCTTGTCTTCGGCCTGCTGCTGGGCAGTTTCCAATTGTATGCCCTGTGGCGTATGGTGTCGTATCCCTCCTATCGCTGGCTGTGGTTTATCGGCAAAATGCTGGCGTATGTGGTCGTTTTTACAGGTATGACATTCTGGTCCGTCGGCCATCTGGCCGGGTGTGCCGGTGCATCGCTGTTTTTGCTGTTTGCCGGCGCAGCCGTGATCTTCACCAAGGCAAAGAGGAGTAATTAACAATGGAACAAAATGCAACGCCGCAGGCACCCCCTGTGAAACAGAAAAAATCATTCGGTCAAAAGCTGTTGCGCTTTTTAAAACTCTGTGCGCCTTATCTCATTCTTTGCGCCATATACGGCGTGCTGATGCTTGTCTTTGGCCCCAAAGAAAGCAACGGCATGGAATTGTCCATCGATGTCGGCAGCGTCACTTTGCCCGGCATCGGCGCTGTCAGCTGGTCTGTCTTTGTGGGCGGCATCATCATGTTTTTGTGCATCGTCGTCCTGCTCTGCTTACAGCTGTTCTATTATAAAGGAATGACAGAACGTCCCAAAAAGCTGCAAAACTATCTTCAGCTTTTTGTTACAACCTTTGATAAACTGGCTACCAACCGTGTAGGCGATGTTATCGGGCGGGAAATCGCCCCGTATCTGTTTGCCTTAACTGTTTATATCGGCCTGGGCTGCAGCATCGAACTGTTCGGTTTAACCGCCACCACCGCAGATATCAACACCACTTTGGCCTTGGGCATCTGCACGTTTATCATGATCAACTACATTACCATCCGTCATAAAGGCATTAAATATCGCGTTCAGTCCTATTTGAAGCCGATGGCGGCTGTGGCGCCCGTAAAACTGCTGTCCGATCTTGCAGTGCCGGTTTCCCTGGCCTGCCGGTTGTATGGCAACGTTTTGGCCGGAATGATCGTGATGGAGCTTATCTATTCTGTCACAACCATCCTGATTCCGCCGCTTATATCGCTGTATTTCAATGTGTTCCATACAGCCATACAGGTATATATCTTTGTTTACCTTTCGCTTTCCTATGTAGGCGAAGCGTTGGATTAAGATTTTTGTTCCTAAAAGGAGGATTTCTATCATGAGTGCAATCGGTTTAATCGCAATTGGCGCCGGTATCGCCGTTTTGGCAGGCCTAGGCGCAGGACTTGGCATGGGCATCGCCACCAGCAAGGCCGTAGAGGCCGTGGGGCGCCAGCCCGAAGCGCAGGGCAAAATCAACTCGGTTCTTTTACTGGGCCTGGTTTTGGCCGAATCTACCGCCATTTACGGCTTTGTTGTCGCGTTGTTGATCATGTTCGTGTTGGGCGGCAAGGCATAACATTGCCTGCATCCGAAACGGGGAAAGGACTTTCTTATGAATATTGATCTGTGGAGCATTGGATGGCATATGCTGTCTGTGTTTTTGCTGGCCATCCTGTTTAAGCATTTTCTGTTTAAGCCAGTACGTAGCTTTATGGAAAAAAATGCCGATAAGGTGATGGAAGATCGTAAACAGCTGGAAATTGTCAAGCAGGAGATCACCATCGAACAAAAGCAGGTAAAGCAGCAAAAAGAAGAGTTGCGCGCCCATTCTGCCGAAACTTTAACGCGCTCGCAAAAACAGGCCGAAGAGCTTGCCAAAGATGTGTTGGCCACTGCGGAAAAAGAAGCGGATCGCATTCGCCGCAGGGCCGAAGAAGAAGCTTCCGCTTTGAAAATCAAAGCCATGGAAGATTCCGAAGAGCGCATCGGCTCTCTGTCTGTGGAGCTGGCCAGCCGCATTTTGGGCCGTGAAATCAAAAAGGAAGACCATGAACACATGGTAGATGCCTTTATCAAAGAGGTAGCAGAACAATGAAAGGTTATATCCGTACTGCCTATCCTCTTTCGGAAAGCCAGCTTGCTCGCTTGACGGCTGTGTTTTCCGAAAAACTACATACGCCCATTGATTTTCAGGTGGAATCCGCGCCCGCATTGCTTTGCGGCTTGGAAGTGACCATCGGCGGGCGTATTTATGAATACAATGTCAAGGATCAGCTGACAGATGCAATGCAGTTGATGACCACTTGATAAGGCAGGTGAATTGCTATGGAGTTTGAATCCAACGACGCAATGCGTAAAAAGGTAGATTCCTTTACATACAAACCGCAGATCTCCTCCTTTGGCCATGTGCTAAAGGTGGGGGACGGTATCTTCTGGGCAGACGGACTGGAAGGCTTACAGCTCAGCGAGCTTGTTGAATTGCCCGGCGAAATTTACGGCATGGCGTTGTCCTTGTCGGAAAACTATAACGGTATTGCCCTGTTAAACGGCGAATACGACGTAACCGAAGGCATGGAAGTACGCGGTACCGGCCATGTTGTGCAGGTGCCCGTGGAAGGGCTGGAAGGCCGCATTGTGGATCCCATCGGCCGCCCTCTGGATGGCCAGGGCCCTATTCAAAGCCTCAAGTTCCGTCCGGTAGAGCATGAAGCGCCCTCCATCATCGATCGTGATGCCGTAGAACGTCCGCTGCAAACCGGCTGGCTTGCCATCGACGCCATGGTGCCCATCGGCAAGGGACAGCGTGAACTTATCATCGGCGACAGGCAAACCGGCAAAACCTCCCTTGCCGTTGATACCATCATCAACCAGCGGGGCCGCAATGTGCGCTGCTTCTATGTTGCCATCGGGCAAAAGATCAGCACCGTGAAAAACGTCATGGAGGAATTGGCGCATCATAATGCGCTGTCCTATACCACCGTCATCTTCTCCGGCGCTTCCGATCCTGCGCCTATGCAGTATATCGCGCCGTATGCCGGCTGTGCCATGGCCGAATATGTCATGGAACAGGGCGGCGATGCCTTGATCGTCTATGACGATCTTTCCAAGCACGCGGTCGCTTACCGCAGCATGTCGTTGTTGCTCCGCCGTCCGCCGGGCCGTGAAGCATACCCCGGCGATGTATTTTATCTGCATTCCCGTTTGCTGGAGCGTGCCGCGCAGCTTTCCGCTAAAAAAGGCGGCGGTTCGGTTACGGCGCTGCCGATTGTCGAAACCATGGCCGGCGACATCTCCGCCTATATTCCCACCAACGTGATTTCCATCACCGACGGTCAGATCTTCTTGGAGGAAAACCTTTTCCATGCCGGCATTCGCCCTGCGTTAAACGTAGGTTTGTCCGTATCCCGTGTAGGGGGCGCCGCGCAAACCCAGGCCGTTCGCAAGAGCGCCGGCCAGCTTCGTTTGGATCTGTCTCAGTATCGCGAGATGAAAGTATTCTCCCAGTTCGGGTCGGATTTGGACGACTCCACGCGTGAATTGCTTTCCTATGGCGAGCGCCTTACGCAAATTCTGGTGCAGGATCGCTATACGCCCATGCCGGAAGACGACCAGGCCGTTATCCTCTATACCATGACGCAAAAAGGGCTTGTTACGGATTTGGAACAGACCCGTTGGGTGCAGCAGGAATTCATTCCTTTCATCAAGCAGTCCTATCCGCAGATTCTGGCTCAGTTGGGCAAGGATCATACCTTAACCGATGACATTCGGGAATGGATTGTGGATGCCGCTCATGAGTTCCTCCAGCAGAAAGCGGAGGAAAAGAGCAAGGCTGAGGCGGCCAAAGCCAAAGCTGTTGTACAGGAGAACGAACAATGAATTTAGCGGAGATTAGGCAACGTATTGTCAGTATCTCCCAAACGCGGCAGATCACCCAGGCCATGCGCATGATCTCCAGCGCCAAAATGCGCCAGGGGCTCAAGCGCGCCTCCTCGAACGACTATTATATTCAGTCGGTGCGTACTGCCATTCGCAGTTTGTTAACTTCGGTTTCCTCCATGGAGCACCGCTATGTGGATCGTTCAAAGAGCGGCCGGGCCGCGTTTGTGGTTATCACCAGTGAACGTGGGTTGGCTGGCGGATACAACAACAATATCTTAAAATTTGCCGAGGAATATATGTCCACCTATCAGGCCGAGCATATCTATACCATCGGCGCTGTGGCGCATGAATATTTTGAACATAAGCATGTGCCGCACAGCATCGACTATTTGCGGGCCATTGATCATCCCGAATTGTACGAGGCCAGAAAGCTCTCTTGGGAGCTGTTGGGCCTGTTCAATCAGGGTGAGGCGGATCAGGTCTTTGTCTTTTATACGCACCTTATCAATTCCATGTCGTGTGAACCGCGCGTTATGCGTCTGTTGCCCCTTCGACAATCGGATTTCCCCGAAATCCAGCTGCCGGAGCAGCTCTACCCCGGCTCGTTTCTCTTTGAGCCGGATCCGGAAACCGTTTTGGAAAATCTGGTGCCCCAATATGTTATAGGCCAAGTGTATGCCACCTTAATTCAGGCCTTTGCCAGCGAGCAGTGCGCCCGCATGGCGGCCATGGATGCCGCCACAAACAATGCCGATGAAATGTTGCATACCTTGAATCTCCAATATAACCGTGCCCGCCAGGATGCCATCACACAGGAAATCACAGAAATCATGGGCGGCATGGCAGCAGGAGGAGAGTAAAATGAACGAATTTGGAAAACTGGTATCTGTGGTCGGTCCTGTGGCGGACGTCTGGTTTGAACATACCCCGCCGCTGCATCAGCTGCTTTATGCCTTATCCGATAAAAACAAGCCCGTGCCGCTGGAGGTTGTGTCCCATCAGGGCGAAGGCCGCGTGCGCTGCATTGCCCTGGGCGCTACCGAGGGCATGTATGTTGGCCAGCCCGTGGAAAATACCGGCGGCCCCATCACAGCGCCTGTCGGCGAAGCGGTTTTGGGGCGTACAGTCAACGCCTTGGGCGATCCGATCGACGGCAAAGGCCCCATCCGGGCCGAACGGCACAGCATTCATCAGGCGCCTCCGCCGCTTGCGGAGCAGACGCCCGCCACGCAGATGTTTGAAACCGGCATTAAGGTCATTGACCTTTTGGCTCCCTATGCCAGAGGCGGGAAAATCGGCCTGTTCGGCGGCGCCGGCGTTGGCAAAACCGTGTTGATTATGGAATTGATCCACAACGTGGCTTCTTCCCATGGCGGTATGTCCATCTTTGCCGGCGTTGGTGAGCGTTCCCGTGAAGGGAACGACCTGATGCAGGAAATGGAACGCACCGGCGTTTTGGAAAAAACTGCTCTGGCCTTTGGGCAGATGAATGAGCCGCCGGGCGCCCGTATGCGCGTTGCGCTGACCGGGTTGACCATGGCCGAATATTTCCGCGATACTCAACATCAGGATATGCTGTTGTTCATCGATAACATCTTCCGTTATGTGCAGGCCGGTTCGGAAGTGTCCGCTCTGTTGGGCCGCTTGCCCTCTGCCGTAGGGTATCAGCCCACCCTGGCCACCGAGCTTGGCGAATTGGAAGAGCGTATCACCTCTACTACCCAGGGCTCCATCACCTCCGTACAGGCCGTCTATGTGCCTGCTGATGACTTGACGGACCCGGCCCCGGCCACCACCTTTACCCATCTGGACGCTACGACCGTGCTTTCCCGCCGTATTGTGGAAATGGGCATCTATCCCTCTGTGGATCCGTTGGAATCCACTTCGCGTATCTTGGATCCGCATATCGTGGGCCGCGAACATTATCGCGTGGCGCGCGAAGTGCAAAAGCTCTTGCAGCGCTATCGGGAATTGCAGGATATCCTGGCCATCCTCGGTATGGACGAATTGGCCGAGGAAGACAGAATCGCCATTCATCGTGCGCGCAGAATCAAGCGTTTCCTTTCTCAGCCGATGTTTATGGCAGAGGTGTTCTCCGGAATCCCCGGGCAGTATGTGCCGGTTGGCGATACCATCGAATCCTTTGCGCAAATCGTCGACGGAAAATGCGACGATCTGCCGGAACAGGCCTTCTATCTGGCCGGGAATATCGATGATGTTCGGAAAAAAGCGCGTGAACAGGAGATGGCATAGCCATGACCGATACGTTTTTGCTGGAAATTGTAACGCCGGAGCGGGTCTTCATGCAGGACCAGGTGGAAATGATCGTCTTTAATTCCACCAGCGGCGAAGTGGGCGTTATGCCGCATCATGCGGATTTGGCCGCCGCCGTAACGGCCGGCCCGTTGCGCGTCCGCCGCAACGGCGTGTGGAACGAAGTTTTTGTTTCTAACGGCTTTATCGAAATCTTCCTTGGGGCCGCACACATGTTGGTGCAGACCGCGGAATGGCCGGATGAAATTGACCGTCATCGCGCCGAAGAAGCTCTGGAGCGCGCACAGCGCCGCATGAAACACCGGCAAAGCAGCCAGGATTTTATCCGCGCCAAAGCCTCCATCGCGCGTGCTCTGGCCCGTATGCGCGTTTTCGACGATACACACCAATAATAAATAATCTTAACCTCAGCCCCTCAACCTTGCTTGAGGGGTTTTCTTTTGCCTTATAAAAACTTGATCCTATAAAATTTGCCTACTTTATAAAAAAGCAAACCAGACCCAAAACCATTTCGTTACGCTGTTTTCATAAAAGCGATAACAATTCATAACCAATCCTCCCGCCGTAATGTTCCTCATACAAGCCCGGTCTATCGTACTTTGTAAATGCTGTTGGTAGAGAATCGAACAAATCCCCCCTCTGCCCTTAAAAGCGCAGAAAATGCATTCTACAACCCCAGCAATAGAATCCTGTCCCCCTTCCTCGTTGCAGCGAATCTTCTCTCTCCCCTTTTGCTCTCTTTTTATCTTCTTAAAAGCTCTGTGCACAACAAAAAAGGCCTCCGAAAAACGGAGACCTTTTCAGTTTGTCCTATTTTAAATCTCTTCAATGTGCTCAATGATCTTCATCGGCACCTTGCTAAACAACGGACTTACGCTCTCCCGGTTGTTGATGCGAAGCACCGCTTCTGCAAACAACGGCGCCACAGATACCAGATGAATCTTCTTGCTTTTGCGAATGTACGGGTTTTCCACGCTATCGGTGGAAATCAGCATTTCGATCGGACTGTTTTCAATGGCCGCCACACCCTTTTCGCGCACCAGCACATGCGACAGGCAAGCATAGATATGCTTGGCGCCTTTGCTTTTCACAGCCTCTGCAATTTCTACCAGCGTACCGCCGGAAATGGTAAAGTCGTCTACAATCAGGCAGTCTTTGCCTTCCACGTTGCCGATTACGTCCAACACCTTTGCCTTTTCATCATGCGCATAGCGCGTTTTATCGCCAATGGCAACCGGCACTTCCAGATAATCCGCATAGCCGCGTGCATCTTTGGCAAACCCTGCATCAGGAGATACCACCACCAGATTATCCGTAATCCCCAGGGATTTCACATATTCACACAGCATCGGCTTGGAATACAGATGATCGCTCGGCTTTTTGAAAAAACCCTGTACCTGCGGGGCATGCAGGTCCATCGTCACAACGCGGTCCGCACCGGCTTGCTCAATCGCGTCTGCGCATACCCTGGCACGAATGGAAACACGGGGCTCGTCCTTTTTATCGCCCTTGGCATACCCAAAATACGGAATCACAGCCGTTACCGAATTGGCGCTGGCACGTTTCATCGCATCCATCCAAAACAGAATTTCCACAAATTCATTGTTGGGATTCAACCCTATCGGCTGAACGATATATACATCCTTGTCGCGTACCGTTTCTTTGATTCGAACAAAAATATTTCCGTCTGAAAATGTAATGACTTCGCTGTCTCCCAATTCGCAGCCAATATATTCACACATCCTGCGTGCAAATGGCCGTCCCGTAGAGCCTGCAAAAATTTTGACATCTCCGTTTGCGTGCATATTCATCAGCGCCCTTCTATAGCATTGTATTTATTGTAACATCTAAACGAGTTACATTCAACCAAACAAATACATCTTTCCCCTTTTTTCCTTTTGAAAAAACGCTCATAGTTCTGTTTTGCCTTCCTCCAAACGATACGCTTGCTTTCCCTTTTTCGCTACGCATAGCGGTACTGTTCGCCTTTTTCCCAAAAACTTCCGTTTATCCTTTTTCTTGAAAATTCTCCGCAACCGGTGTCTATTTCGTCTCATATGGTGCTTTTCTTTCGTTTTCTCTGCGCAAAAATTCTCCCTGCTCCCTTTAAGCCTCTCCCTTTCCCGATCCTAAGCGTCTCGCTAACCCGTTCTCACAGCGCAGTTCCGTTCCTCTTTCTCCCCGTCATGGCCGGCACTTAGATACAGGGCGAAGCTTTTCATCTAATCATCTCTAGGGCAAGCCATTCTCCATCCTTCGTCTTTTAAATCTCCCCTTTTCTGTAGAATTTTCATCCTAAGTTTCCCGTTTCTCCGCCCCCCTTTTATTTTCACGATCCTCCCTCCAACGATTTTTAGGCACAAAAAAACAGCCGTCCGCAGACGGCTGTTTTCTGTTTATTCTTCCAACGTAGTTTCTTCGCTTCCCGGCTGTTCCTGCTCTTGCGGTGCAGGTTCGGGCTGCGGTATCTCCGCTTGCGGGGTTTCCGGCTGTTCGGCTTCCGCAACGGGGGATTCGGGCTCTTCCTCTTTACCCTCCATAATGCGGGCAAATTCTTCTCCCGAGATCCGTTCGTTTTCAATCAGCCGCTGTGCCAGTTTTTCCATCTGATCCTTGTGCATAGCGATCAAATGCACCGCCACATCCATGGCATGATCCAAAATCTCGCGCACTTCTTCATCTATATCCGACGCCACTTTTTCCGAATAGGATTTTTGGTGTCCAAAATCGCGGCCCAGGAAAACTTCCTGATCGCTGTCTCCATAGAACACAGCGCCGATCTTTTCGCTCATTCCGTATTCGCGCACCATCTTACGCGCGTTGCCGGAGGCGTGTTTCAAATCGGAATAGGCCCCGGTGGAAATTTCGCCCAGCATCACCTGCTCTGCCGCACGGCCGCCCAGCGCCATGGCAATGTCATCCAGCAAATAGCCTTTGGTCACATAGCTCGTTTCCTCTGTCGGCAGTGTCATGGTATAGCCGCCTGCCTGCCCGCGCGGAATGATGGATACCTCGTGCACGGGGTTGCAGTTCGGCAGATAATACGCCACCAACGCATGGCCGGATTCATGATAGGCCACCAGCCTTTTATCCTTTTCCGTTACCACGCTGGATTTTTTCTCCGGTCCCAACGTCACGCGGTTGATGGATTCCAGAATCTCCTGCATATGGATTTCCGTTTTCCCTTTCCGCGCCGTTAGAATCGCCGCTTCGTTCATCACGTTTTCCAAATCCGCCCCGGTAAAATACGGGGTGCGTTTGGCCACGGTAGATAGGTCCACATCGTCTGCAATGGGTTTCCCTTTGCAGTGAACTTTCAAAATCGCTTCACGGCCTTTAACATCCGGATAGTTTACGGTAATCTGCCTGTCAAACCGGCCGGGCCGCAGCAAAGCCGGGTCTAAAATATCCGGTCGGTTGGTGGCCGCAATGATGATAATCCCTTCATTGGCGGCAAAGCCGTCCATTTCCACCAGCAATTGGTTTAACGTCTGTTCCCGTTCGTCGTGGCCGCCGCCCATACCGGCGCCGCGATGACGGCCCACAGCATCAATTTCGTCGATAAAGATCATGCAGGGGCTGTTTTTCTTGGCCGTTTCAAACAAATCGCGTACGCGGCTTGCCCCAACGCCCACAAACATCTCTACAAAGTCCGAACCGCTGATCGAATAGAACGGCACACCCGCTTCGCCGGCCACCGCTTTGGCCAGCAGCGTTTTCCCCGTGCCCGGAGGGCCCACCAGCAAAACGCCTTTGGGAATCCGCGCGCCCAAATCCGCAAACTTTTTCGGATTTTTCAAGAATTCTACAATTTCCTGCAGCTCTTCTTTTTCTTCCTCGGCGCCCGCCACATCTTCAAATGTCTTTTTGTTTTTACCGTCCAGATTCACCTTGGCTCTCGAGCGCCCAAAGTTCATCACCTTGTTGCCGCCCTGGCCCTGCTGGCTCATCATATACCACAAAAATCCGATCATCAAAAGAGACGTCAGCACAAACGGCAAAACAGAAATCAACCAGCTCTGTTCCGGCTTAGGCTCAAAATCTATGGTAATGCCCGCATCTTGCGGATTGGTAATGCCCGGATGGTTTACCGAAAGCGCCTTTTGCACATCTTCCATGAAAACGGAAATGTTTGGCAAATACGTTTCATAATCCCAATAATCATCCGGAAAACGTTTCACCTGCTCGGCAGTGGCGTCCTGTTTTAAGGCCTTTACTTCGTTTTGCGTCACCTGTACAAGGCCGATCTGCCCCTGTTCAATCTTTTTGATAAATACCGTGTATTCTATTTCCTGACCAACGGTGCCCGGCGGTGAAAACAGCATCGTAAGTGCCAGAATACATGCAAGCACCAGGACAAAAGCCCCCGGTCCACGCATCATTTTCTTCAATGAATTGGTCCTCCTACATCGTGAAAATCGTACTGAATATTATACCATAATTTAGCAAAGCCCTCAACTTTGGCCCGTTATTTATACATCTCTTCTTTTAACACACATACTTCCGGCAAATTGCGGTAATGATCATTATAATCCAGCCCATAACCCACCACAAATTTATCCGGAATTTCAAAGCCGTAATAGTCCGGCGTAATGTCCACGCGGCGGCGCTCCGGCTTGTCCAACAGCGTCACTATCTTCAAAGAGGCGGGGTTACGCAGGCTAAGCATTTGTTTCAGCCTGGAAAGCGTAAGTCCCGTGTCCATAATATCTTCTACCAACAGCACATGCTTTCCGGAAATGTCCATTTCAAAATCCTGCCGGATTTTCACATTCCCTGAAGTTTTCGTGCCATTTTTATAGCTGGATGCGGAAATAAACTCTACCGTCATCGGCAATTGAATTTCCCGTGCCAAATCTGCGGAAAAGATAAAGGACCCCCGCAAAATACACGTTAACACAACCTCTTTGCCCGCATAGTCCTTTGTAATTTGCACCCCTAAATCCCGCACCTTTTGCTGAATCTGTTCTTTTCTTACCAGCACGGATTCAATATCGTCTCTAAACATGGGTTTTCCTCCTCTAAAGTATAGGTGAATCGCATGGCAATCATGCGTTTTGTTTCGGATGTAATGTTTGCCAATTTGCTTCGCGCAGCGCCCACGGCCCAAAGAATTTTTCCGTCGCTTTCCAAAACGGGAAACTGCATCCGGATCGCCATCGGCGTTTTTTCATCCGTATATAAATCGGAAATGCTTTTTTGCCCAAACGGCATCTGAATTTTATCGCCCGGCCTGTTTTGGCGCAGCACACAGGGCCACTGTATTTTGTCCGCATCGAAAAACTGAACCAACGCCCGCTTATCCGGAAATTTTTCGGGATATTCCGCCGGATAGATTTCCATCTGCCAATGCCCTTTTTCCCAAAGCCCTTCTTTTTCCAAAAAAATATCGGGATGCTCTTTCGGCAAACGATACAATTCCAGCCATCGTCCGCTTTTCAACAGCCAACCGCCGCCCAGTTCCGTTTTCCCCGGTTTATCGCAAAATTCGCACAGCGTTTCGATTTTATCGTGTTCAATTCTCAGCCCCAGCGCGCAAAGCCGGTCGGCTGCCCAGCGGCGCAGAATCGGCGGTTCTGCCACAGCCAGCACCTTTCTATCATACCATATACCGGCCTGTTTCACGGCGCCAATCTTCGCCTTATTTTCCAAAGTTCTCACTTTTTCTTCAAAATATGCTTCCTCTTCCGCCGCATAGTTGGCCAACCGCCCCAGCGCGGAAATCAAATTGGGGTTATACTGCGTTTGCAGCTGCGGAATCAGTTCATTCCGAATCCGGTTTCGCAAAAAAACAGAGGCACTGTTTGTCGTATCTTCGCAATGCGCAATCCGATGTTTTTCGTTATACGCCAAAATCTCTTCCTGCTCTATGCCCAGCATCGGCCGCAAAACGCGCCCGTTTTTCTCCGGAATGCCGCGCAGGCCGCGCAGCCCCGTTCCCTGCAAAATATGCATCAGCACCGTTTCCGCCACATCCGCCTCGTGGTGGGCCGTTACGATCCATTCCTCTTCTTTTCTGTTTTGATAAAAAGCCTCATAGCGCAGTCTGCGCGCGGCCATTTCTACGCTTTCGTTTTGCTTTCGGTGTGCCCGTACGTCCACGTTTACAATCGTCAACGGAATTTTCCAGGCTCTGCATGCGTTTTGCACCATCATCGCTTCCAGCCTGCTTTCCCGCCGCAGCCCGTGGTTTATATGAAGCGCGCGCACTTTGCAGCCTCTTTTTTTCGCGCCAAAGCCAACGGCATGCAGCAGCGCCATAGAATCCTTGCCGCCCGAAACCGCCACAAGCAACGCGGGATGTGGTTCCCCCGTGCTTTTACATAGCGCCTGATACACCTTTTCCTGCACGATTTTGCTCCTTTTCTTCGTCCATACTCTGCTATTGTACCGTTGTTTTCTGTTTTTGCGCAATATAAAAAAGGGCAGCTGCCCTTTTTCTCTTTTCTTAAAATCAACGTTTCTGCATACGCAGCACCACCGCCGTCATATCGTCTCTGCCCTCTGCGCGCTCGCGTGCCATGGTCAGAAGCGTTTCTGCCGCCTTGGCCGCGCTTTCGGCCTGTTCCACCTGCCCCAGCCATTGCGGCAGCTCCTCTTTCGTAATCAAATCCGCAATTCCGTCGGACAGCAATACGATTGTATCTCCCGGTTCAATCGTTCTTTCAATGATCCCCGGGCGTACCTCGTCCACAATGCCGATGGGCAAGGCAGGGGCCGTAATGGATTCCGCAATTCCGTTGCGGATGATCCACGAGGGGGCGGCTCCTGTCTTGATCATCTGGCAATGCCCCTGCACCAGGTCCACAAGGCACAGGTCTACTGCGGCAAACACCTCCTTTGTCCGCATGGATAAAATACGATTCACCATCGGGATCACCTGCGTCTGATCAAATCCGGCCTCAAAAAATAATGCGATCAGCTTGGAGGCAATCCGGGCCGTTTGAGCCGCGCTCACGCCGCTTCCCATCCCGTCGCACAGGCAAATCAGTTCCTGTCCTTTCCCCAGGTGAATGGCGGAAAACACATCCCCATTTACCCGTTCTCCTTTTTTTCTGGCAGTGGCCATGCCTCCTTCCACATCCATTTCGTTTTTTCGCACCAGTTGCAAACAACATTTTTCTCTTCCTCTGCCGCCGCAGGTTCTTGTTTTCAGCTCCATCGGGGTTTGGCACACGGCAGAAGCCAAATGTTCCATGGTATAGCGGCATCCTTTTCCGCCTGCGCATTGGTTCACTTCAATCCTTACATGCTTTTCTTTCCCCTGCTGCACGGCAACGCCGGTGATATCCATTCCTTTTTGCACCAGGCCCTGTTTAATCTTTCGCTCCGCCGCGGCGTCAAACCATCCCTTTTGCGATTGTTTGGCGCTGTCATGCAGCACCTGCGCTGCCAATTGCAGCTCCATTCCGCTCGCCTGTCCATGGTTTGTCTGTTTCATCAGCTGCGCCGTGAGCCACAGCGCCTCGGACAAACAGTTCAATTGCCTGCTTGTCCGCTGCTGCATCATCTCCAGCCTCGGCTTTTCCTCTCGTCTTTTTTTCTGTTTCTGCCGAAAGGCCCATTTCATACCCCATTTTTGAGGCAGGGCAAATGTCATCGCCGTTCCGATCGCTACCTCGATCCACAAAAGGCCCACCTGCGTCGGATGCATCAGCAAAACCAGCGTAATAAAGCTCAGCAAAAAGCTCAGTGTGCCCATTCTTTTGCTGACACGGCTGCCGAACGCACAGGCAAATCCGCCAATCGCCAGGCCGCCGATCATAATCGGCATAAGCGCTCCGCACAGCAGTCCGCAAAAGCCCGTCCATAGCCCAAAGCTGGCCGCCAGGCTGGGCTGTAAATAATAGGCAGCATATAACGTTAGCGTAAAGCTCAGGCAAAAGAACAAATTCAGCCCGCAAAACGTCCATTTGCCAACGCCCATCAAAAGCCCGCTGGCCAATACCGCCAGGGCCAATTTCTCCGCGTCGTCCAGCGTTTCCTTTTGCGCCATATCCTCTTTGACCCGGCAGAGCCCTTCAAATAAAATGGCAAACAGACAGACCAGTAAAAGGTTGATCCCGCCCGCTATCATGGCAAAAACGGTATCCCGCTGAAATACCCACCAGCTTACCGCGCCGGCTGTAAGCACTGTGCCCAAAACCAGGGTTCTGCTTGTCGCCTGCTGATAAATTTCTCCCAGCCCCACCACGATAAACAGCCCGGCCGGAATCGCGATCGTCATCATCGGCAGCGCCGGATATTGCACCAGTGCGCCCAAAATCGTACCAAGGCACGCCATGTATCCCTTTCTTTTCTGCAAAAACAACGCCGTACAATAGGCTGCCGCAAAGGGAGAAACCGCCTCCACCATCCAGGCCTGCGCCAGCAAAAAGCATGCCAGGCCGGAGAAATACACAGCCATGCTTTTTGTTTGTGCTTTTGTTCGTGTTTGACTGATCTGCATAAAATTTTCTCTCCCAGCATACAATAAATCTTTTCCTCTGTATGCTAGCAGCCCGTTTGTGCAGCTCTTGTCGTCTATCTATCCCGGCTTGGTTTTTTATGCTGCAAATTTTGTATTTCTCTGCCTAAAACAAACGAATGATGGCTTTCTGCCTTTTATCGGCAAATTCTCGGGCTGTCTATACCCCCGGCATTTTTTTATTTTTCTGTTCTTCTTTAAATATGCCGCGGATATACTGATATCCCTTTTACCGTTTATCGCCATCTTCCTTTCTTTTGGCAATTCCAAAAGATTGGTCGGCTTTGCAAACAAAAAAACAGCGTACAGAACTCTGTACGCTGTTTTTGTTGTTAGTTTTTGTGGCATGCGCCTTGTGAGGAACAATGGTCACACCCACAGCCGCAACTGCAGCCACCGCCTCTTTTATGATCATGATAAAGCTTTCTGACAATCAGCCCTATCACCACCGCCAAGGCCAGGCCAATACAAATCGTGCCTGCATTCTGTGCGAAGAAGTTTCCCATAATGATTCCTCCTTTTCTGCGTTACGCTTTTACTTTCACCGCAGAGGCTTTCAGCGTTTCGCTTTCTTTATAAGGCCTAAAGAGCATATACAGGGCGAAGGCAACAATCGCGAAGGCAATGATGCTGCCCAGTACATTGCCGGCACCCGTGAACAGCATGCCCAGCTGGTACACTACAAACGCGGAAGCATACGCGAACACGCACTGATAACCGATGGCGAACCAGGTCCATTTCGCGCTGTTCATTTCACGTTTGATAGCACCGATGGCTGCAAAGCACGGAGCGCACAGCAGGTTGAAGATCAGGAAGGAGTATGCGGACAACGGAGTGAACGAAGCCTGCATGTTGCTCCAAATCTGCCAGCCGTTTTCGGCCACTTCTTCCATGCCGCCGAACAATACGCCGAACGTACCTACTACGTTTTCTTTTGCGATCAAGCCGGTTACGGAAGCCACAGCGCTCTGCCAGTTGCCCCAGCCCAGCGGGTTAAACAGCCAAGCAACCGCGTTGCCGATGGCAGCCAAAATGCTGTCGTTCATATCTACCATGCCGAACGAGCCGTCCGCCCATCCGAAGCTGGAAGTGAACCATACCAAAATGGTGGCCAACAGGATGATGGTACCTGCTTTCTTGATAAACGACCAACCGCGTTCCCACATGGAGCGGAGCACGTTGCCCACCGTCGGCCAGTGATAGGCCGGCAATTCCATAACGAACGGAGCCGGGTCACCGGCGAACATCTTGGTTTTTTTCAGGATGATACCGGAAATTACAATTGCCGCGATGCCTACAAAGTATGCACTCGGAGCTACCCACCATGCGCCGCCAAACAGAGCACCGGAGATCAAAGCGATGATCGGCAATTTCGCGCCGCAGGGGATAAAGGTTGTTGTCATGATCGTCATCTTACGATCGCGGTCATTTTCAATGGTTCTGGAAGCCATGATGCCGGGCACGCCGCAGCCGGTACCGATCAGCATCGGGATAAACGATTTACCGGAAAGTCCGAATTTACGGAAGATACGGTCCATCACAAACGCGATACGCGCCATGTAGCCGCAGCTTTCCAGGAAGGCCAGGAAGAGGAACAGCACCAGCATCTGCGGTACAAAGCCCAATACAGCGCCAACGCCGGCCACGATACCATCCAGGATCAAACCTTTCAGCCAATCCGCACAGCCGATGGCATCCAAGCCGTTTTCCACAAGCACCGGAACACCGGGCACCCATACGCCGTAATCCGCCGGATCCGGCTCCTCCACAGCCGCCGCTTCCTGATAAGAAGCAAACGTTACCGGGATTTCTTCTTCCACATTGCCGTCGTCATCGTACAACACAGCCGTTGTGGTCAAATCCGTCGCTTCTGCGGGGTCTACCCCGGCTTCTTCTGCCGCGCTTTCAAACGCTTCTACAATAGCACCCGGCACCACATATTCTTCTGCTGCTTCTTCATAGGCGGAAGAGCCGATGCCAAACAGATGCCAGCCATCGCCAAACACGCCGTCATTGGCCCAGTCCGTGGCCCAGCCGCCAACCGTAGTAACAGATACAAAGTAGACGATAAACATAACCACGGCGAAAATCGGCAACGCCAGCCAGCGGTTGGTAACCACTTTATCGATCTTATCCGAAGTGGACAATTTGCCTTTGTTCTTTTTCGTGTAGCTGCTCTTTAAAATAGAAGAAATATATACATACCGTTCATTGGTGATAATGCTCTCTGCATCGTCGTCCAATTCTTTTTCCGCAGCTGCAATGTCTTGCTCAATATGGCCCATCACGGTCGGATCCAGCTTCAGCTGTTCCATTACCTTTTCATCGCGTTCAAAAATCTTGATCGCATACCAGCGCTGCTGTTCGGCCGGCATGGTGTGCACCGCGGCTTCTTCAATGTGCGCAATGGCATGTTCCACAACGCCGGAGAAGCTGTGCTGAGGCACCACCGTATCTTCGGAAACCGCCTTGATGGCTTCTTCCGCCGCTGCCATAACGCCTGTGCCTTTCAGTGCGGAAATTTCCACTACCTTACAGCCCAGCTGTCTGGACAGCTCTTCAATGTTGATCTTGTCTCCGTTTTTCTTCACAACGTCCATCATGTTGATGGCCACAACCACCGGAATGCCCAGCTCTGTCAGTTGCGTTGTCAGATACAAGTTACGTTCCAGGTTCGTACCATCTACGATGTTCAAAATGGCATCCGGACGTTCTTGAATCAGATAGTTCCGGGCAACCACTTCTTCCAGGGTATAGGGGGATAATGAATAAATACCCGGAAGGTCGGTGATGGTCACATCTTCATGTTTTTTCAGCTTGCCTTCCTTCTTTTCCACCGTTACGCCCGGCCAGTTTCCTACAAACTGGTTGCTGCCGGTCAAGGCGTTAAACAAGGTCGTCTTGCCGCTGTTCGGATTCCCCGCAAGGGCAATGCGAATCTTCATTTTATTTCTTCCTTTCTCGCACAGATTAGCTTTCACTAACCCATGAACAAAAATTATTGCACTTCAATCATGTCCGCATCTGCTTTGCGGATGGACAGTTCGTAATCACGCACCGTAACTTCAACAGGGTCTCCCAGCGGCGCCACTTTGCGCACATGCACTTCAACCCCTTTGGTGATGCCCATATCCATGATTCTTCGTTTCACAGCGCCTTCGCCATGCAGTTTCACGACGGATACGGTTTCCCCAACTTTTACTTGCCTGAGTGTTTTCATTGCCGTTCCTCCTCAAAATATTTCAATGGCGTTTTCACACCATGATTTTCTTTGCCATCTCTTTGCTAATGGCAACCCTGCTGTCTTTTACATTCACAATCAGGTTGCCGCCGATTGTGGAAATAATCGTGACGTTGCCCCCGGTCACAAAGCCCAGGTTTTCCAAATGCGCGCGCACTTCCGGGTTTCCCCCGATCTTGCGGATTATGTTTTCTTCTCCGACAGTTGCTAATACTAACGGCATCATACCCTATTCCCTCTTTTGCCTTTTTTTGCGTTTCAAAAACCGTCTTTTTCGGTTAGTCTTCTATAACCGTCATTATGTTAGCATTGGCTAACTAGTTTGTCAACCCTTTCTGTCCACCTCTTTGTCATAATTTTTCCATTCTTGTTCAATCCTGTCGTCACAATATAAATACGCAAAAAGCCCGCAAGCATACGCTTACGGACTTTCCTTTTTAAACAAAATTATCTTACCGATAAATTTTTCTGTGTTTATTCTTTTTCTGCCGGAAATACCACCGTCAGCATCATTTTAAACGGCTCCGGCGCAAAAACCGCATGCGGTATCTTGGCCGGCATCAGCAATGTTTCCCCCTGTTTTAACTGATGCACTTCCCCGTTTACGGTAAATTGGCCGGTTCCCTCCAGCACAGTGACCATCGCGTCCCCCGCGGAATCATGCGTGCTGATCTCTTCGCCTTTATCAAAGGCAAACAACGTCAGGCTCACATATGCGTTTTGTGCCAATGTTTTGCTTACGATTTGCCCCGGCAAAATTTCTACTTGTTCCGCCAAAGAAAATATCTGTTCTCTCGGAATATGTTTGATATAGATAGACATAAGCCCTGCTCCTTTTTTCCCTTAGTATAAAGCAAACAAAGCGAAAAATACACATCGTTTGCCCTCCGCTTTTTATGCTGTTTTCGGCCGCCTATAAAAAAAAGATGGTGGCCCATCCCTTTTTTATACAATTCTCTTTCCGCCATCCGGACGTATTTTCAAAATATGGCAAGCGTCTTTTCCAAACACCCGCTCCATCGCTTGTTTATACTGCGCCACGTTTTCATCCGGCACAAATGCCTGAATCGTGCCGGCAAAACCGCCGCCGTGCACCCGGCAAGCGCCGCCTTTTTGCAAAAATTTCTCGGAAAGCGCCAAAGCCAGCGAAACGCTTTGGCTTTGCGGCGTTTTGTTTGCGTATACATTCTGCAAAAATTTATACGAGCTGTTCCCCGAATCCTGCACCTTCTGCAAAAATACCGCAAAGTCCCCTTTGGTCAACAGCGCCGCCTGTTCGCCCGCCCTTTTGTTTTCCTCGAAAAAGTGCAGCGCGCGCAGCACCGCACGATCCCCGCACGCTTGCCTCACCTCCGCAATCCGGCCGATAAACGCTTCTTCCGATACCTCTCTGAGGTATTCTTGAGAAAACATTTGAGCCACTTCGCGCATCTCTTCGGTAATGGCCGCGTATTCCTCCGTCAGATCCGCATGGGTGCCCCTTGTATCCACAATGCAAAGGCTGTATCCAAACGAAGAAAAATCAACGCACAGCTTTTCTACCTCCGGTTGCTGAATCCTTTGAAAATCTATATACGTCATTCCACCTACGGCGCTGGCACATTGATCCATCAGCCCGCACGGTTTGCCAAAATACACATTCTCCGCAAATTGCCCGGCCTTAGCCAGGGTTACGGGGTCTATCGCCGCATCATTGTACAATCCGGCCAACACCACCGCAATCATCACTTCAAACGCAGCAGACGAAGACAACCCGGAACCCACCAGCACATCGCTGGTAAAAAATGCGTCAAACCCGCCAATCTGATACCCCTGTTGTTTGAGATACGCGCATACCCCGCGCACCAGCGCTTCCGAGGTGCCCCGTTCGTCGCTTTTTCTCTCCGGCGCGTTAATTTCCACCGGGGCCAGCTGCTTTCCATCGGAATTAATCCGAATCCTCCCTTCTGCTTTGCCTACAATGCCGATTATATCCAGGTTCACCGCAGCCGCCAATACACAGCCGTGCTGATGGTCCGTATGGTTTCCGCCGATTTCCGTACGCCCCGGTGCGCTGTATATCTCAATCTTCGTATCGCCGTAGCGCCGGATATATTGATCCATAGCCTCGGCATACCGCGCGCGTTGCTCACAAACAGGCACTGCACCCTGATAAATCTCCTCAAACAGCTTGTCATATGCCCCTGTCAGGCAGGCTTGTTTGGCCTTGGAAGCTTGGATCATCCTGCCGTCACCTCAAATGTATACGTTGTGCGCTCTTTATACGTTTCGCCCTTTTTCAAAATCGTGCTGGGCTCTTTTTCCAGGTGAATGGCGTCCGGCAAATTCTGCGTTTCAAGGCAAACGCCGAAATGCTTTCCGTACGAAATGCCGTATTTGCCAATTCTTCCGTCCAATTGATTGCCGGTATACACCTGTGTGCCCGGCAGGGTCGTGCTGATCGTAAGCCGTCTTCCCGTTGCCGGATGAGAAAGCACAATCTGGTTTTCTTTTGCATCAAACAAAAACGGATGGTCTATGCCCAGGCCCAAAGTCAGCTGTTCATCCCGGCAAGCCAGCGCGTCCCCAATGCGTTTCGGCTGGTTAAAATCAAACGGCGTATCCTTTGTCTGTCTGAATTCTCCTGTCGGCAGCCCATCTTTGTCTATGCAGGCAAATCTGTTGCTGCGCAGCTGCAAAACATGGTTTTGCACATCCTCTTGCCCGCCGGAAAGATTGAAATAGGAATGGTTGGTCAGATTAATCAGCGTATCCTCATCCGTTGTCGCTTCATAGTCTATGGTTAAGGTATCTTTTTTCAGCGTATACGTTGCCGTCAGCTGCAAATTCCCCGGATATCCTTCCTCTCCGTCGCAAGACAGATAGCTAAGCACAAGCGAATCGTCCTGTATTTCGGCATCAAACACCTTTTGCGAAAACCCTTTGATCCCGCCGTGCAGGCTGTTCGGCCCGTCGTTGATGGGCAGCTGATAGGTTTTGCCGTTCAGTTCAAAGCTGCCCTTGCGGATTCTGTTTGCCACGCGCCCCACCAAAGCGCCCAAATAAGCATCTCTGGTTTGGTATTCTTTGATCTCGTCATACCCCAGCACAACATCCCCTTTTTGCCCTTTGTTGTCCGGCATAAGGATTTTCAAAATCGTTCCGCCAAAGTTTGTCACAACGATTTCCAGCGCATCGCTCTTCATTTCAAACAAAGAAATGTTTTCCGTCACCTTTTTCAGTTCACAAACCATGTTTATACTCCTTTCGTTGCTGTGTTTACAAATTCAGAAAATGCCTGAATGCCCGCCCGGTTCATCTTGAAAACCCCGGCATCTTCCAATACCTGCACATATTTATCCGTCAACGCCTGCCTTAGGCGCTGTTCCGCGTTTTCCTCCGTAAACGGCGTCTGCTTTTGCAATGCTTCATACCAGGCTGTATGCTTATCCAGCTGCGGGTAGTCCTCTATCCGTCCTCGTCCCAAAAGGCAGGTTTTCAAAAGCTCCATTTCCTCTTTCAGCCTCGCCGGCAAAATGGCCAGCCCCATCACTTCAATCAACCCGATGTTTTCCTTTTTAATGGGATGCAGCGGCGGATGCGGATGAAAAATTCCGTCCGGATATTCCCGGCTCGTCCGGTTGTTGCGCAGCACCAGATCTATCTGGTAGTTTTTCCCCGCCTTGCGCGCAATCGGCGTGATGGTGTTATGCGGCGTTGCACCCGTATGTGAAAGGATTTGGCAATCCGGCGCATCGTACCATCGCCAGCAATCCAAAATTTGGCAGGATAGGCACACCAGCGCTTCTTTGTTTTCCGAAGTTAGCCGTATGGTGGAAAGCGGCCATTTCACCATTTCCACAAGCGTCTGTTCGCGTTCCAATACAAACGATTGCAACACCTTGGCCCTTTGAATCGGGAAAATGTGCCGCCCGCCTTGGTAATGGTCGTGGCTTAGGATAGAGCCGCCCACAATCGGCAAATCCGCATTTGAGCCGATCATATAATGGGGAAACAAATCCAAAAACGCAAACAGGTTTTCAAACGTCCCTTGATCGATCGTCATCGGGCAATGCGTTTGGTTGAGCACAATGCAATGCTCGTTATAATACACATACGGAGAATATTGCAGATAATACGTTCCCGTAGCCAATGTAAGCGGGATAATGCGGTGCGTCTGCCTGGCCGCGCGCCTTGCATCGCCGGCAAACCCCACATTTTCTTTGCACAATACACACTTTGGGTATCCGCCGGATTTCGCCTTTCCGGCCCGTGCAATTTCCTTCGGGTCTTTTTCCGGCTTGGATAAATTGATGGAAATCTCAATTTTCCCATAGGCTGTGGGCGCTTTCCATACAATATTTTTATCCGTCCTGCTTTTTCGAATATAGTTGGACGCTATGGAAAGATGATAGTAATACTCCGTTGCCGCCTGCGGCGCTTTTTCATACGCGCGCCAAAATGTTTTGTTTACCGTATGCGGGCGGGGCATCACGCAGTTCATAATCCTTGTATCAAACAAATCCCGGCTTGTGATGTCGTTTTCAATCAAACCCTTTTGCACGGCCTTATCCAGCATTTTTTGTAAAATCGGATCCGCCGTATCCGGCACCTGTGCAACAGGCTCATAGGAAAATGAATCCTCGCAAAACAAATCCAACAGCAAATTGGCCGCATAGTCGCATTCGTCCGCCTCCAGCAAACCGTTTTTCACAGCAAACTGAAGCAACGCATTGATTTCTTCGTTCATCTCGGATTCTCCTTCCCCTTTGTTTTTTACTTTAGACGTTCCTTTCCCCGTTGTCAATCTTTTTACTAAATTTAAAGTTATAATTTTACTAAAATAATAGGATTATTTTACTTGAAACTTCTCTTATAATCATCTACTATAAAAGAACAGGATAGTACACAGGAGGGAAAATATGCCAACGATAAAAGATGTGGCCCGGCTGGCAAATGTTTCCAGTGCAACGGTTTCCAGGGTTTTAAACCATGACAGTACCTTATCCGTTCCGGAAGAAACCAGGCAGGCCGTTTTGCAGGCGGCCGAAGCCCTGCATTATACCAAAAAGAAAAAAACACCCAAGCACACCTATACCATGGGCATTGTGCAGTGGTATACCTTGGCGCAGGAAATGGAAGATCCCTATTATTTACAGATTCGTCAGGGCATTGAAACCTTTTGCGAGCAAAACAACATCGCCGTCTGCCGTATTTTCAAAACGGATTGGCAAAATACAGATCAGCTGCCGGAGGTAGACGGCCTGCTTTGCGTTGGCAAATTTACCGAGCAGGAAGCTGCGCGCTTTAAGCAGCATACAAAAAAGCTCGTCTTTTTGGATATGGATACCCCGCACCCCACAGACAACACCATCACGTTGGATTTTGAACACGCCGTAAAGGATATTTTGTGCTATCTGCTATCATTGGGCCATACGCACATCGGCTATCTGGGCGGGCAGGAGATCTTAGCAGATGGCGCCCTTTATCCGGACCCTCGTAAAAAATGGCTTCTGGCCTTTTCCGAACAATTCAATCTGACCATACAGCCCTACCTTCGCGAAGGCGCTTTTACCTCGCAATCCGGGTATGAGATGATGAAATCTCTCCTGCAAAGCGAAAAGCGCCCTTCCGCCGTGTTTTGCGCCAGCGACCCCATCGCCATCGGCGCCCTGCACGCCCTTCAGGAAGCGGGGCTTTGCGTGCCGCAGGATCTCTCCGTTGTCGGGTTTGATGACATCAGCGCCGCCAAATTTACCAATCCTCCGCTTACCACCATCCACGCGCCCGCGCACTGGATGGGCGTATACGGCGCGTCTTTGTTATATCATGTGCTCAGCCATCATGCAGAGCCCATGCCCATCAAAGCCACGCTGCCCTGCCAATTGATAGAAAGAAGCTCCTGCCGGCCGCTTTGAGGCATAGCATCCTTGGTTTATGACTTTCTTCTAAAACAAATTTAGAAAGTGCTGGTTTTATGAAAAAAAGACGCCCATAGGCGCCTTTTTTCTTTATGCGTTTCCTTCTATCATTTTCAAAAAATATTGGTGAACGCTTGTATCTTCCGTCACTTCCGGATGAAACGCCGTCACAAGCTGGCGGCCCTGCCTGACCGCTACAATCTTTCCGTCCGCCTCTGCCAGTATTTCGGCTTGGCCCTGTACGGATTTTATATACGGCGCCCGGATGAACGACATCGGAATCTTCCCAATGCCCCGGAAGTTCTGCTCTGTATAAAAGCTGCCCAGCTGCCTGCCGTAAGCGTTGCGCACCGCCGTTATATCCATCGTGGCAAAATACGTCCGCGCATCGTTTTCAATCCGCTTTGCCAACAGCAACAGCCCTGCGCAGGTGCCGAATACCGGCAACCCGGCCGCGATCTTTTCACAGAGCGGAGAAAACAAATCCAGCTCTTTTAACAGCTTTCCCTGCACGGTGCTCTCCCCGCCGGGAAGGATCAGCCCGTTAAAGGGCCGCTCCAAATCCTTTTTCTGCCGAATTTCGAACGAAGGAATTCCCAGTTTTTGCAGCATCTGCTCATGCTCTATGAAAGCGCCCTGTAAGGCAAGCACAGCAATTTGCATCTTATTTCCCCCGTTCTGCCATCAACAGCCCAATTTCCTGCTCGTTGATGCCCACCATAGCTTCGCCCAAATCCTCCGAAAGTTCTGCCAACAGCTTGGCATCGGTATAGTTTGTTACCGCTTTTACAATGGCTGCCGCGCGTTTTTTCGGGTTGCCGGATTTGAAAATGCCGGAACCTACAAACACGCCCTCTGCGCCCAGCTGCATCATCAGCGCCGCGTCCGCCGGGGTGGCCACGCCGCCTGCCGCAAAGTTTACAACCGGCAATTTTTTGTTTTCATGCACATACAAAACCAATTCATACGGCACGCGCAGCTCCTTTGCCACATCAAACAATTCGTCCTCCGCCATAGAGCAGATTCTCCGAATCTCCTGCTGCATCATGCGCATATGGCGCACGGCCTGCACCACGTCGCCCGTGCCCGGTTCCCCTTTGGTACGAATCATGGCCGCCCCTTCGTTGATCCGGCGCAACGCTTCGCCAAGGTCTTTGGCTCCGCATACAAACGGCACATCGAATTTTGTCTTGTCGATATGATATTTATCATCTGCCGGAGACAACACTTCGCTTTCGTCGATATAGTCAATCTCAATGGCCTGCAAGATCTGCGCTTCTGCAAAATGTCCGATTCTGCATTTTGCCATCACAGGGATGGAAACCGTCTGCTGAATGCCCTTGATCATCTTAGGATCGCTCATTCTGGAAACCCCGCCTGCCGCGCGAATGTCCGCCGGAATCCGTTCCAGCGCCATCACCGCGCAAGCGCCTGCTTCCTCGGCAATCTGCGCCTGTTCCGGCGTTGTTACGTCCATAATCACGCCGCCTTTGAGCATCTGCGCCAGTTGTTTATTCAATTCATATCTTTTTGATTCCATTTTGTGTTCCTCTTTTCCTTGGATTTACAAACCATTGTATAGCCTTCTGATATTTTTAAAATATCCAGTTTCAAACTTTTTTATCATATCAGATTTCCTCTGATCTCAGTTTAAATCCTGTGTTTTTCTGTTTTTCCCCTTTAGAAAAAGACCCATGCCAATGCATGAGCCTTTTCCTGTCTCTTTATGTCCGTTCTCAATCTCCAAAGGCTTGAGAAAGGTCGGCAAGAATATCGTCAATGTGTTCTGTTCCAATCGACAGCCGGATGGTGTTCGGCCTGATGCCCTGATCCAACAGCTCTTCTTCTGTTAATTGAGAATGCGTCGTGGAGGCAGGGTGAATCACAAGGCTCTTCACATCCGCCACGTTTGCAAGCAAGGAGAAAATTTCCAGCTTGTCTATAAATTCCTGCGCCTCTTTGGCACTGCCTTTAATATCAAACGTGAAGATAGACGCGCCGCCCTGCGGGAAATATTTTTCATACAGTGCATGGTGCGGATGATCCGGCAAAGACGGATGATTTACCCTTTCCACCTTCGGGTGCTTGGAAAGGAAATCCACCACTTTCAGCGTATTTTCCACATGGCGTTCCACCCGCAAGGACAACGTTTCCAGCCCTTGCAAAAACAGGAACGCGTGCAGCGGTGCCAGCGTTGCACCCGTATCTCTGAGCAAAATCGCACGGATTTTCGTTACAAACGCAGCCGGCCCTACGGCTTTGGTAAAGCTGATGCCGTGATAGCTGGGGTTCGGCTCCGTAATGGCCGGGAATTTTCCGCTTGCTTCCCAGTCAAATTTTCCGCTATCCACAATCACGCCGCCAATGGCAGTGCCGTGGCCGCCGATAAATTTCGTCGCGGAGTGAACCACAATGTCCGCCCCATGTTCAAACGGGCGAATCAAATACGGCGTGGCAAACGTGGAGTCCACCACCAGCGGAATTTTATGCGCATGCGCAATGGCCGCCACTTTGTCAATATCAATCAGCGTTGCGTTGGGGTTTCCGATGGTCTCGATGAAAATCGCCTTGGTTTTGTCATCGATGGCCTTTTCAAAGGCGCCTTCTTCATCCGGGTCCACAAACGTTGCCGTAATGCCATAGTGCGGCAGCGTATGCGCCAGCAGATTGTAGGTGCCGCCGTAAATCGTTTTGGCAGCCACGATATTTTCGCCCGCATCGGCCAGGTTCAAAAACGTATAGGTAATGGCCGCCGCACCGGACGCCACGCCCAGCGCTGCCACGCCGCCCTCCAACGCCGCAATGCGCTGTTCAAACGCATCCACGGTAGAGTTTGTCAGCCGCCCGTAGATGTTGCCGGCGTCGGACAATCCAAAGCGGGCCGCCGCATGGGCAGAGTTTTTAAATACATAGGAGGTCGTCTGGTAAATCGGCACAGCCCTTGCGTCCGTAGCGGGATCCGGGCTTTCCTGGCCTGCGTGCAGTTGGATGGTCTCGAATTTATATTTATCGTAAGTGTAGCTCATTGAAAATACCTCTTTCTTTATCTATGATTGTTCTTTGTTTTGGTTGTTTTCAACAGCTGCACATTCGTCCTTTTTGATGGTTATGCTTATGATACAGCAGAAGGATTCTCTTTCTCATTTGCCTTTCACCTTTCCGCAAATTACGCTTCAAAAAGCGCCGTGGATAAATACCGTTCACCCGTATCCGGCAACAGTACCACAATGTTCTTGCCTTTGTTTTCCGGCCGTTTTGCCAATTGAATCGCGGCCCATACCGCAGCGCCGGAGGAAATGCCCACCAAAACGCCTTCGCGTTTGCCTACCAAGCGGCCGGTTTCAAACGCATCTTCGTTTTCCACCGTGATGATCTCATCATACACGCCCGTGTTCAACACATCCGGCACAAAGCCCGCGCCGATGCCCTGAATCTTATGCGCGCCCGGCGTTCCTTTGCTCAATACCGGCGAAGTGGCCGGTTCCACCGCCACAACCTTCACCTGCGGGTTCTGTTCTTTCAAGTATTCGCCTACGCCCGTCACCGTGCCGCCGGTGCCAACCCCGGCCACGAAAATATCCACTTTACCTTCGGTATCTTCCCAAATTTCCGGCCCGGTGGTCGCTTTATGGGTAAGCGGGTTTGCCTGGTTTACAAATTGCCCCGGCACAAAGCTGTTGTCAATCTCTTTGGCCAATTCGTTTGCCTTTTCAATGGCACCCTTCATGCCCTTTGCCCCTTCGGTCAAAACCAGCTCCGCGCCATAGGCCTTCATCAATTTGCGCCGTTCAATGCTCATCGTTTCCGGCATCACAATGATGATTTTATATCCGCGTGCCGCCGCAATGGCCGCCAAGCCAATGCCCGTGTTGCCGGAGGTCGGCTCAATCAGCGTAGCGCCCGGTTTTAACAACCCCTTTGCTTCTGCATCGTCGATAATGCCCTTTGCAATTCTGTCTTTCACCGAGCCCGCCGGGTTAAAATATTCCAGCTTTGCCAAAACCTTGGCTTCCAGGCCCTGCTCTTTTTCTATATGCGTCAGCTCCAACAGCGGCGTATGCCCAATCAGTTGATCAATGCTTGTATAAATCTTGCTCATAATAATTTCCTCCATTTTTTATCGTTGTTTGTCTTCGTACTTGTTCCATCATTTACAAGCGGCAAACAACGCAATATAAATCGAAGAACGTTTGGAATAATGGTATCTCATTTATATTACCAACCTTTCCAGTAGGTTTATTGGTATAATATACCTCGTTTTTCCGTTTGTCAATACTTTTTCTTGAAAAACCTATAAACCTTGTTGTATAATAGGTTTATCAAAGGAGGCGATCTTTTTGATGATCTCCACAAAGGGCCGTTACGCCCTTCGCGTGATGGTGGATCTGGCCGAACATCCTTCCGATGGCTATATCCCTCTAAAGGAAATTGCAAAGCGCCAGGAAATCTCGGAAAAATATTTGGAAAGCATTTTAAAAACCCTCGTGCAAAACCATTTTCTGGTTGGCCTGCGCGGCAAGGGCGGCGGTTATAAGCTTACAAGGCCGCCGGAATCTTATAAAGTAGGCGAAATTCTCCGTTTAACGGAAGGGAGCTTGGCGCCGGTGGCCTGTTTGGAAGAGGGCTTTGGGTATTGTCCGCAAAAAGGGCACTGCCGCACGCTTCCCATGTGGGAAAAGCTGTATACCCTCCTTCAGGATTTTTTTGACGGAATCACCATTGCCGATCTCATGGCCCATGATGAAGCCGGCAACGATTATGTAATCTAATCCCACGTCCTCATTTTTCACTTAAAACGGCAGAGTGTTTTTCCGCCGTTTTTTCTTTATGCTTTTTTCCGCATGTTCTCTTTTTTCATCTTCGCCCTGCCCGCTCCGCCTTTTTTTCATTCCGAGCGCATCAAAAAATACGGGGCCGAAAATCTTCGATCCCGTATTTTCATACTTTCTTGGCCCCTATCGGTTTAGCTGCATCCGCCCTGTTCGCGGCATACCCTTCGCTTTTGATATATCTTTTCAGCCGTTTTTTGATACTGCTTATCCCTGTCAACAGCAAAACCACAAACGCGATTGAAATACAAGCCTGGAAAAAAGTTCCGTCCGCCATATGCATCCGCTCCTTTGCATGTTTTCTTTTCCTCCGCTCATACTACAAAAACGGAGGTGATTTTTTTGCAGTATCCGAATTTACACAGCCTGCTTTCCCATAGCCGCAGCACCAGGCAATATTTTATCTCCCTGCCCGTTGCCATGCAACTTCATCTTCATGAACACGATGCTTTCATCCATTCCGCCGAACAGCTGCGCACTTTTGTCTACGCCTTCCGGCGCCCGTAGCTTTTTGGGCTTTATTCCGCGCCCTTCAGCGCTTCCACCATGTCCACTTTTTTGCTCTTTCGCGCCACCATCAGGCTCACAACCAGCGAAACCCCAAACGTCAGCACAATGCTTATGCAATAGGTCATCGGGCCTACCACCATTTTCATTTCGTATTCCGTTGCCAGAGCGTTGATCATATAATTCAGCGTATAGATCCCCGCCGGCAAGCCGAGTAGAATGCCCACCAATGTGGTCCACATGTTTTGTGCGATCAGCAGCCTGCCGATCTTTTTATCCTTAAACCCAACCACTTTCAGCGTTGCCATCTCGCGGTATCGTTCCGTATAGCTCATCACGCCCAGGTTATACAACACCACCACGCCCAGCACAATGGCCGCCACAATCAGGATCACAATCATCATATTCATCAAATCAATAAACGTATCAAACGAATCGATGATTGCCTGTTTGGACTGCACGGTTTGAATGGCATCGTCTGCGGCAATGTCCGCTTTTTCCGTATCGGTGTATATGGAATCCATCGTATACGGAATGCCCAGTTCATCCGCATATTCAGGCAGGATCACAATATTTTCCGAAACCGAGCGATCAAACCCCGCCACTTTCAACGTGTAAGTATCATCCGATCCGTATGGGCTGATGGTAAATTCATCCCCTACCTTCAAGCCGAATTCATCCGCCATTCGCATACAGAGATAGGCCCCGTCGTCTTTTAAGTCTATGTAGTTTGTGTCCTCATCCAAAAACCGCACTTTGTCGTTTTCCACATCATATATATCCAAAGAGATTGCCTTTTCGCCCATCTGCACGCTCACAGACGCGCTCCAGTCTCCCTTGTATTTTTCTGTCAGCGCCTCTCTTTGCGCCATTGTCGCATCCTCTGCCAAATAGATTCTGGAGGCATAGTTGGTCGCGCCGTCGTAATACAGGTCCAAATAAGCGTCCATGGTATCCTGCATGCCCATCGCGCAAACAATAATCAGCATGCACCCCACAATCCCGATTAAACTCATCAGCGTTCTGGATTTGTGCCTCATAATGTCCCGCAGGTTCCATTGCGTTCCAAACCCGAATTTATTCCATAGCCCGGTACGCTCGATCAACATCCGTTTCATTTTCTTCGGCGTATACGGGCGCAAAGCGTCGGCTGCCGTGCCCCACAGCATTTTGCGCACGGACAAAAAGCCGATCAGCGTCAGCACCACAATGATGGCAATCAGGATCGCAACGCAAAACCACGGAAGCGACAGGTTCCATCGCGGCATATCCATATAGGTGCCCATCATGCCGTCAGGGTTCATCACCATCCAGGCAATGCCGTATCCCAGCCCCAGCCCCAGGGCGGAACCGATCAGCGCGATCATCAACGCATAGGAAGAATAATGGCGTAAAATCCGTTTGTCTTTAAAGCCCAAGGCCTTCAGCGTGCCGATCTGCGTTTTCTCTTTTGCCGTTAACCGGTGCATCGTCGTCACCATCGTCAACACCGCGATCAGCAAAAACAACACCGGCAGCACAGAGCCCATGGTTTTCCCTTCCTCTGCTTCCCCCTGTGCTTCGGCATAGGAAATGGTCTCGTCTTTGGTCAGCACCATCATCGTCTCGCCAAAGGCTTTGTCCACCCGCTCGGAAAACTCTTTTTTCCCAAGGTCTGAAATCACATTGATCTGCGGATAAAAATCCGTCCCTACCACGTCTTCATACATCGCAGGCGAGATGTACGCAAATCCAAACGTGGTATAATCCGGCATCAGCTGCGTTTCGTCCCGCACGCAAATCATGTGTTCGCCGGATTTTACCAGCCCCAACACCTTTCCTTTAAACTCCAAATTTTTGTATACCAGCGTCAATTCATCGTTCAATTGAATCTCGTTGACCGCCGCATACTTATCCGAAAGCCAAATCCCGTTCTTGCTGTGCGCATCATACGCTTGGCCGCTTATCAATAAACAGCCGGAAACATCCTGGTTTTCCGTCACCGTCAGCGCCACGCTGTCTCCTTCGCGCTGTTTCACTTCGGCATTCACCGTCATATACCGCGACGCCTTGTCTATCCCGTCCAGCTTTTCCACCTTTTTCAGGTCATCTTTGTCAAAGCCCGTTTCCGATACAATCCGATAGTCGGCAAATCCCGTTTCTTCAAAAAAGGAATTCGTGTTTTCCTCTATGCTCACCCATTCCATGTTAAACCCAATAAACACGCCGATCCCCAATGCAATCATGATAATCATAGAGATGAATTGCGCTTTATAGAGCCCCATGGTTCTCCACAGTTTTTTGAAAAGCATTTTACCATTCCACCTCGTCTGCGCTCATCGGGTGTTCCTGTGCCTGGTAGGATTGAATCTTTCCGTTTTTCACACGAATCACCACGTCTGCCATCTTTGCAATGTTCTGGTTATGCGTCACAATCACAATCGTCTTTCCGTAATTGCGCGCCATGGAAAGCAAAAGCTTTAACACCCGCACGCCCGTTTCGGAATCCAGCGCGCCGGTCGGCTCATCGCAAAGCAAAATTTTCGGGTTTTTAGCCAGCGCCCTTGCAATGGAAACGCGTTGCTGTTCACCCCCGGACAATTCAGAAGGAAAATTATTTAAATGATCGCCCAGGCCTACTTCTTCCAGCATCTTCTCCGCGGCAAACGCATCCGGCGCGATTTCTTTTACCAGCGCCACGTTTTCTTTCGCCGTCAGTGTCGGCACCAGGTTGTAAAACTGAAACACAAACCCCACCGTCGTCGCTCGATACTCCGCCAAATCATCCTTGGACAGCATGGAAATATCTCTTCCCTGCACATAAATCTTCCCGCTCGTTGGGCTGTCCAAGCCCCCCAACAAATTCAACAGCGTGCTTTTGCCCGCTCCGCTTGGGCCCAAAATCACAACAAATTTGCCCTCTTCCAGCGACATGCTCACATCATCCAGCGCCTTTAGCATATGCTCGCCGCTGGTATACACCCGGCTTACCCGATCCAGCTTCACAATTTCCATCTTTTACGCCCCCTTATCCGGCCTAACCTCCGGTTTTTCTTTGTCTGTTCTCTGTAGTTAGCCTAGACTAACCATCGGTTATCTTATGCCTTCTTTTCCCTCTTGTCAACCCTCCTCCGCCGTATTTCCCGGATTCTCTTCCTATTTTCTCTCACCAAACGACTGTATCCGGCCATTGGCCAACATTTTGGGAAAAAGAATGCTGCCATCGAAGCCGGGATCCGCAATTCCATTCAGCATTTCTGGTGGTTTGGGAACCGTTCTCTATTTACTCGCATCGTTGGATACACGCGAACCGATCCACCCAGTAATGGTGAGTTCTTATCCATCGTCGTGGATTTTCTCAACAGCCGCCGCACCTAAAAAAGCCCTATATGGGCTTTTTCTCTTCTTGCTATTCCATATTCTTCCCGTTGTCCTGTTTTCTTTCCCTTTTCCTTCGCTCTTCCAGTTCTTCTAATGGCAACACTCTTTCGCTTTTACCTTGGTACTTAAGTTTCTCTCCCACTTCCGCTAGTGTATTGAATCCTCCTTCATCCGCCACCATTTTCCTGTATGTTTGCCATTTTGCATGGTCCTCTGCCTCCAACGCTATGCAACTGCTCTCATACTCATTTATAAAACCCACCTCATAAATGCGTTCATTGTAAATTACAG
>CAJJKN010000010.1 GCA_905188085.1 uncultured Bacillota bacterium
GGTACCCTCACTGCAAAGGGGGAGGGTATAGAAAGTGGTATGGTAATAGAGACTATGTTATTGATTGGAAGGATGATGGTAAACTTTTGAGGAATGACAATAAAGCGGTCATACGTAATCCAGATTATTATTTTCTTGACGGCTTTTCATACTCAGATGTCTCAACTGGCGACTATGCCTTGCGATATTACGGGAATGGGTTCATCTTTGATTCCACTGGGCCAATGATTTTCTTATCAGGAAACAATCATATGGATTATGATAACGCCAAGTTGCTTGCTTTGATGAACACATCTGTCGTAAATAAGATTTTAACATTTCTTTGCCCAACAATCCATTATACACAGAGCGCCGTCGCTAAAATTCCTTTGTTTGAGATTAGTACACCGTGTGAGACAGCTTTGAAAAATGTTGAGCTTTCTCGTGATGACTGGGATGCCTACGAAAACTCATGGGATTTCAAGCGGAATCCACTGGTGTGAGGTGATTTATGGGAACATCGGAAACGTATGCAGCACATTTATATAATAACTACCAATATCAGCAGTTTATTTCTGACATCAATAGTGACGCAGTTTATCACTATACTACGTCAGATACATTGTTCAAAATAGCCGAGAAAAAGCAGCTTCGCTTTACAAATCGCCTGTACTTAAATGATTGTAGCGAAGGGCGGTATGTGTTGGATTTGTGTATAAAGCGAATCGATGATATATGGGCGCCAAATTGCAGATTCTGCAAAAATGATTTTCTTGAGTGCCTAAAAATGCTCAGAGAGAAGCTCAATTTGCGGCAATTCCAATTCTACCAATGATGGCGATAATCTGACGATGTGGAACTATTATTCAAAGGGTGACGGAATCAATATACAGTTTTCCAAGTCCCAGCTACTTGATTCGCTGCAAACCCATCTTCACAATATTGTTGTTGGTCCTATAGCACTCCTACATGGGCTTGTTATATATGACGAAGACGAGCAGATAGGCATACTTAGAAAGCTATTGAACGATTTTTCTGAAACTGGAGAGATGCTTAATGAATGGGGATTGTTTACATCATGGGCTGTCCTTAATGTAGGTACTTTTTTCAAACACAAAGGATTTCGTGATGAGCGTGAGTATCGTATTGCCTACAATCTGTTTTGCGATCCCTATGACCCAACAAAATGTTTGTCGCTTTTTTCGGACAACGACCACAACAAACCGTATAGCTTTGATGTTTACCAAAAAGAAGGCATGATGGTTCCCTTTGTTGATGTGGATATTAGCAGTGACTCGTTTCAAGCAGTCACGCTGTCCCCAAGAATCGCAGCAGAATACTATGCAGATGGTTTAAAGCTTATGTTATACAAACATGGACTGTGGAAAAATAACATCAACATACAAAAATCCAGTATTCCGATACGCTTTTAATTCCCAAAAGCCGATGTAAAGGCTTGGCAAAAACGTGCCAATGATATCACACAGCTCCCCAATCAAAGCGTACTAAAAACGAAGGAGAAACGCTATGCCATATTTAGAAACTGTCCAAGAGCTTCTGGATGATGGCACACCCTCGACACTGATTTAGCATTCTCTTGCAACCTGTATGGAAAATGATGCTAAGAAATTCATAACTAATATAACGAAGGAGAGATCCCTATGAAAAACGAAAATGAAATCGAGATCAAGCTGACACATGAGGAAGAAGCCTTTATTCTGAATTTGTTGGAAGAAGCAAGAGTCACGACCGATGATCCGGCGGAACGCGCCACGACAGAAGCGCTGATTCAAAAGGTTCGAGAAGAAATCGGGCACTGATTCGGTGACTGAAATTCTCCCCAAAAGGAGCATAACAATGGGACGACTGATTTCCGAGAAATATGCTGCTTGGCAAGCCGAGTGCGAAGAACGCTTCCAGCAGCTCAAAAAGAACGAAGAAGAACTCAACCGCATTTTCATTGACATTTACGGTTTGCAGGACGAATTGACGCCGGAGGTGGCGGACAAGGATGTGACCGTGCATCGGGTGTTTGACAGCAAAGACGATGTGCCGGAATCCATGAAGGGTTCTGGCTATGTGCGCACGATGCGTGATGAGATTGTCTCCCTCATCTCCTATGCCGTGGGCTGTATGTTCGGGCGGTATTCTCTGGATGTGGACGGGCTTGCCTACGCGGGCGGCGAATGGGACGCAAGCAAGTACAAGACCATCATCCCGGACAGCGACAACATCATCCCCATTTGCGATGACGAGTATTTTGACGATGACATTACCGGGCGGTTTGTGGTGTTTGTCCGCAAGGTTTATGGCGATGATACGCTGGAAGAAAATTTGAAATTTATTGCCGATGCGCTTGGCGGCAAGGGCACGCCGCGCGAGGTGATCCGCAGCTATTTTTTGAATGATTTTTATGCGGACCACTTAAAAACCTACAAAAAGCGTCCGATCTACTGGCTGTTTGACAGCGGGAGAAAGAACGGATTTAAGGCGCTGTGTTATATGCACCGCTATCAGCGCGACCTTCTCGCACGTCTGCGCACGGACTATGTGCATGAACAGCAGGAGCGTTACCGCACCCAGCTTGCGCAGATAGGGGATGCGATTGACCATGCCAGCGCATCCGAGCGCGTGAAATTGACAAAGCGGCAGAAAAAGTTTCAAGACCAGGCAACGGAGCTGCAAAAATATGAGGAAAAGGTGCACCACCTGGCAGATAAGAACATTGAGATTGATCTTGATGATGGGGTAAAACATAACTATCAACTGTTCGCCGATGTACTGGCGAAGATAAAGTGATAGAGGATAGGCATTATTTGAGCTTATAAATAGGCTCGATACAAGGCTGGAAGAGCCCTTCATCAAAGCCGATGATTTTACGATGAGAAAAGCACGGAAACCTTTTGCGGATGGGGTTATCTTCTGCTGCGATTATTTTGACGGGGAAATAGAACGGAGAAGCGTTGGCAGAAATCATTGAAAAATAGTTGCGTAGCCCCTATGATAAACATAATCTTCGCTATATTATATGTCTGGTTTAACAAGACGTATCGGCGAGGGCGTATTGTGAAAGCAAGGAGAGTAAAACGATGTCAAACGAGCGCGTACAATTTAATCTGATGGAGCGTTTTGCAGCCCCCTTGCCGGAGTTTTATCGCCGCAGGATTATTTTTTGGAAAGACGAGGATCGGGAGTTTGAGAAGGACGTTGACGAGCTGAATTTGGAAGGCGTCAAGATCATCAAGCTGACCGGCACAAATAATTTTGCTGTCAAAAAGCTGCTGGTTCACGATGATTTGGACAGCAACTACTTAATCTATTGCCCGATTGCATACGCCAACGAAGAAGACGATTGGCTACAGGATATAGAGTATTACAGCGAAACCTTCCGCGCAGATTTTATCTCCATGCAGATGGACGAGCTGAATATCGCGCCGTCTGCCGCTATGCGGAAGACGGTGAAACTCTATGCAAAATTTCTGGAGAACAAAGAGCGCCGCCAAAAGCTGCGCAAGATTGGGCGGGATTATCAGACACCGCTCCAGCTGCATATAGATATTATGGCAGTTCTTGCCGGTTTGAGCGAAGGTTCTGCGCAGGATGTTATCATCGCAGCCCTTGCCGCTGGCCTTGACAAAGAGACAAACGGCGTGTTGCAAAACATCCGCAAGTTTGGCAGCATTGAAGCTTTTTGGCAGCTTGTGAGGAAATATACTGGCTATATCGAGGAAGAGGACAAGCCGCTGAGCCATTTTGTGGCCCATATTTTGCTGACGGCACTTTCCCAGACGATGAATGTTTCTATCCTGAAGGGCTTGGAACGATTTGTTTCCGAGACAAACAAGGCGTATTGTTACAGCATTGTTCATGAATGGCGTTCTAGAGAGAATCATGACGATCTGTATGAACTGTGCCGCATCGTGGAAAACGAATGGCAGCTGCCGGCGCGCTTTGATAAGCTCGAGCCGGAGATGCTGATTACAGGGGATGTTTTCCCGTGCATCAACGAAAGTATTTTAAAACAGTTCTATGCGGAGATCAGCGAACACGTTGTGAAAGTGGATCTGATTAAAAAGGTCTGCGAAAACAGGCGGACGGCCGGATGGTACGAGCGGTTTTCAGATTATTTTGATTGTCTTTTTTTCATTGGAAAGATGCAGAGCTTCTATCAGGAACACGGCAGAGGATTCCATATCGTTGAGCCGAAGAAAATCTGGGAGCTCTATACGCGTGATTTTTACCACATGGATGCCTACTATCGGCATTTTCACTATGCCTTTGGCAACTCGCTCAAAAACGCAAACGATGTTTTGGAGGACGGCTTGAAGCACTCGACGGAGTTTGTTGAAGCGCTGTATCAGAACTGGTTTTTGCGTGAATTGACCGCTTGCTGGACAAACGCGGCGGCGGATGATCTTGCCTGTCTTGGTTATGTTTCAGAAATTGGGAAACAGCGAGATTTTTACAAAAAATATGTTGTTCCGGCGAGCAGTAAAAACACCCGTGCGTTTGTCATCATTTCGGATGCACTTCGTTTTGAGGTTGCCTCGGAGCTTTGTGAGCGCATTGTGCGCACCACAAAGGGAACGGCTGAGTTGGAATCTATGCAGGCGATATTCCCGTCCATTACAAAATTTGGCATGGCGGCGCTTCTTCCGGGAAAGAGCATTTCCGTGAACGACAGCATGGACGTTCTCGTTGACGGAAGCCCCACCCGTTCTACCGTGGAGCGAAACGCGATTCTGAATGCGACGCCGAAAGATAGCGTGGCCATTCAGTATAACGACCTTTTGAAGATGAAAAAGGATGAGCGTCGGGAACTGGTTGCTGGAAAAGACGTGATTTACATTTATCACAACGCCATTGACGCCATCGGAGATAAAGCCCCTACGGAGTCTAAAGTCTTTGATGCATGCGAGACGGCGCTGCAGGAGCTTTCTGGCATTTTGCGCATCATCATAAACGAGCTGAGCGGAACGAATATTTTCATCACCGCGGACCACGGCTTCCTCTATACCTATAAGCCGCTTGGCGAAAGCGACAAGATCAACCGGAAAGCGTTTTCCGGCAATGTATATGAGCTTGGACGGCGGTATGCGCTGACTGCTCCTGACACAACTGCTGACTTCTTGCTTCCCGTCAATCTGGAACGGGAGCTGGACGGAACGCCCATCAAGGGCTATGCCCCGCAGGACACCATCCGTATGAAGATTCAGGGCGGCGGTGAGAATTATGTGCATGGCGGGATCAGTTTACAGGAGCTTGTTGTGCCCGTGATTGCCTTTAAAAACCTCCGTACGTCCTACAAGAATTATGTTGAGGTAAAAAATGCAGAGCTGAAACTTTTGAGCGAAAGCCGCAAAATTTCCAATTTGATCTTCTCGCTGGAGTTCCACCAGCGTCAGCCTGTGGGCGATAAAATTCAGCCCTGCACTTACTCTATCTACATGACGGATGACGAAGGCGTGATCATCAGCGACAGGCAGAGGATCATTGCGGATAAGACAAGCGACAACGCAGCAGATCGTGTGTTCCGTGTTCGGTTTAATCTGAAAGCAGGTATGTATGATAAGAAGAGAATCTACCGTTTGGTGATTGCAAACGACATCGATGTGGAAGAGATAGAGTTTCACATTGATATTGCACTTGCGGACGATTTTGGCTTTGATCTGTGAGGGATGAAAAATGGATGAGCGAGAAAAGAATTGTGAGACCGGCGATAAAAACGCAGTGATTGATCAAAAGCTGCGGCAGTTTTTTGACGGGAAGATTGTCCGAAAGGACCTGACGAAGAAGATCAAGGAAGGCGCGAATGTGCCGGTTTATGTTCTTGAATTTTTGCTTGGCCAGTATTGCAGCTCGGATGATCCCGAAGTTATAGAAACTGGTGTGGAAAATGTCAAGCGCATTTTGGCGGACAACTATGTCCGCCCGGACGAAGCGCAGAAGATTCTCTCTATGCTGCGCCAGCGCGGGATGCACACGGTGATAGATAAAATCACTGTCAATCTGAATATGAAGAAAGATACCTATGAAGCGGAGTTTTCAAACTTGGGTATCAAGAACATTCCCATTTCAGAGGACTACCCCGCGAAGTTTGACCGGTTGCTATGTGGCGGCATCTGGTGTATTGTGCAGCTTGAATATGAGTTTTTGGAAGAAGAGAAAAACGCTTCTCCCATCCACATCCGCAAGCTGACGCCGATTCAGATGCCTCATGTGGACATTGAGGAATTGAAGGAAGGCAGAAAGAACTTCACAGAAGAAGAGTGGCTCGAGATTATGCTGCGCTCCTGCGGGTATGAGCCGGATATGCTGAACGACCGCGAACGCTGGTTGCTGCTTGCTCGTATGCTGCCGCTCGTGGAGAATAATTTTAACCTCTGCGAGCTGGGCCCGCGAAGCACTGGCAAATCCCATATCTACAAAGAAATCTCCCCGAATAGTATTCTTGTTTCTGGCGGACAGACGACCGTTGCGAACCTGTTTTACAACATGGGCAGAAAGACTGTGGGCCTGGTTGGCCTTTGGGACTGTGTGGCATTTGACGAGGTTGCCGGGATTAACTTTAAAGATAAAGACGGGATCCAGATTATGAAGGACTATATGGCATCTGGTTCGTTTGCCCGCGGCAAGGAAGAAAAAGCCGCAACAGCTTCGATGGTCTTTGTTGGGAACATCAACCAGAGCGTGGATGTGCTATTGAAAACCTCCAGTCTGTTTGATCCTTTTCCGCCTGAAATGGGAACGGATACGGCGTTTCTTGACCGTATGCATTGCTATATTCCCGGTTGGGAGATACCGAAGTTCCGACCGGAGCATTTCACCAACGACTACGGCTTCATCACCGACTATCTGGCAGAGTTTATCCGCGAGCTTCGCAAAGAACAATACGGCGATGCGCTGGATAAGTATTTCCGCCTGGGCAAGAATCTCAATCAACGAGACACCATCGCGGTTCGCAAGATGGTCGGCGGTATGATCAAGTTGCTTTATCCAAATGGGGAGTTCACAAAAGAGCAGCTCGAAGAGATTCTTAAGTTTGCGCTTGAAATGCGCCGCCGCGTTAAAGAACAACTGAAAAAGCTGGGCGGCATGGAGTTCTACGACGTCAATTTCTCGTACATTGACAACGATACCTTTGAAGAGCACTTCGTTTCCGTCCCGGAGCAGGGCGGCGGAAAGCTGATCCCTGAAGGAATGTGTAATCCCGGTCAGGTCTACACGGTTTCTCAAGGGAAGAGCGACATGATCGGCGTCTTCCGTCTGGAATCGCAGATGCTGCCCGGCAACGGAAAGTTTGAGCGGACGGGCCTAAACTCAGATAGTAAATGCAAAGAAGCGGCGAATACTGCCTTCAACTATCTGAAAGCGAACGGCAACCGCATCAGCGGCGCAATCAGCACGACGACGAAAGATTATATTATCAACTATCAAGATTTGCAGGGCATCGGCATGACGGAAAAACTTGCGCTGCCTACGCTAATCGCCCTTTGTTCCATTGCCCTTGGCAAACCGGCTCTTAATAGCCTGGCAGTGCTTGGCGAAATCAGCATTGCGGGAACGATGCTCAAGGTGGATGAATTGGCCAATGCCCTTCAGGTTTGCCTGGACAGCGGTGCAAAGAAGGTGCTATTGCCGATTACATCGGCAACGGATCTTGGGCTTGTGCCGGCGGATTTGATTGGCTGCTTCAATCTGATTTTTTATCAGAGCGCAGAGGACGCTGTATATAAAGCGTTGGGTGTTGAGTGATTTAGGGAAAGAGAAACGGAGCAATTTGTGCTGCGAGAAAGGCAATTGTACATTCGAAGAAAAATATTGGTTTAAGCCAATGAAAATGCGCAAAGTAAAACCGGTTTTAGGCAGCCTGCCTTCACCGATAGGAAGTGGGCAGACAACCGGCCGGCAGACACGTTTGAGCCGGTATTGTATTGAATAGGGAGGGCGTGATTTTGCCGCAAAGCCTCGAGGGTTCGGGGCTTTTTGATTTTTGCAACGCCGAAGGCAGAGGTTTGTTGCGGAGGGGAAAGCTTCGGGGAATGAGAACGGGATGTTTTGCAGCGGGCCGGAGGAGATGCGGCCGTTGGCGGGGCGCTGCGGTTTTTCTTGATTGGTTGTGGGCGGTATGGCAAAATGGGGGAAAAAGAGGTTTGGAGAAAAATGCTGTGATTCGAAAAATGGAAAAAACGGAGAGAGACAGGGTGGCCGAAATATGGCTGGAGGGCAATGTAGCCGCGCATGATTTTATCCCGGCACACTATTGGGAGAGAAATTTTGAGTTTGTAAAAAAGGCGCTGGCGCAGGCGGAAGTATATGTGTATGAAGAAAACGCAGCGATACAGGGATTTATAGGGCTTAGCGGCGCACACATCGAAGGCATTTTTGTTTGCACGGAGAAACAATCGCAGGGCGTGGGCAAGCGTTTGCTGGATTTTGTAAAGGACAGGAAGGATGAATTGCGCCTGAATGTGTACCGAAAAAACAGGCGGGCCTTTCGATTTTACCAAAGAGAGGGCTTTGCGGTTTTAAGTGAAGGCGTGGACAACGATACCGGAGAAACAGACGATACAATGGGCTGGAAACGGGAAGAAAACGCCCGGGGCGGTGAAGCGGATTAGAGGCTGTTTTGCTTTTGTGGGATGAAGCATGGTAAAATGGATTTAAGCAAGCGGGGCTTGATGAGGGCGGCCGTACACAAGAAAGAAATGCGGGCGGCAAAAAGGACAACGGAGAGCGCCCTTTGAAAACAGCGGAGGGGCTATCTGTTGTTTTGCAACAGGGGTTTGCCGAACCCTTGCGTGTAGAGGGCAGGCCGGCGGGATCTGTCGGTTTATGCCGGGCAAACAGGATGGGGCAGAAGCCGAGGCAACCCATTTTGCAATGATTTTGCAGGGCGATATGAAAAGAATACAGGAAAACAGACGAACCTTTTAGAATGGTAAAGAGATAAGAGAGGGTTTTTTGGATAACAGAGGGGAAAACAAATGAAGCAGGAAAATCAAACGGGCGGCGCGGCATCGCAGGGGCTGCTGAAAAAACTGGTGATCATCGTGGTGGGATCCGTCATTGCGGCGTATGGCATTACGCTGGCCATGTACGCAGGGTTTGGCGGCGCGACGCTGGCGGTGCTGTGGCAGGGGCTTTCCAAAACGTTTCCGATGACGATCGGTATGGCGTCGTTTGTGGTGGCGGCGGCGATGGTTTTGTTTGTGCTGTTTTACGACAGGCGGCAGATTCATATCGGCACGGTGCTTTATCAGATTGTATACAGTACTTGCGTGGATTTGTTTGCAAACTGCCATGTGTATAGCGAAACGATGTGGATCAATTTTTTGATTATGATGCTGGGCGTGGTTGTGTTTGCCGTGGGCACGGGGCTGTATGCCGCAGCGTCGCTTGGCAGGGGCAGCTATGAGGCGCTTACGTTTGCGTTGGCGGAAAAGAACAACTGGCAAGTGAAAATTGTGCGCATGGTTTTGGATATTCTGATGGTGGTAGCCGGCGTTTTGCTGGGCGGGAAATTCGGGGCCTGCACGATTGTGACGGTTATGATTTCCGGGCCGATTATCCAGTTTGTAAACGGTAAAGCAAAGCGGATTTTCAAGCTGTAAAAGCCGCAAAGCACCCGATTTTTGAGGGCATGGGGCGGCGCGCCTGCCTTGATATTTTGAAAAAACCATGATATAAAAAGCAAAATCGGACGGTGTGAAAATGCACCCTGCAAGGCACGTTATGTAGCCGGATGGACAGAAATGGCCAGATAAGATTTATTTCTTATCCGGCCTTATTTTTTTGGAGGGATACAATGGGCATTTATGAGGAATTGCAGCAGCGCGGACTGATTGCGCAGGTAACGGACGAAAAGGAAATTCGCGAACTGATCAACAACGGCGGCGCCAGGTTTTACATCGGCTTTGACCCTACGGCCGATTCTTTGCATGTGGGGCACTTTATGGCCTTGTGCCTGATGAAAAGGCTGCAAATGGCGGGCAACAAGCCGGTGGTGCTTTTAGGCGGCGGCACGGGCTTTATCGGCGACCCTTCCGGCAGAACCGATATGCGCTCTATGATGAATGCGGAGACCATTCAACATAATTGCGACTGCTTTTTGAAACAAATCAGCCGGTTTATTGAATTTGGGGAGGACAAGGCCATTGTGGTCAACAACGCGGATTGGCTGCTGGAATTAAAATATATCGACTTGCTGCGCGAGGTGGGGCCCTGTTTTTCGGTAAACCACATGCTGCGGGCCGAATGCTACAAGCAGCGCATGGAGCGCGGGCTCAGCTTTTTTGAATTTAACTATATGATTATGCAGTCTTACGATTTTTACTATCTGAATCAAAAGTATGGCTGCAATATGCAGTTTGGCGGAGACGACCAATGGAGCAACATGCTGGCGGGGACGGACCTTATCCGCAGGAAAACCGGGGAAAACGCATATGCCATGACCATTACCCTATTGAAAAACAGCGAAGGCAATAAGATGGGCAAAACCGCAAAAGGCGCGGTGTGGCTGGATCCGGACAAGACAACGCCGTTTGAATTTTATCAATATTGAAGAAATATTGACGACGCGGATGTGATGAAGTGTATCCGAATGCTTACCTTTATTCCGGTGGACGAAATAGAGGAGATGGAGCAATGGGAAGCTTCGCGCATCAACGAGAAAAAGGAGATTTTGGCATACAGCCTGACAGAGCTGGTGCACGGCACGGAAAACGCCAAAAAAGCAAAAGAAACATCCGAAGCACTTTTTAGCGGCGAGGGGGATGATTCCAATAGGCCGGGCACGGCGCTGGAGGGGGCGCTTGTAAAGGACGGCGGCATAGGGCTGGTGGATATGCTGGTGCTGGGCAAGCTTGCCAAAAGCAAAGGGGAAGCCGGAAGGCTGATAGAGCAGGGCGGCATTCGCATAAACGGAGAAAAGGTGACGGATATAAACCACACGGTGAACGAAGAGGCGCTTTGTGCCGGTGTGAAAATCAAAAAGGGGAAAAAGATTTTCCATCGGTTTTCTCTCTCGTAATCAAAAACCATCGCGCACGGGCCGAACGGGGTTGTAAGGCGTGGGGGGGAAGCGCGTATGATAAAATAGAGCCGAAAGCGGGCGGTGCAAAAACGCGGCGGGGCCTGCGGGGGTTTTAAGATGTTTCTATGCGTTGCTTGCCGCAACGGGCCTGAAAAGGGCATAATGGCAGCAAAAGGAGCGGAACATGCTGAAGGAAAATATAAAAGCGATCCGAAAAGCCAAAGGGCTTTCGCAGGAGGAGCTTGCGGAAAAATTAAACGTGGTAAGGCAGACGGTTTCAAAATGGGAACAGGGGCTGTCTGTGCCGGATGCGGATTTATTGATTGCAATCTCGGAAATACTGGAAACGCCCGTCGGCACGATGTTGGGAGAAACGCCGGAGGCGATCGGACAGCCGGCTCCCAAAAAGCAGGGAAAATGGAACGTGCTGTTTTGGAGCATGCTTTTGCTGATCGTGGGGATTGTATTGATTTTTGCGGTTTTGCTGGCGCTGCAAAGCCCGTATCTGCATTGGGATTTCAACGACCCCGAAACCGCCGTGGCGGGAACGCTTTTGCACGGGTTTGAGTTTTTATTTGTGCGTATGGCCCCGATGCTGCTGGTTTGCGCGGCGGCAGGCTGCGTAATCGCAAAGAAAAAAGGCGCGCCGCGCGCATGATGGTTTAAAAGCACGGCAGATTTAAAAAAGCCGTGGGCGCATATCGGCAAACCCCGCTGCGGGAAAGAATTCTGCGGCGGGGTTTTTGCGTGCGCGGGGCATTATGAGGGCGCGGCAAAACCGGGGCGTTATGCTGCGGGCACCGTTTGGCGGGGAGAGGCTTGCCGATGGAGGATTTACGGTGTTAACATAGAAAAAGACAGGGGAAAAGGACGGTTGACGGGATGAAAAAACAGGCGTATCTAAAGCTACTGGTGGAGGAGATTCACTCCGCTGCGATTGCCACCATCGGGGCGGACGGGCACCCGCAGACCCGCGTGATTGATATGATGCTGTGGGATGCGCAGGGCGTATATTTTCTAACCGCCAAAGGCAAGGCGTTTTATGCGCAGCTGATGGAGCAGGGGTATATCGCCCTTTCGGCCACAAAGGAGAAGGTTTCGATTTCCATAAGGGGGAAAACGCGCTGCATAGGGCAGGAAAAGCTGGACGAGATTTTTGAAAAGAACCCCTATATGAAAAAAATTTATCCCGGGGATACGCGCAGTGCGCTGGCGGTGTTTTGCCTGTATGAAGCGGACGGCGAATATTTTGACATCCGCTGCCCGGCGCAGATTGTGCGCGACAGCTTTGCCATCGGGAAAGAAAAACAGCAGGCGCCGGGCTATTATATAGGCGCGGGGTGCACCGGGTGCAAACGGTGCGAAGCGGCCTGCCCGCAAAGGTGTATTGATGCGGGGAAAAGGCCGGCCGTGATCGACCAAGGCCATTGCCTGCGCTGCGGGCGATGCGCCGAAATTTGCCCGGAGCGGGCCATTGAAAAGAGGGATGGAAGATGAACCAAGGCCAAAGACGACGGTTTCTTCTTCAGGCGCTGATCAACGAGCGGCCGGAATATCAAAATACAGAGCTGCCAAGCGGGGCAGAGGAACAGCGGCAGCTGCTGCGCGGGTTGATGAACCTGCGCGCGCCGCAGGAGACGGACGCTGAATTTTTGCGCATACAGGATGAATACCTGCAAACGGAAACCGCGGCAAAGGGCATAACCGATCTAAAAGACCTGACGCCCGTTCAGCCGGGGCTGTATCTATGGCAGGGGGACATTACCACGCTGAAATGCGACGCGATTGTAAACGCCGCAAACAGCGGGATGACGGGCTGTTATATCCCGAACCACCGCTGTATCGACAACGCCATCCACACCTATGCGGGGGTGGAGCTGCGTGCCTTTTGCGGGGAAATGATGCGCCGCCAGGGCCATCCGGAGCCTACGGGGCAGGCAAAGATTACCCCGGCGTTTAACCTGCCGTGCCGGTATGTGCTGCACACCGTAGGGCCGATTATCAATGGGCGGGTGAGAAAAGAGGATGAGGCGCTTTTGGCGTCTTGCTATGGCGCGTGTTTGGCGCTGGCGGAAAAACACGGGCTTGAAAGCGTGGCGTTTTGCTGCATTTCCACGGGAGAATTTCATTTCCCGAACGAATTGGCGGCGGAGATTGCGGTGCGGACCGTGAAAGAATTTTTAACGGAACAGACCAGTGTAAAAAAGGTGATTTTCAATGTTTTCAAAGACGAGGATAAACAAATCTATGCCGGATTGCTCGGCGCAAACGGAGCGGCTGAAAACCGCGCTTGATAAGGCCGAGGCCGTGGTGATCGGCGCGGGCGCCAGGCTGTCCACGGCGGCGGGGTTTACCTATGCCGGCGCGCGGTTTGAAACGTATTTTGCGGACTTTGCGCAAAAATACGGCATCCGGGATATGTATGCCGGCGGGTTTTACCCCTTTCCCACGCGGGAAGAATTTTGGGCGTATTGGAGCCGGTATATTTTCATCAACCGCTATCAAAACGCGCCAAAGCCGGTGTATGAAAGGTTGAGAAAGCTGGTGGCCGGCAAGGATTATTTTGTCATTACCACCAATGTGGACCATTGCTTTCAAAAGGCGGGGTTTGACAAAAAGCGGCTGTTTTACACGCAGGGGGATTACGGGCTGTTTCAATGCAGCGAGCCGTGCCATTTTAACACCTATGACAACGAACCCATCATCCGCAAGATGATGACAGCGCAGGGATATGCCGAAAAAGCGGACGGGACGATGGCTTTGCCGGAGGGAGGCCGGGCCAAAATGACGGTGCCGACGGAACTTTTGCCGTATTGCCCGCGCTGCGGAAGGCCCATGACGATGAACCTTCGGGCGGACGATACCTTTGTGGAGGACGAAGGCTGGCACGCCGCGGCCGAGCGATATGAAAACTTTCTCCGCACCCGAGCGGGGCAGAAGGTGCTGTTTTTGGAGCTGGGCGTGGGCGATAACACCCCCGGCATTATTAAGTATCCCTTTTGGCGCATGACGGCAAAGAACCCGGATGCAACCTATGCCTGCCTGAACAACGGGGAGGCGGTTTGCCCGCGGGAGATAGAAAGGCAAGCCATCTGTATTGACGGGGACATTGGGAAAGTTCTTATACAACTCGAAAGAAGTTGCGTGCGTCCTGAAATGTAACGGAAATTATGCATTATTCGTTACATGCTCCGCATATCCGTTGCTCCCTCCACTGCATAGCCCGTACCCATTTCGGGAAAACTGGAAATATCTCTTGCTGGGTGGTTGTAAAAATGTAACGGATAATGCATAATATCCGTTACAAAGGAGGCGGAAAGCTATGGCGAATGGCTATATGAGCGGAATAAGAGAGCGGGTCATTTCTTCTGAGGATGGCACTATTTTCGTAGCTTCTGACTTTGCGGATATTGCTGATGCAAATACGATTCGGCAAAGTATGTATCGTCTTGTAAATGACGGGACGCTAAAACGAATTTTGCAAGGCGTCTACGAAAAGCCGAAGTACAGCAAGCTGCTTGATGAATATGTAGCGGCTGACCCAGACGCTGTTGCAAAGGCATTGGCGCGGAGTTACCACTGGACCATTGCCCCATGCGGAAATACGGCCCTGAACCTGCTGGGTCTCTCTACACAGGTAACAGCGGTCTGGTCCTACATCAGCGACGGTCCGTATAAGACCTATGAGTGGAATTCCACAAAGCTGGAATTTAAGCATAGGACCAACAAGGAAATCACTGGGCTGTCTTACATGACGAGCTTGGTGATCCAGGCACTGAAAACTTTGGGAAGAACTAATGTGACGCCGGAGATCATGCAAACGCTTTCTGAAAAGCTGTCCGAGGATGAAAAGCGAGCCTGTCTGAAAGAGGCAACCGAATCCACGGACTGGGTTTATGATACGATACGAAAAATGTGTGGAGATGCCACACAATGAGAAATGTAGCGCGATTGCCGGAAAGTGACCGGCGCGAATTGTTCCGAAATACCGCAGATAAGATGGGCTTGCATGATGCCATCGTAGAAAAAGATTTTTGGGTATGCTTTACGCTGGATTATCTGTTCCACCGCTGCCCGTGGAAAGACGCTATTACCTTCAAAGGTGGCACCAGTCTTTCCAAAGCATTCAACCTGATCAGCCGCTTTTCCGAAGATATTGACCTGATCTTGGACTGGCAGATGCTGGGATACGGTAAGGACGAGCCATGGGAAAAGCGCTCCAACACCAAACAGGATGCGTTCAACAAAGAGGCCAACGCACGGGCTGAGGTTTTCCTTGCGGAGCAGTTTTGCCCCACCATTCAGGCAGAGCTCTCTCAGGAGCTTGGCTGTGAGGCGAACATTTACATAGACGAAAAGGATAAGCAGACCGTTATCTTTGCTTATCCGCACCTGTTTACGAATTCTGCTACCTTGCAGTTCATTCGTTTGGAGATCGGTGCGCTGGCCGCTTGGACGCCCGCAAAAATGGCTCAGATTGAGCCCTATGCAGCAACCTATTACCCCAAAGTATTTGCGCAAAAGGATACGGCTATTCTGACTGTTGCGCCGGAACGGACTTTCTGGGAAAAGGCAACGATTCTGCACCACGAGGCGAACAGACCTGAGAGCTCAGAAATGCCGCAGCGTTATTCCCGGCATTACTATGACCTGTACCGTATGTCCATGACGCCTGTGAAAGAAGCTGCCTTTGCCCGGGTGGAACTACTGAAAACGGTGGTGGACTTCAAAATGAAGTTCTACCCGAGGTCTTGGGCAAAGTATCAGGAAGCTGTTCCCGGCACTTTGGACCTGGTTCCACCGGAGTATCGCTTTGCAGCATTGGCCGCAGATTACGAAGCAATGAAGGATATGCTTTATGGTGATGTTCCGACGTTTGAGACTGTCATGAGTGCGGTCAGCGAATTGGAAAAAGAAATCAACGCACTATGACGCACTATTTGTGGTGCGCAATAAACACAACACCCTCGGCATTATTAAGTATCCCTTTTGGCGCATGACGGCAAAGAACCCGGACGCAACCTATGCCTGCCTGAATTACGGAGAAGCGGTTTGCCCGCGGGAGATAGAAAGGCAAGCCATCTGTATTGACGGGGATTTGGATGCGTGTTTGTTGGCGGTGGAAGAGGGAGATAGGGCGTAAGCGGAGAGAAATCTGCCGAACGCATGGAAATAAAGCAAAGGGGAAAAGACCGCCGGAAAGGAACGTGCATTTGCGGCGGCTTTTTCTTGTCGGGCGGTGGGCGATATGGCAAAATGATCCGGAAGAAACGAGATGCCCCAAAACCGTGCACGGGGCGGGGAAATTGTTTTAAACGGTATGGAAAAAGGGAGAAAAGAGAAGAACAGAAGCGGGGGAACCCGTGGGCCGGGGGCCCGGGGAAAATTGCGCTGTATACGATGGGTAAAACCGCCGAAAAGCAGGAAGGAGAAAGAAAAGCATGAAAAAGATTTTAATTTTAGAGGGGAGCCCGCGCAAAAACGGAAACACCGGCATTTTAAGCGGCCAATTTGCCAAAGGCGCCGAGCAGGCCGGCGGCTGCGTGGAGAAAATCCGCGTGGCGGAGAAGAAGGTTTCGGGCTGTTTGGGCTGTGGCGCCTGCGAAAAAAACGGCGGGGCATGCATTCAAAAAGACGATATGGAGGAGATTCGGGCAAAAATGCTGGCAGCGGACAGCATTGTGCTGGCGTCTCCCATTTATTTTTACTCCATGACGGCGCAGATGAAAGCGGTGATAGACCGCACCTATGCATTTTATCGGCAGCTGGAGGGAAAAACGTTTTATTTTCTCATCGCCTGCGGTGCACCGGACGTTTGCTATACCGAAATCATGCTGGCGGCGCTGCGCGGGTTTACAAGCTGCGTGCCAAACGCCAAAGAGGGCGGCGCGGTGTTTGGGATAAACGCCATGGAAGCGGGCGAAGTTCGCCGGACGGCGGCCATGGAACAGGCGTTTGAAATGGGGCGCGGCAGCGTGTAACGGCGCGGGTTTGAAAAGGGGTGATTTCCATGCTTTGGGCGATGCTTTTCGGCGGCATGTTTTTGCTGCTGTTTGCCGGGCTGGTTTTTGTAATTTCGAGAGTGCGGCGCTTTGGGTTTGTAAAAAAGCTGGCGCATGAGCGTAAGGCGGCAAGCTGGGGCGTTGGCGCGGCGGTTGTGTTGGGGGCGTTTGCGCTGCTTTGGGCGGCGTGGGGGCTGATGAACGCGATCATCGTTTTGCTGCATCTGGCGGTGTTTTGGGGCGTTGCGGAGAGCGTGCAATATGCTGTAACAAAGCGCGGCCGCAGGCCGGCGCGCCTCGATTATGCAAGCGCTGCGGCGGTGATCGTGACGGTGTTGTATTTGGGCGTGGGCTGGATACAGGCAAAGGGCGTATGGCAAACAAACTATGCCGTAGATACGCAAAAGGAAGTGGGCACGCTGCGGGTGGCGCTGCTGGCGGACGCGCATGTCGGCACGACATTTGACGGAAAAGGGCTTAAAACGCATATTGCGCGCATTCAACAGCAGAACCCGGATGTGGTGCTGATCGCGGGCGATTTTGTGGACGAAGGGACGGACCGGGCCAACATGCAAGCGGCCTGCCGGGCGCTTAGCGGGCTAAAGCCGCGCTACGGCGTTTATTTTGTCTTTGGCAACCACGACAAGGGGCTGTATGCAAACGGAAGGCGCGGGTACAATGGCGATGAGCTGATAGCGGAGATGGAGAAAAACGGCGTTCGGGTGTTGCAGGATGAAACGGTGCTGATCGACAACCGGTTTTATCTTATCGGCCGCAAGGATGCTTCCGAAGAGATGGATTTTGGCGGCAGCCGCGAAACCATGGAAACGCTGACGGCCGGGCTGGACAAAGAGAAATTTTCCATCGTTTTGGACCACCAGCCCCGCGATTATGCAGCCGAGGCGGCGGCAGGGGCGGACTTGGTGCTGTCCGGCCATACGCACGGCGGGCAGATGATTCCGCTGATGCAGTGTATGCGCTGGTTTCGCATCGGCGGCAACGACAGCGTTTACGGAAAACAGCGGCGTGAAAATACGGAGTTTATCGTAACTTCCGGGATTTCCGATTGGGCGATTCGATTTAAAACGGGCTGTTTTTCTGAATTTGTGATGATAGAAATAGAGCAAACCAAACAGCAAAACGAAAACGGATAAAAATGGTTTAACAGGGGAGAGCACGCAAAGTCAGGAAAACGGGGGCGCTTTTTGCCAAACTGTAGATACAGAAAGGGAGTAAACCGATGAATTGGATTCAAGGGCTGCAAAGAGCGATTGATTATGTGGAAGCGCACATGACCGAAGAGATTGATTTTGAACAGGCGGCAAAACAGGCCTATGCCTCCTCGTTTCATTTTCAAAGGGTGTTCGGCATTTTGTGCGGCTTTTCGCTGGGCGATTATATCCGCATGCGCAGGCTTTCCTTGGCCGGGGAAGAACTGGCCAAGGGCCAGGGAAAGATTATTGACGTGGCGCTGAAATACGGATATGACACGCCGGAAAGCTTTTCCCGGGCCTTTACCCGATTTCACGGCATTACGCCGAGCGAAGCAAAGCGCGGCGGCCAAGCAAAGCTCTTTACTCCGCTGTCTGTAAAATTAACCCTAACAGGAGGCAGCAAGATGGATTACAGGATTGAAAAAAGAGACGCGTTTGAAGTACTATGCAAACGGAAACGGGTGGGCAAGCCGCAGACGGCCAACGCCACGCCGGACATTACCGCCCTGTGGAAAGAATACGGCGCGGACGGAACGATGGAGAAATTGATTGCCTGCATGCCGGAAAACCCGGTGATGAAGGGGCTTTTGGGCATTTGCTTTTCCGCGGAATTGGACGCAAAGCAGTTTCCCTACGGCATCGGCGTGGAATATGACGGCACAAAAACAGCCGAGGGGCTGGAGGTGATTCCCATCCCGGCGAATACCTATGCGGTGTTTACCAGCAAGGGAAAGATGCCGGATGCGTTTGTGGAGACCTATCATAGAATAGTAACGGAGTTTTTTCCGCAGAGCACGCAATATGAATATGCGGAAAATGTGGAGTTTGAGGTGTATTCATCCGCAGACGTGAATGACCCGAACTATCAATGTGAAATTTGGATTGCGGTAAAGGAAAAACAGGCGTAAAAGAAAACAAAACGCCGGGAAAACGCGGCCCGCTTGGCAGAGAAAGTGCAAAGCGGCCGTGTTTTTTTATGTGTTGCCAAAAGCAGGGCGCTGTATTATAGTAAGGGAACTTTGGGGGGAATAAAGGAAAGACCGGCAAAGCCGGAGGGGCAGAGATGAAAATAATCATGGAAACGGAGCGGCTGTATCTGCGGGAGATGAACCAGGCGGATTTTGACTCTTTGTGCAGAACCTTGCAGGATGAAAAGGCGATGTATGCTTATGAAGGGGCGTTTAGCGAAAAAGAAACCCGGCAATGGCTGGACAGGCAAATTGCGCGCTATGAAAAATGGGGATTTGGATTGTGGGCGGTTGTGCTGAAGGAAAGCGAAATTATGATCGGCCAATGCGGGCTCACCATGCAGCCGTGGAAGCAAGAGCAGGTGTTGGAAATCGGGTATCTGTTTGAGCGGGCCTATTGGCACAATGGGTATGCCACGGAGGCGGCTGTGGCATGTAAAAACTATGCGTTTGAAAGATTGAACGCGGCGCAGGTGTGTTCGATCATTCGAGATACAAACTACGCCTCGCAAAAAGTGGCGATGAGAAACGGAATGACAAAAACGGATACATGGATAAAACGGTATAAAGGGGTAGAAATGCCGCACGACCGCTATGTGGTTTGCCGGCAAGGAGAAGGATAAGGAGGGGAAAATGGAGATACAAACGATTTGTCATGAATTTACGGTATGCCAGGTGGAGGATGATTCACTTGTAAATACAGAGGATGCATTTTGTTTTATCGAAAAAACCGATGAAGAAATTTCGCTTGTATGCCGCACAAGCCAAGCGCCGGCCAATACAATACAGCGCGAGGACGGGTGGAAAGCGTTTCGCATTCGCGGCGTTTTGGACTTTTCGTTGATTGGGATTTTAGCCGATATTGCGGCTGTTTTGGCGAAAAACGGGATTTCGATTTTTGCAATCTCTACCTATAATACGGACTATGTTTTGGGAAAGAAAGAGAATTACCAAAAGGGGCTGGAAATGCTAAAGGAAGCGGGCTATAAAATTGTAGACTGACGGCATGCGGGCGGCCGGTGAAGTTTTGTTGAAAAGCGGCCTGCCTTATTATAAAATGGAAAACCAAAGCAAACAAAGGGAGGGGCCGAACGTGCCACAGATGAACAAAGGCGGGAAATTTATCTTTGGGGCCTGCGAAATTCATGCGGACGGGACGGTGCAGTTTCCCGCGCAGGCGATGGAGAAATACAACATCACAGAGGAGGGGAAAGTGTATCTGTTTACCGGGAGCAAAAGCACCGGCGGGTTTTGCGTAACGCGAAAGGGGCTTTTGCAGCCGTCCAAATTGGGGCATATTTTAGAGGCGATGCCGCAGCTGCTGCACTATACGGCAAAGCCGGGCGCATTTTTCAAATACAAAGGGCGCGCATACTGCTGGACGGAGGTTTCCAAAACGGGGCAAATTCGCCTGGAGGAAGAGATGATGGCGTTTTTATCCGTAAAGCCGGGCACGAGGCTGCTTTCCATCCGCAGCAGCGACATTGCCTTTACCATGGGCGCCAAAGGGCCTCTTTTGGAAAAAGCGGAACGTACGAAGGAGAAATTCCGCTGTTTCAAGAGGATCCGAACAAAGGAAAAAAGAACCGCTGCGGTTGTTTTTTTGAAAAAAGCCGGAGGGGGTATTGTATAATGGGACAAACCGGCGCGGCGGCTTTGCCGGGCGAAAACGAAAAAGGGGCGGTTTGAAATGGAAATTGTAAAGGCGAAAAAGACGGATATAGACGAGATTGAAAAAATCTACGAAAACATTCATGACGAAGAAGAGGCGGGGCGGGCGACGATCGGCTGGATTCGCGGCGTTTACCCCACGCGCAAAACCGCGGAGGATGCGCTGGACAGAGGGGATCTGTTTGTGTTAAAGGACGAGGGGCAAACGGTGGCGGCCGCGATCATCAACCGGATTCAGGTGGAAGAATATAAATATGCGGCGTGGAAGCACGAGGCGAAGGCGGAGGAGATCATGGTGCTGCACAGCCTGGTGGTGGACCCGCAGGTGAAAAGCAAGGGCTATGGGAAAGGGTTTGTGTCGTTTTACCAAGCCTATGCCAAACAGCATGGCTGCAAGGCTTTGCGCATGGACACAAACGCCCGCAACCAAAGGGCGCGAACGCTGTATAAAACGCTGGGGTTTGAGGAAGTGGGCATTGTGGAATGCGTATTCAACGGCATTCCGCATGTGCAACTGGTATGCCTGGAAAAATATTTGGGAGAAAACGAGGCGTAACGGCTTGATCGCAGCGGGAAACGCAATGTATGAAAAAGCCTTGTAAAGAGGCTTTTTTGATGGAAAAATGTTTTACGAAAGCGGGGAACGCCTTGAAGGAGAATTAAAAAAGAGAGCAGCGCTTGGCTGCCGCATATACGGTACGGCGTAGGGGGGCAGCGGCCCTACAGGCGGGCCACAGACGCGCGGCATGGAGGATTTGCGCGCCAATCCTTTGCCCCATCATTCGGCGGCTTTGTGTTTATAGAGGGCTTTCCTTGAAAGAAGGAAACAAAAAGGGGTTGAAAGGAAAAAGGGCAAGCCTGAGCAAAACACGGAGAAAAACGTCGGAGAGGGCCGGATAAATGCGAATAAAGCCGAAAAGGAGAATTTGCATATTTCGGGGAAATAGGAGAAAGTATAAAAAAGGACGCGGGCAATGACCGGGGGTAAAAGCGCGTAAACGGCCGGCTAAGAGAGCGTATGGGGAAAAGGGAGGATTTGCAGAGCGAACGGAGAAAACGCGGCAGAAGGCGTCACAGGACGAACGAAGGGGGAAAACGGCGAAAGCAGAGCGAAGCAGCCAAACCGGGGGCGGACGCGTAGGATAAAATAAAAAGCGGCGGGCGGATGTTACAGCCGGCCGGGAAGGGAGCGCGGAAAATGAACCCCTGTGAACTGACAGCGGCCATTACGGCGGCGGCCAACGCCATGGCGCAGACGGCTGAGGACGAGGCATTGAACGTGTTGAGCGCAGTATTCAGCCAGCTGGGCGATACGCTGGCCACCATTGCCGCACAGCGCAGCTTTTGCCAAAGCAAAGAGGAAAATAACGCTTCCGGATAAAAAGAGAAAGCGGACAAACGGAGCAGGCCAAAAGAGACGGGAAAAAATTTTTGAAAATTTTTGAAACGGTTTTGCGGATAAGCTATGGGAATGCCCATGGTTACGGGGAAAATGGAAGGCGCGGGAACAAACGTTTTCCTTTTGACAAGCCACTACTAGATATGCTATAGTGATTTCGGATGGAATACAATATATTGGATTACAAAATTGTGAGGATATTTGAAAAAAGTATACAAAACGAAAATGATTCGCTATAATGAGCTAAAAAACGATATAAAAAAATATAAAAATGATACAAAAACGGAGGAAAGGTGCAGGCATGAAAATTATAAAACGCAACGGCTCCGAGGCCGATTTTGATGTTCAGAAAATCATCGTGGCGATCGGAAAGGCCAATCAGGCCGTGGGCGAAGAAGCCCGCATGACCAAGCTGCAAATCGAACGCATTGCGGAGAGCGTGGTGCTGTCCTGCGAGCAGCTGGGCCGCTCGCCCAGCGTAGAAGAAGTGCAGGATATGGTGGAACACCAGATCATGGCACATGGGGCGTTTGAAGTGGCCAAGGCGTATATTACCTATCGCTATACGCGGACGTTGGTGCGCCAATCCAACACGACGGACGACAGGATTTTGAGCCTGATTGAATGCAACAATGAAGAGGCCAAGCAGGAAAACTCCAACAAAAACCCGGTGGTAAACTCCACCCAGCGCGATTATATGGCGGGCGAGGTGTCCAGAGACATTACAAACCGGATTTTGCTGCCGCAGGACATTGTGGACGCGCATAACGAGGGCATCATTCATTTTCACGATACGGACTATTTTGCCCAGCACATGCACAACTGCGATCTGGTGGATCTGGAGGATATGCTGCAAAACGGCACGGTGATCACAGGCACGCTGATTGAACGGCCGCACAGCTTTTCCACGGCCTGTAACATTGCCACGCAGATCATCGCGCAGGTGGCGTCCAACCAATATGGGGGGCAATCCATCTCGCTGGCGCATTTGGCGCCGTTTGTGCAGGTGAGCCGCGAAAAGATTCGCCGGGATGTGCGGGCGGAAATGGAAGCACTGGGCCTTTCGTTATCCGAAGAGGAGATCAGCACGCTTGTGGAGCGCCGGGTGCGCGAAGAGGTGCGCCGCGGGGTGCAGACGATTCAATATCAGGTGGTAACGCTTTTGACCACCAACGGCCAGGCGCCGTTTGTGACGGTGTTTATGTATTTGAGCGAGGCCAAAAACGAGCAGGAAAAGCACGATTTGGCCATGGTGATCGAAGAGGTGCTGGCCCAGCGGTATCAGGGCGTGAAAAACGAAAAGGGCGTATGGGTGACGCCGGCGTTCCCGAAGCTGGTGTATGTGCTGGAGGAAGAGAACATTCATCCGGACGCGCCGTATTATTATCTGACGGAGCTGGCAGCCAAGTGTACGGCCAAGCGCATGGTGCCGGATTATATTTCCGAAAAGATTATGAAGCAATTGAAGGTGGATAAAAACGGCGAGGGCCAATGCTACACTTGCATGGGCTGCCGCAGCTTTTTGACGCCGTATGTGGATGAAAACGGCAAGCCGAAATATTACGGCCGGTTTAACCAGGGGGTTGTGACGGTGAACCTGGTGGACATCGGCCTTTCCGCGGGCAAGGATATGGAAAAATTCTGGCAGATCTTTGATGAGCGGATGGAGCTTTGCCACCGGGCGCTGCAGTGCAGACACGAGCGCTTGACCGGCACGGTATCGGATGTGGCGCCGATTTTATGGCAATACGGCGCGCTGGCGCGGCTGAAAAAAGGCGAGCGCATTGATAAACTGCTGCACGGCGGGTATTCCACGATTTCGCTGGGCTATGCCGGGCTTTGGGAATGCGTATACAGCATGATCGGCAAAAAGCTGACAGAGCCGGAGGGCGAAGCGTTTGGGCTGGAGATTATGCAAAAGCTCAACGAATACACGGCCAAATGGAAACAGGCGGAAAACATAGACTACAGCCTGTACGGTACGCCGCTGGAAAGCACGACGTATAAATTTGCCAAGTGTTTGCAAAAGCGTTTTGGTGTAATTCAGGGCGTGACGGATAAGGGATATATCACAAACAGCTATCATGTGCACGTAACAGAGCCGATCAACGCGTTTGACAAGCTGGCGCTGGAAGCCAAATTCCAGGCGCTTTCGCCGGGCGGGGCGATCAGCTATGTGGAAGTGCCGAATATGCAGCAAAACCTGGCGGCGGTGTTGAGGGTGATGGAATTTATCTATGACAACATTATGTATGCCGAACTGAACACCAAGAGCGATTATTGCCAAAAATGCGGCTGGGACGGGGAAATCCAGATTCTAGAGCAGGACGGAAAGTTGGTTTGGACCTGCCCGCGGTGCGGCAACCAGGATCAGGATACGATGAATGTGGCGCGGCGAACGTGCGGCTATATCGGCACGCAGTTTTGGAACCAGGGGCGCACGCAGGAGATTAAAGAGCGCGTGCTGCATTTATAAAAGCAAACAAGGGCTTTGACACAAAAGCCCTTTTGTTTTGAGGAGAAAACCATGCATTACGGAGAGATTAAAAATTGCGATATTGCAAACGGCGTGGGGGTGCGGGTGACGCTGTTTGTTTCGGGCTGCACCAACCACTGCGAGCAGTGTTTTCAGCCGCAGACCTGGGCATTTGACTATGGGCAGCCCTTTACCCGGCAGACGGAGGATCAGCTTTTGCAGCTGATGGCCCCTTCGTATATAGACGGGCTGACGCTGTTGGGCGGCGAGCCGTTTGAGCCGGAAAACCAGCGCGCGCTGCTGCCGTTTGTGCAGAGGGTGAAGCAGCGCTATCCGCAAAAGACGGTTTGGGCGTATTCCGGCTTTGTGCTGGAACAGCTGCAAACCCCGGGGCACTATGCAAACTGCGAAGCGACGCAGGCGTTGCTGGCGCTGGTGGACGTGCTGGTGGACGGGCGGTTTGTGGCGGCGGAAAAGGACATTTCGCTGCGGTTTCGCGGCTCTAAAAATCAGCGGCTGATCGACATGAACCGCACCAGAGCGGCAGGCCATGTGGTGCTTTGGGACGACAAATAAAAACAGAGTGAAAGCGCGCCTTTTGGCGTGCTTTTTTTTATTGGACAATGGCGGCGGAAAAATGGGCGGACAGGACGGGACGGGACGGCACGGGAAAGCCGGAAAGCAGCAGAAGAAAAGAGAGAAACAGGCGCATACGGCGTGGGAAACGGGCCGGGCGTGACGCCGGCAAACAGGGAAAGCGGATAGGGAAAATAAACCGGGACGGCATAGGAAAAAGAGAAAAGCGGCAGAGAGGGAAAGGGAAGATAGAAAAGGGGGAACTAAGCAGAAAGAAAAGAGGAAAAGCGCAGGGCAACCGGCCGATGAGGATAAACGGGAGGGGAAACACGGGCGGCGGAAAAAGAAAATAGGCAGGCGCCGGCAAGGAAAAATCAAACAAAACAGGCGTGGGAAACCGCCTGCAAAGCGAGGAGGGGAAAAAGCGGAAAATTGCGAAAGCGTGCGCAGATACGAAAATACAAAAACGACACCGGGCGATTTGGAGAAGCGCGGCAGAAGAGGAAGGGAAAAGCGGGAGAAGGACAGACCGATGCTAGAAAGGGCGAAGCGCAAGGGGAAAGAGCCGGCAGGAGAAAGCCGGAGGAGCCCCTCTGCAAAACAGAAAGCCGGGAATGGGAGAAAAAGAGAGATAAGAGGCCTTGCGGGAGCGCGCGGCGGAGCAAGAAACAAGGAACCAAAAAACCGGGAGGGCCGGGCAAACCGGCATAGGGATTTGGAAAACGGCAGCAGGCCAAAAAAACGACCGCGAAATAAAAAAGAACGCGGCGCCGGAGCACAAAAGCCTGCAAAAGGGGGACGGCAGCAAAAGAAAAACGGGGAAAAGGGGCGAAGAGAAGCAGGGGAAAGAGATTGTGTCAAATTACGGAGGTTTGTTTGAAGGCGGCGGGAAATATGATACAATCGGCATATGGAAGGAAAAATGAAACGAGGACGAAGGCCGGACTGGTTTTTGCTGGGCACGCTGGCGCTGTTGATTGCGGGCTATGCGATGATACATACGCTAAACAAAGGCAGCTGGCTGGCGCATAATCAATGGGACAGCTATACGTTGCAGGCCATGGCCTGGCGGGAGGGGCACACCTATCTTTCGCAAAATTACGATTGGCTGGAATTGGCGGTGTATAACGGGCATTATTATGTTTCGTTTCCGCCGGTGCCGTCTGTGGTGATGCTGCCGCTGACGTATATTTGGGGCGCGGATACGCCGAACAACCTGGTGGTGATGGGCTATGCGCTGGCGGCGGTGTGGTGTGCATACCGGTGTTTTACCAAGATGGGCGCACGCGACACGGCGGCGATGTTTTGGGCGCTGTTTTTTGTGATGGGCAGCAACATGCTGTGGATGTCTACCACGGGCGGCGTATGGTTTCAGGCGCAGGGGCTGAATTTGGCGCTGAGTTTTGGCGGCGTATGGGCGCTGCTTTGCGGGAAAAATACGCTGTGTTTTACGCTGCTGGCGCTGGCGGTGGGCTGCCGGCCGTTTTCGATCTGTTTATTGGCGGCGGCCTTTGTGTATGTTTGCATGCAGGAAAAAAAGGCGCACCCGGCACAGCTCGTTTGGCGGATTTTGCTGAAAAAGAGCCGGCATTTGATTTTGCCGGCGTGCATTGGGCTGTGCTATTGCGCGTACAACGCGGCAAGGTTTGGAAACCCGCTGGAATTCGGCCATAACTATCTGCCGGAATTTACAGCGGCCGGCAGCGAGCAGTTTGGCTTAAAATACATCTGGCAAAACGCATATAAGATCTTTTTGCGCCCTGTGACGCTGCAAAGCGACGGTAGCCTGGCATTTCCGCTGTTTGACGGGTTTATGTTTTTTGTGGCCAACCCGATTTTTCTTGTATGGATGGCGCAAACGGTGCGCCGGGCGGCAAAGCGGCAATGGACGGCGGAGCAGGCGCTGTTTTGCGCGGCAATGGCGGCGAATTTGCTGTTGCTGCTGTTGCATAAAACCTTTGGAGGCTGGCAGTTTGGCGCGCGGTATACGGTGGACCTTTTGCCGTATGTATTGTGGATGATGGCCAAACAGAATCCGCAGGCCCCGCAAAAGTGGATGCTGCTGCTGGGCGGGTTTGGTGTGTTGTTTAACGCGTTTGGCGCGCTGTATATGCTTTTGCTCGCCTAAAAGGGGCGAAATAAGGATAAAGAGGGGGAAGAACCATGCAGTATGAGATTAAAGGCGGCTCGTTTCCGGTGGTTATCTGCCAATTACAAAGCGGAGAAAAGATGATTACGGAAAAGGGTGCGATGGTGTGGATGTCGCCGAATATGGAGATGGAAACGGTGGGCGGCGGCCTGGGCAAGATGTTTTCCAAGGCGCTTTCGGGCGAAAGCATGTTTCAAAACATCTATACCGCGCGGGGCGACGGGATGATCGCATTCGGCTCCAGCTTTCCGGGGCGGATTGTGCCGCTGGAAATTGACGCGGGGCGGGAGATGATCGTGCAAAAATCGGCATTTTTGGCCGCGGAACCGACGGTGGAGCTGACCATCACGTTTAAGAAAAAGCTGGGCGCCGGCTTTTTCGGCGGCGAAGGGTTTATCATGCAGCGGCTTTCCGGGCGCGGCCTGGCGTTTTTGGAGATAGACGGCGATTTGATGGAATATCAACTGGCGCCGGGGCAAAAGATTTTGGTGAATACAGGCAACGTGGCAGCGTATGAAAGCAGCGTGTCGATGGAAATTGAAACGGTGTCCGGGCTGAAAAACAAGCTGCTGGGCGGCGAAGGGTTTTTTCACACGGCGTTGACGGGGCCGGGGAAAATCTGGCTGCAAACCATGCCGATTTCCAATATGGCGGCGGCGTTGGCCGGATTTGTGAGCGCGAATTAAAGAAGAGAAAAAACCACCCGATCCCGGGTGGTTTTTTTGTGCGGAAAACGGGGCAGCAAGGGCGAAAAGCGGCTGCAGGTCCGTTTATGGGGGCGGATAAGATAAGCGCTTTGCGCGTATAGGCGGCCTGTAACGGACAGAGGGCAAGAGGGTATCCGCGTAAAAAAGCTTTTAAGAAAAAAGGCCCCGCCAAACGGCAGGGCCAAAGGAGCGATTTTACGCCTGGGGCTTGGAAACGGATTCCGGCAGGGCCTGTTTGAGCACCTTTTTCCCGAATGGGAAGGAGAGGATAAACAGCACAAAGCCGGTGAAGATAATGACGCCGCAGGCGGTATAAAACGTGAGAACGCCGAACGCATCCACCAGCCAGCCGCCCAAAAGGGAGCTGAAGATCATGCCCAGAGCGGTGGCCATGCCCAAAAACGTCTGCGCGGAGGCGGAGAGTTCTTTGGGGGCCAGGCGGAAAGCATATTCGATGGTGGTAGTAAAATACAAGCCGGAGGCGAGGCCGCCGATGAGCACGATGCAAACCACCATACCGGCGCTGGAGGCAAAGTTGTAGGCGAGCTGTTCGATGGTGAGCAGCAAGCCCACGCCGGCCAGCATTTTCGGCAGGCTGATCCGCTTGAGCAGCAGGCCGCCGGTGATCAAAAACGGCACTTCGGTGAGCGAACGCAGGCCGATGGCCGTGCCGGCAAAGTTTGGATCCACGCCGATGGATTCAAACAGATACGGCATGAAGGCGGTGGCATTGAACATCATCTGGCTTAAAAGCACATAGAAAAGCAGGATGACGAAATAGTAATTTTTGAACAACCGGAACGGGTTGATTTTCTTGGCGTTTTCCTCCATTTTTTCCATGGTATCGGAAATGTTGTCCGCCGGGTATTTGCGGTTGATGGAAAGGCCGTAAAACACGACGATGAGGCTGAGAATGCCGGCGATGTAGAAAACGATGGAAGTGGAGGTTTTGCTGGCCAAAAAGGACATGACAACGCAGCACAGCGTCCACCCCAGAGAGCCCCAGAAACGCACGGAGCCGAACGCGATTTTACCCACATGGGCGATGCTTTGCATGGTCCAGGCATCCAAAAGGTTTTGCGAGCAGTTTCGCACGATGTTGGAAACCGGCATGGCCAGGGCCAGCATGGAAAAGCCTGCGATTTTAAGATTGCCAAACAAAGGCAGGCTGGCCACCACAAGCGCCTGAATGCCGAAAACGAGGAAGAAGGTTTTGGAGACGGAATGAATCCGGTCCGCAATGTATCCCCAGATGGGCGGCGCGATGATGCCGACGGCGGCAAACGCGGCCAGGATGGACCCTACTTCACCGCTGGAAAAGCCGTTGCTTTGCAGCAAGAGCGTGTTGTATCCAAGCGGAGACATGGCCATCCAGTATAAAAAGATGAGCGAGGAAAAACTCAGATATACGCCTTTGCGCTGCTTTTCCTTTTGGACAAGATCGTTGGTTTGCAAGATATAAACCCCTCCCAAAACATAAAAAATTCATCGACGGCAACGCGGCCGTAAAAGACAAGCGGAAATACAAAAAAACAAACAACCGAAACGGTGATAAGGCAGTATAAAGAGAACAAATTATCTTAAACCGAATAATACCAGCATAAGCCCGATGGAGGGTTACAGTCAAGGAAAAAATCGAGGATTGATGAGAAAAGTTTTAGTAGGAGACAAAAGGGGAAAATGGGGGCGGCGCGGGCGAATAAAATGCGGAGAAAAAATAAGAAAACAAAAACGGAGCGGAAGAGATAGGGAAAGCACCACGGTGAAAAGAAGAAGGAAAGCCGTCCGGGCGGGGATGTGAAACCGGCGCGGACAGCGGGCGGAGAGAAGGGGGCAGAGAGGGAGAGGCGCAAGGGGAAGGCCCAAACAGAAAGAGGAGATAGACCGGCTGTGGGAGGAGCAAGGAAGATGAAAAAGGAGAAGAGAAACGGAGCGGAAGGCGTGGAATATCCTGAAAGGAAGAAAAAGGAGAAAAGCGGGCGGAGAGAAAACAACACAGAAGGAGAGGGTGAGGCGTGTAGAGGAAAGGAAGGGGCGGGGTTAAACACGGAAAAAAGAAAGGGAGGAACGAGGAAAAAGAGAACAGAGGGCCAAAGCGAGTGGGAAATAGAGCAGAAGGCAAATAGGAAACAGGCGGAGAAAAAAGTGTAGGGGACGATGGCAAAAAAGCAAGCGGCGCAAGACGAAGAAAATAAAAGAAAAGGAGCGGCGCAAGGCAAGGGAAAACTGGGGCCGGCAGGGGAAAATGAGAGAAAAAGGCACGAGAAAGGCGGAGCGGTGTTGAAAAGCAGGCGACAGGCAGAAAGATGAAAGAAAAAGCAAAAGCGCCGGAAAAGGAAATGGGAAAAGGCGAGGCGCGGATACAAGCAACCGGCGCGAGGCGGCAGGGGAAAAGGGGAGGAGAGAAAATGCGGGCAAGAGGGGAACAAAAGCGCAGGGAGAGGGCTGAAACGAGGAAAGGGGGACGCGATGAAAACGCGGGCATTGCACAGGGCGGGGGGATAGGATACACTGAATATAATAAGGAAAGGCGGGAAAAACACGATGGCGTATGCATGGGCGGCCGGGGCGGGTGTGATGCTGGCCAGCATTTTGGGCAGCGGCATGGGGCTGATATGGCGCAATATTTCCCATAGGGCCAACGATATGATTTTGGGCTATGCCGCGGGCGTGATGCTGACGGCGGCGTTTGTGGGTTTGCTGCCCACCGGCTTTGCGCAGACGGACCTGCCCGGCATTTTCACGGGCTGCGCCGGCGTTGTGGCGGGGGCGTGGTTTATCAGCCTGATGGACCGGTTTGTGCCGCATATGCATTTTGAAAACGGCACGTTTGACAGCAGCGAGGCGCACGGCAAGACAAACCGCGTGCTGCTGCTGGTGATTGCCATTGCCATCCACAACATTCCGGAGGGGCTGGCCACCGGGCTGGCGTTTTCCGGCGGGATGTCGCAAAATGCGCTGCTGGTGGCGCTGTCTATGGTGATACAAAAGATCCCGGAGGGGCTGATTGTGATGATGCCGCTGTTGAAACTGGGCATGAAACGGGGGCGGGCGTTTGGCCTATGCTGCGTGGTGGCGCTGATGATGCTGCCGGGGCTGGTTTTGGGCATGCTGCTGGGCACGCTGCCGGGGATGTTGGTCTCGTTTTTCTATGCGTTTACCTTTGGCGCCATTGTGTATGTGATCAGCGACGAGGTGATCCCGGAATCACACGAGCACGGCTATCAACGGCATGCCACCTTTGCTTTGATCGGCGGGATTTTAAGCGTTATGCTGTTGGATTTAATGTTGTAAAAAGAAATTTTACACGGTTTTCCGGCAAAAACAGACATGGGGAAAACGGGAAAAACCGCCGTTTGGCGGGCGGGGCAAACTTTTGCAAAAGAAAAGTGAAAAAAACTGAAAATGATACTTTACACGGACGTTATTTTTTGCTAAACTCTTATAAACTAACAAAGGCAAAGAAGGGAATTTGTCAACTGGCTTCAACACTTTAGAGAGTTGCCGGCAGGTGTAAGGCAATGTGCAGGCCAGGCTGGTGTCGTCCCGGAGCTGCCGTTTGAAAGGCGAAGAAAAGCCGAGTAAATGCGGACGGTTAACACCCGTTACTGTGTTTTGCCATGGAGGAAAGTGGCAAATAAGGGGTTGCGCAGACGCGCAGCAAATAGAGTGGTACCGCAGAGTGCATAAAGCCTTTGTCTCTAGTTTTAGAGGCGAAGGTTGTTTTTTTATACACCCGGGCGGGCGCGGTTTTGTGAAAAAGGGTTTTTTTAGAAGGAAAAGGAGAGGATCTATATGAAGCTGACAGGGGCACAGATCATGGCGGAAGTGCTCATTGAACAGGGCGCAGACACCGTTTTCGGATATCCGGGCGGGGCGGTCCTGAACATTTACGATGCTTTATATGAATATCGGGATAAAATTCGCCACATTATGACTGCGCATGAGCAGGGCGCGGCGCACGCGGCGGACGGCTTTGCCAGGGCCACGGGGAAAACCGGCGTGGTGATCGCCACTTCCGGCCCGGGTGCGACAAACCTGGTGACGGGCATTGCCACAGCGTATATGGACAGCGTGCCGATGGTGGCGATTACGGGCAATGTAAGCACGGATTTGATCGGCAAAGACAGCTTTCAGGAGATTTACATTGCGGGGGTTACCATTCCCATTACCAAGCATAACTTTATGATCCGCAGCGTGGAGGAATTGGCGCCGACGCTGCGCGCGGCTTTTGAAATTGCGCAATCCGGCCGGAAGGGCCCGGTGTTGGTGGATATTCCGAAAGACATTACCGCGGCGGTGACGGAGTTTGAGCCGCAGACCAAAAAAGAGCATACAAGGGCGTTGCCCGAGGCCGGGAAAGAAGAATTGCGCGCGGTGGCGGAGATGATCAACCAAAGCGAGCGCCCGGCGATCTATTTCGGCGGCGGCGTGGCGGCGGCAGACGCGGGCGCGGCGCTGTTGGCGCTGATGAACAAGGCGAGCATTCCGGCCACACGTACGCTGATGGCCAGCGGGGTGCTTAGCTATGACGAGCCGAAAAACCTGGGCCTTTTGGGGATGCACGGCAGCAGAACGGCCAATTTGGCCGTGGACGAGGCGGATTTGGTATTGGCGCTGGGCACGCGGTTTTCCGACCGGGTGGCGCTGAACACAGATGCGTTTGCCAGAAATGCAAAGATCGTGCAGATTGATATAGACCAGAGCGAAATCAACAAAAACGTGGAAGTGGCGCTGGGCGTGGTGGGCGATATCGGCCATGCGCTGGAACGGCTGCTGCCGATGGTGGAGGAAAAGCACCACCCGCAGTGGTGGCGGATCATTGCGGATTCTCAGGCGGCGGACTATACGCCGGAGGATGACGATACGGTGTTAAAGCCGCACCAGGTGATCGGCAAAATCTGCGAACTGGCGGGGGAAGATTCCATCATCGCAACGGACGTGGGGCAGCATCAGATGTGGGCGGCGCAATATTGCAAGCGCGTGAAAACCCGCAGCTTTTTGACAAGCGGCGGCCTTGGCACCATGGGCTACGGCTACGGCGCGGCGCTGGGCGCGCAGGTGGCATTTCCGGATAGGCCGGTGATTCATATTACAGGGGACGGCAGCTTTCACATGAACATGAACGAATGCTGCACGGCGGTGAGCTACAATCTGCCGGTGATCACGGTGATTATGAACAACACGGTGCTGGGCATGGTGCGCCAATGGCAGGCGGCGTTTTACGGGCAGCGGTATTATTCCACCAGCCCGGAGAGAAAGACAAACTATCAAAAGGTGGCCGAGGGCTTTGGCGCAAAGGGCTACCGGGTGCAGAATTTGCAGGAATTTGAACAGGCCTTCAGACAGGCCCTGGCCGAGCGGCGCCCGTGCTGGATCGAATGCCCGATCGATAAAGATGAGCGGGTGCTTCCGATGATTCCGCCGGGGCAGACGATCGACGATATCATCATGGACTAAAGGAGGGAGCACGATGACAAACAAGGTATTGTCTGTGTTGGTATACAACCATTCCGGCGTGTTGGCGCGGGTGTCCAGCTTGTTTGCAAGGCGCGGATTTAACATAGATTCGCTGACGGTGTCCGCCACAAACGACCCGGAAATTTCCAGGATTACCATTTCGGTAAGGGGCGACGAGCACGTGATCGAACAGATTTTAAGCCAGACATTCAAACTGGAAGAGGCCAGGACGGTCTTTTGCCTGGGAGAGGACAAGAGCCTGTTTCGCGAGCTGTTGCTGGTGAAAGTGAAAGCGACGGACAGCACGCGCAGCGCGATCAGCGAAGTGGCCCGGATTTACGGCGGCCATGTGGTGGATTTGTCCGTGGGGAGCATGATTGTGGAACTGACGGGGGTTCCGTCTAAAATCGATGCGTTTTTAACGGTGATTGACGAATACGGCATTGTGGAAATGTGTCGTACGGGCGTAACGGCGCTGGAGCGCGGTACGCCGCCCCCGCACAAAACCAAACAATGACGCGTAATGTTTGACCCTTATATATTTTTATATAAAATAAAACAGAAAGAGGGACTTTGAAATGATTCAAAAATACTATGACCACGACTGTAACCTGGGCTTGCTGGACGGCAAAACCATCGCCATCTTGGGCTATGGCAGCCAGGGCCATGCACATGCGCTGAATTTGCATGAATCCGGCGTGGATGTGGTAGTGGGCCTGCGCAAAGATTCCGCCAGCTGGAAAAAAGCGGAAGAAGCCGGCTTGAAGGTAATGGAAGTTGACGAAGCGGCCAAAGCGGGCGACTTTGTGATGATGCTGGTGCCGGACGAATTGGCAGCGGACATCTACGCGGAAAAAGTGGCGCCGAACCTGGTAGAGGGCAACGTATTGATGTTTGCGCACGGCTTTAACATTCACTTTAACCAGATCAAAGCGCCCAAAGATGTAGACGTTATCATGGTGGCGCCCAAAGGCCCCGGCCACACCGTGCGCAGCCAGTATTTGGAAGGCAAAGGCGTGCCGAGCCTGATCGCGGTTTATCAGGATGTTTCCGGCCGCGCCAAGGACTATGCGCTGGCCTATGCTTGCGGCATCGGCGCGGGCCGTGCGGGTATTTTGGAAACCACGTTTAAAGAAGAAACCGAAACCGACCTGTTCGGTGAACAGGCTGTGCTGTGCGGCGGCGTAACCGAACTGATGAAGGCCGGCTTTGACACGCTGGTGGAAGCGGGCTACGAACCGGAAATGGCCTATTTTGAATGCATCCACGAGATGAAGCTGATTGTGGACCTGATCAACTCCGGCGGATTTGCGATGATGCGTTATTCCATTTCCAACACCGCGGAATACGGCGACTATCGTACCGGACGCCGCCTGATTACCGAAGACACCCGCAAAGAGATGAAGCAGGTGCTGCGCGAGATTCAGGACGGCACGTTTGCCAGCGAATTTATCCAGGAATTCCGCAGCGGACGCCAGGCCAAATTCCTTGCGACCCGCCGCATGGAAGCGGAACATCCGTTGGAAAAAGTGGGCGGCGAATTGCGCGAGATGATGAGCTGGCTGAAAAAATAAGCCGGATTTTGTAGCAGAAGGGAGCCACAAACAATGCAACTGAAAAGCGCGAATGTGACCCAGGGCGTGGAACGGGCGCCGAACCGCTCTTTGTTTTACGCGATGGGATATACCGATGAAGAACTGAACCGTCCGCTGATTGGCGTGGTGTGCGCCCATAGCGAAATTGTGCCGGGCCATTTTCACCTGGACAAGATTGCAGAGGCCGTGAAGGCCGGCGTGCGCATGGCCGGGGGAACGCCGATTGAGGTGCCCGCCATTGGCGTATGCGACGGCATTGCCATGGGCCATTTGGGCATGAAATACAGCCTGGCCAGCCGCGAACTGATTGCGGACAGCACAGAGACAATGGCATTGGCGCATTGCTTTGACGGGCTGGTGTTGGTTCCCAACTGCGATAAGATTGTGCCCGGGATGGTGATGGCGGCGGTTCGGCTGAACCTGCCGGCCATCGTCGTATCCGGCGGGCCGATGCTGGCCGGCAACGTGGCCGGCGAAAGAACCAGCCTTTCCAAGATGTTTGAAGCGGTGGGGGCGCGCAAGGCGGGCCTGATTAACGACGAACAGCTGGAAGAATTTGAGCGCGGGGTATGCCCGGGCTGCGGCTCGTGCTCCGGGATGTATACGGCCAACAGCATGAACTGCCTGTGCGAAGCCATCGGCATTGCGCTGCCCGGCAACGGAACGATTCCGGCCGTGTATGCCAAGCGCACCATGCTGGCCAAACACGCCGGCATGAAGATTATGGAGCTGGTGGAAAAGGACATTAAAGCGCGCGACATCATCAACGAAAAATCCGTGAAAAACGCGCTGGTTTGCGATATGGCGCTGGGGTGCAGCTCGAACAGCGTATTGCATTTGTTGGCCATTGCGCATGAAGCGGGCGTGAAGATGGATTTGAACACGTTTAACCAGGTAAGCGAAACCACGCCGAACCTGTGTCATCTGGCGCCGGCAGGGCCGACGTATATCCAGGACCTGGACGCGGCAGGCGGCATTCCGGCAGTGATGAAGGAACTGACAAAGCTGGGCGTGTTGGATACTTCCTTATTGACCGTAACGGGGCAGACCGTATCGGAAAACATTAAAAACGCGGAAAACGGCAACCCGGACGTGATTCGCCCGGTGGAAAACCCGTATAGCACCACGGGCGGGCTGGCCATTTTGTGGGGCAATATTGCCCAGGAGGGCTGCGTGGTAAAACGCAGCGCCGTGGCGCCCGAAATGCTGGTGCACAGCGGCCCGGCGCGTGTGTTTGACGACGAAGAGCAGGCCATTGAAGCCATTTACGGGCAGAAGATTCATCCGGGCGACGTGGTGGTCATTCGCTACGAAGGCCCGCGGGGCGGCCCGGGGATGCGCGAAATGCTGAACCCCACCAGCGCGCTGGCCGGCATGAAGCTGGATAAGGAAGTGGCGCTGATTACAGACGGCCGGTTCTCCGGTGCAAGCCGCGGCGCGTCGATCGGGCATGTGTGCCCGGAAGCGGCGATGGGCGGCAACATCGGCCTATTGGAGGAGGGGGATATCATTGAAATTGATATTCCGAACCACAGCATTCAGGCCAAGGTGTCGGATGAGACGTTTGCAGAGCGGAAAAAGAACTATCAAAAGCCGGAGCCGAAGGTGAAGACCGGGTATTTGGCACGGTATGCCACGATGGTCAGCGGCGCGAATCAGGGAGCGGTGATGCCGTGATGGAAAAGAAAAACGAACTGACGCTGGATAAGATCTACCATGCGTCGTATGTGTTAAAAGAAGTGATTCGGAAAACGGAGATGATCTATGCCCCGGAACTGAACGACAACTGCGAAGTATACTTAAAAACGGAAAACTTGCAGGTGACGGGCAGTTTCAAAGTGCGCGGCGCGTATTATAAGATCAGCCAGCTGAGCGAAGAGGAACGCACGCACGGCGTGGTGGCCTCTTCTGCGGGCAACCATGCCCAGGGCGTGGCGCTGGCGGCGGCCAAGAGCGGCATTTCCAGCCTGATCTGCATTCCGGACAGCGCACCGATTAGCAAAGTGGAAGCCACGAAAAGCTACGGGGCGCAGGTGGAGCTGGTGCCGGGGGCGTATGACGATTCGTATAACCGGGCGTGCCAGATTGTGGAAGAGCAGGGGCGTACGCTGATTCATCCGTTTGACGACCCGGACGTGATTGCGGGCCAGGGCACCATCGGGCTGGAGATTTTGGATCAGCTGCCGGATGTGGATGCCGTGCTGGTGCCCATTGGCGGCGGCGGGCTGATCAGCGGCGTGGCGTATGCGTTGAAACGGATGAAACCGGAAGTGAAAATCTACGGCGTACAGGCCGCGGGCGCGCCCAGCATGCAGGAAAGCGTGCGGCAAAACAAGCAGATCACGCTAGACAGCGTGAACACCTTTGCAGACGGCATTGCGGTGAAACACCCGGGCGATTTGACGTTTGAACTGGTGAAAGAATATGTGGACGACGTGGTGACGGTGACGGATAACGAAGTGGCGTCTGCGATTTTGGCGATGATTGAAAAGCGCAAGCTGATCGCCGAAGGCGCGGGGGCGGTATCCGTGGCGGCCGCGATGTATAACAAAGTGCCGATTCAGGGCAAAAAGGTATGCTGCCTGGTATCCGGCGGCAACATTGACGTAAACATCCTGAGCCGCGTGATTGAGCGCGGGCTGGTGACCAGCGGGCGCAACAGCAACATCAGCATTCGCCTGGTGGATAAGCCGGGCCAGCTGGAAGGCGTGAGCCGGATTATCAGCGAGCACGGCGGCAACGTGGTTTCCGTGCATTATGACAGGGGCGACGTGGGCATGGCGATCAACGCCTGCACGCTGCACATTACCATGGAAACCAGAAACGGCGAGCAGGCGCAGGAGATTTGCAGGCGGCTGAAACAAGCAGGATTTGACCTGGTGTAAACCGGGCGGACAAGCGGGCCTAGGAAGGGTGAAAACGCCATGAATTGGAAAGAGCTGGTGCAGAAAATGCATTCGCTGGTGATCTTTCGCAGCATATGGCAAGACGAGGTGTTTTCCGCGTTTGCCGGCATGGCGCGGGCCGTGTGGGACGGAGCGGAAGACGCGGTGGACGCGTATGCGGCGTTTGTTTCCGCGCTGTATGAACACGGAGACAACTGGAGCGAATATCTGCTGCACTACATTCTGTGCGACGAAAACTTTTATATGCTGGAAAAAGCGGAAGGCAAAGACGTGGCGGATGTGGTGGAGCAGGCCATGGCCAACGAACTGGATATTTTCAGCGAGCTTTGCGCTGTGACGAGCGAGCAGGTGAAACGCGACATTCGCTATGCCGGGTTTTTGCCGCAATGGAACACGACGCCGATGCATGTGGCCTCGATTTACAAAGACAGGCTGCAAAACCTGGAGGTGCACGGCTACGGCATTTTTGCCAGATACAAGGCGTTTGTGCTGCAGGGCGAAGAGATTGTGCCGATTCAGTCGCCGGATGAGATTCGTTTAAGCCAGATGAGCGGCTATGAAGCGCAGCGCGCGCAGGTGATAGACAACACGCGGGCGTTGCTGCAGGGCGGCCCGGCCTCCAACGTGCTGCTGTATGGCGACGCGGGCACGGGCAAATCCTCAACGGTGAAAGCGGTGGTCAACGAATTTGCGGACCGGGGCCTGCGGATGATTGAACTGAAAAAGAACCAGCTGTTTGAGCTGCCGATGCTGCTGGACAGGCTGAGCAAAAATCCGCTGAAATTCATCGTGTTTGTGGATGATTTGAGCTTTGAAAAGGACGATGGCGATTTTGCGGCGCTGAAGGCGATTTTGGAAGGATCTGCCTCCGGGCGGCCGAAAAACCTGGCGGTATATGCCACCAGCAACCGGCGGCACCTGGTGAAAGAGACGGCCAGCGCGCGGGCGGGCGATGAGATCCACCTGAGCGATACGATTCAAGAGCAGATGTCTTTATCCGACAGGTTTGGGCTGACGATCACGTTCCTGCGGCCGGAAAAGGACGTGTATTTGGAGATTGTGCAGCATTTGGCGGCGCAATACGGCGTGAACATGCCCAAAGAGGAGCTGCTGCAAAAAGCGGAGGCCCATGCGCTACGCAGAAACGGGCGCAGCCCACGCACGGCACGGCAGTTTATCGAGCTGTGCGCGGCAAAGCAGGGCTTGCCGAAAACAGAAAAACGATAACACGGCAGGGGCCGGGGAAAATGGCCCAGGCCGAAACAAAAGGCGCGATACGAAGGTATCGTGCCTTTTTGATTGGGGGAGCGGCGGAGTTTTTTTATAGAAGGGAAAACGCGGAGGGCTGAAACGCTGTATGATTTACCGAGTATGAGAGCGAAAAAAGGGCCGGCGGGGAAAGTAGAGGCAAAGAGAGAAGAAAGGGACAGAGTTTTGCATTGATTGGGCGGAAAACAGGAAAACGACAGCTTTGCCAATGGCGGATAAAACGCGCAGGCCGGCGGATGGGATTAAGGAGCCGGGGGCTGTGGGGGGAGATAAAGCGGAACAAAAAGATTATATGTATGGAGAGGATAAAGGGGTGAACAAAATATTGAATGTGAGAATTTAAGCGGGTGAAAACAAAGCAGAGCTATACAGAAAAACAGAAGGAATGCGGCAGACGGTGAGCGAAAGAGAGAAAACGTAAAAGTGTAAAAGTGCATTCCGTCGGGGCGAAAGCGCAGAAAAGAACAAGGCACGGCCAACGCCGCAAAGGAATTCGGCTGTATAAGAAAGGCCTTTGACGGGTATATGGAGAGTGCCAAAGCGCGGGCGTTGAAAAGAAAAGCGGAAAGGAAGGGAGGCGGGCGTTTGTTGCATGGAATATGGGAAAACAGGATAGGGGAGAAGGCGTTTGGAGCCGGGAAATAAAAACGTAGGCAGGGGCGGGGTTTTGAAACCGGGCAGGGGAGAGCAGAGCGCAGTTTCGAGCAAAAAGAAAAAGGCACAGCGGATGCTGTGCCTTTTGTGGTGTTTTGAGATTAGGCGTTGACGCGGCGTTTGTAGGTGACAAACGCGGCCCCGGCGGCCAGGAATGCCAGGGAGAACCACAGGCCCAGGCCGGCGGAATCACCGGTACGCGGTGCGCCGCTTTCAGTGGAGACAAACTCGGCGGAAACTTCCACATAGCCGTAGTCCGGCATGGTGAAGGTGTAAACGCCGTCTTTGCCCTGAATTTCTTTGCCGCTGACCATTACTTTGCCAATGCGGTAGCCGGCGTTGGCTTTGGCGGTGACGGTAACGGTTTCGCCTGGGTTGGCGGTTTCTTTATCCGCGGAGAGGGTGCCGTTTTCGCTGGGCAACACGCGGATGATGTAGTTTATATCGGCATTGAGGAGGTTGGCCAGATCCGCCCCCAAGGAGGAGGTAACGGGATCTTGTTCGCCGTTGCTCTTAGCACCCCAGATGGTGACGGTGGGAACAATGGAATCTGCCAAAACGGATTCGTTCATGGCTTTGACATACGGATCCAAAACCGGGCGCAGGGCTTCCAGATACATATCCCAGATCTTCTGCGCATCGTCTGCGGAGAGGGAATTGAAGAATTCCACTGCGGAAGACGAGCCGCTGCCGAGGTTCGAAATTTCGGGGTAGGCTTTCACGAATTTTTCGAGGAAAGCGATGCCGGCAGTGTTAAAGGTTGCTTGGGACTGCTCTTCCGTCATATAGCCGAGATTGACCATAGCTTCCAGAATGTTGGTCATATGATAGCTGGAGAGATAAAAACTGAGCGCCGCATCGGAAACATCTTCTGACGGAAAGAGATTGCGATAAGGCTTTTTGATATCGTTCCAATCCGGATAGATGATATCGCCGTTCCAGGCGAAGGCTTCGTTATCCGTGCCGGACATGATGAGATCATAGAGGCTTTGATCAAAGCTATAGTACACGCCGGCGCCTTCGATGGCAACGGGCGCAACGGCTTTGCCGCCTTCTACGGAGCCTTTGACCAGCAGGCTGCCGGGCTTGCGGGTGTTTTCATCGCGCAGCACGATTTCGCCGTCGAGCGTGCCGTTGATGATGATTTGTTCGCCGTTAGAGTATGCGTCTGCGTTTCTACGGTCGTTGGCGTTGAGGCAGAGGATGATTACGCCGGAGCCGCCTGTTGCATATTGGCCGGCCTTGGCATTGCCGCCTTTTGCATCGCCGCCTACGGAGACTTTGGCGGTGGAATCCATCACGATGCCGGAGCCTGCGACGGCTTTGTTTTCGCCGTCGGCATTGCCGCCGGTGACATTGCCGCCCACGGTTACTTTGGACTCATCAAAGGCATGAACGCCTTCGCCGCCGGCGACAGCTTCACCGGTGATGTTGCCGCCTTTGACATCGCCGGTCACTTCTACGGTGGCGTTTTCGATCGCTTCTACGCCGACAGAGCCGTCACCGAAGGAGGCGGAAGGATCTGCTTCATAGTCTTTCCCGGTGACGTTGCCGTCTACCTTTACGGAAGCGTCATCGCGCGCGTCTACGCCGGTATCACCGGCATCGACATTGCCGTTTACGGCAATTTTGGATTCATCTTTGCCGTAAACGCCTTTTCTGCCGGCATCGACATTGCCGTTGACCGTGACTTTCGCTTCGCCCGCGGCATATACGCCGTCGTGGTCGCCGGTGGCGTTGCCGTTGACGGTAACATCCGCATCGCCGTAAGCATCCAAAGCGTCATGATCGGAAGTTACGTTGCCGTTGACCGTGACCTTGGCATCCGTGACATCCAAAGCGGTGCCATTGTCTTTGTTATCAACATCGGCATTGATTTCGACCGCACCCTTGCCGTAGAACTCAACATCCGTCAGGGTGTATTCCCGACCGTTGATGACGTAGGTCTGCCCTTCTTTGGCAGTGAGGGAATCGGCAAACCGGATGTCGCCGGTGAGGACAATGGTGACGTCGGCGTCTGTATCTTCAAACGCATCGGACAATTTCTCCCAGGAGTCCACATCATTCCACTGCTTAGCCAGCGCTGTGAGCGGGAGCATGGCCGTCAACGCCATAGCAAGCACCGCGGACCAGAACCTGTGTTTTTTCATGCTTGGAACCTTCCTTTCCACTTTTAAATTTTGGGACGCATGAGGGACAAAAAGTGTAGACAGGATATAATGTGTGCCTGCCTGTTAATGATATAATACTAAACTTAATGTATAAAAACAAGTCTATTTCGGTTTCTTTCGTCAAAAATATGGCAAAAAGAAGAAATATTTTGGAAAAAGGCAAAAAGACAGAAAATGTGTTCCGTAAAATAATGAAGGCGGAGGGGGCTGTTCGCCGGGGCGCGGACGTGGTAAAGTGAAGCAAAAGAGGGGGGAGAAAGGATGAAACGGTTTTGGAAGAAAAGCGCGGCGCTGATGTTGGCGCTGTGCACGGTGATGACGATGTGTGCCTGCGGGGCAGGGCCGGACAAGACGCTGGCGTTTGACGACTACGCGGCGGAGATGCTGCGGTTTTTGTTTGAAAACGATTATGTTTCCAGAGAACTGTATTTCAAAGACCCGGAGGCTGTGGGGCTGGGGGATGTGAAGCCGACATTCGGCATTGCGTATTTATCCAAAGAACAGCAGAACGAATATTTGAAAAAGCTGCGGCGGCTGATTGTGCAGCTGGATGCGTATGACCGCCAAACGCTGACGGATACGCAGCGGAAAACCTATGATTTGATTGCCATGACGCTGGAAACGCAGTCGCCGGTGGAAAATAGCTATACGGAGAACCCGATCGCGCCCAATTTCGGCTGGCAGGCGCAGATGCCGGCGCTGTTGGCGGAGCTGTCGTTTGACGATAAAGCGGAAGTGGAAAACTATTTAACGCTGCTTTGCGATATGCCGCGGTATGTGGAGGAGCTTTTGCAGGCACAAAAGGAGCGGGCCGAGGCGGGCTGCGCGATGAGCCGGGAACAGGCGGCGCTGGTGGAAGAGGAATGCCGGACGTTTATTTCCGCGGGGGAGAAAAACGTCTTGGTGCAGTCGTTTGACGAGCGGATGGAGAAGATGCCGAATTTAACCCGGGAGGAAAAGGCGGCGTATAAGCAAAGGAACCGGGACACGGTGAACCAATATTGCGTGCCGGCGTACGAGAGGCTAAAACAGGGCCTGGAGGATATTTGCGAGGAAAACGAAGGGAAAAACGGGGGCCTGACGTATCAGCGCAACGGCAAGGCGGGCTATGCCTCGCTGTTAAAACAATATACGCTGTCCGATAAGGAGCCGGAGGAGATTAAAAAAGAGCTGGACGAGGCGGAGAACAAAGCGATTACGGATGTTCAGATGCTGTATATTACCGATGCGCAGGCGTATGACCGGATGCTAAAGCTGGATTTAACGCCGAAAAACCCCGAGGCGGACGTGGCAGCGCTGGCGGAAAAGAGCAAGGCGGATTTTCCGGCGCTTTCGCAGGCAGTGGCGTATAAGGTGACGGATTTGCAGGATTCGCTGACGGATGTGATTCAAAACCCGGCGTTTTACATTGTGCCGCCGCTGGATAAAAGCGCGGAAAACAGCATTTATTTGAACCGGGAAACGCTGGGCGAGGATGGGCTGGTGACATTGGCGCACGAAGGGTTCCCCGGGCATTTATACCAGACAAACTATCTGCGGCAAAAGGGCGAAAGCTATGTAACGCAGGTTTTGATGCCGTCCGGCTATACGGAGGGCTGGGGGCTGTATGTGGAACAGTACAGCCTGAAATATCTGACCGGCGACACAAACGCGGCGGCGATGTATAAAGCCAGCCGGGAGCTGAGCATAATTCTTTCCTGCAAGGCGGACTATGGCGTGAACTACGAAGGATGGGATAAAGAGAAGCTGGAGGAGGAATTGGCGGCGTATGGACTGGACGACGAAGCGGTTGAGGAACTGTATCAACTGCTGATTGCATCGCCGGGGGAATATTTTAAGTATTACTACACGGCGCACACGATACAGGCCCTGTATGACAAGGCCAAGGACGAACTGGGCATTTTGTTTAAGGATAAGGAATTTCACAAAGCGATTTTGGACGCCACGCCCACGGAAAAAGGGCTAAACGAGGCAGTGGAACAATACATCATGCAGAGCCGGGGGCAGAAAAAGGCCGAAACACGGCTGCAGCCGGCAGCATGAAAATTGGCGGAATGAACAAAACCGGCCGGGAAAGGGGAGACGAGAAGCCGGAAAAATAAGGGGGAGAATAGATGAAACGGAGGCAGTGGAAAAACAGGGCGCTGGCGGCGGTATTGTGTTTGGGGCTGGCCGCGGGCGCAGCAGGGTGCAACGAACCCAAGGGGCTGGCCCGGTTAACGGGGCTATCCGGGCTGAAGTATGCGGGCCAATGCGGCAGCATCACGCTGGAGATGGCGGAAATTAAGCTGGTAAAGTGTGACGAAGCGGCGTTTGAAGCCCAGAAACAGACGGTGGAGGAAAACCTGGCGCTGGTAAACAGCGTGCCGGAAGAGGAAATCCAGGCGATGAGCCAGGACGAACAGGACCTTTATAAGATGACAAAGGAAAACCTGACCCGGCAGCGCGCGCTGTATGACTATCGGCTGTTATGGGAGCCGAACTGCGGAATCTTCGGCCTGCATGCCGAATTGCCGCTGACGCTGGAACAGTATGAAATTGTATATGAGTATGATTTGGAGAATCGAATCGAATTAACCGAGGAAGCGGCGGCGTGTTTGGATAGCGTGCTGGCTTTCCAGCAGGAAAAGGCGGCGGCCGGCCTGTTTATGGAGGACGCACAGGCGGACGAGGTGATTCAGTTTTGCAGGAACTTTGCCAAGGAGCCGGAAAGCATCTACCTGATTGAGGACTTTAACAAAAAGGTGGATTCTATGGAAGAAAGCGAGACGTTTACGGCCGAGGACCGGGAAAAATTAAAACAGACGCACAAGCAGGCGGTGACAGAAAAGTTGGCACCGGCATATTTGCGCCTGGCGGACGGGCTGGAGGCGCTCAAAGGCAAGGGCCAAGGCGGCGGTTTATGCAAGACCGAAGAGGGAAAGGCATATTATAGGGCGCTGGCGGCTTACAGAACGGGCAGCGACAAGACGCCGGAAGAGATGGCGGCCATGCTGGATGAGGCGCTGAAGGAAAACGACAAAGCATGGAACAGGGCGCTGAACAAGAACGGAAAGCTTTTGGAGAAAACCCAAAAGACAAAATGCAACACAAAAGACCCCGATGCGCTGATGGAACATTTGAAACAGGCATACAAAACGGCATTTCCTGCCGTGGAGGAACCGGAATTTTCTTTGGCGGAGTTTGATGCGCAGCTGGCAAACAACGGAACCGGCGGGTTGATTTATTTGAATAACCACACGATCTACCTGCCGGACAAAGATAACCTAACGGAAAGCACGCTCTATTTTACCCTGGCGCATGAGGGGTATCCCGGGCACCTGTATCAATCGGCATATGGGAAAACCCTGCCGTATACAGAGCTGACAGATTTTTTGTGCTTTGACGGCTATACGGAGGGCTGGGCCAAATATGCGGAGCTGTACAGCGCAAAATGGGCACAGGACACAGAAGAAGAACAGGCGTTTATGGCCAATGAGCAGCTGGCAATTATTTTGATGCAGGCCCGGATAGACATCGGAGTGAACCTGGAAGGCTGGGACAAGGCAAAAGTGAAACAGATTCTGGGAAAATACAATTTTTACAACAGAGCCAGCGACGTGCGGGCCTATTGGAACGACGCGACCGCATCGCCGGGAGGCTATTTGCCGTATGCCATTGGGTATTTGGAGCTGGAGGCGCTAAGGGAGCAGGCTCAACAGGCGCTGGGCGAAAAATACAGCGATATGGGATTCCATACGGCAGTGATGGAATGCGGGGTTTCGCCGTTTTGGCGGGTGAAAAAGCATGTGGAACGGTATATAGAAACCACGCTGCATCCACAAGCGGAGCCTGAGAAAACAGAGGAGAAAACAGCGGCATGAAACAGGCGGAAAAAGAAAAGCGAAAGCTTTTCTTTTTTTTAGGGGAAGAAAAAGGTGTTGTAATTTCGGAAGCGTTAGCGTATACTAACAATACACCCCAGGGGGGTGGGTAAGGAGAAGAAAGATGAAGCAGAAATTTTCCGTAAGCGGGATGACCTGTTCGGCCTGCCAGGCACATGTGGAAAAGGCTGTGCGGCAGACGGCGGGCGTGAAGGACGTGCAGGTGAATCTGTTGAGCAATACGATGACGGTGGACTATAACGAGGAGAAGGTTTCGCCGGAAGCGATTATCAAGGCGGTGGAAAAGGCGGGCTACGGCGCGGCGGAACAAGGGCAGAACGCCGCGGCCGAGGCCAAGCCGAAAAACGTGATGGCAGAGCAGCTGAAACAGATGAAAATGCGGCTGATTGTGTCGTTTTCGTTTTTGCTGCCGCTGATGTATATTTCGATGGGGCATATGTTCGGTTGGCCGCTGCCGGCGGTGCTGGAGGGGATGGAAAATGCCGTTTCCTTTGCCATGGTGCAGTTTTTATTGACGCTGCCGATCGTGTATGTAAACAGGAAATATTACCGGGTGGGGTATAAAACGCTGTTTCACGGCGCGCCGAATATGGATTCGCTGATTGCCATCGGCTCCACGGCGGCGCTGGTGTACGGGGTGTTTGCCATTTTCCGGATGAGCTATGGCCTGGGGCATGGGCAGATGGACGTGGTGCACCACTATATGATGGATTTATATTTTGAATCGGCGGCGATGATTTTAACGCTGATCACGCTGGGCAAATATCTGGAAACGCGCAGCAAGGGCAAAACCGGGGAGGCGATTGAAAAGCTGATCAACCTGGCGCCCAAGACGGCGACGGTGCTGCGCTGCGGGCAGGAAGTGCAGGTGCCGCTGGAGCAGGTGAAGGTGGGCGACGTCTTTTTGGTGCGCCCGGGCGCCGGCGTGCCGGTGGACGGCGTGGTGATCAGCGGGCATTCGGCCATAGACCAGAGCGCGCTGACGGGCGAGAGCATTCCGGTGGAAAAAACGGAGGGGGACACGGTGCTGTCCGCCTCGATAAACGGAACGGGCGTATTGACCTGCCGGGCGCAAAAGGTGGGCAAGGACACCACGCTTTCCCAGATCATAGCGCTGGTGGAACAGGCGGCCAACTCCAAAGCGCCGATTGCCAAACTGGCGGACAAGATAAGCGGCGTGTTTGTGCCGGTGGTGATGAGCATTGCGGCGGTTTCGGCGATCGTTTGGCTGATTTTGGGGCAGACGGGAGAATTTGCGCTGTCCACGGCGATTTCGGTGCTGGTGATTTCCTGCCCGTGTGCGCTGGGGTTGGCGACGCCGGTGGCGATTATGGTGGGCACGGGCAAAGGCGCGGAATACGGTGTGTTGATTAAATCCGCCGAGGCGCTGGAAACGGCGCACACCGTGCATACCGTGGTGCTGGACAAGACAGGCACCATCACCGAGGGCAAGCCGCAGGTGACGGATGTTGTATGCGCCAAAGGATGGACAGAAGAAACGCTGCTGCGGTTGGCGGCCTCGCTGGAGGCGCCGAGCGAACACCCGCTGTCCGGTGCGATTGTGCAGCGGGCCAGGGAAAAGGGCCTTTTGTGGACGGCGCCGGAGAAATTTACCGCGCTGTCCGGCCGGGGGCTTTGTGCCGAATGGGAAGGACAGACATATTTTGCGGGCAATGCGCAGCTGATGGAAGAACAGCACATAGAGACGGGCGATTTTATCCGGCAGGCGGAAGCGCTGGCAAACGACGGGAAAACGCCGCTGTATTTTGCGGATAAAACGCGGGTGCTGGGCGTGATTGCGGTGGCGGATACCATTAAGCCGACCAGCCGGCAGGCCATCGAGACGATGAAGCAGATGGGGCTGGAAGTGATGATGATTACCGGCGACAACAAACGCACGGCAGCGGCCATCCAGCGGCAGCTGGGGCTGGATAGCGTGATTGCGGATGTGTTGCCGCAGGAAAAAGAGGCGCATGTGCGCAAGTTGCAGGCCCAGGGCAAAAAGGTGGCGATGGTGGGCGACGGGATCAACGATGCGCCGGCGCTGATGCGGGCCGATGTGGGCATAGCCATTGGGGCCGGCACGGACATTGCGATAGAATCGGCGGATATTGTGTTGATGAAGAGCGACTTGCGGGACGCGGCCACGGCCATTCAGCTGAGCCGGGCTGTGATTCGCAACATCAAGATGAATCTGTTTTGGGCGTTTTTCTACAACAGCATCGGCATACCGCTGGCGGCCGGGGTGTTTTACGGCATGCTGGGCTGGCGGCTGAGCCCGATGTTTGGGGCAGCGGCGATGAGCCTGAGCTCGGTTTGCGTGGTGACAAACGCGCTGCGGCTGCGCGGGTTTAAGCCGAAGCTGGCGCAGGCACAACGTGCGGGGCAGGCGGCTGAGGAGAAAATCCCTTTGCAGCCGGCCGAGGAAAAGACCCTGCCTGCATGGAACGCGGAGATACAGGCGGGCGGCATGCAGTGTGCGCATTGCACGGCGGCGGTGGAAGCGGCGCTGAAAAAAGTGCCGGGCGTAACGGCGGCCGAGGCGGATTTACAGACGCAGAGAATTGCGGTTTGCACCGATGATAAAGCGACGGATGAGCAGCTGACGCAGGCGGTGCGCGGAGCCGGGTATGAAGTGGTTTGGATAAAACGGCAAAAAAGCGAAGCGGATGCTTTGCCAAACATAGAAAAAGGAGAGGAAGAAACCATGAAACAGATTGTAAACATTGAGGGCATGATGTGCGAACACTGCGCAAAGCATGTGGAACAGGCGCTGAGCGCGGTGGAGAATGTGGAAAAAGTGAAAGTGGAACTGAAAAAGAAACGGGCCGTGGTGAAGGGCGATGTTTCGGCCGAGGCGATCAAAGCGGCGGTACGCGAGGCGGGCTATGAGCCTGTGAGCGTTGAGGAAGCGTAATGCAGGCGGATCATGAGGCAATCAAACGGCGGCTGAAAACGGCGCGCGGGCAGATAGACGGCCTATTGCGCATGGTGGATGAGGACCGGTATTGCCTGGATATTTCCACACAGCTATTGGCCACGCAGGCGATTTTGCAGCGGGCCAATGAAGAGGTACTGAGAGCGCACATGCTCAGCTGCGTAAAGCAGGCGTTTGTGGAGGGCAATGAAGAGGAAAAGATCGATGAACTGATCGGTGTTTTGCACAAGATGATGAAGTGAAAAAAGGCTCCTTTGGGGGCCTTTTTTTGTTGGGGGGAGGAAGGTGGGTGAAGGATAAAGGATACGTTTCTGGCGGGGTTTGGGATAGAGAGGGGCTGTAGAAGGGGCAGGGAAAAGTTTTCCGTTTCTTGTCGGGCGGCAGTGCTGGGCTGGGGTGTAGAAGGTGCTGAGCAGGGTAGACGTTTCTGGATGGGCTTTAGGACAAAGGCTGTTTTTTACAGGTGCTAAGCGGAGGGATCGTTTCTAGATGAGTTTGTACAAGCACAAAGTTTGCTTTTTTATTTATTCTTCCTTTCTCGCTGGAAAAGAAGCGAAAGAAGCAGGGGGAACCTACGAATGGTTCCCCCTTGACCCCCTTTCAACGTCCGACAGGGGCTCTGCCCCTCTCGGTAGACCCTGCTCAATGGGACGAGTGTCCACTTCTGGCCGGGTTTTGCAGAAAAAGTACCGCGCGGGCGACGTTCCACCGCCGCGCTACATTAGGATTAAATTTGTGCGGGGAGGAGTTTTCGTTTCTCGTCCGGCTAAAGTGGAAAAGTACCGCGCGGGCGAAAAGCGAAAGAAGGCAAAGAGCGGAGGGGGCTACCCGGGGCAGAGGGATGGCTGAATACAAAAACTTTGGCCGGAAAAGGGAGCGGCTACCAGCCGCCCACCGCCGCGCTGCTTTGGGGATGAATTGTGCGGGGCAGATTTCTCGTTTCTTATCAAGCGGCAGTGCTGGGATAGGGTGAAAAAGGTGCGGGGCAAAGCTTTTGTTTCTGGCCGAGTTTTGGCAGAGGGATAAATGGCAGAAGGCACTAAGCGGAGTTTGCGTTTCTCGTCAAGCGGTTAAATAGAGATAGGCCTGGGAATGAGCTAGGCAAAGTTTGCATTTTTCATCAATTAAAATAAAAAAGATATCAGAACAAGTATTGCAGAAAAAGCCCGTTGCGGGCGAAAAAAGAGAGCAAAGGGGCTATAGGGCGGCGGTTTTGGTGTATAAAGGGCCGGCAACGGAATGGCCGCATAATAATTTGAAACGGGCGGTTTTGGCAGGGATAGGGGGTAGGATAAACCCCGGATTTTGGGCCGAGATATTTCCGGGGCAAAGGCGGTTTGCGGGTAAAAGAAAACCTCCGCAGGGGGCTGCGGAGGAAATGGGCAAAGGGTTAATGTTTGCGGTTGGCGCGCGCTTCGGCTTGTTTTTCGTATTTTTCAAAGGCTTTGATGATTTCTTTGACCAGCTTATGGCGCACGACGTCGCGGTTTGTGAGCTGGATAACGCCGATATCGTCTATGCCGCGCAGCATTTGGGCGCACTGTTTGAGGCCGGATTTCTGCCCGCCGGAAAGGTCGATTTGTGTAATGTCGCCGGTGAGCACGAGGTGAGAGCCTTCGCCAAAACGGGTGAGCACCATTTTCAGCGTTTCCAGCGTGGCGTTTTGCCCTTCGTCGAGGATGATAAAGGCATCGTTGAGGGTACGCCCGCGCATATAGGCGATGGGGGCTACTTCGATGACGCCTTTTTCCAGGTTTCGGGAAAACTGTTCCTGGCCGAGAAAATCAAACAGAGCATCGTACAGCGGGCGAAGGTACGGGTCTACCTTGCTTTGCAGATCGCCAGGCAAAAAGCCGAGCTTTTCGCCCGCTTCCACGGCAGGACGGGTGAGGATGATGCGGGAAACCTCTTTACGCTTGAGCGCGGCTACGGCCATGGCGATGGCAAGATAGGTTTTGCCGGTGCCGGCCGGGCCGATGCAGATGGTGATAGTGTTGTCCCGGATGGTTTGGATGTATTGTTTTTGGCCAATGGTTTTGCATTTGACCGGCTTGCCCTGATACGTTACGGCGATGACATCGCGCGTAGCTTCCAAAACCTGCTCGCTGTCGCCGTTGGCGGCGGTTTCCACGGCCTGGCTGACGGCCCAATCGTTGATATCTTCCCCTTGCTGGGCCATGCGCTGTAGGGTTTGCAGCGCTTTGACTGCGGCATTGACAGCCGGCTTTTCGCCGCGCACCTCCACTTGTTTATCGCGGGCGTTGATTTTTACATCCAACGCGCGTTCGATTAAACTGACGTTGGCATCATATGGGCCAAAGACCGTCATAAGCTGGTCGATGGTGGCAAAGGCCACCTGTTCTACCACAATTTTTTCTGTTTCCAAGGCCAAACATTCGCTCCTCTTGCGCAACACGGCGCGTCTATAATCTATTTTATTATAGTCTGCCAAAAGCAGAGTTTCAAGCGGGCGCGGTAAAAGGGCTATATGGTGGGGAGAAAGCGGGAAATTGGACAAACCCCCAAAATATGGTATTATAGGAACAAAGAGGGGCGCTGGTTTGCCAAAAGGAGGGGATTGGATGAGGACACAGGAATCTGCGGAAAACTATTTGGAAGCGATTTTGATATTATCCAAACGCAACGGCATGGTGCGTTCGATTGACATAGCAGCCGAATTGGGATTTACCAAGCCGAGCGTGAGTGTGGCAATGAAAAGCCTTCGGGAAAAGGGAGACATTGTGACCGGGCCGGACGGCGATATTGTGCTGACGGACAAGGGGCGCGCACGGGCCGAGGCGGTGTATGAACGGCACACGTTTTTATCGGATTGGCTGGTGCGCCTGGGCGTGGATGACGAAACCGCCGCGGAGGACGCTTGCAGGATCGAGCATGTGATCAGCGAGGAGAGCTTTGAGGCGCTGAAAAAGCATGTGGAAGAGTTTGGCAAATAAGCAGCAAAACGCAAAGCGCGGGCAAACGACCCGTGCTTTTTTATGGTAAAAAAGCAGTGCGATACAGCACGAAAAGGGCGGCCGGGAAATCCGGCGACGGAAGGAAAAGACGCGAACGAGGTCCGGTTGAAATCGCAAACGGGAAAACCCAGACGAGAAATATAAAAAGGACGAATGCACGCTGTGCGCAGACAACAGCAAAAGCAAAAAAGGCAGGCTATGGGAAAACCTGTCTTTTTTGCTTTTTATGTTTATGATGAAACGGCTTGCGCCGTGTGGGGGGGCTTTTCTTTATGAGAATAGTATAAAGGCGGATTGTGGCGAGGGTTTGTCCGGAAGATGAAGGATTGTTTAACCTTTGCGGAAAACGCGGCGGCTATTGAGCGAGGGCGAAATGCGATTTTTCCGAGGCGGTTACCGTGCTGATGTCATCTGTTTGGATGATATTGGCAGCGCGGCAGGCGCCATCCAAAAGGACGACGGCCCCATTCTGCCCGGCGGTGCCCCGGGGGCCGGCCGAGGCGCGCAGCAGCACGTTGGATTCGGCGCGGACGGTGGGGGAATCGGAAAAGGAGATCTTGGCCTGCACGTTGGTAGCGAAAATGCCGGCACCCTGTTTGGCGGACAGTGTGCCGCCCTGGATTTGGACAAGGGCGGTCTGCGTGGATTGCGGGGAGGCATCGTCCTCTTCGTTTAAGATGAGAACGGCGTGGCCGGCTTCGCCGGTGAGCGTGGTTTGGCAGAGCTGCAAAGAGCCGCTTCCGGATACGGCACAACCGTCTGCGGCGCGGGCGGTGAGGGAGCTGTTTTCCAGGCGCATGGGCCCGGCGGCATACAGGCAGAAGGCGTGTGCGCCGGAGGTTTGCCCGTCTACCCGGCCGGCCTGAAGGGAGCCGCGGGTGCGCGTGGCGCAAAGCGGGCTGTAATCCCCTTCGGTGCGGATGGTTAAATATTGGGCGAGAACGCCGCCGTTATCCAAGGCCACAAGGCCGCGGGAATAGGCCTGTTTTGTGATAATTTCTGTATCGGAGACAACTGCGCAGGCGTTTTCGCCGATGGCGGCAATACCGTCTGCGCCGAGACCGTCAGTGATAACGGAGCAATTTTCCATGACGAGGTTACCGCCGCTTTTGACCAGCAGGGCGGCGTTTTGCCCGTCTTGGGAAGAGGAGGCGTTGCCGGTTTTGCGGATGGTACAGTTCCTAAGCACGGCGCTGCCGCCGTTTTGCACGACCAGTACGTTTTGATCGGCCCGGTCTGCAGAGAAGGTACGGTTTTCAAAGGTGACGCTGTCGCCGTCTATCACGGTGACGGCGGAGGTATTCGTGGTTTGGGAAGAGGAGGGATCGGCGGCGGGTTGACTTTTTTGCCGGGCACAGCCGGCCAGGGCCAACGAAAAACACAGCGACAGGCACAAAGGTGCTGCCAGGCGTTTGGCGAAAACGGCCATAGGGATACCTCCTTTCCGGCGGGCGGGGAATGCCTGCCTTAAAACTGATTGTAGGATAGCACCGGAATGTGGCGTTTTCACGGCCGGAGTATGAGATTGTGTTCCACTTTTTCGGAAAAGTTTGGGGAAAGAGGGAAAAAGGACATAATTTGGAAATGTGTGGGGGAGGGGGAGCGTTTCTCATCAGGCAGTTGTGGGTAAGCGAGATTGGGAAGGTGCTGGGCGGGGTTTGAGTTTCTCGTCAGGCGATGGTGCGGGGATGGGGTGGAGAAGGTGCTTGGCGGAGGGGGCGTTTCTCGTCCAGCTTTTGTGGGTTAGGCGGTATTAGAAGGTGCGGGGCGGGGTTTACGTTTCTGGCCGGGTTTTGGAGTAGAGATAGGGTGTAGAAGATGCTGAGCAGGGAAGACGTTTCTAGTTGTTTTTTAGAGAAGAATATTTTTCAAGAAAGTGCTAAGCAGGGAGCTCGTTTCTAGATGAGTTTGTACAAGGATGAAGGTTGTTTTTTTATTTCTTCCTTTCTCGCTGGAAAGGAAGCGAAAGAAGCGG
>CAJJKN010000011.1 GCA_905188085.1 uncultured Bacillota bacterium
ATTGCGGTTTGCAATTCGTGAAGGCGGCAGAACGGTAGGGGCCGGCGTAGTAACGGGTATCATCGAATAAGGAAAAAGAGAAAGGACCGCACAAAGCGGTCCTTTTTTTGTGCCCCAAAAACCACTCACCTAGGAGAGTGGTAAAAAAGAAGACGAATGAAGAAGATGAAGAAAAAAGAACCCCATTGCAAAAAAGCGCGGTCCGGCAACGGCACGGGAAAAAGCAAGGGGGGTCAAAAAATTAAACAGTTTATCGTATACGAAACGGAATTGTAAATACCACATAGTATTTGCACCGAAATATCGAAGAAAAGTATTTTATGGAGAAAAAGGAAAAAGATAGGAAGAATGCTGAGAACACTATGTGAATGGAAAAGGGGTAAGATAGTAGGAGAAGAAGTATGTATAGATCACATACATATGTTGGTAGAAACCCGACAGAATATTCCGTATCGAGTTTTATGGGACACATATATAAGAAATACGCCCGGCTTTGCCGGGGGATTTTTATTGTGTACGGAAAATTGTAGTGGACACGGAGGGTATGTACGATGTGATGAGATTGCACGGAATTTTCAAACAGTGGGGAAATTATGGTTAAGAAAGATATGGTTAAGAAAGATAGGGAATAAGGAGAGAAGCGGAGGGTGGTGATTGATGGGATAAGAGAAAATGAACGAAAGAGAAGGACGCGTATGTATGTAACAAAAGATAGGGAGAGTGTTTAGCAGAAAAAAGGAGGGGCAAAGTAGAGAGCGGAATGCAAAAAAAGAGAGAACGTAGAGGAAAACTATCTGGATCAGTCCCCTATGAGTGCTGGCATTTTGGAAAATATTAGCAATTGAGTTTTGTAGGATATACAAAGGGGAACATGTATCGATGCAGCATAAGTAATTCAGTGAATGAAAATGTGCGGTTTGAAACTAGCAGCAGAAGGAATATTTTTTAGAAGCGATGAAAAAAGCGAAGCATAACGGGGAAGGGCCGCAGGATAAGATTGGGGGAAACGGGTGGGTATTTCAAAGGCAAAAAGAGGTGATGTATGAAATAAAGGGAGTAAAGAGATATATGATAGAAAGATATTAGAATAGAGATGGATGCAAAAGAAAATTGTGATGTACGAAGGTAAAGTGTGATAGGGAATAAGATTTTGAAAGCGGCTTAAAAGGGGTTATATAATAGAAAATACCGTAAGGGATCGCGTTTACATAAAAACATTTCCAAAAGAGAAAAGAGAAGTGTGGGGAATAGGGCGGATGTTGTGTAGGGGAGAAAGATAGAGCGAGCATAGAAGAATATGCGCGGAGTTTAAGAGGAATAGGGGAGAGATTAAATCATGAAAGAGGTAGATAAAAGGAGAGAAATATGTGGTAAAATAATAGAAAACAGCGTAAAATGACGGCGGTTGAAAAAGAAAAAAACAGAACGTAAAAAATGAGATGTGAGGCAAAAAAAGCCTTGCATTTTTTGATGTGTTAAGGTATACTCTATTAGTCTCTGTATGCGTATGTGTACGGAATAGGGAAGAAGCGGAAGGTTGCCGGCATCGGCAAAGCCGGGTAATTTCCGTGGACCAGGCCCGAAAATCGGGCGGCGAGCCCCACTCGCCGCGTGTATCCATAAAAATGGGCACACACGGAAGCGTGTAAATGGGGTATCGAAAAAAGGAGGAAAAAAATGCCGAGCCAAAAAATTCGTATTAAGCTTAAAGCCTACGATCATAATCTCATCGACCAGAGCGCCGAGAGAATCGTAGAAACTGCCAAGCGGTCCGGTGCCAAAATTTCTGGCCCGATTCCGCTGCCGACGGACAAGGAAATCATCACCGTTTTGCGTGCAACGCACAAGTATAAGGACGCACGGGAACAATTTGAAATTAAAACGCATAAGCGCATTATCGATATCCTGGATCCCACGTCCAAAACAGTTGATTCTTTGATGAGACTGGATCTTCCGGCTGGCGTGGATATCGAAATTAAGCTTTGATGCAGTGCTGGAGGTGACGGACGTGAAAAAAGCAATATTAGCAAAGAAACTGGGCATGACTCAGGTGTATGCGCAGGATGGCACAGTCGTCCCGGTGACGGTGCTGCAAGCGGGTCCCTGCTATGTTGTGCAGAAGAAGACAATGGAAAAAGACGGCTATGAAGCAGTGCAGCTTGGTTTTGATGCGGCACGCGAAAAGCTGTTGAACAAGCCCCAGAAGGGCCATCTGGCCAAAGCGGGCGTGGGCATGCTGCGCAGCCTTCGCGAGTTCAAACTGGAAGATGCCGCTTCCTACGAAGTGGGCCAGGAAGTGAAAGCGGATGTGTTTGCTGAAGGAGATCGCGTGGATGTAAGCGGGACTTCCAAGGGCAAGGGGTTTGCCGGCGTAATCAAACGCCACAACCAACACAGAGGCCGCATGACGCATGGCTCCGGGTTCCACAGAGCACCGGGTTCCATGGGCGGCGCTTCGAGCCCGTCTCGCGTTTTCAAGAGCAAAAACCTGCCGGGTCATTTGGGCGCGGTGAAGGTGACAACCCAGAACTTAACGATCGTTTCGGTCAACGCCGAGAAAAACGTCATTCTTGTCAAGGGCGCAGTGCCCGGGCCGAACGGCGCGCTGGTGAGCGTGGTCGATTCGGTGAAGAACTGAGCCAAGGAGGGAATTCCAAATGCCGAAGGTTGATATCCTCAACATGGAAGGCAGCGTTGTGGATTCTTTGGAGCTGAACGACGCCGTATTTGGCATCGAGCCCAACCATAATGCGCTGCACCAGGTTGTGAAAGCACAGCTGGCCAACAAGCGCCAAGGAACGCAGAGCGCGTTGACCAGATCCGAAGTAAGTGGCGGCGGCATCAAACCGTGGCGCCAAAAAGGCACAGGCCGTGCCCGCCAGGGTTCTACCCGCAGTCCGCAATGGCGTCATGGCGGCGTTGTGTTTGCACCCAAACCGCGCAGCTATCGTCAGGATGTAAACAAGAAAGTAAGAAAGCTGGCCATGTGCAGTGCGCTGTCCGCGAAAGTGGCAGACGGTACGATGGTCGTGTTGGATCAGATCGGTTTTGAAAAACCGTCTACCAAAGCGATGGTCAAAATGTTGGATGCGTTGAAAGTGAACGGAAAAGCGTTGGTTGTATTGCCGGAGGGCAATGTGGAAGTGGATCTTTCCGCCCGCAACATCCCCGGTGTAAAAACCACGGTAACCGGCACGCTGAACGTATATGACATTATGAAATACGACCACTTTGTCATCACCAAAGACGCTGTGGTTAAGGTGCAGGAGGTATACGCAAAATGAGCAATGCGCATGACATCATCCTCCGCCCGGTGCTGACGGAAAAAACGTATCAGGACATGAACGAAAAGCGTTACGCTTTCATCGTGCATCCCGATGCAAACCGTACAGCGATTAAGCAGGCTGTTGAAGAAATTTTCAATGTAGAAGTAAAGAAGGTAAACATTGTGAATACCTTGGGCAAAATCAAACGCCAGGGTATGACCAAGGGCCGCAGAGCTTCTTTGAAAAAGGCGTATGTGATCTTGAAAGAGAACAGCGCGCCGATCGAATTCTTTGAAGGCATGGCGCAATAAGCGCAAGCAATAACGGGAGGAAACGGAGTATGGCAATCAAGAAATACAAGCCGACATCGCCGGGCCGCCGTTTTATGACAGTCACTGATTACAGTGGCTTGAGCAAAACAGCGCCTGAACGTTCGTTGTTGGTCGATTTGAGAAAATCCGGCGGGCGTAACGCTCATGGCCGTATCACCGTGCGCCATAGAGGCGGCGGAAACAAGAGAAAATACCGTATCATCGACTTCAAACGTACCAAAGACGGCATTCCCGCCAAAGTGGCTACGATTGAATACGATCCGAACCGTACCTGCTTCATTGCGTTGATCCACTATGCAGACGGCGAAAAGAGCTACATTCTGGCTCCGATCGGCCTGAAAGTGGGCGACACGGTGATGAGTGGCGAAAACGCGGATATTATGCCGGGTAACTGCCTGCCGATCCGCAGCATTCCGCTGGGTACTGTGATCCACAACATTGAACTGCGCGTAGGCACCGGCGGACAGATGTGCCGCACGGCCGGCTGTGCAGCGCAGTTGATGGCAAAAGAAGGCAAATACGCACAGGTGCGTCTCCCCTCCGGGGAAGTTCGCATGGTGCCGATGGATGCCCGTGCTTCGATCGGCCAGGTTTCCAACGAAGACCATGAGAACGTAAACCTGGGTAAAGCGGGCCGCAAACGTGTGCGCGGCGTGCGCCCGACGGTACGCGGTTCTGTAATGAACCCGGTAGACCATCCGCACGGCGGTGGTGAAGGTAAAGCGCCGGTGGGCCGTCCCGGACCGATGACCCCCTGGGGTAAACCGGCACTGGGCTATAAGACCCGCAAGAAGAATGCTCCGACGGATAAGTTTATTGTACGTCGTAGAGGCAGCAAGTAAGAAAGGAGGATGGCATAATGTCCCGTTCAGTAAAAAAAGGACCTTTCGTACAAGAAAGATTGCTGGCGCGTGTGCAGCAAATGAATGAAAAGAACGAGAAGAAAGTCTTGAAGAGCTGGTCTCGTTCCTCCACCATCTTCCCTGACATGGTAGGCCATACGATTGCCGTACATGACGGCCGCAAACATGTGCCTGTCTATATCATTGAGGATATGGTCGGCCACAAGCTCGGCGAATTTGCACCGACCAGGACCTATCGCGGCCATGCCGGCAGCGAAAAGTCCTCCTCGTCTAGATAAGGGAAGGAGATTGACATGGCAACGCGTCAAAAAGAAAAAGCGGCTCGTAGAGCAGAAACTCGTGACAGACGGCCGAAAGCCGTTGTACGGTATGCAAGAATCGCGCCGAGAAAAGCGCGCGCAGTGATCGATCAGATCCGCGGCAAATCCCTGGCAGAAGCGGAAGGCATCCTGATGCTTTCTCCCAGAGGCGCGAGTGAAATTGTGTATAAACTGGTAGAATCCGCCGCGGCTAACGCGGAAAACAACCTGGATATGGCGCGCGATACGCTGTATGTGGCTGAGATTTATGCCGATGGCGGCCCGTCGCTCAAACGTTATCGTCCCCGCGCTCAAGGGCGTGCGGCCGGTATTTTGAAGCGCACGAGTCACATCACCGTCATCTTGGATCAGGTTAAGTAGGAGGGTGTAGTATGGGCCAGAAAGTTAATCCGCACGGTTTCCGTGTTGGTGTAATCAAAGATTGGGATACGCGCTGGTTCGCAAATGGCAAAGCCTTCGCCGATAACCTGATCTCGGATTATGAAATCCGTGAATTTTTGAAAAAGAAATTGTATGCTGCCGGCATTGCAAAGATTGAAATTGAACGCGCAGCAGGCAAGATTACCGTGAATATCCACACCGCAAAACCGGGCATTGTGATCGGCCGCGGCGGCGCAGGCGTGGAAGCGTTGAAAAAAGAGTTGAACAAAGTTGCTGGCGCGCCCTGCAATATCAACATCATTGAAGTGAAACGTGCTGAAACCAACGCACAGTTGGTAGCAGAAAACGTAGCACAGCAGCTGGAACGGCGTATTTCTTTCCGCCGTGCCATGAAGCAATCCATCGGCCGCAGCATGAAAGCGGGCGCCAAGGGCATCAAAATTACCTGCGGCGGTCGTTTGGGCGGTGCGGAAATTGCCCGCAGCGAAAGCTATCATGAAGGCAGCATTCCGCTGCAGACGCTGCGTGCGGATATCGATTACGGATTCGCCGAAGCGCATACGACCTACGGCCGTATCGGCGTGAAGGTTTGGATCTACAAAGGCGAAGTGCTGAATGCGCGCAAAGCGCGTCCGGCTGCCAAGGAAGGAGGCAGAGCCTAAGCCATGTTGATGCCTAAACGTGTGAAACGCAGAAGAGTACATCGCGGACGCATGAAAGGGACCGAAACCAGAGGCACCGTTGTTTCTTACGGTGAATATGGTTTGCAGGCTCTGGATCCGTGCTGGATTACTTCCAACCAGATTGAAGCAGCCCGTGTTGCCATGACCCGTTATATCAAACGTGGCGGGCAAGTATGGATTAAGATTTTCCCGCACAAGCCTGTTACCCAAAAGCCGGCTGAAACCCGAATGGGTTCCGGTAAAGGCGCACCGGAGTACTGGGTTGCAGTGGTACGTCCCGGCCGTGTAATGTTTGAAATCGCCGGTGTACCGGAAGAGACCGCCCGCGAAGCGCTGCGCTTGGCTATGCATAAGCTGCCCTGCCGCTGCAAATTCGTGAAGAAGGGCGAAGATACTGCCGTAGGTGGTGAAACGAAATGAAAGCGAAACAACTGCATGAAATGACGACCGAAGAGCTGACCAGCAAAGTGGCGGAACTCAAAGGGGAATTGTTTAACCTTCGTTTTCAGCTCGCTACCGGACAGCTTCAAAATCCGATGAGCATTAAACTGACCAAACGTGACATCGCAAAGGCACAGACCATCTTGCGTGAACGTGAAATCAAAGCCGCTGCTGGCGGCCAGGCGTAAGGAGGGCTAAAAAGTGGAACAAAGAGGCCATCGCAAAACGAGAACCGGTATCGTCGTATCCGATAAGATGGATAAGACGGTCGTGGTAGCCATTGCCACCCACGAAAAGCACCGTCTTTATGGCAAAACCTACAAGAAAACCACGCGCTTGAAAGCACATGACGAAAACAACACATGTGGCGTAGGCGATAAGGTTTCCATCATGGAGACCCGCCACCTTTCCAAGGACAAAAACTGGCGCGTAGTAGAGATTATCGAAAAGGCCAAGTAAGAGCCAGAAAGGGAGGACAACGCCATGATTCAACCGCAAACCAGGTTGAAAGTTGCCGACAACAGCGGCGCAAAAGAAATCATGTGTATCAAGGTGCTGGGCGGCTCGTTCCGCAAAACCGGCAACATCGGCGACGTAATTATCGCCTCTGTGAAAAGTGCTGCGCCGGGCGGGGTCGTCAAGAAAAAGGATGTTGTACGTGCTGTCATCGTTCGTTCCTCGAAAGGGATCAACAGACCGGACGGCTCTTACATCCGCTTTGACGATAACGCAGCGGTGATTATAAACGACCAAAAACAGCCTCGTGGAACCCGTATTTTCGGACCAGTGGCCCGGGAACTCCGTGAGAGAGACTATATGAAGATTGTTTCTCTTGCGCCCGAAGTGCTGTAAGGAGGATGGAACATATGGTCAAAAAATTACATGTACGGAAAGACGACACGGTTGTTGTAATTTCCGGCAAAGATAAAGGCAAGCAGGGCAAAGTGCTTCGCGCGCTGCCCAAAGCAGGCAAGATCGTTGTGGAAAACGTTAATGTTGTTGCTCGCCATACCAAACCGAAAGGGCAGGGCGATCCCGGCGGAATTATCCGCTCCGAAGCGCCGATCTATGCTTCCAAGGTGATGCTGGTATGCGATAAATGCAGCAAAGCAACGCGCGTTTCTTACAAGATTCTTCCGGACGGCAAGAAAGTCCGCGTTTGCAAAAAATGCGCGGCTGAACTTGGCTGAGTGCCACAAGGAGGGTAAGTAAATGGCCGAACAGGCAATGCCTCGTTTGAGGCAGAAATACCAAGACGAAATCGTTCCGGCGCTGATGGCTAAGTTCAAATATACGAACATCAATCAGGTGCCGAAACTGGAAAAAATTGTTTTGAACATGGGCCTTGGCGACGTGAAAGACAACGCCAAGGGTTTGGAAGCTGCTGTGGGCGATTTGGCTACCATTGCAGGCCAGAAGCCCATTGTGACCAAGGCACGGAAATCCGTTGCTAACTTCCGTTTGCGTGAAGGCATGAACGTGGGCGCCAAAGTGACGCTGCGCAGCAACCGCATGTATGAGTTTACCGATCGTTTGCTCAACATCGCATTGCCGCGTGTACGCGACTTCCGCGGTGTTTCCGATAAATCCTTCGACGGAAGAGGCAACTATGCGCTGGGCATCAAAGAGCAGCTGATCTTCCCGGAGATCGAGTATGACAAGGTAGACAAAGTCCGCGGTATGGACATTGTATTTGTCACCACTGCAAAAACGGACGAAGAAGCCAGAGAGCTGATGGCGCTCTTCGGCATGCCGTTTGCCCAGAACTAAAAGGAGGAACAACCTTGGCTAAGAAAAGCATGATCAATAAACAACAGCGCGAGCCAAAGTTCTCTTCTAGGGCATACACCCGCTGCCGCATCTGCGGCCGCCCGCACAGTGTGCTTCGCAAATATGGCGTTTGCCGTATCTGCTTTAGAGAGCTGGCCTATAAAGGACAGATTCCAGGCGTGCGCAAGGCAAGCTGGTAATCGCGGAGAAGGAGGATACAACATGGTCGTAACAGATCCCATTGCCGATATGCTGACCCGCATCCGCAATGCGCTGGTCGCACGGCACGAAAGCGTAGAAGTCCCCGCGTCCAACATGAAGAAAGCCATTGCGCAAATTCTGCTGGATGAAGGATATGTAAAAACGGTTGAGGTCGATGAAGAGGGCCCGCAGGGCACCATCAAAATCGGTCTGAAATATGGTCCGAACAACGAAAGCGTCGTTACGGGATTGCGCCGTATCAGCAAGCCTGGCTTGCGCGTATACGCTCGCAAAGATGAAGTTCCTAAGGTGTTGGGTGGCCTTGGTATTGCCATTATCTCCACCAGCAAAGGCGTAATGACCGATAAAAACGCCCGCCACAATCATATTGGCGGAGAGGTATTGGCGTACATCTGGTAAGATGTGTCGCCCACGGAGGTGTGGTTATGTCCAGAATTGGCAAAAAGCCGATCAGCCTGCCCAATGGGGTAAGCGTCACGGTGGAGCAGGGCAACACCGTACGCGTGAAAGGTCCCAAGGGCGAGCTTTCGCAAAAGATCCACAGTGATATGAAAGTATCTGTGGAAGGAAATGTAGTGACGGTAGAACGTCCTACGGATGAAGCAAATCACCGTGCGCTGCACGGTTTATCTAGAACCCTGATCAACAACATGGTAATCGGCGTTTCCGAAGGCTACAAAAAAGAGCTGGAAATCGTTGGCGTAGGTTATCGTGCGCAAAAGCAGGGCAAAAAACTGGTATTGAACATGGGCTACTCCCATCCGGTTGAGATGGAAGAACCCCAGGGAATCACGTTTGATGTGCCGAGCCCGACGCAGGTTGTGGTAAACGGAATCGACAAGCAGTTGGTAGGGGAAACCGCCGCCAACGTGCGTAAGGTTCGTCCGCCGGAACCGTACAAAGGCAAGGGCATCAAATATGCTGACGAGCATATTCGCCGCAAAGTCGGCAAAGCCGGTAAGTAAGGAGGGACGTGCAGCATGATTAACAAACAAGATAAAAACAAAGTGCGTGTAGCGCGTCACCGCCGTACTCGCAAGAACATCAACGGTACGGCTGAATGCCCGCGGATGGATGTATACCGCAGCAACAGCCATATCTATGTGCAATTGATCGATGATGCCGCAGGAAAGACGTTGGTTTCCAGCTCCACGCTGGACCCGGCGATCCGTGAGCAGGTAAAAGAGCTGACCAAAGTGGAAGCTGCCAAAATGGTGGGTAGCCAGGCTGGCAAAAAGGCTTTGGAAGCCGGCATCAAAAAAGTCGTGTTCGATCGCGGAGGCTATCTGTATACGGGCCGTGTGGCCAAAGTGGCAGAGGGCGCTCGCGAAGCCGGACTGGACTTTTAAAGACGGAGGGATACAACAGTGCGCATTGACACAACAGGCTTAGAACTGAAAGAAAAACTTGTTGCCGTAAACCGCGTTGCCAAAGTAGTTAAAGGCGGACGTAACTTCCGCTTCACTGCGTTGATCGTAGTGGGTGACGAAAACGGCCTCGTAGGCATTGGCAGCGGGAAAGCAGCTGAGATCCCGGAAGCGATTCGCAAAGGCACCGAGGATGCAAAACGCAACCTGGTGCGCGTGCCGATCGTGGGCACCAGCATTCCGCATGAAGTCAAAGGTAAGTTTGGCAAAGGGCTGGTATTGCTGCTCCCTGCTCCGGAAGGTACCGGCGTTATCGCTGGCGGTCCTGTCCGTGCGGTTTTGGAATTGGCCGGCATCAAAGACATTCGTACCAAGAGCTATGGTTCCAACAACCCGGCAAACTGCGCGAAAGCTACGCTGGAAGGGCTGAAAATGCTTCAGACGGCGGAACAGGTTGCCAAGCTGCGTGGAAAATCCGTAGCGGAAATTTTGGGTTGAGGAGGGTAACATCAGATGAAACAACTGAAAGTAACCCTGAAGAAAAGCACCATTGGATGCAATCAATCCATGAAAGACACGGTTCGCTCGCTGGGCTTGGGGAAAATCAATTCCTCTGCGGTCCACAGCGATACCCCTTCCATTCGCGGGATGATCTTCAAGGTCAAACACCTGGTGAGTGTGGAAGAAGTGGAAGCGTAAGGAGGAGACCCAATGAAGCTGCATGAGATTACGCCTGCACAGGGCGCAACCCGCGCACAGAAACGCGTGGGTAGAGGAACCGGTAGCGGCCACGGCAAAACCTCCACAAGAGGCCATAAAGGGCAATGGGCCCGCAGCGGCGGCGGCGTTCGCCCGGGCTTTGAAGGCGGCCAGATGCCTTTGACCCGTCGTTTGCCCAAACGTGGTTTTACCAATATTTTTGCCAAGGAGTATGCAACGGTTAATGTCCGTGACTTGAACTGCTTGGAAGACGGATTTGTTGTAACGGCCGAATCTTTGAAAGAACGCGGCCTGATCAAACAGATCGGCGATGGCTTGAAGATTTTGGGCCATGGCGAATTGAACAAAAAGCTTACTGTGAAAGCAACCAAGCTTACGAAAACTGCCCAAGAGAAGATCAACGCTGCCGGCGGTAGCGTAGAGGTGATTGGATAATGCTTGAAACTTTCAAAAATGCATGGCGTATAGAGGATTTGCGAAAGAAGATCCTCTATACGTTGATCATGCTCTTGATATACCGAATTGGCACGTCGTTCATCCCGATTGCGGGGATGGACGTGGCCGCTATCAAACAGACGGTGGAAGGATCCGATATTCTCGGATTTTTGAACATGATTACCGGCGGTTCGTTGGCGGGCTTTACGATTTTTGCCGTCGGTATTTCGCCGTATATTACCTCCAGCATTGTTATGCAATTGCTGACATTTGCCATTCCTGCGCTTGAACGCATGAGCAAAGAGGGCGGGGAAGAGGGCCGCGAGAAGATTAAGCGCATTACGCGCTATGTCGGAGTGTTGTTGGCGCTGATCATGAGCATTGGTATGGTCATGAGTTTACGGAGCTATATGATCACGACGGACCTGCTTTCCAAGATTACGATGATCTTAACGTTGACGGCAGGTGCATGCATAGTCATGTGGATGGGTGAAAAGATTACGGAAAAGGGGATCGGCAACGGTGTTTCGCTGATCATCTTTGTCGGGATCGTGGCCCGTCTGCCGGTGACTGTCTGGAGTTTCTTGCAGAATATTTTTGCTGGTGAAGTAAATGCTTGGGCGCTGGTGCCCATCGTTGTCATCTATGTGGCCATCGTGGCGGGCGTTGTGTTTATCGATTGCGGGGAACGCCGCATTCCGGTGCAATACGCCAAGCGCGTGGTGGGCCGCAAGATGTATGGCGGGCAGACCACCAACATTCCGATGAAGATAAACAGCGCGGGCGTTATGCCGATCATCTTTGCGGTGACGCTGCTGCAATTCCCCGGAATGATCGCAAGCTTTTGGCCGCAGAGCGGGTTTGCGCTGTGGTGGGGCCGTTGGATGAACTCCGCTACGGTATGGTATAATATCATCTTTGCAATTTTGATCGTAGCATTGGGTTATTTCTATAACATGGTGACGTTTAACCCGGTGGAAGTGTCCAAAAACATTCAGCAATACGGCGGTTTTATTCCGGGCATTCGTCCGGGCAAGCCGACCAGTGATTATTTGGCGAAGATCTCCAGCCGCTTGACGATGTTTGGCGGGCTGTTCTTGGCGGCGCTGGCAACTTTGCCGGGCCTGATTGCGGGATTGGTTGGAACCAATATTATGGCGTTGACAGCAACCGGTATTTTGATTTCCGTATCCGTTGCGTTGGAAACGTCGAAACAACTGGAATCTCAAATGCTGATGAGGCATTACAAAGGATTCCTCAAATAAGGGAGGTAGCAAGATGAACCTAGTATTCTTAGGCCCTCCTGGTGCAGGAAAAGGCACCCAGGCGGTAGGCGTCTGTGAAAAATACAACTTGCCGCATATTTCCACGGGTGATATTTTGCGTGGGGAGATTAAGCAGCAGACAAAACTTGGCTTGGAAGCCAAAAAATATATGGATGCCGGACAACTGGTGCCGGACGAAGTGGTGATTGGGATTGTTGCTTCCCGCTTAACGCAGCCCGATTGCCAAAACGGTTTCCTGTTTGATGGATTCCCGCGGACATTGCCGCAGGCAGAAGCGCTGGCGGAGAAGGTGGAAATTCAGATGGCCGTAAATATCGACGTGCCAGATGAAAACATCATCAATCGCCTGAGCGGACGCCGCGTGTGCAAATCTTGCGGCGCTACCTATCATGTGGATAACCACAAAGGACAGACCTGCGACAGCTGCGGCGGCGAACTGATCCAGCGCACGGATGATGCGCCGGAAACCGTTGCCAACAGGTTGAAGGTATATCACGAACAAACCAGCCCGTTGATTGATTTTTATCAATCCAAGGGCGTGTTGAAATCCGTTGACGGTACGCGCAGCATCGATGAGGTGTTTGCAGAAATTTGTGCCATCCTGGACAAGGAATTTAGCAAATGATTAAGCTGAAAACGGAAAGGGAAATTGAAATGATGCGCCAGGCCGGCGCCCTTGCCGCGCAGGCAATGGTTCTGGTCGGCGAATCAATTCGTCCCGGCATGACAACGCAGGAGGTAGACGATATCTTCTGGAAATTCGTGCGAGCGCACGGAGGGAAGGCCTCGTTTTATCGCTATGGCGGTTTCCCGGGGCATATCTGCATTTCGATCAACGATGAAATTGTGCATGGCATTCCCGGTGATCGTGTGATTCAGGAAGGGGACATTGTTTCGGTGGACCTGGGCGTGGAATTGCACGGCTATCAGTCTGACATGGCAAAGACCTTCTTTGCGGGCGAATGCTCTAAGGAAGCGCATCGGCTGGTTGAAGTGACGGAGCAGAGCTTTTATGAAGCGCTGAAATACTGCTATCCCGGCAAGCGATTGGGCGATGTGGGGCATGCGGTGCAGGCGCTGGCGGAAGCCAACGGCTTTTCCGTGGTAAGGGTATTGACCGGTCACGGCATCGGCAAAGAGCTGCACGAGGATCCCGAGGTGCGAAATTACGGCAAGCCCAACACCGGTGAGGTGTTAAAAGAGGGCATGGTAATTGCCATTGAGCCTATGGTCAACCAGGGGACGCACCGTGTGTATGAATTGGATGATGATTGGACGTGCGTAACGGCGGACGGAAAATTATCGGCACACTATGAACACACGGTTGCGATTACCAAGGACGGACCGAAGATTTTAACCGCTTTGCCGGAGGAAGCATAATGCAGGAAAAAATTTCTCTGGGAAGTGTGGTAAAAAGCAAACAAGGACGAGACAAAGGCAAGTATTTTATGGTATACTCATACGATGGTTGCCAATATGTGAACCTTGTTGACGGTGCCTACAGAAAACAGCAGGCGCCGAAACGAAAAAAAATAAAGCATATAGACCAGACGGGGGCTGTTTTGGAGACGTTGGCTGCAAAGCTGCAGGATGGCACGCATGTGTTTGATGCAGAGATCCAAAAAGCCTTGAAAGAGGCGGGCTTTTCTAACAAGGCCGCGGAGATGCAAAAGGAGGGCCAACTTGTCCAAGAGTGATGTAATTGAAGTGGAAGGCCGTGTGACGGACGCGTTTCCTAACGCCACGTTTGAAGTGGAACTTCCAAACGGTCATAAAGTTCTGGCGCATATTTCCGGTAAACTGAGAATGCATTATATTCGCATTTTGCCGGGCGATAAGGTAACCATTGAACTCTCGCCCTACGATCTTTCCCGCGGACGCATTACATGGCGCGGCAAGGGTCGATAAGTTGTAAGGAGGAATCACGATGAAAGTACGTCCTTCGGTAAAACCGATGTGCGAAAAGTGCAAGATCATTCGCCGTCACGGCAAGGTAATGGTGATTTGCACAAATCCGAAACATAAGCAAAAACAAGGCTAAAAGTCCTCGCGTGGGCGGCTGCAGGGAAGAATCCCACCACGCGTTTGTATACATTGAATATATCCGGGAGGTGTTCATACACATATGGCACGTATTGCAGGGATCGACTTGCCGAAAGACAAGCGAGTCGAAATTGGGCTGACGTATATCTACGGCATCGGTCGTAAAACGTCCCAAAAGATCCTCGAAGCGACGGGCGTGGACGCGGACATCAGAGTACGCGACCTGACCGAAGAGCAAGAGGCGCTTTTGCGCGAATATATTGATAAGAACATTAAAGTGGAAGGCGATTTGCGCCGTGAAGTTCAGCTGAACATCAAGCGCTTGATTGAAATCGGCTGTTATAGAGGCATTCGTCATCGTCGTGGGCTTCCGGTTCGCGGACAGAGCACGAAGCAGAATGCACGTACCCGCAAAGGTCCGAAAAAGACCGTAAGCGGAAGAAAGAAGTAAAGGAGGGAGTAGAACAATGGCAGCACCGAAGCAGAAAAAACGTACCACGAGCCGTAAACGCCGTGAGCGTAAGAATATTGAGCGAGGACAGGTCCATATCCACTCCTCCTTCAACAACACCATCGTTACCATCACGGATATGGGTGGCAACGCGATCTCCTGGGCAAGCTCCGGCGGCTTAGGGTTCCGCGGCAGCCGTAAGAGCACTCCGTTTGCTGCGCAGACCGCAGCGGAAACGGCGGCGAAGACGGCCAAGGAACACGGCCTGCGCACTGTTGAAGTGTATGTAAAGGGCCCGGGCTCCAGCCGTGAAGCGGCGATTCGTTCGCTGCAGGCCGTGGGTCTGGAAGTAACGCTGATTAAGGACACGACACCCATTCCGCACAATGGTTGCCGTCCGCCGAAACGTCGGCGCGTCTGAGCAAGGAGGAACAGGAAGATGGCTAGATATACAGATTCTGTTTGTCGGCAATGCCGCCGGGAAGGCGCAAAGCTTTTCCTGAAAGGCGATCGTTGTTTTGGCGCAAAGTGCGCGATTGTAAAGCGCCCCACGCCGCCGGGACAGCATGGCGTTAGCCGCAAAAAGCAAAGCCAGTATGGCATTCAGCTGCGCGAAAAACAAAAAGCGCGCCGTGCCTATGGCGTATTGGAAGGACAATTCCGCGGATACTTCCAGCAGGCAAGCCGGATGAAAGGCGTAACGGGCGAAAACCTGTTGACCTTGCTGGAACGCCGCTTGGATAATGTAGTGTACCGCTTGGGTATGGGCGATAGCCGTGCGCATGCCCGCCAGCTGGTTACACACGGACATATCCGCGTAAACGGCAAGAAAGTGAACATCCCGTCTTTCCGTGTGAAACTGAACGACGAGATTACGGTTCGCTCCGGCTCTCAGAGCATGGAAAACTTGAAACAGCTTCGTGAAGAAGGCAACCGCATGGTTCCCAAATGGTTGTCTCTGGATCATGAAAATCTGGTAGGCAAAGTGATTGCGATGCCGCAACGCGATGATATTGATCTGACGATTGAAGAGCACCAGATTGTTGAGCTCTACTCCAGATAACACCCTTAACCAAATAGGGGGGAACAAGCAAAGGAGGAGCAACACGTATGATTGAAATCGAAAAGCCGAACCTTGAAAGCGTGATTTTGGAACCCACGTATGGCAAATTTGTTGTGGAGCCGTTGGAACGCGGCTTCGGGACGACGCTTGGCAACTCCCTGCGCCGTATCCTGCTCTCTTCGCTTCCGGGCGTAGCGGCTACGAACATGCGTATTGATGGTGTGTTGCATGAGTTTAGCACCATTCCGGGCGTGAAAGAAGACGTAACGGATATTGTGTTGAGCTTGAAACGGATCTCGGTTCTCTTACATGCAGAGGGCCCCAAAACCCTCCATATAGAGAAAAAAGGACCGTGCGAAGTGACAGCAGGAGACTTCATGGAAGATTCCGAAGTGGAGATCCTGAATCCCGATTTGCACATTGCAACGCTGGGCGAAGATGCAGAACTTGATATGGAAGTGAACATCGAGCACGGCCGCGGCTATGTGTATGCCGATAAAAACAAAAAGCAAGGGCAGCCTATCGGGGTCATTGCCATCGACTCGATCTTTACGCCTGTTACCAAGGTGAACTTCACCGTGGAGAATACCCGCGTAGGGCAAGTAACAGATTATGATAAATTGACGCTGGAAGTTTGGACGGACGGCACCATTTCGCCGGAAGAGGCCGCTTCTTTAGCAGCGAAAATCATGAGCGAGCACCTGTTGCTGTTTATCAACCTGACGGATCATGTGGGCGATGTGGAAATCATGGTGCAAAAGGAAGATGAACGCAGAGACGGCGTTTATGAAAAATCCATCGATGATCTTGACCTTTCCGTGCGGAGCTATAACTGCCTGAAACGGGCGGGTATCAGCTCTGTGGAAGAACTGGTTAAGATGAGCGAGGAAGAAATGATGAAAGTGCGCAACCTGGGGCGTAAGTCGTTGGAAGAGGTTCAGCAAAAGCTGGAAGAACTCGGACTTTCCCTCCGCGCAAGCGACGATTAAAGAGGAGGAACGTACACTATGGCATACCGTAAGCTTGGCCGCAGAAGCGACCAAAGGAAAGCCATTTTGCGCAATCTGACGACCGCGCTGCTCTGGAACGGCAAAATTGAAACCACCGAAGCGCGTGCCAAAGAAGTGCGCAGCATTGCTGAAAAGATGATTACGCTTGCGATCAAAGAGTATAACAACACTGAGATCGTAACGAAAAACGGAGAACAGTACACCAACGATGCGCCCAGCAAGCTGGCGGCAAGACGTCGTATGATGTCGTATCTGTACAATGTGCCGGAAACGAAATTGGAAAAAGAATCCAAAACCGATTATAAGGCACGCACGGGCGATGTGAAAAATCCTGTTGTGGAAAAACTTTTCCGTGAAATCGCTCCGAAATATGAAAAACGCGCGCAGGATCTGGGCCAGGGTGGCGGCTATACCCGCATCATCAAGACCGGACAGCGCCGCGGCGATGCGACCAACATGGCCATTTTAGAATTGGTCTAATCGAATCAGACAAGCGAAAGGGAGCCCAAACGGCTCCCTTTGTTTGTATGAAAGGGGAAACAGGCCTATGAAGGCGGTAGAGTGCGAACACCTGCAATTTAACTATGGCGAACATCCGGCGCTGCGCGATCTGACCTTTAGCATTGAAAAAGGCACATACGTGGCAGTGGCAGGGCGTAATGGGTGCGGGAAATCCACACTGGCCCGGCATATAAACGCGCTGTTGCAGCCCACAGAGGGCGTGATGCGCGTGTTTGGCATGGATACCAAAGACGAAGCCAAAACATTGGAAATAAGAAAACGCGCCGGCATGATTTTTCAAAACCCGGACAACCAGATTGTGACATCTGTTGTGGAGGAAGACGTAGCGTTTGGACCGGAGAATCTGGGTGTGCCGACAGATGAAATCCGAAAGCGCGTAGACAGCGCACTGGCGCAGGTGGGGATGAGCGAATTTGCCCAAAGAGCGCCCCACACGCTTTCCGGCGGACAAAAGCAACGAATTGGGATAGCGGGCGTATTGGCCATGCAGCCGGAATTGATTGTGCTGGACGAACCGACGTCTATGTTGGACCCAAGCGGACGGATGGCTGTGATGCAAACGTTGGATGAACTTCACAATGCAGGCATTACGCTGATCCATATTACACATTCGATGGAGGAAGCCTTAAAAGCACAGCGGATGATTGTGATGGACCAAGGCAGAATTGTACTGGATGACACGCCGCAAGCTATTTTTTCGCAGCATGCGGAAGAACTGTTGGAATGGGGCCTGGAGCTGCCGGTGCTGATGGAAACAGCGCATATGTGTAAACAATATGGGCTGGATGTTGGCGCCGGAATTACGATGGAAGAGATGGTGAATAAAATATGCCAATTATAATTGAAAATCTCTTCCATGTATATGGAAAAGGAACGCCGTTTCTTGTAGAAGCGCTAAAGGGTGTATCATTCAAAGTAGAACGGGGCGAATTGACGGGCATTATCGGGCATACCGGGAGCGGAAAATCCACGCTGGCCCAGCACTTGAACGGATTGGAAACGCCGGAAAGCGGGCGCGTGCTTGTGGATGATGTAGATTTATCGCAAAAATATGATAAAAAAGCAATCCGCACGAAGGTCGGTATGGTATTCCAATATCCGGAACAACAGTTGTTTGAAGAAACTGTGGAAAAAGACATTTGTTTTGGCCCGAAAAACCTGGGGCTGAACGAAGAGAAGCAAAAACAACGCGCACGGCATGCCATGGATTTGATGTTGCTTTCCTACGAAGAATATGCGCAGCGTTCGCCGTTTGATCTGTCCGGCGGGCAGAAACGGCGGGTGGCCATTGCGGGCGTACTGGCGATGGAGCCGGATTATTTGGTGCTGGACGAACCCACGGCAGGGCTGGACCCGGAAGCGCGCAAGCGGCTTTTGACGATGATTCGCCGCCTGCCGGAAGAAACCGGCATGGGCGTTTTGATGGTGTCTCACTCCATGGAAGATATGGCGATGTACGCAGATAAAATTGCGGTGATGGATCACGGAAGGCTTTTGCGCTACGGCACACCGGAACAGGTGTTTTCCGAACCGGAAGTCTTGGAAAAAGCAGGGCTGGGAATCCCTATTTTGAGTAGGCTTACCTTGTCACTAAAGGAAAAGGGAATGACACTGCCGTTTTCAAAAACACCGGAAGAGTTTGCAAAAAATCTGAAGCAAGCCCTGGAAGGGAGAGGACAGCATGGCGATGAGTGATATGACGCTGGGACAATACATTCCGGCGGATTCCCTGATGCACCGGATGGACGCGCGCGTAAAGATCCTGCTGGCCCTGGCTTTTATGGTGCTTGTGTTTTTAGTGAATACGGTGCAGGGCTACGCGATGGTTTTTGTGCTGTTGATTGCCGCGGTAGCGCTGAGCAAGGTACCGGTAAAATACGTGCTGAAGGGTTTAAAACCCATTATATTTATCTTAATATTGACATTTTTGTTGAATTTGCTGTTGACGCCGGGAAGCACGATCTGGTGGCAATGGGGCATTTTAAAGATCACAAAAGAAGGGTTTTTATTTGCCATTCAGATGGCGATCCGGCTGGCACTGTTGGTGGCCGGCACCTCGATGTTGACCTTGACCACGGCACCCTTACAGCTGACAGACGGCTTAGAATCGCTGTTAAGGCCGCTGAAGGTGATCGGATTCCCGGTGCATGAAATGGCGATGATGATGTCCATTGCGCTGCGGTTTATTCCGACGCTGGCCGAAGAAACGGACCGCATTCGAAAAGCGCAGGCCGCCAGAGGCGCGGATTTTGATACGGGAAGCATTTTTAAGCGGGCGGCCAGTTTGATACCACTGCTGGTGCCGCTGTTTGTCAGCGCATTTCGTCGGGCGGATGAATTGGCAACGGCCATGGAAGCGCGCTGCTATCACGGTGGCGAGGGCAGAACAAAGCTCAATGTATTGCATATGCATGGGCGGGACTATCTGGCACTGATGATTATGATAGCGGCATACCTGCTGGCAACGGTGGGGGGATTTTGATGCGGATCAAGCTGATTGTGGAGTTTGACGGAACGGACTATGCGGGCTGGCAAAGACAGGAAAACGCGATGACCGTGCAGCAGAAGCTGGAAGAAGCGCTGGAGCGGTTGTTTGGAGAAAAGATCACAGTTTTTGGCGCAAGCAGAACGGATGCGGGCGTGCATGCGGCGGGGATGGTATGCCATTTTGATGTGGAAACGAAAATTCCGGTTGAAAGAATTGCTTACGCGTTGAATTTCACACTGCCGAAAGATATACGGGTGAAGGATTCTGCGCAGACGGCGCCGGGATTCCATGCCAGGTTTGACGCAAAGGCAAAATGGTATCGGTATACGATCTATAACCACAAACATGCCAGCGCACTCAACCGCAGGACAGTGGCACATGTACCGTATGTCTTGTCTGTTTCCAGCATGCAGGAAGCACTGCAGGATCTATTGGGGAAACACGATTTTGCGGCGTTTGCCGCCTCTGGAAGCGTTGTGAAGGACACAACGAGGGAGATTTACCTGGCAAGGCTGCAAAAAAACGGGGACAAGATCGTTTTGGACATCATGGGCAATGGCTTTTTGTATAACATGGTGCGCATTATAGCGGGAACGCTGATTGACATAGGGCGCGGAAAACTTGGCACGGATACGTTTAAAAAGATGCTACAGACCAAAGACCGCGTGCTGGGCGGCATGACGGCGCCGCCGCAGGGATTGATCTTACAGCGCATTTACTATGAAACCGTGCCAACGTATGCGCAATATCTTTGTGAAAAAAGCGCGCTGGACGGGCCAACACTTGCATAAAACAGGGGTTTTTGCAAAGTAAGTGTTGACACGCAGACATGCGTCGGATAAAATATATAAGCGCTGTTTTGCACCATAGCCCCGGAGTAAAACGCGAAAAACTGAAAATATCATTTCGTTTGCAAGCAGACTTGCTCACCTGTTTGCAAAGTGTGGGAGGACACATCCTATGAAAACCTATATGCCTGGGGAAGACGCCCTGGTGCGCAAATGGTATGTGATTGACGCGGAGGGCAAAACCTTCGGCCGTCTGGCAAGCCGTGTTGCAAGCATCTTGAGAGGCAAACACAAACCCGAATTTACACCGCATGCCGATATGGGCGACTATGTTATCGTAGTAAATGCAGACAAGCTGGTATTCACCGGCAACAAATTGGATCAAAAAGTATATTACCATCACACGGGCTATCCGGGTGGCTTGAAAGAAACCACCTACAGAGCGTTGATGGAAACTCGTCCGGAATTTGCGCTGGAGCATGCGATTAAAGGAATGCTTCCGAAGAATTCTTTGGGACGCCAGATGATTAAAAAGCTGAAGGTCTATGCGGGTCCGAATCATAACCATGAAGCCCAGCAGCCTGAAACGCTGGAAGTGTAAGGAGGCATAACAGATGGCAGCAAAAGCGCAATACCTGGGAACCGGCAGACGGAAAAAAAGCGTAGCTCGTGTACGCTTGGTGCCGGGCAAAGGTGCTTTCATTGTAAATAAACGCGATCTGGAAGATTATTTCGGCTTGGAAACGCTGAAAATGGCAGCAAAAGCGCCGTTGGTGCTTACCGGCCTGGAAGATAAGTTCGATGTGCATGTAAACGTATACGGCGGTGGTTTCACCGGCCAGGCGGGCGCGATTCGTCATGGCGTATCCAGAGCGTTGCTGCAGGCGGATGAAGATCTTCGTCCGGCGCTGAAACAGGCAGGGTTCCTGACGCGCGATCCGCGTATGAAAGAACGTAAGAAGTACGGCTTGAAAGCAGCTCGTAGAGCTCCGCAGTTCAGCAAGCGTTAAAAAGCGCGCATACAAACTCCACCGGAAACGGTGGAGTTTTTTTATGAAAAAAACGTTTTAGGATAGAAAAACAGGCAAGATACTGCTTTTATATGGGCATTTGTTTTGTGATTGGGGTATAATATGAAAAAAAGCAAGGAGCAGAGAATGAAAGATGTACTGATTATAGGGGGCGGCCCAGCCGGATTGTCGGCCGCCATCTATGCAGCAAGGGCCGGGTTGGATTTTGCAATCATTGAGCAAATGGCAGCGGGCGGACAAGCCGCCACAACCCAGCATATAGAGAATTATCCCGGGTTTGCAGAAGGAATCGGCGGCGTTGAATTGGCGATGGCCATGCAGGCGCAAGCGGAAAACCTGGGCGCGCCGTTTGTCTATGAACAAGTGCAGAAAATGGAGCTTTTAGGCGCGGAGAAAAGGATTATTACGGAAGGACAAACCCTTACCGCGCGCAGCGTTGTGCTGGCCATGGGAGCCCAACCCAGGCCGTTGGGCTTGCCCGGGGAGGAGGAACTCCGGGGAAAAGGGATCAGCTATTGCGCAACATGCGACGGCTTCTTTTATAAGAATAAAGAGGCGGCTGTTATCGGCGGCGGAGACACGGCGCTGGAGGATACGCTGTATTTGGCAAAATTTTGCAAACAGGTGACGCTGATACACAGAAGAAATGAATTTAGAGCGGCCGGACGTTTACAGGAAAAAGTGCGTAAACTGGAGAATGTGAAACTGCTAACGCCCTATCGGCCGGTTGCCTTTGAGCAGGAGGACGGGTATATTTCCGGACTGACCATAGAGCATGCCAAAATAGGGGAAACAGAGCACGTTTGTTGCCAGGGAATTTTCATTGCGGCCGGTACTTTGCCGCAAACGCAACTGGTAAGCGGACAGGTTGCGCTGGATGAGGCTGGATACATCAAAACAGATGCCTACAAACGCACCAATGTGCCGGGCGTATTTGCCGCCGGCGATATAAGCACTACGCCGCTTCGGCAGGTGGTGACGGCCTGCGCGGACGGGGCCGTGGCAATTTCTGGCGTGGAAGCGTTTTTAATACAGCAATAAAATAGATTGATTTATTTTTGGGGGTTATAACATGGCCAGATTGTTTGGAACAGACGGAGTGCGCGGGCTGGTTGGCAAAGAGCTGACGGCGGAAATCGCGTATAAATTGGGATATGCAGGGGCAAAGGTGCTTGCCAAAACGCAGGAGCAGCCGCATATCTTAATCGGCATGGACACAAGAGAATCGGGACCGATGCTGCAAAGCGCGCTGGCAGCCGGCATTTTTGCCGCAGGCGGTGAGGCGGTTACGGCGGGCGTGGTGCCGACGCCGGCGGTGGCTTATTTGGTGCAGAGCGGTCATTTTAAAGCGGGGGTTGTTATTTCCGCTTCGCACAATCCGGCCAAATACAACGGCATTAAGTTTTTTGATGAATACGGCTATAAACTGCCGGATGCATTGGAAGATGAAATAGAAGCGATGATGGGCGAGGTAACCGTGCCGGATCTTTCGCAAGAAAAACAGCCGATGCCGATGGAAGGCGCGGCGGAACAGTATATAGAATTTTTAACCGGCCAGGCGGACGCAAACTTATCCGGCAAAAAAATTGTGCTGGATTGTGCGAACGGAGCCTCGAGCGCTTTGGCACAAAAGGTATTTGAACGGCTGGGCGCGCAGGTGTATGTGCTGCACAATACGCCGGACGGCGTGAACATCAATGACGGGTGCGGCTCTACCCACCCGGAAAAGATGTGCGAAACGGTGGTAGAAAAACAGGCGGATTTCGGCTTTGCATTTGACGGCGATGCGGACCGGCTGATCGCCTGCGACGAAACGGGCAGCTTGATGGACGGCGATAAGATCATGGGATTGCTGGCCATTGATATGCAGAAAAACGGCCAATTGAAGCAGGATACGCTGGTGGCAACCGTGATGAGCAATATGGGGCTGGGGCTCTCGCTAAAACCGTTTGGGATTCAAATTGCGACGACCAAGGTGGGCGATCGGTATGTGCTGGAGGAGATGAAAGCGCATGACTATAACCTGGGCGGCGAACAATCCGGACATCTGCTGCTGACGGACCAATCGACCACGGGAGACGGCATGCAATCCGCCATTCACTTGGCAGGGGTGTTGGTGCGGAGCGGAAAGAAGACCAGCGAATGCGCCAAACAAATTACCATTTATCCGCAGGTGTTGGTGAATGTGCCGGTGGCGCCGGAATATAAGACAAACTATATGAGCAATGCCCGGGTGGCAGAGCAGATTAAAGCGCTGAAAGCGGCCTATGAAGGAAACGGACGATTGTTGATCCGGCCGAGCGGCACGGAACATCTGGTTAGAATTATGATAGAAGGGGCCGACCAGGAGAGCATTGCCAAGGATGCCAAAGCGTTGGCGGCCTTGATGGAACAAGAGTTGGCATAAAAAGAAAAGTTTTTTGAAAAAAGCCTTGCAATTTACAAAAAGGATGCTATAATAAAACCATAAACAATAACAATTCCTATTATTAATATGAGGAGGAATCAGAAATGAAAAAATTTGTATGTTCCGTATGTGGCTATGTAGCAGAGGGCGCCATCCCGGCAGAATGTCCTGTATGTCATGCGAAGGCAGATAAATTTATCGCAGCGCAGGAAGGAAAAAGAGAATGGGCAGATCAGCATGTCATCGGCGTAGGCAAAGATGTGGATCCGGAAGTATTGCAGGGCTTGCGTGATAACTTTACCGGCGAATGCACGGAAGTGGGCATGTATTTGGCGATGAGCCGTCAGGCGGACAGAGAAGGATATCCGGAAGTGGCAGAAGCATACAAGCGCATTGCCTTTGAAGAAGCGGAACACGCCGCCAAGTTTGCCGAATTGCTGGGCGAGGTTGTGGTAGCGGATACCAAAAAGAACCTGGAAATGCGGGCCGATGCAGAGCAGGGCGCAACCCAGGGCAAAAAAGATTTGGCAGTGTTGGCCAAGAAATTGGGCTATGACGCCATTCACGACACCGTACATGAAATGTGCAAAGATGAAGCGCGCCACGGCTGTGCATTTGAAGGGCTGCTGAATCGTTACTTCAACAAATAAAAAACGAGTGAACCCAAAAAGATAAAAGAAAAGTGTCATGCGAACCCCAATGGGCCGTATGGCACTTTTTTGATAAAGCAAAGGAAAATTTTATATCATAAACTGAGCGGATCGGGACGATGATTTTTTTGCTCTTTTTTGGGAAAGATCAGAGAAAGCTCCAAGGATGTATAGGAAAAAGGCTCCACAAAATCGCGCGAAGTAAAATTGACAAGATGAAAGGTTTCCATATCGCGGATGTGTTTACCGAGCACAACCGGGACGGCAACATCAAAATGATGGCAAGCCTCGATGAGCCCTTCCTCCAACGCATTTTGCGGAGGGCAGGCAAAAATATAATCATGCACAATTTTATCCTTTTTCTTCAGCTTGGCCCATAAACGGATATCTTGATTCTTTTGCAAAAAAACGCCTCCATATATGTCAATATATTATATTATAGAGGGGAAGAGCACAGAATGTAAAGCGGCGCAAACGAGAGGGCAGGAAATGGAAGAAAAGAAAAGCATTTGGAAGATTTTCCTAAAGACATTGAAAATAGGAGCCTTTACCTGGGGCGGCGGATATGTGATTATTCCGCTTTTGAAAACGGAATTTGCGGATAAAAGCCATTATATAGAGGAAAAGGATATTTTGGACATGGTGGCGGTGTCGCAATCTTTGCCGGGGGTGCTCAGCGTAAACTGTTGTTTGATGGTGGGATACAGGGCAGCCGGGCTGAAAGGGGCGCTGATGGCGGCGCTGGGCGTGATGCTGCCTTCGATGATAACGCTGAGCATTGTGACGTATTTTTACACGCTGGTAAAGGACAACCGATATGTTGTGGCGGCGTTAAACGGGGTGCGGGCCTGCGTGGTAGCGCTGATGTTGGATGCGGTGATTCGGTTAAGGCGGCAGGCCGTGCATGGGTTGGTGCCCTGGCTGGTGCTGGGCGTGGCGTTTGTCTGCTCGTTTCAGTTTCAAATCAACGGAATTTTGCTGATTTTAGCGGCCGGTTTTGTGGGCGCGCTGTGCGGCACAAAACTGAATAAACAGGAGAAATAAAAAATGCATACATTATGGCTGCTGTTTGTTGCGTTTTTAAAGATTGGGGCGTTTACCTTTGGCGGCGGATACGCCATGATTCCGCTGATTGCGCAGGCGATTACCCAATACCAATGGCTGAATATGCAGGAGATTATGGATGTCGTGGCGATTTCGCAGATGACGCCGGGGCCCCTGGCCATCAACGCAGCCACGTTTACCGGCATAAAGGTGGCGGGGCTAACGGGCGGGCTGGTGGCAACGCTGGCGGTTTCGCTGCCGTGCATTTGTATCACGCTGGCAGTAAGCCGGTATTTTTTTCAGTTTCAAGAGAATAAGCGGGTGCGCGGCGTGTTATCCATGATTCATCCCGTGGTAATTGGGATGATTCTCTCGGCCACGGCGACCATTTTGCTGACAAGCTTTTTTGCGCTGAGCGGAAATGCGGGCATAGAGGAGGTCGGAAAGATTACAAGCGTATCGTTTGCTTCCATAGGAATTGCGCTTATTAGCTTTTGGTGGATCCATATCAAGGACAAATCGCCGATTGCGATGCTGGCAATCAGCGCAGGATTGGGCATTTTATGTATGTGGCTGGGGGTACAATGATAAGAAAGGGTCTTGTGTTCTGACCCCGGAATGATATAATGGTTGTGAAAAATCTCTCAACTTAAAAGGGAGGACGTCCTTTGTCGGAAAAGTATGTTTCAGAGACCGTAATTCGGCGGTTGCCAAAATATTATCGAAAGCTGCAAGAGCTTGAAAAAAGAGGAGTGGAACGCATTTCTTCCCAGGAACTGAGCCAGGAAATGGGATTGAATGCATCGCAAATTCGCAGGGACTTCAATTGCTTTGGCGGATTTGGCCAACAGGGATACGGATATCAGGTAAAAAAGCTGAAAGATGAGCTGATTAAAATTTTGGGCCTGGATCAGACCTATCGTTGCGCGATCGTAGGAAGTGGGAATATCGGTCGTGCGTTGTTGTTATATAAAGGGTTTGGCATGTTTCAAATGGACGCCATTTTCGACGTGAATCCCGAAATTATCGGTACGAAGATGGACGGCGTGGAAGTGCGCAGCATGTTTAACTTTGATGAGTATGTGAAAAATAACGATATCAATGTAGGGATTATCTGCACACCGGCCAGCGTGGCGCAGGAGACATGCGATCATTTTGCGCAACTGGGCATCAAAGCGATTTGGAACTTTGCGCCGATAGAGCTTTCCGGCCCGTCCTGGATGAGCATTGAAAACGTGCATCTTTCGGACAGTTTATATACATTGGCGTATCGCGCAAAACAGCAAAAATAAATCGTACAAGCAAGCTTCTGTATGATATAATTTATTTTCCAAAACAAATAAAGGGCAAACCTTTTAAAAGGAGCAAGGAATGAATACGTCTGCACGAAAAAAGAAAACGCACGGAACTTCCGCCGTTGTCAGAACCTTTGTGGTTGTTCTGGCTCTTTTGCTATGTTTAACCGGACTAATGCCCCTGCTGGGCGCCGCTTCCGACAGCGAAGCGGAGCAGACCGTTATTCTGATTGATGATGGGAAGGTTGTGCCCGGGGTGAAAATTGCCGGCGTGGATGTTGGCGGACAGACGCCGGAGCAGGCGGCCGTGACCATTGCGCCGACGGCCCAGGAGATGCTGGATGCAACGATGATGACCATTCAGTTTCCGGATACGGTAGAGCAGGTGCCGATTGCAAAATTCGGCGTGCAGGCGGATGTGGCAACCGCGACCAAAAGCATGATGGATGTGGGGCGCGGCGGAAACATCAGCGAAAGATTGCAACAGCGCGAAAGCGCAGCGCAAGGGCAGATCAATTTGCCGATGGGCTATACGCATGATGAAGAAACCATACGCGCCAAAGCCAAAGAATATGTAGATGGCATTTCGAGAGAATCCGTTTCCGAAGAAGTGCATTTTGATCCTTCTTTGCCGGAACGCTTTACCTTTACAGACGGGCATATGGGCTTTGAGCCGGATGAACAAGCCTTTATCGATACCATTGTAAATGCGCTTCAGACGGGGAATTTATCCAATGTGCAGGCGCAGGGACATTCTGTGGACGGCCCGGTGCCGGAGGACAAAAATGCGAGAGAGCATACAAAGCTGATCAGCAAATTTACCACAAAGACAAAGCGCAACGCATCGAGAAACCATAACATTAAGCTGGCCACGGAACGGATCAACGGAAAGATTGTGCAGCCGGGCGAAACGTTCTCCTGCAACGAGGCAATCGGCCCGCGGACGGACGCCAATGTGTGGAAAGAAGCGCCGGCCATTCAAAACAGAGTTTCTGTGATGGGGCTGGGCGGCGGCGTATGCCAGGTTTCCAGCACGCTGTTTAACGCGGTGGCCCGTGCGGATGTGGAGATTGTGGAATGGGTACACCACAGCATTCCGTCTAACTATGTGCAGATCGGCTGCGACGCAACAATCAGTACCGGCGGCCCGGACTTTAAATTTAAAAACACCTCCAACTGGCCGATGTATTTGGTGGGCTATTTTAACAATGATAAACAGGAACTGACCTTTGAAGTATGGGGCGACCCGCTGGCGGACGGCATGAAGATTGATATCGTGGGCGAACAGACGGGCACAGTGTCTGCGCCGGCCGGCGTGCAATATGTGACGAACCCCAAGATGGTAACCAAAGCACGGGCAGGAAAAAAATCCAAGACAACGAAAATCTGGTATGATGCAAACGGCAAAGAGATTAAGCGCGAAGTGATTCATACCAATACTTACCCGTCAGTGGGAGCCAGGGTGTTGGCAGGGTCCACCCCGACCAAAACGGAAAAACCGACCACCAAGCCGACGACCAAACCCACGCATGCGCCCAATACGCCGGCGCCGACGCAAAAGCCGACAACCGCGCCCAGCACACCGGCCCCCGGTGGAGAAGATTGATAGGAGCCGGGTGAATGACGACAAACGGAGCAGCCGGAAGAAGAGGAATGAGCCGGACGCACACAAGACGCATTGGGATGTATATCGTGGTGGGGCTGCTGGCCATTGCGCTGATTTTGGGCATTGGCTTTGCCACCGGATTGATCGGCAACGACAGATCCAGATACGAAGTGATCTTTGACGGCGGGACCATCACGGGCAACATTACCATCAACGGAATCAACGTGGCGAACCTTACGCCGGAACAGGCGAAATTGGCGCTTAGCCAGACGGCACAGGACCAGGAAGGCGAATTTCTGATTACGCTGACCTTTGCCGGACGGGAAGAAAAGGTGAAGGCCAGTTTGTTTGGCGTATCCCCCAATGTGGATGAAACGATCCGCAAGGCGATGTTATTAACGCGCACCGGCGGGATAGGCGACAGAGAAGAGGCCATGGGCAACGCAGAGCCGACCGCCTTTAACTTGGAAATTACCTATGACGACGCAACGCTGGAGGACAGCATTCGCAATGCAATCCCGCAGCTGAACTTAGCGCCGGTGGAGCCGCATGTGGAAGTGAATATGGCGGTGGAGGGTTCCTTTGATTTTGTGGAAGGGAAGCCCGGGATCCAGGTAAATGAGGATGAGTTTGTAAAGAAAATTGCGGAAACGGTGCGTTCGGGCAACTTTACGGGCACGATTGAAGTGCCGGGCGAAATTACGCAGCCGACCTATACCATAGACGAGATTAAACAGCATACGGTGAAGATTGCTTCGGCCTCTACATCGTATTCAAAATCCTCGGCAGCATCGCGCGTGTTTAACATTAAGAAAATGTGCGGGTTGTTATCCGGCAGCACGGTGAAACCGGGGGAGACGTTTTCGGCAAACGAAACGGCGGGCCCGCGCACGGTGGAAAACGGATGGCAAAAAGCAAAGGGCATTGAAAATGGGGTATATACCGACCAAGCCGGCGGCGGCATTTGCCAGGTGACGACAACGCTGTATAATGCGCTGTTGAAGGCGGATATGGAAATTGTTTCGCGCAGGCCGCACAGCATTCCGGCCAGCTATGTGAAATATGCCCTGGATGCGATGGTGACAACGGGCGGATCGGACTTAAAATTCAAAAACACAACGGATTGGCCGGTTTTCTTGCTGTTGTATGTTAACGAAAAGACGCAGACAGTGACGGCGGAAGTGTACGGTACGCCGCTGCCTGACGGCATGAGCATAAAACTGGAGAGCGTGACGGTGGAAATTACACCGTATGAAGACGACCCGGTGATTGTGACGGATCCGGACCTGGTACGCAGAGGCCGAAACCGCATCGTGGCAGAGGCCTGGAAGGTGTATTACGACAAGGACGGTAAAGAGATTAAACGCGTAAAGGCCAACACCAGCACCTATGCTGCAAGCCGGCCACATGTGCTGCAATCCTCCATTACGGAAAAGCCAACACACACGCCGAAAAGAGAACATCCTGATGATTGAAAGAGGGCGAGAAGCCCTCTTTTTGTATATCGTTTTGGATTAAAGAGGGGGAGCGTGTGAGGGGAAAAACAGATAGAAAACGATATATGAAAAATAGAGAGCTAATATAACGCTGTATGTTGTCGGGAAAATACAAACGGAAACGAGAAAAGGAGATTTAAGAAAAAATTTATACAGGGGGAAAGGGAAACGGATCGACAAAAGTTTTACTATGTGTGTCTATTTATGTAGTGCCGAAAGAGACGGCACAGGGCGTATGGACTTAAAAGCAGGAGAATTGTATGTAAGAAGCGTAAATCCAATGTGGATGGGTAAAAACGGAGTTTGAAAGATGGTATAGGCATGACAGAAATTAGTAAGAGGACAGTGCAAAGGATAGGAAAAATAGGGAAAGTGTACCGTGCGAAGGAGGAAATTTGCAGAAAACATGAAAAAGTTTGAGATGACAGGGGCGTACAAAAGAAAATATAAAGAGAAAACGCATTGTTTGAAGTGGGTATAGGGCAATTTTAGACGGTATAGTTTTTTCGGGATAGGAAAGCGAGAAAAGCGGTAAATGGAGGAGCCGGAAAAAAGAAAGACCAAAAGGAACGGAGAAAATTTTCAGATAGCGACGATAAAAATAAAATAAAATTGAGCAATGATAAAGTGCGAAGACATTAAGTTTTTGAAAGGGAGAAAAAGAAAAGTATATTCTGTGACGAATTTTAAGGGAGAGGATAAAGAGAAAGCAGACAGAGGAGAAAAACAGGAAAGGCGAAGAGAGGAGAAAGCGAATTTTTAGAGAAGGGAATAGCGGCTGTAAAAAGATTGCAAAAAAGGGGAAAACCGAAAAAGCACGGGGGAAAAGGGTATATTAAAAGAGCCGCTTTCGTTGACGGGAAACAGACGGGAATGGTATAGTAAAATAAGATTTGTTTACGATGATAGGAGCAAAAAACATGAATGAATTTCGTATCTCCATTTTAGAGATGTTGGAACAGGATTCCAGGATCTCTCACAAGGAAATGGCAATGCAGCTGGGCACAACGGAAAAATCCGTAAGTGATGAAATCCTGGCGATGGAGCAGGAAGGAATCATCTTAAAATACAATACAATTGTGAATAGCGAAAAGCTGGAACACGATAATCGCGTGTTGGCGCTGATTGAAGTGCGGGTGACGCCGCAGCGGGATTTGGGCTTTGAAGCGGTAGCGGAAAGAATTTATCGTTTTGAAGAAGTGCATGCCGTATATTTAATGAGCGGCGGATACGATATTATGGTGCTGATGGAAGGGGAAAGCCTGCGCCAGGTGGCGCTGTTTGTGGCACAGAAGCTTTCTACCATTGAGGGCGTGATCAGCACGGCAACGCATTTTGTGCTGAAAAAATATAAGGATCAGGGCGTGATCTTCGGACAGAAGAAAGAAGATCTGCGGTTGAAGGTGACACCATGAATATAGAAGAAAAAGTGGCCCCGCATATTCGGCAAATGCCGCCGAGCGGGATTCGCAAATTTTTTGATATTGTAAGCGAGATGAAGGATTCCATTTCGTTGTCCGTTGGGGAACCGGACTTTACAACGCCGTGGAACATTTCCGAAAGCGCCATATATGCCATAGAGCATGGGCACACGCATTATTCTTCCAATGCGGGTATTTTGGAATTGCGGGAGATGATCTGCCAATATTATCGGCAGCGGTATGAGGTTTGCTATGAACCGTCGGACTGTATTGTGACGGTGGGCGCCAGCGAAGCGATTGATTTGGCGCTTCGTGCCCTCATTGAACCGGGCGACGAAGTGATCGTGCCGGCCCCGTCGTATGTTTCCTATTCGCCGGGCGTGATGATGTGTGGCGGCGTGCCGGTGGCGGCGCCGACCAAGGCGGAGCACGCGTGTAAAATTACGCCGGAAACCATTGAAAGCCTGATTACGCCGAAAACCAAGGCGATTATTATTCCGTATCCCAACAACCCGACAGGGGCGATTTTGACGCGGAACGAACTGGAAAGCATTGCGCAAGTGCTGGAAAAAACGGAGATTTTGGTGATTTCGGATGAAATTTATTCGGAACTGACCTATGGGCGCCGGCATGTGAGCATTGCTTCCATTCCCGGCATGAAAGAGAGAACCATTGTTATCAACGGCTTTAGCAAGGCGTTTGCCATGACGGGCTGGCGCCTTGGCTATTTGATGGCGGACAAGCGGCTGATTAAACAAATGCTGAAAATTCATCAATATGTGATCATGTGCGCTTCTTCCATGAGCCAATATGCGGGCATGGAAGCTTTGCGCCAGGGTCTGGAGGATAACTTTGCTTCTGTGGAAAAAATGGTGCGCGAATATGACAGGCGCAGGCGGTATGTGCTGTCCAGATTGCGCGGGATGGGGTTGCCGTGTTTTGAGCCGGAAGGCGCTTTTTATGCATTCCCGGAGATCAAGCAGACGGGGATGACGAGCGAAGACTTTTGTACGCGATTGCTGCGCGAAAAAGGCGTAGCGGTGGTGCCCGGGCCGGCCTTTGGAGAATCCGGCGAGGGATATGTACGGTTGTCGTATGCAACGGCGATGGACCAAATTAAAATTGCGATGGACCGGATGGAGGAATTTTTGCACTCCATTGAATCAATAAGATAAGAGGGGAGAGGTATGGCGGAAATCAAATTAATTGCAACGGATCTGGACGGCACCTTTTTGCAGGGTGGGCATACGCCGCATCCGGAAAACATCAAGGCGGTGCGCGCTTGTCAGCAAGCGGGGATTAAAGTATGCGTTTGCACGGGTCGGAACTGGGCGGAATGCCGGAAGATTGTAAAAGAAGTTGGGTTTGATGATTTTTGCGCGGTGAACAACGGCGCTTCCATTGTAGAAGTAAACACCGGAGAGTTGAGATACCATAACCGGTTTGATCCCAACGCAATTGCAGGTCTGGTGGACGTGATGCTGGAATACCCGGGAGTGAAATTCGGCTTGACCGGCTTGGAAAGCACGGCAGTTTTAAGCGGATACATGGAGGATTGGTTTGAACAGGAGCCCGAAGAGCTGCTGGAAGAATTGTACCATCTAAAAATTTATGATACAAAAGAAGAATTGGTGGACGCGTGTAGAGAAGACGTGGAGCGGATCAATTGCAGGCTTCCGTTTTTACAGTATTTTGAACAGGTGCGCGAAAAGATGAACCGGTATACGGATATTGAAATTATGCAGTCCACAGACGGATATTTGGAAATCAGCGCCAAAGACGGGACAAAAGCTGAGGCGCTGACAGTGCTGGCGGACATATACAATGTGAAGCCGGAAAACGTGATGGCGCTGGGCGATAACTACAATGACCTGTATATGTTGGCCTGGGCCGGAACGGGTGTGGCAATGGGCAACGCAGACCAACGCTTAAAGGATATGGCGGACCATGTGACGGACACCAACAAAAATGCGGGCGTGGCCAAGGCGATTTATGAAATTGCGCTGAAAAGATAAGAAGGCAACAGGGGGCGGACATGCGGCAGGACATTCGGCTGATAGTGACGGATTTGGACGGGACGCTGCTGACAAAGGCGGACCGGATTCATCCGGAAAATATTTTGGCGTTACAACGATGCCGACAAAAGGGAATTAAGGTTTGCCCTGTAACGGCGCGCAACTGGAGAGAATTTTTGCCGGTTTTGCGGCAGATGGAATTTGACGAAATAGCGGCATTGAACAACGGTGCCAGCATGGTGGGACTTCCCTCCGGAAAGATACGGGAAAATATCGTATTTTCCACAGAACAGCTGACCGGGCTGGTGAAAAGCATTTTAACGATGCCGATCTCGTATTTATGTGTAATGGGAATGGAATATAACCATTGTTTGGAGGGGAAAGGGGCACCGGCCTGGTTTCATTTCTATACGCAAGAGGAAAAAGACAGGTTAGGCATTCGTCCCTTTGCGGATGAAAAAGAGCTGCTCCGGGAAAGCCGGGAGGTTGTGCGAATCAACTGCGGACTAAAAAAGGGGCATGAACAGCAGCTTCGCGAGGCATTGGCCAAGCTGGAAGATGTGTATAAATGCAAAACCATGTTTATGGAGGAAGAAACGGGAAACAGCATAGAAATCTCTCCGGAAAGAGCGGACAAGGCACATGCCTTGGAAAAACTATGCCGGTATTTTGGCGTAGAGGAAAACCAGGTTTTGGCGTTTGGCGATAATGAAAACGATATGGAGATGCTGCGCCGTGCCGGGATTTCCGTGGCGATGGGCAATGCAAACCGGGCAGTGAAAAATTCGGCGACGATGGTGACGGACACCAACAAACAAGGCGGTGTGGCGGCGGCATTGGAGAGGCTGGGCTTATAGAAAGGAGCACCACAATATGAAAAAATATTGTGGTATTCTTTTGAACTAAAGAGAAAAGGGGGAGCGGAAAACTTTGGCAGAGATTAAATTGATTGCAACCGATCTGGACGGTACTTTTTTGCAGGGGGGCGACACGCCTCATCCGGAAAACATCAAGGCTGTGAGGGAATGCCAGGAGGCGGGCATTAAGGTATGCGCGTGTACGGGGCGCAGCTTTAACCATGTAAAAATGATTTTGGACGAGGCGAAGTTTGACGAATTTTGCGTGATCAACAATGGCGCCTCCATTATAGATTGGAGACGAGGGAAGCATCGCTACCGTAACCGCTTTGACCCAAACAGCATCCGGGATATTGTGGATGTATTGCTTTCCTACAATGCGCCGTTTGGGCTGACGGGGTTTGACACAGTATATATGTTGGAGGGGTATACCAGCGATTGGTATAATATGCTGAGCCAAAGGGAACGGGAAGAACTGAACATGTATGTATACAAAAGCAAGGAAGAGCTGGTGGAAGCCTGCAAAGACGATGTGGAACGGATGAACTTGAACCTTCCGTTTTTGCAGACGTTTGATGATTTAAGCGAGAAGCTGGGCCGTGTGGCGGAAGTAGAAGTGACGGCGTCCGGGCCGAGTGCGTTGGAAATTGCGCATGCGGACGCGGATAAATCGCAAACGCTGATGGTGTTGGCGGATATATACAATGTAAAACCGGAAAACGTGCTGGCTTTTGGAGACAGCTTTAACGATATGTATATGCTGGCCTGGGCCGGCACGGGCGTGGCGATGGGCAATGCCGATCCGCGGCTGAAAACCGTGGCGGATTATATAACGGACACGAATGTAAACGCAGGCGTGGCCAAGGCGATTCGGCGGATTGCGCTGAAAAGAGAATAAATGACCCAAAAAGGCTGCCGGGCGCGGAGGATAAGTTGCCCGGGCAGCCGAAATGGGCCTGCAAGGATGTGGGCGGACATATTTTTTGAAGAGATAAAGAGATCGATGGTAGAGGACCGCAGAAAAATCGCCTTTGAGAGAAAAGTTTTTTAAGCATTGTAAGACAGTTCATATTGTAAATAATTTTATAAAAGTTTAATAAAACATCAGCAAAACAAAAACGGCACGTGAAAGCTGCCGTGGGGAAACAAAAGGGGAATATGCTGTAATGGCAGAGATAAAATTGATTGCAACCGATCTGGACGGGACGTTTTTGGCGGAGGAGGAGACACCGCATCCCGAAAACATCAAAGCACTGAAGGCGTGCCAGGAAGCGGGCATAAAAGTTTGCGCCGTGACGGGGCGCAACTGGACGCGAACAAAACATATCTACCAACAGGCGGGGTTTGATCAGTTTTGTGTGCTGAACAACGGGGCCGTGATTTATGATGCAAAAAACAACGAGCTGCGGTATAGAAATCGATTTGAGCCGGATTCCATTGAAAAGATTGTAAAGGTGATAGAAAGCTACCCGGTAGCAGATTATTGGTTCACGGGGTTTGATTATATCTCGATGGTATATGAACACGGGGCGCCGTGGTATACCTGTATGGACGAAGAGGAACAGAAAAGCAAAGGTGTTCGGTTTTATGAAAATTCGGCGGAGCTGGTGGCGGCCAGTAAAGACGATGTGGCGAGAATTAACTGGGAAGTGCCCTATGACGAACTGGCGGAAGAGATTTTAGAAGAGATGTCTGCCTTTACAGACATCGAAATTGTATCGGCAGAGGATCATTCGCTGGAAATTACGCATAAGAGCAGCAACAAATCCGAAGGGCTGATGGTGCTGGCCGATATTTACGGGGTTCATCCGGAAAACATATTGGCAATGGGAGACAGCTATAACGATATGTTGATGTTGGCCTGGGCCGGTACGGGCGTGGCGATGGGCAATGCCGACCAACGATTGAAAGATATGGCGGATTATGTGACAGACGTGAACACAGAGGCAGGCGCGGCCAAAGCAATGTATGAAATCGCACTGAAGCGATAAATTTTATGGGTATGGCTCAAAGAGGGAGGAAAACATGGGGAAGATCAAGATGCTGGTAACGGACCTGGACGGCACGTTTTTTTACAACGGTGTGCCGACAGAGGCAAACCGGGAAGCCGTTGCCAAGGCAAGGGCGCAGGGCGTGAAGGTATTTGCCTGTACGGGACGCAGCTGGGCGATGTGTTCGTATACGATGCGGCACATCGGCATGGACGATTGGGCTGTGACGGGCAACGGCGCCTCGGTTACGCAGGTGAGCACCGGCAAGACCTATGCGCCTTGCTATGTGCAGACGGAGTATGTGGAACCGATTATCAGGTTTATTGCAGAGAGGGGCATTTATAAACTCAACACCTACTGCGGCGATATGATGTATACAACGCCGAAGCTGTTGCCCTGGTGGCTGGAGGATGCGGACAAACGAAACCAAAAGCTGCCCGAAGAACAATGGACCCGGTTTGCCGTTTGCCGCGATCTGGACGAGATGATTGAAAAGAGCAAAAACGTCTGCGAACTGATTCGTTTGGAAACGGGCTATGAGAGGACCCCGATGCCGGAAGAGATTCAAAAATATATTGATACGTTGGATGAATTTCAGGTGACGACGAGCTTTGACGGGCATTGGGATATTAACCATAAGGACGCCAACAAAGTGCGCGGGATGAAATATCTGGCGGAAAAATTTGGCTTTGCGCAGGACGAGGTGATGGCCATCGGCGATGACATTAACGATATTCAGATGATTCAGGCGGCGGGCATCGGTGTGGCGATGGGCAATGCGCAGGAAGAAGTGAAAAAAGTAACACCGTATATTACGGACAGATGCGAAAACAACGGCTTTGCAAAGGCTCTGGAAAAATGGGTGCTGGACTAAAAACAGGGGAAGGCAAAATGCCATCCTCCTTCACAGGAAAAGAGAAGAAGGGAAAACCATGGCAATTCGATTGATTATTACAGATTTAGACGGCACGTTTTTATCTGATTTTTTTACCGTGAGCGAAGAAAATAAGTGCGCGGTGAAAGCGGCGCAGGCAAAAGACGTTTTGGTTTGCGCTTGCACCACGCGTAACTGGAGAGCGGCAAAAGAGGTTGTAAACCAAGGCGGCTTTGTGGGCATTACGGCGTGCAGCAACGGCGCGGCCTTTGTGCGTCCTGAAAATGAAGCGGTTTTGGAAAAACATTGCATGCCGAAAGAGGGCGTAAAAGAGATTGTAGAGGAAAGCCTGCGACATGGAGCAAAGATGGCTTTGCATACGTTTGACGGCAGTTATATAGAGAAAGACACGGCACCGGCGCATTTTTTGCAGAAAGGAGAGGATGTGCCGCCGGATTTTGCCGCTATGCTGTGCGATGGGACGGAGCAGATGCTGTCGTTGGCGGGTCAAAGGGTGGAGATGATAGAGGTTGTAGGGAAAAACGGAGAACAGATGCCTTTATCATGGAGCGAAAAAGTAAACCGGACGGGGCTGTATTATATAGCCAATCAAAACAAGGGAACGTATCACATTACGATGCGAAGTGCTTCCAAATTGCAGGCAGCCAAACAGCTGGCAAGGATGTATGGAGCAAAGCCGGAGGAGATAATGTGTTTGGGGGATACCTATTCGGATCAGGAGATGATTCAATGGGCCGGCATCGGCGTGGCAACGGGCAATGCCGAAGAGGGATTAAAGCCTTTGGCGGACTATGTGACCGGGCGATGCGACGAAGGCGGCTTTGCACAGGCCGTAGAGAAATTTGTGCTTTAAGTTAAGGGGAAAAGGGGAAACAGATGGCGATTCAATTGATTGTAACGGATCTGGACGGCACGTTTTTGTCAGATTTTTACAATGTGAGCGAAAAGAACATACGGGCAGTGCGCGCGGCCAAGGAAAAGGGTGTGATCATCAGCGCCTGCACCACGCGAAACTGGGCGATGGCCAAAGGGATTGTACGCTGGGGCGAACTGAACGGGGCGGCGGCCTGCTGCAACGGGGCTTCGTATATGCGGGTGAAAGACGGGTTTGTGCTGGATCGGCATTGCCTGCCGCAAGACAGCATAGAGGCATTGGTGAAAATCAGCCTGGAATACGGGGGGAAAGTGGCACTGTATTCTCATGAGCAGACGTTGATGGAACCCAACACTGCGCCGAAACACTATACCTGGATTCGGGAGGAATGGAACAAGCACCCGCTGCCGCAGCGCATTCCTGTTACAAAATGCGAAAGCATTGAAGAAATGGTGATTTTGGGTCAGGAAGATACAGAGCTGATAGAGGTTTTCAGCCGGGATGGGAACCCGATGCCGGAAGAATGGAAACAGAGCGTTTTGGCGCTGGGCCAATTTTACATTGCGGAGCCGAACAGAGGCTGTTATCATGTGACATTCGGCAAGGCTTCCAAATTGAACGCGGCCAAAACATTGGCAAAGAAATTGGGGCTGGATGCGGCGCAAGTGATGTGCTTGGGAGACGCATACAGCGACAGCGAAATGATTCAATGGGCCGGCATCGGCGTGGCGATGGGCAATGCGGAAGAGGGCATTAAGCCGTTGGCGGATTTTGTTTCGAAGAAAAACAACGAAGACGGATTTGCGTATGCGTTGGAAAAATTTGTTTTATAGGCAAAGGGGGAAAAAACGTGAGCATAAAACTCATTGTAACGGACTTGGACGGTACGTTTTTACAGACTTACCATTCGCTAAATGAAGAAAATGTGCGCGCGGTACGTAGGGCGCGCGAACAGGGCGTTTATGTAGCGGCGGTGACGGCGCGAAACTGGAGCGCATGCAAATGGGCCGTGACGCAAACGGGATTTGACCCGCTTTGCGTGATTAACAACGGCGCGGCCATTGTGGATGCAAAAGCGGAAACGCTTTGCTTTGAAAATACCATTCCGGCCCCGGCGGTACGGGCGATTTTGCAGGCGGCGGCAGAGGCGGAAGCTTCCATTGATGTATTTGGCGGGCTGTTCTCCATGGAATACGGGCCGACGCAGCGGACATCGCCGGATATGCTGCAATGGCGCAAAGAATGGGAAGAAAAACCTGAAAAATTTCGACCTGTGGTAGAGGTATATCAAGACCTGGAGGCGATGATAGAACGGGCGAGCATGGTTTCGGAGAATATAACGGTGCACGGCAAAAACCTGGCGGAACTGCCGGGCTGGTTTTACAGAAGGGTAATAGAGCAGGGAGAATTTTACCTGACCAGCAGCCACACGGCCTGCATTGACATTATGGCCTACGGCTCTACCAAACGGGAGGGCGTGGAACGGCTGGCTAAGATGCTGGGCGTAAAAAGAGAAGAGATTGTGGCTTTTGGGGACAACAGCAACGATATTGGCATGCTGCAATGGGCCGGCACGGGCGTGGCGGTAGGCAACGCGGCAGAGAGCGTGCAGGCAGCGGCGGACATGGTGACGGCGCGCAACGACGAGGGCGGATTTGCCAAAGCGCTGGAAAAGATTTTATTTTAAGAGGGAAGAAAATGTCGGATATTAAAATTGTGATGACGGACATGGACGGCACCTATATGGAAAATTCCTTTAAGGTGGTGGAAGAAAACCTAAAAGCCACGCGTGCATTGGCGGAAAGGGGCATTCCGGTTTGTGCGGTGACGGCGAGAAACTTGGGCCTGGTGCGACGGATGCTGCATTTGGGGGAACTGGAAACCTATTGTGTGAACAACAACGGCTGTTCGGTGCATAATGTGCAGACGGGAGAGAGTCTGTGGAGCAACCCGATTCCGGAAAAATGGGTGGTAGCCGCCGTGAAGGCTTGCGAAAGAATTAAGGATACGGGCATTCAGGTGGAACTGCATACGGGGGAAAGGTCCATTGATTACGGGCCGCTGAAAACCAGGCCGAGCCATGCGGATGTGGAAAACGAAAAGACGGAACAAGCGTATCGGTGCCCCACGGTGGTGGCAGAAAGCCTGGACCATGCTTTGGAATTGGCACAGGGGAAAATTGAATTGATTCGCGTGTTTGATTATCAGGAAAAACCGGGGCTGCCGGGATCGTTTTACCGGGATTTGATTATGGGCGGCGAATTTATGTTGACAAGTTCTAATGAAATCGTATTGGAAATTATGGCGGCCGGCAGTAGCAAACGGAACGGGGCAGAACAGTTGGCCAAGGCGCTGGGCATTAAGCGGGAAGAAGTGATGTGCCTGGGAGACGGCGCCAACGACATTGGGATGATCAACTGGGCCGGCGTTGGCGTGGCGATGGGCAATGCTTCCGACGAAGTGAAAGTAGCGGCGGACTATGTGTCTTGCGATTTTAAGCAGGGCGGCGTGGCCAGAGCGGTTGAAAAGTTTATTTTGAACAAATAAGGAAAAGGAACAGAACATGCAACAGCATTCGGTAGCGCTGGTGGGATGCCAGAGCTATAACCAAAAAGAAGTGGACGCTGCGGTGCAACGGGCTTTTGACCTGCTGGGCGGATTGAAACAATGGATTCATCCCGGGATGAAAGTGGCGATTAAAGTAAATCTTTTGATGAAGAAAAAGCCGGAGGGATTTACGACCACGCATCCTGCCGTGGTGGAAGCGGTGGTAAAACAAGTGCAGGCGTTGGGCGCGCAGGCGGTGATCGGCGACAGCCCGGGCGGGCCGTTTACCGCTTCGAAGGTGCACGGTATATACAAAGTTTGCGGAATGGAACAGGTGTCAGAGAGGACGGTGGCTGAACTAAATGAGGATTTTGAGCAGGTTTCTGTGTATCACGAAAAGGCGATTCGGTTAAAACAATTGCAGATTTGCCGGTATTTAACGCAGGTGGACGCCGTGATAGACTGCGCAAAGCTGAAAACGCATGGACTGACGCAATACACGGGCGCGGTGAAAAATCTGTATGGCTGTATTCCGGGGACGGTGAAGATGGAATATCATTTTCGGATGCCGGAACTGGCGGAATTTTCACAGATGCTGGTGGATTTGTGTGAATATGTGCGGCCGGTGATCAGCTTGATAGACGCGGTGGAGGCCATGGAAGGGGATGGGCCGAGCGGCGGCGAAAAGAGAAAGATGAACTGTTTGATTGCTGCCCCAAGCCCGTATGCGGCAGACGTGGTGGGCAGCAGGCTGATGAATTTGGATCCGGCGCGCATCTGCACAACGCAGCGCGCGATGGAAAGAGGGTTGGTGGATCCGGAAAAGGTGGAAGTGCTGGGCGAGGATTGGCAGGCATATGTGGCCAAGGATTATGTGGTGCCGCCGGTAAACCATGGGAAAAGCCTGCCCAGGATGGCGCCGAAATGCATTATGAACCTATTGGAAAAGATGATGAAGCCGAAGCCGGTGTTTATGCACGAAAAGTGTGTCGGCTGCGGGGACTGCTTTAGAAGCTGCCCGCCCAAGGCGATTTCGATGCAGAAGGGAAAGCCGGAGGCGGATTTGGAGAAATGCATCCGTTGCTTTTGCTGCCAGGAGCTTTGTCCGGTGCAGGCGATTAAAATCAAACGAAGCAAATTGTTGAAATGGATTGGTTAGATGATAAACATTGTATTGGTATCGCCGGAGATTCCGCAGAATACGGGAAACATTGCAAGAACATGCGCGGCGACGGGCTGTGCGCTGCATTTGGTGAAGCCGTTGGGATTTTCCATTGACGATAAACACTTAAAACGTGCCGGGTTGGACTATTGGGATAAGGTGGTCGTAGGGGTGTACGACTGCTTTGAAGAGCTGGAAGAAAAACACCCGGAGGCTAACTTTTATCTGGTGGAAACGGACGGAAGCCGGTTTCACACGGAGGTAAAGTATCCGGACGATGTATTTTTTGTGTTTGGCAAAGAGACAAAAGGACTGCCCAAAGAGCTGATTGAAAAATATAAAGACCAGCTGGTGCGGCTGCCGATGAGAAAGGGGCTGCGCAGCTTAAACCTGTCCAATGCGGCGGCGGTGATGGTGTATGAAGCGCTGCGGCAGAGAAACTTTGACGGGCTGGAATAACAACAAAAGAAGGCGGCCAAAGGGCTGCTTTTTTATTTTGAAATAAAATTAACACAACCTTTACAAAGATTAACACAATCTTTGCCGAAGTATGGTGAAAAGACGAAGCGAATCAGGTAAAATAAGCTGATTGATTATTATTGCTTTGTGGGGAGAATGGGAGTATGACAATATACGATATTTTTTCGCTGCTGGGCGGCCTGGGGCTGTTCCTATACGGGATGGATATGATGGGCAAGGGACTGGAATCGGCAGCGGGAAACAAGCTGAAAACGGTTTTGGAGAAATTAACCAGCAACCGCCTTAGAGGCGTGTTGGTGGGCGCGCTGGTGACCTGTGTAATTCAATCTTCATCGGCTACGACGGTGATGGTGGTAGGCTTTGTAAATGCAGGGCTTATGAATTTATCCCAGGCCTTTGGCGTAATTTTGGGGGCGAACATCGGCACTACGATTACGGCGCAGATTATAGCGCTGGATCTGTCCGAATTAGCGCCGCTGTTTATCATCATCGGCGTGGCGCCGTTGATGTTTTCCAAACGCCAATCCATCCGCAACCTTTCCATGGTGGTAGCCGGGTTTGGTATTCTGTTCTTTGGGATGAACACGATGAGCGTGGCGATGGAGCCGCTGCGCAACGCTCCGTGGTTCCTTTCGCTGATGGGCGGTATGGAAAACCCGGTGATGGGCATTTTGGTAGGCGCTGTGTTTACGGCGATTATACAATCCTCCTCGGCATCGGTAGGGATTTTGCAGGCATTGGCGGCCAGCGGGGCGGTAGCTGTAACGGCGACGCATTATGCGGGGCTGTATATCGTATTGGGCTGCAACATCGGCACCTGTGTTACGGCGCTGTTGGCAAGCATCGGCGGAAATACGATGGCAATACGCACCAGTATGATGCACCTGATTACAAAGGTGGTCGGGGCGTTCCTGTTTGCAATTTTGATTGCGCTTTTGCCGCTGCCGGCGATTGTGGCGTCGTGGTCGCCCAATGATCCGTCGAGAATCATTGCAAACTTTCATACAATTTTCAACGTTATCAATACCATTGTATTGTTCCCGTTTGGTAATTTGATTGTAAAATGGATGATGAAGATGATAAAAGGGAATACGGACAGAGATATGGAGGGAAGCACGCTCTATTTGGATGACCGTATTTTGGATACGCCGACGATGGCTTCCATTTCGATTCATCAGGAATTGGGCCGTTTGGCGGACAAAGTGAAAGATAACTTCGCGCTGTCGGTAGAAGCATTTTTTGAGCAGAGTGAGGAAAAGGCGGAGAAGGTATTTAGAGAAGAAAAAAATATTGACCACATTGCTGCAGAGATCATTCGGTTTTTGGTAAAACTGCAGGCGATTCCGGAAGTGACGGATACGGATCGACGCGATATTTTTCACTTACATGATGTGATCAGCAACATTGAGCGCATTGGGGACCATGCGGAAAACATTGCAGAATATGCCCTGGATTGCAGGACGAATGATTTCCATTTTTCGCAGGCGGCCATCAACGAACTGAAAGAGATGGTCTCACATGCGCAGCAGGCCTATGCGGCGGCCATTTGCGTGATTAAAGGCGAAGGCCACGAGGAAGAGGAACGCAGGCTGTGTTGGGAAAATGAGGACATGGTGGATAAATTGCGGGACGATGTGCGGGATAATCACTTGATTCGTTTGGCTAAGGGGGAATGCGATCCGCGTTCCGGGATGGCGTATACGGACATGGTGGTGGATTTGGAACGTATTGCGGACCACGCGACAAACCTGGTGGGGCCGGAAGAAGAGAAAAACGCAGTTGTGTAAAAAAGCGCGCAAGCGCTTTTTTTATTGCCGGCGTTAGCAAAAAGCGAAAAAAGGGTATGCGGTATGCGGGAGATTTAAGGGAAAAAGCATACACGGGCGTGTGAGGAAGAGTGGATAAGTGAGAAAAATTCAAGGCAAGAAAAAAGACGATGGACGGAAAACGGGAGAGAAAAGAACGAGCACAGAGAGGGGGATGAATGGGAATTTAACGGATTGAGAAAAACCGGCATGAACAAAAAAGAAGAAAACGAGCGCTGGCAGGGTGGCTGTGAAGAGGGACTAGGGGAAATTTTTGCGGAGACTGAAAAGGGGGGAAGAACAAAAACGGCAGGGGGTAAATGGAAGAAGGGCTGAAAAAGGAGAGAGATAAAACGGAGAAAATTTTCGGATTTCTGTGTTTTTGTATAAAAAGAGAGATTGAGAGAATATGAGATTCAAAAGCATGGAAATGCATAAAAAGAGAAGAGGCAAAAGGACGGGGCATAACGGGCAGGGATTTACAGGGAATATAAAAAAGGGAAGGAAAAGAGAAATATACAATTGGATGTATTAAAAATAAGAAACTAACACTATATATAAAATAAAAAAGGAAAACCGCAGGGATAGAGGGGAGTGGAACGGATAAAAGGTAAAACAAAAGCCCGGGAAGGATATCCCGGGTATTTGAATTTTTATACAATTAAGGTGTGGTATAAGCGCCGTCACTGAAGAAAGAGAAATGCATGGTGCCGTTCAAATCGGTTCGATATAAGGCGGATCCGATCTGTGCAATGTTTTCGTAAGCGGCCTGCTGTTTTTTTAGTTTTTTATCCTCATAGCCGGAATCGTCGTCTTTGCTGATGACAACGATTTTAGGCTGCACGGCATTGAGAAATTTTGACGAAGCGACGTCTATGCCGTGATGACCCAGCTTTAAAAAGGTGCTGCGTAAGGAATCACCATATTCTTTGACGAGGGCCTTTTCTATTTTATCCTCGGCATCGCCCATGAAAAGCAGACGGTTTTGACCATAGGTAAACTGCAAAACGAGGCTTGCATTGTTGACGTTTTTTTCGTCTTCGGCATCATAGGGGGAAAGGACGGAGACATCCACAGAGCCGAACTGAAAACGGTCGCCTTTGGATAAAAAAAGATAGGTGCTCCCTTCCTGCTTGATGGCGGTTTGTACAGAACGATATAAATCCGTATCTTTGGAGCGGGCGGTGGTATAAACAGCGGTTACGTCATAGTTTTCCAACACCCAGGAAACACCGCCGATATGATCTTTATCCGGATGGGTTAGAATTAGAGAATCCAAATGTTGAATATTCAGCTGCTCTAAAGTATCGCCAATGGCGGACTGCGCATTGTAGGAGCCGTTGCCGGTGTCGATCATAATGGTTTGTCCTTCGGGAGACTGCAAGACGATGCAGTCTCCATGCTTTACGTCTATGACACTGACCTTGAGCTGGGGTGCATCGGAGGCGGAACAGCCGGAAAGAAGCAAGCTGCCCGACAAAAGGAACAAAAGCAACACGAAATGAATACGTTTCATAGAAGACCTCCTTGAGGCTATTGTAATGGATTGGGAAAAGAAACGCAAAAAAAGGTTGCCAGAAAAGCCGGAACCCGCTATCATGAAAGAAAACAGGTATGAAGATGCCAAAAAACAGGGAGGATGCCCAATGGAAATTTTGAATTTGAAAGTAAGCGGCATGGAAACGGAAAGAGACCCGAAAAAGGTGCGCCGTGCTGCCAAACAGTTTGAAGGCGTGGAAAAAGTGATCGTGGATGCGGAAACGGGTGCTGTGGAAGTGCATTTTGATATGCCGGCAACCGCCAACATCATCAAACTTGCGATTCAAGAAGAAGGATTTACCGTTACGGAAGCGTAAGGGAAAAGAAAAAAGAGCCTGCCAGACAGGCTCTTTTTTATTGCTTATTTTGTGGGATAGGGCTGGGTATATTCCATGATCCAATCCGGATGGCCGGGCGCGGTGAACCCGAGCTTTTGGTAAAAGGTTTGAGCATCTACCGTCATGAGAAGCCAACGATGCTGCTCTGCCAAATCGGGACAATGCATGATTTCATGAATCATCCATTGGCCGATGCCCTGGCCGCGCAGGCAATCATCCACAACGACATCTTCGATATAAGCGCAGGTGACAAAATCCGTGACGACACGGGCGCAGCCAACCAAGGCATTGTCTTTCAACAACACGAAAGAATAAGAATTTTCAAATGCTTTTTTGGTGGTGCGGCGTACACGGGACGGGCCCCAGTATTGTTTTTCGATTAAATCGCAAATCTCCTCTAAATTGACTTTTTCAGGATCGTTGGTCAAAAGAACGCCGTTTTTCTTGGCTTCAAAGACTGCCATAATACATTCCTCCTAAAATGGATTGAAAAAGTTAGGGATATTGTACAGCGTTTTTGTAAAATAGGCAACCGATGTTTGCCAGGGGTATCGGTGTACAGTATAATAAACAAAAAGGGGGATGAAACATGCGTGTTACGGTAGGAATGTCCGGAGGGGTGGATTCTTCGGTTGCGGCCTGGCTATTAAAAGAACAGGGGTATGATGTGACGGGCATCTATATGGTGAACTGGGAAGAAGAGGATGAATCCGGCGTTTGCTCGGCTGTGGATGATTATGACGATGTGCGCCGTTGCTGTGATGCCATTGATATTCCCTATTATACGGTGAACTTTTCAAAAGAATATCGCGATCGGGTTTTTTCTGTTTTCTTGGAGGAATATGAGGCGGGGAGAACGCCGAACCCGGATGTTCTGTGCAACAGCGAGATAAAATTTAATGCATTTTTGGATTTCGCATTGAAAACGGACGCGCAAGCATTGGCGACGGGACATTATTGCCAGCTGAAAAGAGAAGGCGAGACGGTTTCTTTGCTGCGGGGGGCGGACGATAACAAGGATCAAACTTACTTTTTGTGCGGATTAAACCAGCAGCAATTGAACAAGGCGATGTTTCCTGTGGGCGGCCTGCAAAAATCGGAAGTGAGAGAATTGGCGAAAAAAGCAGGGCTTCCTACGGCAGCGAAAAAAGATTCTACCGGGATTTGCTTTATCGGGGAAAGAAACTTTTCAAGGTTTATCGGACAATATATTCAAAAAAGCGTTGGCCCGATGGTGGATATTGATACGGGGAAGATTATGGCGCAGCATGAGGGATTGTTTCACTATACCATCGGACAGCGAAAGGGGATCGGCATCGGCGGAACGGGCAGCGGGGAACCGTGGTTTGTGACAAAAAAAGATCCGGCTAGCGGGACACTGTACATTTGCCAGGGGAAAAACCATCCGGCGCTGTACAGCAAAGGGCTGACGGCCTATAAGATGAACTGGATTTGCGGAGAACCGCCGGCGCAATCGTTTGATTGCACGGTGAAATTCAGATACAGACAAAAGGATGTACCCTGCCATGTAGAAGTGGAAGGGAAGAGAATAGCCGTACAGTTTATAAGCCCGCAGAGGGCGGTGACGCCGGGGCAGTATGCTGTATTGTACCTGGGAGAGGTGTGCTTGGGGGGAGGTATAATTGAACAACCGATAGAATAAAAAAACTCTTGCATTCCTGAAATGACAGTGCTATAATAAACATCCACTGAGGCGGTTGAAAAAAGTCGAAAAAACTTTTTTTAAAAAATTTGAAAAAAGGTGTTGACAATTTGAAACCAACTTGGTAATATAGACAAGCGCTCGAGAGACAGAAGGAACGGAAGAGCGCAGAGCA
>CAJJKN010000012.1 GCA_905188085.1 uncultured Bacillota bacterium
TGGCCGGGTTTTGCAGAAAAAGTACCGCGCGGGCGACGTTCCACCGCCGCGCTACGGTAGATGCTGGTAGGCAGGGTTTGCGATTCTCGTCCGGCTTTTGGTTTGGAAGAGGGTGTAGAAGGTGCGGGGCAAAGGTTGAGCTTTTCAATACCGCGCGGGCGGAAAGCGAAAGAGTGCTAAAGCCAAAGAATTTACCCGGGGCAGAGAGTTGGCCGAATACAGAAATCTTGGCCGGAAAAGGGAGCGGCTACCAGCCGCCCACCGCCGCGCTGGGGTAGAGATGGTTGTGGGCGGGGTTCCGTTTCTCAACAATTTTTTGACTTGAGATCGGCGGTAGAAGGTGCGAGGCGAATTTCTCGTTTCTTGTCAGATTATTAGAGATAGAGATGGGTTATAGAAGGGAAGGTGCTGGGCAGAGGGTGTGTTTTTATCGAATTAAATAAAAAAATCAAAAACGGCGCTGTGAGGGCAAAAGCAAGAGGGAGCAACGCGTAAGGGCCCCGGGGGCAGATTGATACAGAAGCTTTGGCGGAAAGAGGCGTGGTGGGAAAAAGCGGCGCGGGCGGCATGGAGACAGAGGCGCTTTGGAAGATGCCGGGCTGGCCGGCGGAGGACAAGAGTTTTGCGCCGGAAAAGGGCAAAAGAAAAACGCCCGGGGTGCGGGCGTTTTTGGATGGGATGGTTAGCTGAGCAGCATGAGGCGTTGATAAAAGGCCACGGTATCGGCGATTTTTTGGGTGGAGATGCGCTCGTTGTTGCCGTGGATCAGGGCGCGTTCTTCAGAAGAGAGGGCCATGGCGGAAAAGCGCATGACGCTGTCCGAAATGCGGCAATAGTGCCGGGAATCGCTGCACTGGATCATCAGATACGGCGAGACGATGGCTTCCGGCCAGCTTTGGCCGATGGCGGTTTTGATGCGCTGCCAGCCTTCGCCGGAGGTATCGGAATAGGGGGAGGGGTTCATGCCGTGCACGGCGGTGATTTCAACCTCGGGATCGCGGGTGACAGAGCGCAGATAGGAGAGCGCGGAATCCATGGTGTCGCCGCCGACCAGGCGCAAATTGGCGCCGACCTTGGCAAACGGGGGCAGCACGTTGGATTGTTTGCTGCCCTGCATCATGGTAAACGCACAGGTGGTGCGCATCAGCGCGTTTAACTCGCCGCCCTGTTTTTTACAGAGCAGATCCAACACGGGGGCAAAGCACCAGAGGTTGGCAAAGACCATGCGGTAGACAAACGAGCTGTGCCGGCCGAGGGTATCGAACATTTCGGCGGCGGGCGGGGTCAGTTTGCGGCGGAAAGGATGGTTTTCCACGGCGGTGACGGCCCGGGCCAACACGCCGACCGGCGTATGCGGCGGCGGACTGGAGGCGTGGCCGCCCCGGCTTTGGACGGTGAACTCCACTTCCAGCATGCCTTTTTCGCCGATGCCCACCAGCGCGCAGGGCGCAGAGACGCCGGGGAATACGTTTTCCACCACGGCGCCGCCCTCATCCACCACCAGCGCGGGGCGGATATGGCGGGATTCCAGGACATCGACAATCTGCGGTGCGCCGTCGCCGGCGACTTCCTCATCGCCGGCAAAGGCAAAATAGACGTCGTTTTTGGGCACAAAGCCCTTTTCAATTAAGGTTTCGGCCGCTTCCAGCACGCCGCAAAGGGTGCATTTGGTATCCAGCGTGCCGCGGCCCCAGAGGGTGTCGTTTTGGATGACGGCCTCAAAGGGCGGCTGTTCCCAGGCGGCTTCATCGCCGGCGGGCACAACATCGTAATGCGCCATCAGCACCGTGGGCTTTTCGCTGCTTTGCCCGGGCCAGCGGTATAGCAGGCCGTGCAGGCCGATATGCTCCCGCTCGCAGGTTTGATGGATATGGGGATACAGTTCGGGCAGCAGGGCGCGGAAATTGCGAAACTCCTGCGCGTCTTCCTGGCTATGGTCGCGGTTTGAAACGGTTTTGCAGCGAATCATCGCGGCCAGGTGTGAAACGGCGCGGGGGCCGTCGACACTGACAGGCTGCGGCGCCGGCGGCTGCTGAGAAGCCGGAGTAAAACGGAGGGTGCGCACCAGCACGATGGCGATAAAGATAAGGAGAAGGGCAAGAATACACCACCAGATCAAATCGATCGCTTCCTTTCAGATGAGTTTGGATTAAAGCTTGCCTTTTTTATACAGAATGCGGGCCACGCCGATGGCCAACAGCGCGCCTACCGGCACCAGCACGCCGACCGAGCTGGACAGGCTGGGCACGCAGAGAAACAGCACGACCATGAAGATAAGCGGCGCCAGGGCGATTTTCCAGTCTTTAGAGACATACACCACGGCCAGCCCGCCAAACAGCGCGGGCAAAATGTTGGCAAACGCGGGGGCCAGCACCGGGCTTTCCAATACGGGCCGCAGCGCGCCCAGCATGCACACGCCGAGGATGATGATAACGGTGGTGACCAGAGAAGAGACGGCGATGGCCAACGTGGACAGCACTTCGCCCTCTTCGGAACCGGGCTCCACGCCGGCAGAGCGCATGGCGTTGAGCGCGCAGGGCACTTTGAGGTTGGTTAAATTGCCGGTGACAAAGCCCAAATAGGAGCCGCCCGCCCCCAGCATGGGCGCGTAGGTAAACACCTCGATGGTGCCGACGGTCCAAAAGATGGGCGCCACGCCCAACAGCCCTTTGAACACGGGGCCAAAGCCCGGCCAGGCTTTATAGTGAATACAGATAAACGTGGGCACCAGCACGAGCAGCACCAGGGCGGTGAGCATCCAGATGCGCCCGGCGGTGTGAATGGAATCCTGATAGTTTTTTTTCTGTTTCATGGGAATCCTCCTTTACACCAGGGCAAACGTCAGCGGGATGGACAGCGCCATGGACGCCAACATGCAGATGGGCAGGGCAAAATCGCGCAGCCAGGCCCATTTTTTGACCAGCAGGCCGCACAGGCACATCAGCCCGGCGGAGATGAGCATGACAAACACCGGGATCCAACCCTGGATGCCCTGGCCGATGTTGCCGAAGATCATGCCCAAAAAGGCGGAGATCATGCCCAAGAACAGGGCGGACATGAAGATATCGCCCCATTTTTCGTCTTTGGATTTGAGGCGGACAAGGCCGCGCTGGATTTTTTTCATGCACAGCGGCACCAGAACAAGGCCCGGGATGATGCCCAGCGTCATCACCCAGGCGATGGCGGCATAGACGGTGGGGTCTGTTACGGTGGTGGCGATGGAAACGCCGAGGGCGCTGGCGGCGGAGGTGGCGGCGGGCAGCTCATAGGTAAGAGCGCCGATGACGCTAAGGCGCAGCCAGGGCAGCGGGAGGCCCAAAAAATTGGAAAGCGTGATAACGCCCAGCAGGATGGAGATGGCGGGCGCGATGGTAAACGTTGCACTGGACAGCACGGTTTTTTTCAGCGTGGCTGTGGAAAACCCAAGTTCTTTGGCTCTGCGCCAGGCCTTGACAAGAAAATAGACCGATTGAGCGAGGATAAATACGATGACAAAGGACACCAGCACAAACAGATAAGGATCGTTTGGATTAAACAAAGGCAACGCCCCCCTTTCTTTGGATGATGAAACGGCAGGCCGTCTTTTCACATTGTACCCCTCGGGGCGGGAAAAGTCCACCGAATTGTGAAAAGGGTAACAATTGGAAGGGAGGGGATGGGGGTGAGGGAAGAGAAGGAGGGAGATTCGTTTCTCATCAGGCAATTTTTTGAGATAGATGGAAGAAGGAGCGGGGAGGGGGGGTTGCGTTTCTTGGCAAGTAGTAGCGCTGGGATGGGTTGTGGAAGGAGCTAAGCGGGGTTTGTGTTTCTCATCCAGCTTTTTAGAAAAGATGATTTTTTGGCAAGGTGCTAAGCAGGGGAAACGTTTCAAGATGAGTTTGTACAAGTACAGAGATTGTTATATGATTCTTCCTTTCTCGCTGGAAAGGAAGCGAAAGAAGCAGGGGGAACCTACGAATGGTTCCCCCTTGACCCCCTTTCAACGTTCGACGGGGACGCTGTCCCCCTCGATAGCCCCTGCTCAATGGGAGGGGCTGGACGTTTCTCATCAGGCGGTGGTGCGAACGGCACCGCGCGGGCGACGTTCCACCGCCGCGCTGGGGTAGTGTTGGGAGTGCTGGGCAGGGTTTGCGTTTCTCATCAAGCGATAGTACTTGGATGGGGTGGAGAAGGTGCGGGAAAGGGTTGCCGTTTCTGGTTGTTTTTTGGAGGAAGGATGGGTTTTGGATGGAGCTGAGCGGGGTTTTCGTTTCCGGATGGGTTTTTAGAGAAGAAGATTTTTTAGGAAGGTGCTAAGCAGGGGAACCGTTTCTAGATGAATATGTACAAGCACAAAGATTGTTTTTTTTATTTATTCTTCCTTTCTCGCTGGAAAGGAAGCGAAAGAAGCAGGGGGAACCTACGAATGGTTCCCCCTTGACCCCCTTTCAACGTTCGACGGGGCAAAGCAAAGATGGAAAAGCACGGAAGAAAATACCCGGGGCAGGAGGCGTGATTCAATGCAAAAGCCCGGGCCGGACGGGGCAGCGGGCACAGCCCGCCCCCCTCGATAGCCCCTGCTCAATGGGAGGGGGTGAACGTTTCTCATCCGGCTGAAGCAGGAACGGCACCGCGCGAGCGACGTTCCACCGTCGCGCTGGAGTAGATATTTGTAGGCAGAGTTCTCGTTCCTCAAAGTTTTGGTGCTGGGATAGGTTGTAGAAGATGCTAAGAAGGGGTTCCGTTTCTGGCAAGATTTTTCAGAAAAGATGAGTCGTAGAAGGTACTAGGCAGAGTGGGCGTTTCTCGTCTGGCATTTGAATAAAGAGGGGCGATAGAGGGTACGGGGCAGGGTTCCGTTTCTCATCCGGCTTTTAGAGGAAGGGTGGGTTGCAGAAGGTGCGGAGCAGGGGTTTTGTTTTTGGTGGGGTTCGGTAAAGGAAGAGGCTAAAGAAGGTGCGGGGAAAGCTTGAGCTTTTGGCGGGGTTTAGAGAAGAGGAGGATGTTGTTGGCCGGGGGAAAAGAAAAAGCCCCCGGGAAGGGGGCGGGATGGCGTTGGGTTAGCGGGACAACAGGCCGCTGTCTGCCAGGCGGGAGAGGGCGGATTGGACGGCGCTGTTTTCCTGGACCAGGGCCATGCGGACATGGCCTTTGCCGGAGGGGCCGAACGCGCTGCCGGGCACGCACAACAAGCCGCAGGCGTCTAAAAGGGTTAGGACGAAGGCGGTGTCGTCGGTATAGCCTTGGGGGAGCTTGGCCCAGACAAACATGGTGGCGGCGGGTTTTTCCACCTGCCAGCCCAGGGCGTTTAGGCCGTCTACCAGCACGTCGCGCCGGGATTGATAGGCCTGGCGGGTGGTTTCCACGCAATGCTGATCGCCGGTGATGGCGGCGATGGCGGCTTGCTGGATGGGCAAAAACATGCCGTAATCCATATTGCTTTTGAGCAGCTTTAATTTAGCGACGACCTCGGGGTTGCCCACGCAAAACCCGCAGCGTGCGCCGGCCATGCCGTAGGTTTTGGAGAGGGAATTGAATTCCACCCCCACCTCTTTGGCGCCGGGGTAGGCGAGAAAGCTGCCGCAGGTTTGGCCGTCAAACACGAGCTCGGAATAGGCGTTATCGTGTAGGACGATGATGTCGTATCGTTTGGCAAACTCGATGAGATTGGTATAAAACGCGGGGGGCGCGAGCACGGCGGTGGGGTTGTTGGGATAGGAGACCACCATCAATTTGGCGCGCTGTGCCACGGCGGGGGGGATTTCGTCCAGGTCGATGATATAGCCGTTTTCGGGGCGCTGGGGCATATAGTAAATTTCGGCGCCGGCCAAGCGCGGGCCGTCTGCAAAGACGGGGTAGCACGGGTCCGGCACGAGAACGGTATCGCCGGGGTCCACGATGGAAAGGGCGATATGCGCCAGGCCTTCCTGCGAGCCCAGAAGCGAGAGAATTTCGGTATCGGGATCCAGGGCAACGTGATAGCGGCGCTGATACCAATCCGAAACGGCGCGGCGCAGGGGCTGTGTATCCGAGAGGGCGTAGAGGTAGTTTTCCGGGTTAAGGGCGCTTTGGCTCAACGCCTGCATGACATGCGGGGCGGGCGGGATATTCGGCGCGCCGACGGACAAATCCACCACGGGCAGGCCCTGAGAAAGGCGCCGGGCGCGGGTTTCGGCCAGCTGATTGAAGATGCCGACGGAAAAGGCATCCATGCGTTTGGCAAACTGCAAAGCAGATCACTTCCTAAAGAGAATATGTTGGATTCGGCGTCTATTATAGCACATGAGGAGAAAATGTCGATGGGGGAGAGGGAAGGGGGAGAAGGGGAAGGAGGAGAGGGGAGAAAGGGGAGAACGTTTCTCGGCAGGCGGTGGTGGGGAAAGCAGCACTTGGAAGGTGTTGGGCGTAGGAGACGTTTCTGTTTGGATTTTGGAGGAAAGATATTTTTTAGAATTTTAGGAAAGAGCTGGGCAGAGTTACCGTTTCTGGTGGGTTTTGGAGCAGAGATAGGGTGGAGAAGGTGCGGGGAAAGGGTTTGCGTTTCTTTTTGAGTTTTGGAGAAGTGATGATTTTTGGGTTTTTTAGGGAAGAGATGGGCAGGGTTGCCGTTTTTGGCTAAGTTTTTAGAGAAGAGAGAATTTTAGAAGGTGCTAAGCAGGGGAAACGTTTCTAGCTGGGTTTGTAGAAGCACAAAGTTTGCTTTTTTTTATTTCTTCCTTTCTCGCTGGAAAGGAAGCGAAAGAAGCAGGGGGAACCTACGAATGGTTCCCCCTTGACCCCCTTTCAACGTTCGACGGGGCAAAGCAAAGATGGAAAAGCACGGAAGAAAATACCCGGGGCAGGAGGCGTGATTCAATGCAAAAGCCCGGGCCGGACGGGGCAGCGGGCACAGCCCGCCCCCTCTCGGTAGCCCCCGCTCAATGGGAGGAGTGTCCACTTCTGGTCAATTTTTGTGCGAATGTACCGCGCGGGCGACGTTCCACCGCCGCGCTATGGTAGATGCTGGTTGGCAGGGTTTGCGTTTCTCGGCAAGTGGCAGTGCTGGGAGGGGGTGTAGAAGGTGCGGGGAAGGGTTGCCGTTTCTGGTGGGATTTTTCAGAAAGGAGGGGTTGTAAAAGGTGCTAGGCAGAGTGGACGTTTCTGGTCGGGTTTTGGAGCGGAGATAGGGGGTAGAAGGTGCGGAGCGGGGGTTTCGTTTCTCGTCAAGTTTTTAGAGAAAGGATGATTTTAGAAAAGAGCTAAGCAGGGTGCACATTTCTCGTCGGGCGGTGCACGGGCAAAAGGGAGCGGGCAAACGGCCGGGAAACGGGCGCGCAGCGGCGGGAACGGGGCACGGATGGGGCGCGGCGCGCATAGCATAAACAAAGCGGAACGGGGCGGGGAGAGGGGAATTTGGCGGATTTGTGGCAAAATGGGCAAGAAATATGGTAGAATATCTTGACGTTTTATTTGCCTTTGGGTAATGTAAAAGAATAATCCTAGCGAGGAAATAGGAGAACGCACAAGGGAGGGAACCGGGCTTTGGATTTTGCATTTATGGCCAAACATGTACCGATGTACTGGGAAGCGGCCAAGCTCACCCTGTCGTTGGCGTTTTGGGGGATTTTGTGTTCGCTGATCCTGGGCTTTGCGTGCGCGATGGCGCTTTACTATAAGGTAAAGGGGCTGCGGCATGTTGTAACGGCGTATATTGAGCTTTCGCGCAACACGCCGCTTTTGATTCAACTGTTTTTTCTGTATTACGGCTTAACGCGCGTGGGGCTCAAGCTTTCCAGCACGGCGTGCGCGGTGATCGGGCTGACGTTTTTGGGCGGCAGCTATATGGCCGAGGCGTTTCGCAGCGGGCTGGAAGCCGTGCAGCGCGGCCAGATTGAAAGCGGGCTTTCTTTGGGGCTGAAAAAGGGCCAGCTGATGTGGTATGTGATTTTGCCGCAGGCGTTGGCGGTGAGCATGCCGGCGCTGGGCGCCAATTTGATTTTTTTGATTAAGGAAACGTCGATGTTCAGCGCGGTGGCGCTGGCGGATTTGATGTTTGTGGCCAAGGATTTGATCGGCATGTATTACAAAACCAACGAGGCGCTTTTGATGCTGGTGGTGGCGTATCTGATTATTTTGCTGCCGCTCTCGCTGTTGATGAGCTGGCTGGAAAGGAGGGTGCGCCATGCAGGCTTCGGGCGTTGAGGCGCTGTTTTACGGCAACAACTTTGCCCGGCTGTTGGGCGGGCTGTGGGTGACGATTCGCATTGCGCTGATCTCCGTGGCCATTTCGATGGTGCTGGGCGTGTTGTTTGGCCTGGTGATGACCAAGAAAAGCCGGGTGGTGCGCTTTTTATGCCGGTTTTATCTGGAGGCCATGCGCATTGTGCCGGTGCTGGTCTGGCTGTTTTTGTTTAATTTCGGCGTGCCGAAACTATTGAATATTCACCTGGACCCGGAGCTGGCGTCTATTTTGGTGTTTACGCTGTGGGGCACGGCGGAGATGGGCGATCTGGTGCGCGGCGCGGTGACAAGCCTGCCCGCCCATCAAAGGGAAAGCGGGCGCGCGCTGGGGCTGACGGAGGCGCAGGTTTCCCGGTATGTGGTGGTGCCGCAGGCGGTGCGGCGGCTGGTGCCGAGCGCGATTAACCTGGCGACGAGGATGATCAAGACCACGTCGCTGGTGATGTTGATCAACGTGGTGGAAGTATTGAAAGTGGGGCAGCAGATCATAGAGGCGACCTCGCTGTTTACCGGGCCCACGGTATCGCTGTGGGTATACGGTTGTATATTCCTGTTGTATTTTATCATCTGCTATCCCATTTCGCTTGTCAGCAAGAAGCTGGCAAACAAATGGGCGGACGAATAAACCCGGGCAAAGGAGGCAATTTGGCCGATGCAAACCGAACAGAACAACGCGCTGTTGGCGCTGGAGCATATTCACAAGGAATATGACGGCGTGACGGCGCTCAAAGATATTTCGTTGACGGTGAACCAGGGCGAAGTGGTGGTGATCTTGGGGCCGTCCGGCTGCGGGAAAAGCACGCTTTTGCGCTGCATCAACGGCCTGGAGGACATTCAGGGCGGCGAAATTTTGCTAAACGGCGAAAAGATCAACGGCGAAAAGACGCCGTGGCACCTGGTGCGCCAGAAGATCGGCATGGTGTTTCAAAGCTATGAATTGTTTCCGCACATGACGATTTTGGAGAACATTTTGCTGGGGCCGACCAAGGTGCAAAAGCGCGACAAGGCGGAGGCGGCCAAGCAGGCCGAGGCGCTGTTGGCGCGGGTGGGCCTGTCCGAAAAGCGGGACGCGTATCCGCGGCAGCTTTCCGGCGGACAAAAGCAGCGGGTGGCGATTGTGCGCGCGCTGTGTATGAACCCGGAGATCATGCTGTTTGACGAGGTGACCGCCGCGCTGGACCCGGAGATGGTGCGCGAGGTGCTGGACGTAATGCTGGAATTGGCCAAACAGGGCATGACGATGGTGATTGTGACGCATGAGATGGCGTTTGCCAAGGCCGTGGCGGACAGGATTGTGTTTATCGACCAGGGCGAAATTTGCGAGATTACGCCGCCGAAACAATTTTTTGCCGAGCCGCAGACAGAGCGCGCCAAACGGTTTTTGAATATCTTTACCTTTGAAGAGGAAAACGCATAAAAAAAGGCGCCGCAAAGGGGCGCTTTGAAGGGAAAATAAAGGAGGAAGCAAGGATGAAAAAGAGCAGATTGCTGGCGCTGGTATTGACCGCGCTGATGGCGTTGGCGGTGCTGGCGGGCTGCGGCGGCGGACAGAGCACGGGCCTGCAGGCGATTAAAGACCGCGGGACGATCCGCATCGGGGTATTCAGCGACAAGCCGCCGTTTGGCTATGTGGACGAAAACGGGCAGAACCAGGGCTACGACGTATACCTGGCAAAGCGCCTGGCCAAGGATTTGCTGGGCGACGAGAGCAAGGTGGAGTTTGTGTTGGTGGAAGCGGCCAGCCGCGTGGAATATTTGCAGAGCGGCAAGGTGGACATCATTTTGGCAAACTTTACCGTGACGCCGGAACGCGCCGAAGCGGTGGATTTTTGCAACCCGTATATGAAGGTGGCGCTGGGCGTGGTATCTCCGGACGGGGCCGTGATTTCCGATATGAGCCAGCTGAAAGGCAAAAAGGTGATCGTGAACAAGGGCACGACGGGCGAAACGTATATGACGGAGAATTATCCGGACATTGAATTGCTCAAATATGACCAGAACACCGAAGCGTTTAACGCGCTGAAAGACGGCCGCGGCGACGCGCTGGTGCACGACAACACGCTGTTGTTTGCCTGGGTACGCGAAAACGCGGGCTTTAAGGTGGGCATTGGCTCCATGGGCAACATTGACACGATTGCGCCGGCGGTGCAAAAGGGCAACACGGAGCTCAAGGACTGGATCAACAACGAGCTGGCGGAGCTGGGCAAAGAGAACTTCATGCATGAAAACTTTAACCAGACCTTGAAACCGGCCTACGGCGACACGGTGAACCCGGAAGACGTGGTGGTTGAAGGCGGCGTTGTAAAATAACAGACGCGAAAGAAAAAGAGCCGAGAGGCTCTTTTTTTGTGCGGGGATATAATTGATAGGGTGTGAAAAAAGGCGCGGGGGCGCTTTTTTGTGGGGAGAGGGTTTGCGTTTCTCATCCAGTTTTTGTGGAGGGATGGGGTGTGGAAGGTGCGAGGAGTGTGGGAGAAGGGAGAGGGGGATTCGTTTCTCGGCAGGTTTTTGATGAGGGAGAAGCTGAAGAAGGTGCTGTGCGGGGTAAGCGTTTCTCATCAGGTGGTAGCGCTGGGAGGGGGGCGTTTCTTTTTGGGATTTGTGAAAGGATAGGGGAGAAGGTGCGGGGAGGATTTCTCGTTTCCCGTCAGAGTTTTGGTGCTGGGATAGGCGGTAGAAGGTACTAAACGGAGTTTCGTTTCTGGTGAAGATTTAGTGTTTGGATAGGTGTAGAAGGTGCTGAGAAAAACTTTCGTTTCTCGTCAGGTATTTGGATAAAGATGAGTTTGGGAAGGTGGTTGGCGGAAAAGGGATAAGAAGCCAAAATAAAAAAGCCTTAGCGGCTCTTTTTTGTTTTGGGCGGATAGGGAGTGGGGGTATCGGTAAGGCCGACGAGATAATCGATACTGACTTGATAATAGGCGGCCAATTTTTTCAAAACAGGGATGGGCACGCTGAGCTTGCCGGTTTCATAATCCGAATAGGTGGTTTGCGCCACGCCGCACAGCTCGGCCAATTGTTTTTGTTTTAAATCGCGATCTTCGCGCAGGGAACGGATTCGTTGGCACATGCGATTCACCTCCGGAACAGTATGAAACACGAAAGAAGGTGATCTTTACTTTTACCGGAAATTCCGGTAAAATTCTATCAAAAGGAGGCGTAAAGATGGAAAGGTATCGCAAGGCATATTTTTATTTATTTTGTCAGCTGACGGAATTGATTGAGATGTTGCAGGCATGGCAACAGGAAGCAGAGGCGATTATTTTGGGGGATGAAGAGGAGTAAAGTTTGGTTGGGTAAATATTAGGCGGCATGGTTTGTAAAGGGATACAAAAAAGCGGGCCGATGGACGGCCCGCATAGGGGGAAAGGCTAGACGGTGGGGGGCTGTTGGCCGTTGCCGAGGGTTTCGCCGGGGCGGCGGGGGCCGGGCCGGAAAAGGCGAAACGGGGGCGGCGGTCTTTTCGGTCGGTTTTTTGCGGGCGGCCGGAGACAAAGTAGCGAATGGCGTCCGGCGCGTGGGTCAGTTCGTGGGGCGTGGCGGCGACGTCGTTGGGGTTTTTCTCGTCGTGAGAGAGCTGCGGCAGGGTACGGATGAGGTTTTTGCAGTTTTGAAAGATGCGCAGCCGGGCGGCGGGGCGGCCCCATTCGTCGCGGCAGGGCTTGAGCCATTCGCGCAGCTCGTACCAGCCCTGCACGCGGTCGTTGCCGGCGCGGGTGAGGCGCAGGCCGTGTTCATAAAACAGTTCGGCCGCGCTTTTGCCGCTATCCTGCCGGCGGTTCCAAAGGTCCGGCGGGGCCAGGGCGCGGCAGAGGGTTTCGTCGCCGGTGAGGGAGACGATGGCCTTGGCGGCCTCGGAGATGATCAAATCGCTTTGATACAGTTCGCGATAGACATAGGCAAAGCCTTGCAGATCCACGGCGATCCAATAGGCGGCCAGCATATCCAGCCCATAATCCATGGCGAGATAGCGCCGCCAGGAAGGGGGCAAGACGAACGGGCGGACGACGTGAAGCGATCTGTCAAACTCGGTAAAATACTGGCCGGCAAAGACATCCCAATCGCCCATGAGATAGGCGCGGCGCCGCTGTTCGGGCAGGGCCTCGAGGGTTTTGACGTAGCCGGGGTCGCGGGCGATTAAAACGCGGTTATCATAGACGTTGGCAGGGATAAAGACATAGTCTTCGGCGTGTTCGCCGGTGCGGTACTGCCGATCGATAAACAAGCGCTTGAACCACGCATGGCCCACGCCGCCGGGGTTGGCGGTGTAATACATGCGGGGGGTGAAATCCGTGCGGGTGCCGCGGTTGGCGGTGGTGAGATATTCGCGCTGGCGCTCGGTAAAATGCGTGGCCTCCTCCAGGCCGATGACGTCGTATTCCTGGCCCTGGTATTGATAGACGTCGCTTTCGGCGTCGCAATAGCCCATTTTAATGCGGCTGCGGTTTGGAAAGACAAAGGCGCGCTGGGTTTCGTGATATTCGGCGTAGCCATAGAGCTCCTCGGTCATGGGCAAGATGTGGTTTTCGCGAAGTTCCGGCAGGGTTCGGCGCAAAAGCAGCAGCTTCAATCCGGGATAGCGCATGGCCAGGAGGATAAATTTGCGGCGCATGGCCCAGCTTTTGCCGCCGCCCCGGGCCCCGCCATAGGCGATGTGGCGCGCGGTGGAGAGGAAAAAGGACTGCTGTTTTTCGCTGGGCGCTTCACGGCGCAGCTTTTCAAAGATCAACGGCTCCATTGTTCCAACTCCCCTTCAAAGCGCACGGTGGTAATTTTTTCTTTCGCCTGCCCGGCAGCGGCAGCGTCGCGGCGGGTTTCGCGCTCGAGTTTCCATAAAAGCTCCATGGCGCGAAATTCTTCGCTGGCTTTCAGTGTGCCGTCCGCCATGTGGGCGGCAATGCAGCGGCGCATGGTTTCCTCCGCGGTTTCCTCCGGCAGGGGCACGCCGCGGGACAAAAGCGCAGCGCGCACCTGAGACAAAGACAGGGTGCGCCGTGCCATGCGCACAGCGTCGCGCGGGCGGTAGCCGGCGGCCAGGGCGGCTTGTTTTTCGTCGCGGGTTTGCTGATAGGCGGCGATGAATTTTTGCTGCTTGTCCGTCATACAGATTCCTCCCGGCAAAGGGCCGAAAGCGCGGCCCGATGTATTTTAAACATATGTTTTTCGCTGTAACCTGTGCGGTCTGCCACTTTGCGCCAGGGCAGGTTTTCCGCATAGCGCATGCACAAAACGGCCTGCTGCAAAGGGGGCAGGGCACAGAGCCTGGTTTCCAAAAACCGCTGTTGGGCTTTGATTTGCGCGATGGTGCGCGCGGTTTGTTTGATGTAGGAACGGGCCTGCCGGGTAAGGGCGCGCTTTTGCGTGCGCAGGCCGGGGGTTTGCGGTTGGGTGAGCAATCGTTCCATTCGCCGTATCTCTCCTTCCAGGCGCGCCAGTTCGCGTTTATCCTGATGAAATTGCTTTAAGGCGCGCAGCATTTGTGTTTCTGTCAACGGATCCTCCTTCTTTCTGTCTTTCGGTTTACCAGCTGTCGTCCCAAAACTTGGGGCATTGGGTGACTTTGGCATGCAGCACCGGCCGGGGGCGGCCTTCAAACAGGCGGGTTTTCCAGCGCTGTTCGGCCTGCCAGCCGGGCACGGGGCGCCCCAGGGCGGACCATTCGCACCGCCCGGTGGCCCGTCCACAGCGCCAGCAGATGCTTTCTCCGCGGCGCAGCGGCTCGGCAATACGTCTTTTTTTACGCTTCATAAAATCCCGTTTGCCTCCTTTATGAATATTTTTCCAGGAATTGCTAAACTTCTCTTGACCCCAACGAAAAAATCCTTTACACTATAAGCATGGAACATTTGTGTACCTATATTTCCGGACAGGAAGTTAGGCACAGGCGATTTTGGGGATACAAGAGAACATTAGACGAACATTTGTTCCCGTTTTCTTTGACAGTATAGGATATTTTGTGCAAAGAGTCAAGAATGGCGGAGCAAAGCTAGAGAGGAGAGGGCCAGATGACGGAAACGGTGGAACGCATTTTCCAACTGATGGAACAACGGAATTTAAGCGCGTATCGGCTGTCTCATGAAACGGGGATCAGCCAGGCGCGCATTTCGGGGTGGAAAACGGGGAAATCCAACCCGAAGCAGGACGCGCTGGAGATTCTGGCGGATTATTTTGGGGTATCGGTGGATTATTTGCTGGGGCGGGTGCGGACGTCTGCGCACAGGAGCAACGGGCTGCCGAGGAACAACACGCTGGGGCCGTTGACGGAGGAAGAGGACAAGGCGCTATGTCAATATTTGGCGTTTTTGCGTTCGAAATATCATTTGCCGGAGACGGCGGAGATGAAGTGAAAAGACAAGGGAAAAGGCCCTGCCGGGTTGGCGGGTCTTTTTTTGTTGGGGGGAAGGGGGGAGGGGGAAGTAAAGGGTCCGTTTCTCGGCAGGCGGTGGTGGGTTAGGCGATATTGGAAGGTGCTGGGCGGGGATTTCGTTTCTATTTAGATTTTATTGGGAAGATGATTTTTGGTTTTTTAGGAAAGAGCTGAGAGGAGGGGCGTTTCTCGTCCAGCTTTTAGAGGAAAGATGTTTTTTGCAGGTGCTAAGCGGAGGGATCGTTTCTGGCTGGGTTTGTACAAGAACAAAGATTGTTTTTTTATTTATTCTTCCTTTCTCGCTGGAAAGGAAGCGAAAGAAGCAGGGGGAACCTACGATGGTTCCCCCTTGACCCCCTTTCAACGTCCGACAGGGGCTCTGCCCCTCTCGGTAGACCCTGCTCAATGGGACGAGTGTCCACTTCTGGCCGGATTTTGCAGAAATGGCACCGCGCGGGCGACGTTCCACCGCCGCGCTACCGAAGATGCTGGCAGGCAGGGTGTACGTTTCTCGGCAGGTTTTTGAGTAAAGTAGGCTGAAGAAGGTGCGGGGAAAGATTTGCGTTTCTCATCCGGTTTTTTGGAGGAAGGATGTTTTTTTTGGAAGGTGCTAAGCGGGGAGTTCGTTTCTTGCGGGGTTAGTACAAGGGAGGAGATTGTTTTTTTATTTATTCTTCCTTTCTCGCTGGAAAGGAAGCGAAAGAAGCGGGGGGAACCTACGATGGTTCCCCCTTGACCCCCTTTCAACGTTCGACGGGGACGCCGTCCCCCTCGATAGCCCCTGCTCAATAAGATAGAGTTTTCGTTTCTCATCAGGCGGTGGTGCGGACGGCACCGCGCGGGCGACGTTCCACCGCCGCGCTAGGGTTGTGTTGGAGTTGTGCTTGGCAGAGTTTGCGTTTCTCGTCAGGCGGTGGTGTTTGGATAGGCGGTAGAAGGTGCTGGGCAAAGGTTGAGCTTTTCAATACCGCGCGGGCGGAAAGCGAGAGAAGGCGAAGAGCGGAGGGGACTACCCGGGGCAGGGAGTTGGCCCGGTGAAAACGCCTTGGCCGGATAAGGAAGCGGGCACAGCCCGCCCACCGCCGCGCTACTTTGGGAGTGAATTGTGCGGGGCGGGGATTTCGTTTCTCTTCAGTTTTTTGATATAAAGACGAGGTTGGGAAGGTGCGGGGCAGAGTAGGCGTTTCTCATCGGCCGGCAGTGCTGGGATGGGATGAAGAAGGTGCGGGAAGAGGGGATGTTTCTCATCAGATTTTAGGAGAAAGAGAGAATATTTCATTCGGTAGGTTTCGGCAAAATGGGGCGGAAAGGGGAGAGCGTGGCGGGGCAACAAGAGGAGAGGGCGTGAGAAAACGGGAACGATAGAGGAGGCAGGGAAACGGGGGCAGACAAGAGACGGCGTTTGGCGACGGGTGAAAGGAGAATGTGTGCGGCGGGGGCGATGGGAGGGGAGAAAAGAGAAATAGAGCGGAAGGGGCATTGGCCGCAGCAAATGAAAAGGGCGGAAAATTTTAGAGGGGAAACGGCGGGGCAATGGTTGGAAGGCATGGGTTGAATGAAATGGGCGCGGCGGGATTTTGGAGAGCATTTGGGCAAGGGGCGAAAGCGGCCGGCGAGAAGGGGCTCTTTTGGGGCGGCGCGTGTTATGGTATACTAAAAAGAAACGGCGGAGCGGAGCGCTGCGGGCCGTGAAAAAGAGCGAACAATTCCGGGAGGGAATCTGATATGCAGTGGATTGAAGTGACGATACACACCAACACGCAGGGCGCGGACGCGATGGCGGACGTGTTTTTTTCGATGGGCATTACCGGCGTTTCCATAGAGGACGCGGCGGACATTGCGCTGTATCAGCGGGAAAGCGATGAATGGGACTATATAGACGAGAGCATTTTTGCCGACAGGGGCGAGGATGTGCAGGTGAAAGCGTATATTCAGGACGAGCCGGGCGCGGAAAAGCAGATTGCGCAGATTCGCGCGCGGGCGGCCGAGGCGGCGTCTGTGCCGGGGTTTGACGCGGGCAGCGGCCGGGTGGAGACCAAAACCTTGCAGGAAGAGGACTGGTCTGAAAACTGGAAGCAATATTACAAGCCGTTTACCGTGGGGGAAAAGCTGGCGGTGACGCCGTATTGGGAACCGTATGAAGCGGAGGACGGCCGTGTGGTGGTCACGCTGGAGCCGGGGGCGGCCTTTGGCACCGGGCAGCACGAGACCACGTTTTTGTGCTTGGATCTTTGCCAGAAATACGGCAAGGAAAACGGGCGCGTGCTGGATGTGGGCTGCGGCACAGGGATATTGGGCATTGCGGCGGTGCAGCTGGGCGCGCGGGAATGTTTGGCGGTGGACCGGGACGAAGTGGCGGTGTCTGCCTGCCGGCACAATGTGGCGCTCAACGGCTGTGAAGAGAAGGTGACCCCGGTGCACGGCAATTTGGCGGACCAGGCCGAGGGGCAATATGATTTGATCTTTGCCAACATCGTGGCGGACGCGGTGATAGCGCTGCTGCCCGAGGCCAAGGCGCACTTGGCGGAAAACGGGACGATCATCGCTTCCGGCATTATTTTGGAGCGGGAGGCGGATGTGTTGGCCGCGGCGGATAAGGCGGGCCTTGCCGTGCTGGACAGAAAGAACAAGGGCGAATGGGTGGCCCTGGCGCTGGGGGAACGATAAGATGCCGATGTTTTTGCCGGACGAAATCAAGGCCGGGCGCGCGGTGTTTATCGAGGACGCGCCGCACATTGCGCGCACGCTGCGCCACACGGCGGGCGACACGATCCGCGCGGTGGATGGGCAGGGGCATGTGTTGACCTGCCGGCTGACGGAGGTTTCGCCCAAAAAGGTAATCGCAGACATTACGCAATGCCAAGACGCGGGCACAGAGCCGGAGATGCGCATTACGGTGGTACAGGCCATTTGCAAAAACCAGAAGATGGAGCAGGTGGTGCAAAAATGCAGCGAGCTGGGGGCTGCGGAGATTGTGCCGGTGCAAACGCAATACAGCGAGATTCCGGCGGCGGACTATCAAAAGCGGCAGCCGAGGCTGCAAAAGGTGGCGCGCGAGGCGATAAAGCAATGCGGCCGGTCCGTTGTGCCGAAGGTGGGCGCGGCGGTGCGGCTGTTGGAGTATGATTTTTCCCGCTATGCGCTGGTGTTGTGCGCGTATGAAGCGGAGGAACACACCGGGCTGCGGCAGGCGCTGGCGCACTTTGCGCACCCGGAGAGCATTGCCCTTGTCATCGGCCCGGAGGGGGGCTTTGCCCCGCATGAAATCGAGGCGTTGACGCAAATAGGGGCGCAGAGCGTGAGCCTGGGGCCGCGGATTTTGCGGACGGAAACGGCGTCGCCGGCGCTTTTGGCCGCGGTGTTGTATCATTACGGACAATGGGAGGCGCAGGGCCGATGAAGGTGGCGTTTTACACGCTGGGGTGCAAGGTAAACCAATATGACACGCAGGCCATGGCGGAACTGGTGAAAAGCGCGGGGCACGAGGTGGTGCCGTTTGAAAAAACGGCGGACGCGTATGTGATCAACTCCTGCACGGTGACGGCGGAATCCGACCGAAAGACGCGGCAGGCCATCGGCAAGGCGAAAAAGAAAAATCCGCAGGCCGCGGTGGTGGTGGCGGGCTGCTATGCTCAGCACGCAGGCAAAGAGCTTTGGATGCGCGGCGATGTGGACGCGGTGTTGGGCACGGGCAATCGGCAGGAAATTGTGCGCGTATTGGAGCGCACGCGGCACGGCGAGCGGCTGGACGCCGTGACGGAATACGGCAAGACCGCCCGCTATGAAGAAGGGCAGGGTGCGCTGATTGACAGGGCGCGGGCGTATTTGAAAATACAGGACGGGTGCGACAGGCACTGCACGTATTGCATTATTCCAAAGGCGCGGGGGCCGATCCGCTCCCGGAGCCTTGCGGCGCTGCAGGCGGAAACGCAAAGGGCAGCCGAGCTGGGGCACAGGGAAATTGTGCTGACCGGGATACGGCTGGCCAGCTATGGCAGAGAGCAGGGGCTGACGCTATCCGACGCGATCAAGGCCGCGGCGCAGACCGATGTGCACAGGATTCGTTTGGGGTCGCTGGACCCGGACGAGATCAGCCCCGAATTTATCCGGGCATGCGCGGAGGAGGAAAAGCTGTGCAGGCAGTTTCATTTATCGCTGCAAAGCGGGTGTGACAACACGCTCAAACGCATGGCACGGCGGTATACCACGGCAGAATTTGAACACACGGTGAAAGAGATTTTACAGGCCATGCCGGACGCGGTGTTTACCACGGACATTATGTGTGGCTTTGTGGGGGAAACGCAGGCGGACCATGAGGCGTCGCTGGCGTTTTGTGAGAAGATCGGCTTTGCCAAGATGCATGTATTTCCCTATTCCAAGCGGGAGGGCACGGCGGCAGCGCGGATGCCGGGGCATTTGCCGCAGGCGGAAAAGCAGCGGCGCGCGGCGGAGATGATAGCGCTGGACAAAAAGCTGGAACGCGCGCATTTGCAGGCGCTGGTGGGCAGCGTGCAAGAGGTAATATTGGAAACGCCGCAGGACGGCGGATATTTGGGGCACACGCGGGGGTATGCGCCGGTGGTGGTGCAAGGCCAAGCGCTGGCGCCCATGCAGATTGTGCAGGCGGAGATTGTATCGGCCGAAGATTTTGCGGCAAAAGGGGTTGCCAAAGGGTAAAAGAGCGATTATAATAAAGGTGGGAAACAAAGGTGGAAACCGTGAAGAAAGCAAAGGGGGTGTATCGCCAATGGACGAGTGTCTTTTTTGCAAGATTGTGTCGGGAGAAATTCCCAGCAAGACGATCTATGAGGATGACGCGGTGAAAGCGTTTGCGGATGTGGATCCGAAAGCACCGGTGCATATCTTGATTGTGCCGAAAGAGCACATGGAAAACCAGCTTGATCCGCGAGCGGCGGAATTGGCTCCGCACTTGTTTACGGCGGTGCAGACCATTGCCAAGCAATACGACCTGGAGGCAGACGGATTTCGCTGCGTGATCAACACAGGCAGAGACGGTGGACAGACCGTAGGGCATTTACACATGCACATGCTGGCTGGGCGCGCGCTGGGCTGGCCGCCGGGCTGAATGGGAAAGCCGGGCAAGACAAGGTAAGCAGCCGAAAACGGCTTACAATTTAAACTGTACCCAAATCACCAAGTGAAAAGCGGGACTTGGGGAAACAAACAAATAGAGCAAGCAAACGGGAAGAGGAACTGCAAACGCGGTTCCTCTTTTCGTTTTTTTGTTTATGGGAGAAGGGGGAGGAGAGGGGAGAGGGGTTGCGTTTCTCATCAGGCGATAGTGCTGGGATGGGGGTAGAAGGAGCGGGGAGGAGAGGGCGTTTCTCGTCAGGCGATAGAGGAAAAGCAATATTGGAAGGTGCTGGGCAGAGAGGCGTTTCTCATCAGGCGATAGTGCTGGGATGGGGGTAGAAGGTGCTAGGCGGAGGGAAACTGAATGAGCGTTTCTCATCAGGCGGTAGTGCTGGGATGGGGTGAAGAAGGTGGTGGGAGGAGTTGCCGTTTCTGGCTAGTTTTTAGAGAAGAAGATTTTTTAGGAAGGTGCTGAGCGGGGGGAGCGTTTCTCATCCGGTTTTTAGTTTGGGAGGGGGTGTGGAAGGAATGGGGAAAGAAAATTCGTTCCTTTTAGGATTTGTGTGGGAAAAAGGTGTTTTTGGGGGGAGCTAGGCGGGGTTTTCGTTTCTCGGTAAGTGGCAGTGTTGGGATAGGCTGAAGAAGGTGCTAAGTGGGAATTTCGTTTCTCTTTGAGATTGGAGAGAAAGATGATTTTTTAGGGAAGTGCTAGACAGAGAGTTCGTTTCTTTTTGGATTTGGAGAGAAGGACATTTTTTTGTAGGTGCTAAGCAGAGCGCCCGTTTCTAGATGAGTTTGTACAAAGATGAAGATTGTTATATGTTTCTTCCTTTCTCGCTGGAAAGGAAGCGAAAGAAGCGGGGGGAACCTACGATGGTTCCCCCTCGACCCCCTTTCAACGTCCGACAGGGGCTCCGCCCCTCTCGGTAGACCCCGCTCAATAAGATAGAGTTTGCGTTTCTCATCAAGCTGAAGAAGAAAAAGCACCGCGCGGGCGGAAAGCGAAAGAAGGCGAAGAGCAAGAAAAGCTACCCGGGGCAGGGAAGGTAGCAGGATGTAGAAACTTTGGCCGGAAAAGGATGCGGCTACAAGCCGCCCACCGCCGCGCTAAGGAAGATGCTGGTAGGCAGGATTTGTGTTTCTAGTCGGGCTTTTGGTTTGGGATAGGGTGTAGAAGGTGCTGAGCGTGGTTTGCGTTTCTCATCGGGCGTCGGTGCGGGGAGGAGAATTTGTGTGTTTGTTTGGAGGCACAAACGCATACACAAACCAGGGCACAAAGGGAGACACAAACTAGGACACAAACGTAGCGCTCTCTATAAGGAATATATTATATAAACTAAACAAAACAAAAAATAAAAGAAAAAGAGAGTAGAGAAAAAGAAAAAAGTGAATATTTTCGGGAGAAGAGAAAAGGGTGCTGCGCAGGGCAAGCGGGGGAGCCGGGTTTTTCACGGAAAAAGAACAGGTCCTCCCGTAGGGAGGACCCGAGGATGCGCAAGGGATTACTTTCCGATCAAAGGATTGAGCGCGTCCAACAGAGCTTTGGCGTCGTTGGCGGCGCGGCCTTTGTATTGCACGATGTTTTCGTTGGTGGTATGGCCCAGGAACATATCGCCGCCGGCCGGACAGCCGGGGTAGATAAACTTGAAGATGCCGGTGCCGTGGCTGTAGCCAAAGTCTTGGAACTTATGTTCTACGGATTCCAGGTTAGCCACGGGAATGTCGGTTTCGGCGGGCAGGGCGGCCAGCACTTTGGGGTCACGGGTGATCTTGATGAGGTTTTGGTCGGTATCCAAAGACAAAGTGGCGCCGACGCAGGAAACAGTATAGGTTGCCATGGGCAAAGACTCCAATCTAAATTTTTTTATTATTATAGCAAGAGCGCAGCGTTTTCACAAGAAAACTCTGTAAAAAGCCCGTAAAATCGGGCTTTTTTCATTCAAAAATTTTTCTGTAAAATGGATACCTTTTGATACTTTTAGGTGATTTACAATACTCACAGAACGAGCGAGGAGGCGAAAAATGGACGGCCGGTTATGGATTTTTCACGGCGTGATGATCTTTGCGCTGTACACGGCGGCCAAGGCGGCGGGCCGTGTGGAGGGCGCACAGCAGGAGAAAAACAGGCAAAAGCGCCCGGGGCCGAAAAAGGGACGGGCGGCGCATTTTGCAAAGGCCGACAAGGAGGCGGACGAGACGCAGCCGCTTTTCCGGGCGATGGAAAACTTGACCGCCTATGACGGCACAAACGCGAGACAAAAGGAGATGGAAGATGTTCACGAACAATGGGATCAGTAAAAAAAGCGAAGCACAGGGCGCAGTGACGGAGACCTGGGAGCGGTATGAACGGGGGATGGCGTATCATCAGCAAAACGATTTGTACGCCGCGACGGACCGAAACTACCGGTTTTTTGCGGGCGACCAATGGCGCGGGGCGCAGCTGGGCAGCATATCGCCGGTGCGGTTTAACTTTATCAAGCCGACGGTGCTGTACAAGGTGTCTATCGTGGCGCAAAACAGGATGAGCCTGCATTACGAGCCAAACGCCTTTGCCATGCTCAACGGCCGGGAAACCGAGGCGGGGCAGCTGTTTTTACAGACGGCGGAGCGCATTTGCCAAAAGCTGAACGGGCACGCGGCGCGGATGTGGGAAAAGAACAAGATGGACACCGTGCTGTGGGACAGCGTGGTGGAGGCGGCGGTGTCCGGCGATGCGATTTTGTATTTTTACGAGCAGGACGGCGAACCGGCCTGCCAGCAGGTGGACACCACGAACATCTATTTCGGCAACGAAAACGAGCGGGATTTGCAAAAGCAGCCGTACATTTTGCTTTCGTTTCGCCAGGAGGTAGACAAAGTGCGCGAGACGGCGCGGCAAAACGGGGTGCCGGAGGAGCTGGTGATGCAGATAACGGCGGACAGCGACACGGCCACGCAGGCGGGCGACAGCGCGAAAACCGAGGTGGACTGCGGCGAAGAAAACGGCAAGTGCATGGTGATTTTGGAGCTTTCGCGCAAAACGCATAAGGACGGCCGGGTATGCGTTGTGTCTCGGCGGTGCACAAAGACAGTGGAGATTCAGCCGGAGCGGGACCACGGGCACGCGATGTATCCGCTTTGCCACATGGCATGGGAGCCCATCAAGGGGAGCTGCCGCGGGTATGGCGAGGTGCGGTTTTTGATTGACAACCAGATTGAGGAGAACAAAAACCTGGCGCGTCGGGCGGTGGCGGTGATGCAGAGCGCGTATCCCAAGATGATTTACCGGGCGGACGCGATCGGCGACCCGGAGGCGCTGTACAGGACGGGGGCGTCGATCGGGGTGAACGACATGAACGCGCAGGACGTGCAAAACTATGTGCGCTATTTAACGCCGGCGGCCTCTTCGCCGGACGCGTACACGCTGACAAACGAACTAAGGGAAGTGACGCGCAACCTAGCGGGCGCTTCGGAGGCGGCGCTGGGGGACATTAACCCGGAAAACGCCAGCGGCAAGGCGATTTTGGCGGTGCGGGATGCGGCGAGCGCGCCGCTGTCCAGGCAGGTGGCGATGTATCGGCAGTTTGTGGAGGACATTGGGCGCGTATGGTTTGACATGTGGGCCGCATACAGCCCGGAGGGCAAGGCGGTATTGACGGAATATCGGGATGAAAACGGCTGTTTGGTGCAGGCGGTGGAACGGATTCCGTATGAGGCGATGCAGCGGCTGAAGGTGAATGTGAATGTAGAGGTATCGCCGGCGGACGCATACAGCAAATACGCGGTAGAGCAGAGCCTGGAGAACTGTTTGACAAACGGGTGGATCAGCTTTGAAGAGTATGTAAAGGCGCTGCCGGCGGACAGCGCGGCACCCAAGGCCAAGCTGATGGAGATTTTGGAACAGAGGCAAGGGTGAAAGAGGAGAAAGCAGATGGTATGTAAGAGTTGTCAGCTGGTGGAGATGGCGCGCGTGGCGCGGCAGGGAGAAGTGGACGTATACCGATGCCCGAAATGCGGGCGGGAAGAACGGGTGCGCATAAAACCGGAAGAGAGATAGAAGTTGGCGGGCGCCGGGAGGGGCCGGAATGCAGGCGGATGAGGAGAGAGTGTTTCTCGTCAAGCTTTTGGTTTGAGAGAGACGGTAGAAGGTGCGGAGAAAAGATTGAGCTTTTTAACACGGCGCAGCTGAATACAAAAGCTTTGGCCGGAAAAGGATGCGGCTACCGGCCGCCCACCGTCGCGCGGCTGAAGATACCGGTTGGCAGAGTTTGTGTTTCTCATCCGGTGTTTGGAGAGTGGATAGGGTGCGGAAGGCATAGGGCGGAAAACAAAAGAGGACAGACCAGATAGCGGCGAACGCCGCCCCCGACGGGGGTAAAACGGGCCGAAGGGCAAGGAGGCATGCATGCAGGAAAATTTAACACAGGCACAAAACGCAACGGGCGCAGGCCCGGGCCGGGCGGACAGCGCACCGGCACAGCACACGGCGCAGGGCGAACAAGCGCCGCACGCTGCGCAGACCTTTGACCGGGCACAGGTGCAAAGAGAGATAGACCGGGTGGCAAAAAGGGAGCGCGAACGCGGCAAACGGCAGGCGCTGCGCGAGATGCAGAAAACGCAGGAGGCCCAAACTTCTACAGAACAGGCACACAGGGAAATTGTGCGCACGGAAGAAGAGGGTGGCAAAAATGCACAAAATAATTGTGTAAATGAGGGCAAAAGGCAGGGTGATGCACAAAATGATTGTGCACAAGAGCTGCAAACGCAGGAAAATGCACAAGAAAATTGTGCAGAAAAGGAGCCGAACGGCGAAGATGCACAGCAAAATAGTGCACGGCAGGACGACCCGGCCGATCGGCTGAGCCGGGAGGACCAGCAGGCCCTGGGCGCGGCGCAGGCGCAGCGGACGATTGAAAAAGGCGAACAGGCGGTGTTGGCGGAGATGGAGGCGCTTTCGCAAAAGCAGATGCTTTCGCCCAAGGAGGAGGAAACGCTGTTTACGCTGTTTTGCCACGCGAGCATGAAAGCGGGGGAAGAGGAATTCAACCGCCGCGGGCTGGACGGGGCGAAGATTATAAACGATAAAGCGTTTATCCGCTTTGCCGAAATGATGCGCGGCGATGTGCCGCTGATGACGGTGTATGAATATTTTGCCAAAACCCAGGGGCGGCCGGTAAAGCCGCCGTCCACCGGGCCGCTGCCGGGGCAGAGCACGGGCGGGCCTGCGTATTTCAGCCGGGAACAGGTGCAAAACATGACAAGGGCACAGGTAAAAACACATTATAAGGAAATTGAAAGCAGCCGCAGATTTTGGAGATAGCGGCAAAGGAGGAAACAAACAATGGCATATACGAAATTTATTCCGGAATTGTGGGCGGAAAAGATTCAAAGAGAAAACGAGAAGATGCTGGTGCTGGCCAAACTGTGCAACCGGCAGTGGGAAGGCGAACTGAAGAAAAAGGGCGACACGGTGCACATTTTGGGCATTGGGCAGCCCACCATCGGCGATTATGACGGCACGGCCATCAGCGACCCGGAAACGCTGACGGATACGTCTATCCCGCTGGTGATTGACAAGGCGAAGTATTTCAACGTGCTGGTGGACGATGTGGACCGCCGCCAGGCCGCGGGCGACATTATGGAATATATTCTCCAGGAAGCCAGCGAGGCGCTGGCGGTGCAGGAGGACAGCGACATTGCCGCCTGCATTTCCGCAGGGGTGAAAGCGGCGAACAAGGTGGAAGCGGCCAGCGTGACGGCCAGCGGAAACACCAGCGCACGCCGTTATCTGCAAAAGGCAAAGACGATGCTGTATAAAAACGGCGTGAAGAAAAACGCGGAGATTGTGGCCGTGGTGTCGCCGGACTTTTTGGAGCGGGTGGAAATTGAAGTGGAAAACCTGGAGACGGACAACAAAAACACCGCGACCAACGGCTTTGTCGGCAAGACCAGCGGCATTTCCATCTATCTTTCCAACAACACCTATGTGACCACGGACAAAAAAGAGCATATCTATGTGATGACGCGCAGGGCCGTGGCCCATGCCAACCAGATCAACGAAGTGAAAGCGTATTCGCCGGAGGATCTGTTTGCAGACGCGGTGAAAGGGCTGAACACCTACGGCACCAAGGTGGTGCGCGACGGCGAGCTGGTGGTATTGGAAGTGGCGGCCTACGCATAAAAAACGGGGCTTTGGCCCGGGGCAGGTTCCCGGGCCGAAACGCCCGGCAAAGGGGGTATGCAGAAAATGACGATAGGGCAGATCAAAGCGGCGGTGATGATGCTGATCGACCAATATACGCCGGACAGCCCGCCGACGGACGACGAGGAGACGCTGGCAAAACTCAACACCCTGATAGAGCTTTCCCAAGTGCAGCTTTGCCAGATGAAAAAGACGGAAAAGCGCTGTATGCTGCCGGAAAACGGCGGGCAGGAGGAAAGCGAAACGGGGCTGATTCTCTATCCGCTGCCGAAGGATTTTTATCAGCTGCACCGCGTGACAAAGGACGGAGACGAGGTGTGGGCGGATGTGTTTGACAATAAACTGGCCGTAAAGGCCGGGCAGGGGGCGCTGGTGATGAGCTATTACGCCTATCCGCCGGAAATTACCCAGGACACGGACGACGACACCCGCCTTTGGCTGGACAGGGATATTTTGCAGGTGCTTCCGTATGCGGTGGCGGCGGACCTTTTAAAGGCCGACCCCAGCGCGGACTATGTGGCGTTTGAACAAAAATATATGGGCCTTTTGGCAAACCTGGACCCGCACAAAAGCGCAGGGCGGCTGGTGGTGCGCCAGATGCCGGGGAAAGGAGGCGTTTAATGAGCGATTTTATGCCGTATAGCGTGGCCCGCCGCTCGACCGCGCAAGCGAGAATGCGGGTGTATCAAAAATTCAAAGGGGTGGATTTTTCCTCCGACGAGGCGCAGGTGGCGCTGCAAAGAAGCCCGAACAGCCTGAATATGTATAAAAATTACAGCGTGGAATTGGGGCAATGCGTGGAAACGCGGCCGGGCTTTCGAAAGGCGGTGCGCTTTCCCAAACAAACGGACAACACCGTCTACGGGCAGATTTTCTTTGAAAACCGGAGCAAGACGGTGACAAAAATTCAGCCGCTGGTGCATGTGGGGACAAAGCTGTATCTGTGGGAAAACTATCCGCAAAAGGCAGATGTGCTCAATGACATTGGGCAAAACGAGGATTTAACGGAACTATATGCACAGATGAATTGTGCGGACAGCGCGATGACGGTGTTTGACGGGCGGGTGTATATCGCAGACGGCAAGCAGATGCTGGTGTTTGACGGCCAAACCGTGCAGCCCGTTTCCGCGCTGGCGCTGGTGCCAACCACTTACATCGGCCGGGCGCCGCTGGGCGGGGGCACGCAATATCAGCAGCTGAACCTGCTGCAGGATCAATTTACCAACACGTTTTTATCCGACGGCAAAAGCAAAGACTATTACCTTTCCATGACGGAGATAGACGCGGTAACAAAGGTAATCGTAGACGGGCAGACGCTAACGGCCGACCAATACACCGTGGACAAGACAAACGGCATTGTGAAATTTAACACCGTGCCGCCCGCGCCCCAAACCCCGGGGCAGGACACGGTATCCATTACCGCCAAAAAGCACATACCGGGCTATGCCGAGCGCATTGAAAAATGCCGGGTGATGGCGGTGTTTGATAACCGGCTGTTTTGCGCCGGCAACCCGGATACGCCCAACGTATTGTATTTTTCCCAGCGGAACGACCCGACGTATTTTGGCGAAATTACCTACGAAACGGACGGCAAGGAGCCTACGGCGATTGTGGGGCTGCTGCGCATCGGCAGCGAGCTGGCGGCGATTAAAGAAGAGAGCCAGCAAGAGGCGACGGTGTATTTGCATGCGCCGAAGGAAACGGGGATAGAATTAAGCCCCAAGGCCTACCCGGCCGAGGAGGGGCTTTCGGGCATCGGCGGCGCAGGGCGGCGGATGAGCCTGAATTTTCTGGATGACGCGGTGTTTTTATCCGCCATGGGGCTAAAGGCCATCGGCAAGCGGAGCCTGGCGTATGAGCGGTGTATTGAGCATAGAAGCTCGCTGGTGGATGGGCGGCTGGTCAACGAAAAGGGGCTGGGAAACGGGCAGCTGGCCTGCTGGCGCGGGTATTTATTATGCCTGGTAAACGGCAGGATTTACTTAGCGGACAGCCGGCAGCAATATGTGCAGGCCTCCACGGGCAACACGGAATATGAATGGTATTTTTGGGACAACATCGGCGTGTATGACGATCATGGCGCGTTTTGCCCGGCCAACACGCTGTATGTATACAAAGACCAACTGTATTTTGGGGCGGACGGCGCGCTTTGCACGTTTAATACGGACTGGATCAAAGACGACAGCGGCGAATTGCAGGCGGCGGCGTATCTGGATGACGGGCAGCCCATCTTCTGGTGCTGGACGACCCCGTTTGACGCGCTGGGCCAGCCGAACCGCGTGAAAAAGGACAACAAAAACGGCGGCGTTTTGGAATTGAAAAGCATGACAAACGGCGAAGTGAAGGGCAAGGTGCGCACAAACCGCGCGCCGTGGAAGGAATTTGTGCGCATAGACGGCGGCTATTTTGATTTCAGCGACCTAAACTTTTCCGACCTTACCTTTTCCACGGAGGAAAAATCGCTGGTGGCCTTTCAAAGCAGGCAAAAGCGATGGGTGAAAAAGCAGCTCATGTTTTACGGCGACGCCCCAGGCCGCCCGGGCGGGCTGTATGCCATTACGATGGAAGCGTTTTTGGGCGGCTATTACAAAGGATGAGGAGGAAAGTATGGCGTTTACAAGATTGACAGCGGATGTGGAAAACATTCAAAAGCTGGCGGACAGGCCGCAGATCGGCGCCGCGGCGCTAAAGCAGGCGTTTGATACCGCGGCGGAGGACATCAAAGCGTATCTGTTGACGCTGGTATCGGAATTGGAAGCGCAGCAGGCGGCAGAAAGCCTGGGCGCGGCCGCTATCGGCGACGGCGACCCGCACACCGCCGAAAAGCGCAATGTGCAGGCCAAACTGGATTATTTATATAACGAACTGAAAAACGCGCAGGCCGGGCAGATTTTGGACCGCAGCATTACGGCGGAAAAGATTGCAAGCGGCACGATCACGGCAAACGAACTTTCAAACGGGCTGATCGAAACGGACAAGCTGGCAGATCAGGCCGTGACGCAAAACAAGCTGAAGGGCGGCTTGCTGGATCTATGCCCCGTGGGGATGGGGCTGGTGTGGTGGAGCGATACGCTGCCGAGCGAAAAATGGCTCTGGGCGGGCAGCACGCTGACCGCCGGCGTGCACGATGAGGCGATAGCGTTTTTCGGCGGCACGGCGCTGCCGGAAGTAAAAGGGCGGACGATTGTCGGCAAAGACGAAAGCGTGGCGGCGTTTAACGCGCTGTACAGAACAGGCGGCGCGGCCACGCATACGTTGGTAAACAACGAACTGCCTGCGCTTTCCGGCACGGTGGAAGCCTACGCCGGCGACGCCGGGTTTATCCGCACGGCCACGGGCTGTTTTACGCCGCAAACGCAGAAAGCGGCGCCGGTGAATGTGGATGCGTATGCGCAGGTGGTGTCGTATAACGCGGCGAAATTTGCCATCGGCGGCGGGCAGGCGCATAACAACTTACAGCCGTATATCGTGGCAAACTATATGTTTAAGGTATTGTAAAAAAGGGGGGCTGAAGATGAACGCAACCCAACGGACACTTTTGGGCCAAACGCAGGCGGCAAAAACGGGGCAGCGCAATTTGGACGCGCTGTCCGCCCGGGCCGAAGAGGTGTATAGGATTTTACACCAGCAGGCCGAAGAGGAGAAAAACCGGGCCTATACAGAGGCGGCGCAACGGGAGAGCCAACAGGCAGAGCAGGCGTATCGTGATTTTTTGTCTGCGTATAACCCGATGGGCCTTAACGCCGCGCGGCAAAAGCAGCAGACGGACTATGCGGACCATGCGGCCTACAACACCTACACGGCGGATTTGGATTTTTACCGTACACAGCGCCTGCAGCAGCAAATAGAGGCGGAAAGGGCGCTGGAAAATACGCGGCAAACGCTGTCCTATGCCGAGAGCAAAACACAAAGCGAGCAGCAAAGCCGGCGGACAAAACTGATGCAGGCCTATCTTAAACAGCGTCTGGCGCTGTTGAAAAAGGCGGCGAAAAAACGCATAGACACCGCGGGCGTGTAGCGGAAAGGAGAGAAGATGGGACAATACGATCAAATGCTGGCCGGGCTGGAGGCGCAGTATCAGGTGCAGCGGAAAAAAGCCGAGGCGGACGCGGAGGCGCAGTTGGCCAAGCTGCGGCTGCAATTGCAGCAAAAACAGCAGCAGGCGGCCGAGGCGGAAAGCCTGGCCGAGGCCGTGGAAAGCCAGACGGGCGCAGACGCCTGGCGCAGCATGCTGATAGCGCAAAACCCGTTTGGCGCGCGGGCAGAGCGCGGGCAAAACGGCGGGCTGGCGGAATATTACAAGGGCGCGGCGTATGACACATACAGAACCGCGCTGAGAAACGCTTTGGCAAAGCGGCAGGAAGAAAAGCAGACAAACGACAAACTTTTGCGCGAGGCGGCGCTGTCCTATGCGCTGGGCGAGGCGGACGCCAAACGAGCGCGGGACGCGGCGATTGGGCAATTGGACGCGGAATACAATTTGCAGCGGCAGACGCTTTTATTGGAACAGGCGGCCTATGAAGAAAAGCAGCGGCAGGCAGCGGCCCGGCGCGCACGAAGCCGGCGGCAAAACGGCGGCCGCTATACCGAAAGCAAGACGGACAGCCGGGTAGGTTCGCAGGCGGCAGGGGCCGCAGGCGCGATTGCGGCGCGAAACAGAAAGAACAGCGATACGATAGACGCGCTGCTGCGCTGAAAAAGAAAAAGCGCCAAGGAGGTTTCTTTGGCGCTTGCCCGAAAGGGCGGGGTTATTCTACGGTGTCCGGGTCGGTGATGCGGTCCGTTTGGTAATGGGGCAGTTTTTTCTCGTTTTCCACGCGCTGTTTCAATTCTTCCGGGCTAAGGTCGCCCAGGATATAGGCGCTGTCCGGCAGGATATCGATTTTTTTCGTATCGCTCACGGGTTGTGCCCTCCTTTCACATGGCTTTGGCGGCAAACGCCGCCGGATGGGGTTTAGTGTGGGCACAAGGGGCGCATTTTATACAGGAGGAAAGGATGGACATGGTAACACAGCAGGTGTGCAACATTCAGCATGAGCACATCGAGCAGAATTTTGAGATGGATCGCCAGCGCCTGCAAACCCATGGCGCGCAGCTGGATGCGATGGAAAAGCTGGCGGTAAAGCAGACCAGCGTGATAGAGGGGATGGCGCGGCGGCTGGACGCGCTGGACACGCGGCTTTGCGCGCTGGAGAAAAGGCCGCAGCACAGGATGGAGCGCGTGATGGACACGGCCCTGCAATGGGCCACGCTGTTGGCGTTGGGGTTGTTTGCGGCGAAGATGGGGCTGGGGTGAAGAAGGAGCGGGACAGGGTGAGCGTTTCTCGTCAGGCGGCGGAGGGTTAGGCGAGGGTGGGGGGAAAGGGTTTGCGTTTCTCGGCAAGTGGCAGTGCTGGGAGGGGGTGTAGAAGGTGCGGGGCAGAACGTCCGTTTCTGGCTAAGCTTTTAGAGAAAAAGATTTTTTAGGAAAGTGCTAAGCAGAGAGCTCGTTTCTAGCTGAGTTTGTACAAGCGCAGAGATTGTTTTATAGATTCTTCCTTTCTCGCTGGAAAGGAAGCGAAAGAAGCGGGGGGAACCTACGATGGTTCCCCCTTGACCCCCTTTCAACGTTCGACGGGGCAAAGCAAAGATAGAAAAGCACGGAAGAAAATACCCGGGGCAGAAAGCATGATTCAATGTAAAAGCCCGGGCCGGACGGGGCAGCGGGCACAGCCCGCCCCTCTCGGTAGACCCCGCTCAAGGGGACGAGTGTCCACTTCTGGCCGGGTTTTGTGCGAATGTACCGCGCGGGCGACGTGCCACCATCGCGCTACCGAAGATGCTGGTAGGCGGGGTTTGCGTTTCTCGTCCGGCTTTTGGTTTGGGATAGGGTGTAGAAGGTGCTAGGCAAAGCTTGCGTTTCTCATTCATCTAAAATAGAAAAAGCGCAGACAAAGCCGCGCGCGGGCGGAAAGCGAAAGAGTGCTAAAGCCAAAGAATTTACCAGGGGCAGAGGGATGGCTGAATACAGAAATCTTGGCCGGCAAAGGGAGCGGCTACAAGCCGCCCACCGCCGCGCTACATTAGGATTAAATTTGTGCTAAGCGGAGGATACGTTTCTGGCTGGGTTTTGGAGTAGAGATAGGCTGTAGAAGGTACTAGGCAAAGGTTTCGTTTCTCGGCTGATTATTAGAGATAGAGATGGTTGTGGAAGGGACTAAGCGGGGCTTTTGTTCCCGTCAATCAAAGAGAATAAGGGAGAGGCGATAAAAGGACGGATTACAGCGTGCTTTTTTGATGCAAAGGGCGGCGCATGAAAAAACGCCCGAAGCGGGCGCAGGGGTTTGGCGGCTTATCGCCAAAACGAACTAAAAAAATACAGATACAGGCCGATGTAGACCGCGCAGAAAAACGGCACGCCCCAGACAAACCGCGCTTTGGAAATCTTATGGCGGCAGACCATCATGGAAAGATACACCCCAAAGCAGCCGCCCAAAAGGCAGGCCAAAAACAATTGGCGCTCCGGCACGCGGCGGCCGTGACGGCGGGCACGCCCTTTATCCAGCGCGCAAAGCAAAAAGCCGTAGGCGTTGGCGGCCAAAAGATAAAACATAAGCCAATCCGGCATGGCGGCCCTCCTTTTGAAAAAAATCCGTTGCGCTATTATACCAAACCGACGCAAAACCGCAAAGCCCTGGGCTGCCGGCCGGCGGATTTGGATTTTTGGCAAACAGGCGTTGCAAAACGAGACAAACTTGCGTACAATAGGGCGGAAGGAGAGAGCCATGCAACGCAAACCCTTGATTAAATATGTGCCAAATCTATTAACGGTGTTCCGTTTGCTGCTGGTGCCGGTGTTCTATATGGCGTATTGGCGGCCGGGCTGGGTGCTTCCCAACCGGTTTTTTGCCTGTACGGTTTTTGCAACGGCGGTGGTAACGGATTATCTGGATGGCGTGATCGCCAGAAAATACGACGCTTCTTCCAATTTCGGAAAGCTGATGGATCCCGTGGCGGACAAGCTGATGACCATCACGGCGCTGTATTGTTTTTATGTGGACGGCACGATTGATTGGCTGTTTTTAACCATCGTGGTGGGCAAGGAACTGGCCATGGTGGTGGGCGGCTATGTAATGCTGACCTACCGCATCGTGGTATACAGCAAGATGTGCGGCAAGGTGGCGGCGGTGTTGTTTTATCTGGCCATCGTGATGACGTTTTTCCCGTCCTTGACCCCATGGAACCAGGTGGTGCTGTATGCGGCCATGGCGCTGATGCTGTATTCGCTGGCGTTCTATTTCAAAGACGGCCTAAGTCAGATGCGCAAACGGAAGGCCGAGGGCAAAACCTTTAAAGGCGAAACAAAATAAGAAAAAGGGCTTCCATCGGGGAGCTTTTTTGTTGCGCGTGGGCCGGAAGCGCGCCGGAAAAATTTTCCGAAAATTATCATATGTCTGTAAAATAGTTTGTGGAAAACCAAAAAACGGAGAAAGAAAATGGCGGGTTTGTGCAAAATTACACAGGATGATTTGCCGAAAAATACCTAAGATTGCCTAAGAATGCCTAAGGTTGCCAGAAACGTAAACCGCTCAATAAGAAAATGCAGGAAAATGGCACTAAATCTGTAAAAACAGTTGGATAATTGTCGAAACAATGATAAGATAAAAGCGCAAAGGCGAAGCGAAGATTTCCCGGAACATAGGACAAGCCGCGGTTTGCATACAGTATGGTATGCCGGGGCGTAAAGGGAAGGGGCTTTGCAAAAGCGTGCGGCAGCTGCCAAGGCAGATTGTGCAGGCCGGGCCTTTGGACGGAATAAGAGTTGTTCCAAACAGCGGACGGACAAAGCCCAAATGGCGGTTTTGCCGGGAAAGGAAGCGAAACAGATGCTCAAACTTGTGCCCAACGAGGGAGAATGCTTGGAACCTGAAACAGAGATGCAGCCCGAGCCCCAGCCGGAACAGGCGACGATCGAGGCCGGAGAATCTTTGATGGATACGCTCAAACGCATGTTCTGGCAGGCCATTGACCCTTCGCAGCCCACGGTGGAGCCCTCCGAGGAAACGCATATGAGCGTGGAGCGCATGTGTAAATACGGCGAATGGCTGATTTCCACCCTGTCCGATACGGAGCGAAAGCTGTTTTTAAAATATTGTGAAATTGAAGAGGATTATTTAAACGACGCGCGCGAACAGGCCTTTGTGCAGGGGTATCTGGCCGCCATCAACCATATGGCGCGCTGCCAGAACTGGGTGCCGGAGCGGTTTGAGTTTGAGCCGGTGGAATAAAACAAAATACAGCAAAAGCACTCCGTTGGGGTGCTTTTTTTGTGATGTGCCAAGGCGCGGCCAAAACGTGAAAAAATCAAACGCGGAGAATCCGCCAGAGCAGGGGCGCGCGAGACACAGATAACAGCATGTGCGCAAAACGTGGTTTAAAGCGGCACGGCGGGCAACCGATTGTGGATGGGCCGATGGGCGAATGCTTCAAAAGGGAAAAGCACTGTTTTAGGGTGCTTTTTTTGATGGGGGAAATAGGGGCGTTTCTCGGCAAGGTTTTGGTTTGGGATAGGGGGTAGAAGGTGCGGGGAGAGGTGAGCGTTTCTCGTCAGGTTTTTGTGGAAAAATATTTTTAAGGAAGGCGCAAAGCAGAGAGCTCGTTTCTAGATGAGTTTGTACAAGGAGAAAGGTTGTTTTTTATTTATTTCTTCCTTTCTCGCCGGAAAGGAAGCGAACGGTGCAGTCGCCGTAGACAAGCCCGGCCAAAAGATTGAACGAGGAAAAAATCAGTGCCCCGGGGCAGGGAGAAGAGGAAGATGAGAAATAGGGGCCGGAATCGGCAGCAGCCACCGGCTGCCCCTTTCAACGTTCGACGGGGCAAAGCAAAGATAGAAAAGTACGGAAGAAAATACCCGGGGCAGGAGGCGTGATAAAGGAATAAAGATGGGCCGGACGGGGCAGCGGGCACAGCCCGCCCCCTCTCGATAGCCCCTGTTCAAGGGGAGGGGGTGGACGTTTCTCATCAAGCTGAAGCGGAAAAGCACCGCGCGGGCGACGTTCCACCGCCGCGCAGCGGTTGGGGTGGAGTTGTGCTGGGCAGGGCTTTCGTCTCTCATCAGAATCATCTTATATAGAATAATTGTCAACAAGGGGTAAATTGGATATGATAAATGTACGAGGTGAATTCCATGGCGAAACGGACAAGCGCGCCGCAGGTGAAATCGGTGTTGGCGGTTAAAGAATACGGCACGGTAAAGCTGAAACTAAAACAGGCTTTACAGCGGGCCGGGATGAACAGAAACCAGCTGGCCGTGCTGGTAAATGCCAATTTTTCGGTGATTGATAAATGGTATCGCGGCGAGGTGGAACGGCTGGATCTGGATATTTTGGCCAGGATTTGCTATGTATTGGATTGCGAAATCGGGGAGATTTTGGAATACCGGCCGTAAGGGAAAATGGAGATACAAAAACAGCGCTTTGGCAGGCCAAGGCGCTTTTTTAATGCGTGCATAGGGCGATGCGCCGCAGATTACAGCGTTACGTTTGGGTTGGTGTATTGCCCGTGTTTGGCGGTATGTTTGCCGTATTGAATGGCAAACTTGGGGCGGCGGGCACAGCCCGCCCCCTCTCGATAGCCCCTACTCAGGGGGAGGGCTGAACGTTTCTCGTTAGACGGTGGTGCGGACGGCACCGCGTGGGCGAAAAGCGAAAGAAGGCAAAGAACAGAGGAAAACTACCCGGGGCAGGGCGTTGGCCGAATGCAGAAATCTTGGCCGGAAAAGGGAGCGGCTACCAGCCGCCCACCGCCACGCTGGGGTAGTGTTGGGGGGTGCTAAGCTGGGTTTGCGTTTCTCATCCGGCTTTTGATACAGAGATGGGTTGTAGATGGTGCGGAGCAAAGGTTGAGTTTTTCAACACCGTGCGAGTAAAAAGATGGCAAAGCTGCGGTTGTGTTGGAGCCATGTTTGGCAAAGCTTGTATTCTTATCCGTCCTTTGGTTTTGGATAGGCGGTAAAAGGTGTTAGGCAGGGCTTTGGAATGATTTTTGTTTGCGTCCCGGGCAGGGCGCTATGAATTATGAAGACAGAACAGGGCCGAAAAGGCCGGCGTCCGCCGCGCAGCCTTTGCCGAAAGCAAGAAAAAGGGCGGGATTTTGCGCATTTTTGCCTTTGGCCGGGCGGGCTGCATAAATCTTTGCCGCCCGTTTATACTGGAAAACAGGCGCGAAAATGCCGGCCGGCGGGCTGCCATAAAATCGCCGTATTTTTTCACAAAAATAACAAGGTATCCCGTTGACAAAGGGGGGGCTAAGTGCTATTCTCTAAATAAGGTTAGCACTCACCTATAAAGAGTGCTAATAAATCGCCGAAGCGGCGAAGGATACAGCGAAAGGAGGCTGGCAATGATGGAACTATCGGAACGCAAGCTGCGAATTTTGCAGGCCATTGTGGATGATTACATCGTTTCGGGCATGCCGATCGGCTCGCGTACGATTTCTCGTATGTGGGGCGGGCAATATTCGCCGGCCACCATTCGTAACGAAATGAGCGATTTGGAGGAAATGGGCTATTTGGAGCAGCCGCACACCTCCGCCGGGCGCGTGCCCAGCGACGCGGCGTACCGCCTGCATGTGGACAGGTTTTTGCAGGTGCCGAAGCTCTCTCAAGAGGAAGCGGAAAAAATTCGCGGCTATCTACAGTCCTCTTTGGGGCAGATGGATGATGTCATCACCACCACCGCCCGCGTGCTGTCCGAAACGACGGATTATGTGGCGATGGTGCTGCCGCCGCAAACGCGCAACATCCGCTATCATCAAATTCGCCTGATCCCGGTAACGCGGGGCAAGGCGCTGGCTGTGTTTGTAACGGACGGCGGGCTTGTTAAAGACGTGCTGATCCCCATTCCCGAAGGGATGGATGAGCGGTTTTTGGAAACGGTCTCCAACGCGCTGACAGAACAGATGCGCGGCAAGACCATTGCCGAGCTGCCCCGGGTGGTGGAGGCCATGCGCGGGCAGGTGAAAAACGGCGAAGCGGTGTTCAAATCATTGATCGATTCCATGCGGCACCAAAGCCAGGCGCAAAAGATGCGCAGCATTGTGTTTGACGGTGCGAAAAACCTGTTCAAACACCCGGAATACAGCAATCCGGAGCGCGCGCAAAACTTTTTGGCCGCCATGGACACCCGCGAATTGTTTTACGATATGCTGGATCAGGCGCGGGAAATGCAGATCCACATTTCCATCGGCAGCGAAAACAGAGACGAAAGCTTGAAGGATTCCTCCATTGTAACCGCCACATACACCGTCGGCGGCCAGCAATGCGGCTCGTTTGGCGTCATCGGCCCCACGCGTATGAACTACGCCAGGGTGGTGGCGATTTTGGAATATCTGAGCCAATGCATCGACAAGATGCTCAACGATCCCGAATAGACAAACACGGAATATCCCCCAAAGGAGGCGGGCAAAGCCAGTGAAAAAAGAAAAGAAAAATACGGCCGAAAAAACGGCGGCCGAACAATCAGCCCAGGCGGCAGAGCCTGAAAAGCAACAGGAAACAAAAACAGCCGAGCAGGCTGCGCCGCAAGAAGAGCAGGCTGCGCCGGAAACCGAGCCGGATTTGCAGGCGGCGGCCAAGGCCGCGGCAGAGCAGATGATGGAAGCGCTGAAAACGGCGGACCAGGCATTGAAAAGTGCCAAGGAAGCCGAGCAAAAGGCCGGCCAGTGGCAAGACCAGGCCATGCGCCTTCAGGCGGAATTTGATAATTTCAGAAAGCGCAGCACGGCGGAAAAACAGGCCGCAACCGAGCAGGGCGAAAGCTTGATGATCCAGGCGATTTTGCCGGTGATAGATAATTTGCAGCGCGCGGTGGCCAGCGTGGAAAACGCCGAGGCGAACCAGATGGCCCGCGGCGTGCAGATGTGTTTGGATCAGTTCTTTGATATCTTCGGAAAAAAAGGGCTGGAAAAAATACAGGCCGAGGGCGCCGCGTTTGACCCGAATTTCCATCATGCGATTTTGCAGGAGGAAACAGAGGATGAGGAGAAAAAGGACACCGTAGCCCAGGTGTTGCAGGATGGCTATTTGTTTAAGGAAAAAGTCATCCGCTACGCTACGGTCAAAGTATATTGTTAGCACATAAGCTTACCATAAAAAAGAAAACAATTTTACGCAAACAGGAGGAATGCGATCATGTCTAAAGTTATCGGAATTGACCTTGGCACCACAAACAGTTGCGTGGCTGTCATGGAAGGTGGCGAACCCACCGTTATTGCAAATGCGGAAGGTGCGCGGACGACCCCGTCCGTTGTGGCATTTTCCAAATCGGGAGAACGTCTGGTGGGCCAGATTGCAAAGCGTCAGGCCATTACAAACCCGGACCGCACCATCGCCTCCATCAAGCGCGATATGGGCACGGACCGCAAAGTGACCATCGACGGCAAATCCTATTCCCCGCAGGAGATCAGCGCGATGATCCTGCAAAAATTGAAGGCGGATGCCGAAGGCTATCTCGGCGGCAAAGTGACCCAGGCGGTGATCACCGTGCCGGCCTACTTTACCGACGCACAGCGCCAGGCCACCAAAGACGCCGGCTCCATCGCAGGGCTGGAAGTGCTGCGTATCATCAACGAGCCTACGGCTGCGGCTTTGGCTTACGGGCTGGATAAAGAAGGCTCCGGCAAAATTTTGGTCTACGACTTGGGCGGCGGCACGTTTGATGTTTCGCTGATGGAAATCGGCGACGGCGTGTTTGAAGTGCTGGCCACCAACGGCAACAACCGCTTGGGCGGCGACGACTTTGATAAGCGCATTATGGACTTTATGGTTTCCGAATTCCAGCGGACAGACGGCATTGACCTGTCTAAAGACAATATGGCCATGCAGCGGCTCAAAGAAGCGGCGGAAAAGGCGAAGATCGAACTGTCCTCCACGGCGGAAACCAACATCAACCTGCCGTTTATCACGGCGGACGCTTCCGGCCCGCGCCATATGGATATGACGCTGACCCGCGCTAAATTTAACGAACTGACCGCGGACCTGGTAGAAAAAACCGTAGGGCCGACGCTACAGGCCATCAAAGATGCGGGCCTGGCCACCAACGAAATCGACAAGGTGATTTTGGTAGGCGGTTCTTCCCGTATCCCGGCCGTGCAGGATGCCGTAAAACGCATTACCGGCAAAGAGCCGTTTAAGGGCATTAACCCGGACGAATGCGTGGCCATCGGCGCTGCGATTCAGGGCGGCGTGTTGTCCGGCTCCGTGACGGATGTATTGCTGCTGGATGTAACCCCGTTGTCCTTGGGCATTGAAACCATGGGCGGCGTGTTCACCAAATTGATTGAAAAGAACACCACCATCCCGACAAAGAAGAGCCAGATCTTCTCCACCGCGGCAGACAACCAGACGGCTGTGGATGTGCATGTTTTGCAGGGCGAACGCGAAATGGCGCAGTATAACAAGACCCTGGGCCGGTTCCAGCTCAGCGGCATTGCGCCGGCGCCGCGCGGCGTGCCGCAGATCGAGGTTACGTTCGATATCGACGCCAACGGCATTGTAAACGTGTCCGCTAAGGACATGGGCACCGGCAAAGAGCAGAAGGTGACCATCACCGCTTCTACCAAACTGAGCGATGCGGAAATCAAAAAGGCCATGGACGAAGCGGCCCAGTATGCCGAAGAGGACAGAAAACGCCGCGAAGAGGTGGATGCGCAAAACGATGCGGACAGCATTTGCTATCAGGTAGAAAAATCCATGAAAGATCTGTCGGATAAGATTTCCGATGAGGATAAAAAAGCGCTGGAAGCGGCTGTTTCCGCCGTGCGCGCCAAGATGGGCAGCGGCGATACAGACGCTTTGAAACAGGAAACCGAGGCGCTGAAAAACAAATCGTCCGAAGTGTTTAGCAAGGTCTATCAGCAGGCCGGGCCGGACATGAACACCGGCGCGGGCCCGGATATGGGCGGCGCTGCCGGCGGCCAGCAGAGCGCAGGCGGCAACGATGACGTGGTCGATGCCGACTATGAAGTGGTGGACGACGACAAATAAGAACGGACTTAAAAAATGCCGACGTGCTTACGCTGCCGCCCAGTTTTGCGGCAGCGTTTGGCGTGGGCGGCTTTTGATCCGCAGGGAGGAATGTGGCTTTGGCACGCAATTATTATGAGGTCCTGGGCGTACAGCGCGGCGCTTCGGACGCAGAAATTAAAAAAGCGTATCGCCAATTGGCAAAAAAATATCACCCGGATATGAACAAGGGAGACAAAGCGGCCGAGGCGGAGGAAAAATTTAAGGAGGTCAACGAGGCGTACAGCGTTTTGTCCGATGCGGAAAAGCGCAGCCAGTACGATCGGATGGGCCATGACGCCTTCACCAAGGCGGCCAGCGGCCAGGGCCCGGGGCCCGGCGGTTTCGGCGGCGGCTTTGGCGGCTTTGGCGGGTTTGAAGATATTTTCGGCTCCATCTTCGGCGGCGGCTTTGGCGGCCAGAGCTCTGCGCGCAGGGCAGGCCCCCACAGAGGGCGCAGCCTGCGGGTGGATATTGCCATAGACTTAAAGCAGGCCTATACCGGCGTTACAAAGCAGGTGAATATCGGCCGCAACGAGGCGTGTGCTTCCTGCGGCGGCACGGGCGCCAAAAAAGGCACCCACCCCGAAACCTGTACCCATTGCGGCGGCACCGGCCAGGTGCAAACCGTGCAGCGCACGCCGCTGGGGCAGATGATGAACGTGACCACCTGCCCGGTCTGCGGCGGCACGGGCAAAATCATCAAAGACCCGTGCCCGGATTGCGGCGGCAAAGGCGTGCAGTATAAAAAGCGCAAGATTAGGGTAAACATCCCCGCCGGCATAGACGATGGGCAGATCATCACCATCTCCGGCGAGGGCGAAGCCGGCACACAGGGCGGCCCTCCGGGAGACATCAACGTGGTGGTGTCCGTCCGCCGGGACGATGTATTCGAGCGCAGCGGGCCGGACCTTTCCATGCAGCTGGATATTTCCTTTGTGCGCGCGGCCCTGGGCGGCGATATCATCGTGCCTACGATCGATCAGCCGGTGAAATACCATGTGCCGGAGGGCACACAGCCCGGCACGGTGTTCCGCTTGAAAGGGCAGGGCATGCCGCGGCTGCGCGGCCTTGGCAGAGGCGATTTGTATGTGGCGCTGAATGTGGAGGTGCCAAAACGGCTGAATGAAAAGCAGCGTCAGCTGCTGTTGTCCTTTGAAGAATCCTTGGAAGGCAAAGAGGAAAAGGATAACAACAACGGCTTTGGCAAACTCTTCCATAAGAAAAAATAAAAGAAAAAGGCGTGCTTGTGCGCGCCTTTTTGTTTTGCCTTGTTTCGGCCCGTTGTTTTCCGGGGCTATGCCCAAACCGGCCGCGGGGCATAGGCGTAGAAAACCTGCGTGCCGGGGAAGAGCCGCGCTTAGGCTTTGTGTGCCCGGCTAAGAAACCGCGAAATATATACCGGGCAAACGGCGCGCTGCGCCTTTTTGTTTTGCCAATTTTTGGGTTCTGCCCATGGAAAATACAACAGGCAGCGCTGCCCCGGATCTTTGCAAAAAGAAACGGCTATACGCAGCAAACCCTGTCCAGGCAAAGTGTGTTCAATGGTCTTGCGCGGGGCACAGGCAAAATCCGGTACGGCGGCTCGAGGACTTTCCAAATTTACAGACGGTATAAAAACGCAAAATCTCGTGGGCAAAGGGCGTGCAAACAGTACGCTATTTTTATTTGTGTTTTTTGGCGCTGCCCGGCGCAAAGGGGCCTTTGCTATGGCGTGCCTGTATAATCCGTAAAAATTATCGGTCGGCAGGGCGGCCGGCAGGTTTTGTGCGGTTGGCAGGGCGCTCTGCCGATAAAAAACGAAGGCCCGGGCAAACGCGCGCCTTTTTTGTGTGCCCGGCGCGCGCTTTTGCATGAACATTCGGCCCGGCTCATATCTTCAAAGGGGAGGTGCGATGGTGGCAGAGCAGAAAAAACGAACCGGCGGGCCCAAGCCGCATTGGATGGACCTGCCCGTGGAGCTGAAAATCAATCAGCCGCGCGTCACGGTCATCGGGCAGGGGCCGGCGTTTGTGGAAAACCACGGCGGCCTTTTGGCATATACGCCGAAAGAAATCTGCTTTCGGGCGGGAAACGGCGCGGTGTGCATCCGCGGCAAGGCCCTCATGCTGGACCATATGAGCGGCGGGGCTGTGCGCATCGGCGGGCGGATCGACAGCGTAACCTGGCAGGGGGAAACAGAGCATGCGCGTTAGTTTTATACAATGGCTTTGCGGCTATGGCAAAGTGGAATTCAAGGGCATGGGCACAGAGCGCGCGTTGAATTTTTTGGACCAAAACGGCATCACCCTCTGGCAAATCCGCCGGCAGGACAGATTGACCGTCACCGCCTGCGTGCCGCTTTCGCAGAAAAAAGCCTGCCTGCGCCTTGCAGAGCGGTTGCCCTGCCGGTTTGCCTGGCAAAAAAGCTGCGGAGTGCCCGGGGTGGTATACCGCCTGTTTCGCCGCCGCGCGCTGATGGCCGGGCTGGCGCTGCTGGTGGTGGGCAGCGTGGTGTCCGTACAGTTTGTCTGGCGTGTGAAGATCATCGGTGCAGAAGGGGAACTGGCCCAAAAGCTCTATCAACTGGCCGAAGAAAACGGCTACGGCCCCGGCGCGTTTTGGGGGCATATGCGGCTTAAGGAAATCGAGCGCGTGCTGCTGTTGCAATTGCCGGAGGCCGCCGGCCTTTTGGCCAACCGCACCGGCACTACCCTCAGCTTGGAAATCATTCCCGCCGTGCCCGCGCCGGAGTTGTTTGCCCCCGGCGCACCGTGCGACATCGTGGCCGCAGAGGACGGGGTGGTGCAGTCCATCACGGCGCTGGAGGGGGTAGCCAAGGTGAAACAGGGGCAGACGGTGAAAAAAGGCGAGGTGCTCATTTCCGGCGTGATCGAGCGCGAAGAGGGCCCGGCGCGCACCGTGGAAGCGCGCGGCGAGGTGAAGGCCACCGTCAGCGTTGCGGGCAGCCATACCGTGCCCATGACAAGCGAAGCACCCACGCCCGTAGGCCCCGTGTATACCACGCGGCTTTTGCAGCTGGGCAGTTGGCAGGTGCCGCTGGAAAAAGCGCCTGCCGGCCGGGACGCCATGCTGATGAACACAACCGTGCAGCTGTTGTGTTCGGTGTATTGGCCCGCCCGCGTCATCACGCAGACCTGGCAGCCCGTCTCCCTTGAAAAACAGCCGCGCCCCTTTGCCGAAGCGGAAGCTGCTGCCGCCGAAACCGCTGTGAAAAACGCAAAGGCGCAGCTAAAGCCGGGGGAAGAGGCGGAAAGCGTGGTGCTGCAAACCCGCCTTTCGGAAGACGGCACCGCCATGACGGTATACGCCATCGTGCAGACCACCCGCTCCATCGGCGAAAAGGGCGCGCAGACGCTCCCCACCCCCGCGCCGCAATCCTAAAGTTTTTTTGACGAACAGCATTGACAGCCGCCGCTGTCTATGCTATTCTCTTTATGGTTAGTTAAAGCTAACTGATGAAACAGCGGGCTTTAGGCCCGTTGCTTTCGGCCCATCAGTTAGCTTTGGCTAACCAAAATACAGACCGAGGTGTCCTATGAGCGTAGTTATCGTAGGCGGCAATGAGCGTATGGCCGCCCAATATCAGGAAATCTGTGAATGTTACGGCTGCAAAGCCAAAGTATTTTGCAAGGAAAACGGTTCGTTAAAGCGCAAGATGGGCGTGCCGGATCTGTTGATTTTGTTTACAAATACCGTTTCGCATAAAATGGTAATTTCCGCTGTGGATCAGGCAAAGCGCTGCCGCATTCCCGTGGCGCGCACGCATTCCGCCAGCGGCGCGGCGCTGCATCGCCTATTGCAAACGCATGTGGGGCAGGCCAATGCTTGAAGCGCTGCTGGCCCGGCACGCGGCCCCCGTGCTGGCGGGGATGAAAACGGCCAATCTGTTTAGCGTGCAGGGTCTTTGGCTGCATGATTTGCAGCGCGAAATCTTCGCCTTAACCAAGCAGCTGGCCAAAAAAGGCTTGCGGCTGATGCTGCTCTGTCCCGGCCGGGGGCGGGCGCTGGTGTATGTCTATCGCCCGGCGCTGTTGGCGCGGGATCTGGAGCGGCTGGAGGTACGCGCGCTGCTGTCGTATCTGGGTTATCCGCAGGATATGGCGGGGTGTTTGCTCGCGTTAAAGCGGCGGATGGCGCACAATGCGCAGTTTCCGCATGAAATCGGGCTGTTTTTGGGCTATCCGCTGTGCGATGTGCTGGGCTTTTTGCGCCATGCGGGCCGGCACAGCAAGTGCGCCGGGCTCTGGCAGGTGTATGACAATGTGGATGCGGCGCTGGCGTTGTTTGCCAAATACAAAAAATGCGCGGATGTATACGCGCAGTGTTATCAAAATGGGACTTCCATTTGGCAGCTGACCGTAGCTGCTTGAAAATATACTGTGAAAAGAGGGTTTTATCATGAGTAAAGTAGCCATTGTTTATTGGTCCGGCACGGGCAACACCGAGCAGATGGCCCAGCAGGTGCAGGCCGGCGCGGAAAGCGCGGGCGCAGAGGCTGTGCTGTTGTCGTCTGCGGAGTTTTCCGCGGATAAGATGGATGAATTTGCCGCCGTGGCGTTCGGCTGCCCCTCCATGGGCACCGAGCAGCTGGAAGAATCGGAGTTTGATCCGATGTTTCAAGATTGCCGCGCCAAATTGGCCGGCAAGAAAATCGGCCTGTTTGGCTCCTATGGCTGGGGCGACGGCCAGTGGATGCGCGACTGGGAAGAGATGTGCAAAGAAGACGGCGCTGTGTTGGCAGCGGAGCCCGTTATTTGCCAGGATGCGCCGGATGACGCAGCCGCAGAAGATTGCCAGGCCCTGGGGAAAGCACTTGCCTAAACTCACTCCATTTCCGCGTGCAATTTGCGCGCATGTCCCCAAATTCCCCTTGCTTTCCCCTTTGAAAGGACGGACCGAAAGGCCCGCCCTTTTTCTTTTGGAAAACGGGGGGAGAGCGTTTGGAGGCTTGGTGGAGTTTGCGTTTCTCGTCAAGTTTTTGAATTGGGATAAGGTGTAGAAGGTGTGGAGCGGAGGATGCGTTTCTCGTCAGGTGTTTGGTTTAGGATGAGGTGTGGAAGGTGCGGGGCAGGAGGGAGCGTTTCTAGGCAAAGTGTAGTGCTGGGATGGTGGGAGAGAGAAGGAGGATACGTTTCTCGTCAAACTTTTAAGGAAAGATGATTTTTGGTTTTTTAGGGAAGAGCTAGGAAGAGAGTCCGTTCCTTTTTGGATTTTAGAGAAAAGACGATTTTTTAGGAAGGTGCTGAGCAGGGTGGACGTTTCTAGCCGGGTTTGTACTAGTACAAAGTTTGCTTTTTTTATTCTTCCTTTCTCGCTGGAAAGGAAGCGAAAGAAGCAGGGGGA
>CAJJKN010000013.1 GCA_905188085.1 uncultured Bacillota bacterium
ATGACCGCCGCAACATGGTAGATGTAAAAAGTATCGCTATCTAACCCCAGCAAAGATGATTCCGGCACAGACGCTGTATCCCAGAACGGGAGATAAAAACACGATTTACTTGAACCAGGCCATCACAAACCCCGCCATCACGGTGGGGGACTATACGATGTATCATGAATTTGAATATGATCCCGTATTGTTTGAGAAAAAGAACGTATTGTATCAATATCCTATCAATCATGACAGGCTGAAGATCGGCAAATTTTGCTCGATTGCCAGCGGGGTGCGCTTTTTGTTTAACACGGCCAACCACGCGATGGGCTCGCTTTCAACCTATCCGTTTCCGCTGTTTTACGAAGCCTGGGGATTGGACGTGCAGAACATTGCCAAGGCGTGGGACAACAAAGGCGATATTGAAATCGGCCATGATGTATGGATCGGCTATCAGGCGGTGATTTTGGCGGGGGTGAAGATCGGCAACGGCGCGATCATCGGCACGCGCGCGGTGGTGACAACGGACGTGCCGCCGTATACGATTGCAGGCGGCGTACCGGCTAAGAAGATTCGCCGGCGCTTTGACGAAAAAACCATCCGGCAGTTGGAGGCGCTTGCCTGGTGGGATTGGCCGGCAGAGCGCATTGCCCGGCATATCCACAAGATACAAAACGGCGATTTTGCTGCGCTGCAAAAAGAAAAGGCCTAAAATACAACAACGCCCGCGGCTTTGTGCCCGGGCGTTATTTTGTAGGGCGCGATTGTACCGGCCAAGCGGGCCGATTTGCCCGGGGCGCTTGGATTTATGTGCAGAACAATGCGGGGAAAAGAGCGGGGAAACGGGGAGCGCGGCGCGGAGATAAAAAATCCGCAAAAGGGAAAGAAACCCAAACAGGCGGCAAAGCGCCGGGCAGCGGATGCCCTGCGGAGCGCAGGAATGGGCCGGGGGATTGTTTTTGCGGCAAAGCGGGGGCGGGAAAAAGAAACTGGGGCGCTTGTGCAGTTTTTTCACAAATATATCTTGATTTTTTGCGCCCGTAGGATACAATGGTTAATGGGGAAAATTGCGTTTTTCCTGCCCGTTTTTTTATCATTTGGAAATCTTTTAAAGGAGTGTGTATCCATGAATAAACGTAGCATTGAAGACATTCAGGATCTCAAGGGCAAGCGCGTATTGATGCGTGTGGATTTCAACGTCCCGATGGACAAGGAAACCGGTGAAATTACCGACGAAACCCGTATCATGGGGGCACTGCCGTCCATCAAGTATTTGTACGAGCATGGCGCAAAGGTGATCCTCTGCTCCCATCTGGGCCGCCCGAAAGGCGAATTTAACATGAAATTCTCCCTGGCGCCGGTGGCAAAACGCCTGGGCGAATTGGTAGACACCAAAGTGATCATGGCCAAAGATGTGGTTGGCGATGACGCAAAAAAATGCGTAGCGGAAATGAAAGACGGCGAAATCGTTGTGCTGGAAAACGTGCGTTTCCACAACGAAGAAACCAAAAACGATCCGGAATTCTCCAAAGCGCTGGCAAGCCTGGCGGATGTATATGTAAACGACGCGTTTGGTACGGCGCACCGTGCCCATGCCTCCACGGCGGGCGTGGCGGATTATCTGCCGGCATACTGCGGCTACCTGATTGAAAAAGAAGTGGCCGTGATGGGCAAAGCCCTGGAAGACCCGGATCGTCCGTTCGTGGCGATTTTGGGCGGCGCGAAGGTAAAAGACAAGATCGGCGTGATCACAAACCTGCTGGAAAAAGTGGATACCCTGATCATCGGCGGCGGCATGGCGTTTACCTTCCTGAAAGCCAAAGGCTACGGCATCGGCGATTCTTTGCTGGATGAAGAGAACATCGGCTTTGCCAAAGAACTGATGGAAAAAGCGGAAGCCAAAGGCGTAAAACTGCTGATCCCGGTGGACACTGTGGTGGCCAAAGAGTTTGCCGCAGACGCGGAAAACAAAGTGGTAAAAGCCAACGAGATTCCGGACGGCTGGCAGGGCCTGGATATCGGACCGGAAACCCGCGCTTTGTTTGCAGAAGCCATCAAGAGTGCCAAGACCGTTGTTTGGAACGGACCGATGGGCGTATTCGAATTTGAAGCCTTTGCAAACGGCACCAAAGCGATCGCAGAAGCGATGGCGGAAGCGGACGCTACTACCATCATCGGCGGCGGCGACAGCGCAGCGGCTGTAAAACAGCTGGGCTATGGCGACAAGATGACGCACATCTCCACCGGCGGCGGCGCTTCTTTGGAATTCCTGCAGGGCTTGGAACTGCCGGGCATTGCCTGCATTCCGAACAAATAAGAATCTGTTTTTGACACAATGCGCCGGACTTTCCGGCGCATGACAATATGAAGGAGGAACTATCCTATGCGTAAACCCATTATTGCTGGCAACTGGAAAATGAACATGACGCCCTCTGAGGCGAAGACCCTGATCGAAGGCATTTTGCCGCTGGTGAAAGACAACACCACGACCGAAGTGGTTGTTTGCCCGCCGGCCATCACGATCCCGGCTGTGAAAGAATACATCAAAGGCTCCAACATTCACCTGGGCGCACAGAACATGCACTGGGAAGAAAAAGGCGCCTTCACCGGCGAAACCAGCCCGGTTATGCTCAACGAACTGGAAGTTGAATATGTAATCCTGGGCCACAGCGAACGCCGTCAGTATTTTGCAGAAACCGACGAAACGGTAAACAAAAAAGTGCTGAGCGCGCTGGCTCACAACCTGAAACCCATCATCTGCGTAGGCGAAACGCTGGAACAGCGTGAAGCGGGCGTAACGGATAAGCTGGTTTCCGACCAGACCATCGCGGCCCTGCAGGGCGTGAAAGATTTCTCCACCATCGTGATCGCTTATGAACCGGTATGGGCCATCGGCACCGGCAAAACCGCTACGGCGGACGAAGCAAACCGCGTTTGCGGCGTGATCCGTGCGGCGATTGCCAAAGAATTCGGCGCTGAAGTGGGCGAAAACATCCGCATTCAGTACGGCGGCAGCATGAACGCCGGCAACGTGGCAGATTTGATGGCACAGCCGGAAATCGACGGCGGCCTGATCGGCGGCGCGGCTTTGAAACCGGTAGACTTCTCCAAATTGGTTAACAACCACTAAGAGGTAGCACAATGGCAAAACCCATGACCGCATTGATTATCTTGGACGGCTTTGGCAAAAACCCTCAAACCGAGGGCAATGCCATTGCCCAGGCCAAGACGCCTCATCTGGATGCGCTGTTTGCCAAATATCCGAACACCAGCCTGAACGCCAGCGGCCTGGCCGTGGGGCTGCCGGAAGGGCAGATGGGCAATTCCGAAGTGGGGCACCTGAACATCGGCGCGGGACGCGTGGTGTATCAGGAGCTGACCCGAATTACAAAAGCGATTCAAGACGGGGATTTCTTCAAAAATCCGGCGTTTTTGGACGCGATGAAAGCCGCAAAGGACAACGATAAGGCGCTGCATTTGTTTGCGCTGTGCTCCGATGGCGGCGTGCACAGCCACATCAACCATTTCCTGGCGCTGGTGGAGATGGCCAAACAGCAGGGCCTGCAAAAGGTGTATCTGCATTGCTTTATGGACGGCCGCGACGTGCCGCCGACAAGCGGCAAAGGCTTTATTGAGCAGGTGCAGAAAAAACTGGCAGAGCTGGGCGTTGGCAAGATCGCTACCATCATCGGCCGTTACTATGCCATGGACCGCGACAACCGTTGGGAGCGCGTGGAACAGGCTTATAACGCCATGGTGCTGGGCGAAGGAAACCGCGGGACGGACCCGGTGGCGATGGTGCAGAAAAGCTATGACAACGGGGATACGGATGAATTCATCAAACCCATCGTGATTACGGAAAACGATGCGCCTGTGGCGACGATTCAGGCGGGAGACAGCGTGATCTTTGCAAACTTCCGTCCGGACCGGGCCAGAGAAATTACCCGTTCGCTGATCTTTGAAGACTTTGACGGCTTTGAAAGAAAGAACGGATATTTCCCGCTCCAATATGTCAGCATGACGCAGTATGACGCGACGTTTGCGGATAAATTGGAAGTGGCGTTTAAACCGGAAACGCTGAAAAACACGCTGGGCGAATACCTGGCCAGCCAACATAAGACGCAGCTGCGCATTGCCGAAACGGAAAAATATGCGCATGTGACGTTCTTCTTTAACGGCGGGGTAGAAAAGGAAAACCCGGGCGAAGACAGGGCGCTGATCCCCTCTCCGAAGGTGGCAACGTATGACTTGAAGCCCGAGATGAGCGCGTATGAAGTGGCGGAGGAAGCGGTGAAACGCATTGAATCCGGCAAGTATGACGTGATGATCTTAAACTTTGCCAACCCCGATATGGTAGGCCATACCGGCGTGATGGAAGCGGCGATTAAAGCAGTGGAAGCTGTGGACGAATGCGCGGGCAAGGTGATCGACGCTGTGCTGGCCACGGGCGGCTGTGTATTGCTCACGGCGGACCATGGCAACGCAGAGAAGATGATCGACGAAAACGGCGGCCCGATGACCGCCCATTCCACCAGCCCTGTGCCGTTGCTGTTGGCGGACCCGGCCCATCCGGAACGCAAACTGGCAGACGGCGGCGCGCTGTGCGATTTGGCCCCCACGATGCTGGCGCTGATGAACCTGCCGCAGCCGGCGGAAATGACAGGCAAGAGCCTGCTCGTTTAACACGGCAAAACAGAAAAAGGAAACCTTGGGATAGGAGTGAATGGCTCTTATCTCAAGGTTTTTTTATTTTATATATGGTATAAAAAGCGAGGTTGTGGCGATGACGGGCAAAGCTGACCAATGCAGAAAAGGCAAAACGAAGGATTTTCATATGGAAAACAGCAGGGCAAGCGTAAGGGGATAGGGTCTCTGCATTTATTTGTTTTCCGGAGGATTGGAGCCGAGAAAAAGAGCGGAGAGGGGGAAATGAAGATAGGATGATCCGGATTGCGTTTTTGAAAAGAGTAAGCTTTTCAAAGGCAGAGGCGATCCTGGCAGGGCTCTGTTTCATAAAAGGGACAGCCCGGCGTTTCAAGGGGTGTGTTTAGCAAAAAAGAAAGCAAAGGAGAAACCGATAAAGGGAAAGGGTGCCTATTACAAAGCCATTTGCGGGAAAGGGGGCGTCTAAAGGCGTTGTGCGAAAACAACGGAGATGTTTTGGCAGAAAGCGAAGCAAGAAGAGAAAACTGCGCGGGCAGACGCTGCTTTGGATGTCGGGATTGTATTGAAAAAACAGACGGCATGCCGGAGGTATGAGGGGGAACGAGGACAGGGAAAACGGGAGAAAAGAAGGGAGCGGCAGGGAGGAATGCGAGAAACCGGGAAGAAAGACAGGGAGGAAATTGCAAAAGGGCGAGAGAGAGGATTAAAACGCGGAAAAAGCCCGGAAGAATCCATACTATCTTTTAAGATAGTATTATACTAAAAAGTGCATACTTGCGAAACAGAAAGATGTATTTTATACTGAAAGCGTAAAAAACCGGAGGGAAGCAGCATGGCAAAACAGGCGAGAAGAACGACCTATTATTGCCCGATCGACGCGGCGTTGGGCATTATCGGCGGGAAATACAAGGCGATTATTTTGCATAATCTTTTGAAGAAAACGCTGCGGTATCACGAGCTTGCGCGCCTTGTGCCGCAGGCGACGCCGAAAATGCTGACCCAGCAGCTGCGGGAATTGGAAGAGGATGGCGCGGTGCGCAGAACGGTGTATCCGGTGGTGCCGCCGAAAACGGAATACAGTATTACGGAATACGGGAAAACGCTGGCCCCGGTTTTGGAGGAGATGTATCGCTGGGGGCAGACATATAGGAAAGACAGCATTGTGCCCCGGGAAGCGGATAAAACGAAATAAAATTGTTGGAGGGAAAGAACATGACGTTTGAACAAATGGCAAAACAGAGGTATTCTGTGCGGGCGTTTGAAAAGACGCCGGTGGAAAAAGAGAAGCTGGAGGCCATTGTGAAAGTGGCAAACAGCGCGCCTACAGCGACCAATGCGCAGCCGTTTCACATTTGGGTGGTGACGACGGAAGAGGGGATGGCGCGCATCAACAAAGCGACGCCCTACGGCTTTGGCGCACCGGCGGCGTTGGTGCTGGGCGTAAAGCCGGAGCAGGCCTGGACGCGGGCGGACGACGGGCATAATTTTGCGGATGTGGACGGCGGCATTGTGGGCGCGCATATCCTGCTTTCCGTTTGCGAGCAGGGCCTGGGCACCACCTGGGTGGGCCGGATAGACCCGGCGGTGTTGATTTCGGAATTTCCGGAGATGGAAGGGTATGAAATCGTAGGGATTTTCCCGATTGGCTATCCGGCAGGGCAGCCCGGACACAACCACGAAAAGAGAAAACCGTTGGAAGAAATGGTGGATTTTATCTGAATCCGTAAAAATTCCCTTTTGACCGGACGGAGAAATAGACAGGCGAAAGGGATATTCCGGGAAAACGAACGGAAAAAACAGGCGGCCTAAGAAAAAATTTAAGATTGGCGGCGGCCGGAAGGCTGAATGCGAAAGCAGATCGGTTGAAAGCCGGGAGAAAGAGACGCCGGGTTTAAGCGAAGAGAAAGAAAAGAGCCCTCTGCATGGAGATTTTTCATGCGGAGGGCTTTTTGTATAGGGAAAAGTGCGGGAAAAGAACGGTGGAGATAAGAGAGAAAGGAGAAGAAAGCGCTGTCTGCCGGCGAGAGAAAGGACAAGGGAAAGAAAAAGGGCGCGGTTGATGACGAAGATAAACGGGGAAATGGCGCTTGAGAAAAGGCGGGGAGAAAGGAAAAACAGCGAGAAATGAGGCAAGCGGGCGGCGAAAGCGTATTTGACAGCGAAAATGAGGCGGGAAAGATTGTATGAAAGCAGGCGTTGGGAAGGGGATGGAGGAAAAGAGGAGCTATGGCGATAATGAAAAAGGACGGAATGCGGAGACGGATGAGGGGATGGAGAGAGGGAAAAGGGTCGGATCGGCAGGAGAGGAGTTCACAGAATGTGAGGAGAAGGGGCGGCGTAGTTAAGATAAAGGGAAAGATGAAAACGGAGAGGGTTTGTTTGGCGGGGGAGATAGACAAAGAATGGTCTTGAGCCGATAAAATCGCGACGACGGCTTATGAAAAAGGGAAGAAAACCGCGGCAGGAAGCCATGCAAAACGCAAAAGCAGGCAAAAGAAAAAGGCCCGCCGATGTGCGGGCCAATGGGCAGAAATAGGATAGGCGGAAAACCGGCGCAAACGTTGCGAATGAGAAAAGACCGCAGAGAGCGGGCCGTTTGGCCGGCTTGCCCTAAAGAGTAACGCTTTCGTGGTGCATTGCGCAAGGCAGCCGAACAGCCGGACGCCCACAGCATTGGCAAAGAGCCACTGCGCGGGCCGGGGGAGATCAGCCGTGCAGGCCTTGTTCCTGGCGTTCCATATTTTCTACGACAATATCGTAGATATCGCCTTGGCCGGCGCAATATTCCAAAACCTGCCAGGGCTCGTTGGTGTGGTAGTGAATTTTGATGAGGTGTTCATCGCCGACGGCCAAAAGGCAGTCGCCCTTGATGTTTTGCGTGATGTAATCATGAATGGCATCTTCGGACAGATTGTCACCCTCGATGAGCAGCTGTGTATCAAACCTGTATTCCAACATTGGAAAACTCCTTTCAATGCTTGGGATAGTTTGATTATACAAAAAGGAGAAACGGTTGACAAGGGAAGAAAATATAGAATGGAATATAGGGATTTTAATGAAATATAGTGTTGTTTAATGGATTGTAAACCCTATTTAAAATCTAAATATCATTATGCGATAATATATTGTTTTTGCAAAAAGTGTTTGGCTATGGCAAAAAAGAGAGGCGTGGGGAGAAAATGAAAGAAGAAAAGGGATTAGCGATGGGAAATGACGGGAAATGAAAAGGGGGCATATGCGGAAGTGAAGGGGAAACGGGCGGAAACCGTGTTCGGTGAGCGCGCCGGAGTAACGACAGAGAGAAAAGAGGGGGAACCTGAGGGGAGACAGAAAAAGCGCAAGGCTTGGCGCCGGAGACGTATAAAAGAGGTGAATGGGTTTGGCAGAAAAGAGATAAGAGAGGAAAGCGGGGGGATGATAGCGCGGGGTATATGCGGAGAAAAGGAAGCGATTGCTAAAAGGATGCATGGGGCAGGGGGATGAAAAGTGAATGTAAGCGGTGAAGGTGTAAAAGCAGAGACGGGAAGGTACGCGCAAAACTTGGCGCTGGGGGACGCGTGAAAGAGGGGAAGGGGTTTGGCAGAAAAGAGATAAGAGAGGAAAGCGGGGGGATGATGGTATGGAGTTTGTGAGGAGGAAAGGACGGTTATAAAGAGAAAGCGCGGGCAGGAAAAGAAAGGGAGAGAAAAGAAAGATGACGAAAGGAAAAGGGAAAGACGAAAAAGGCGTGGGGGCGGAGCCGGGAGAGGAAAGAAAAGGGGCATCGCGGCTAGTGCAGAAAGGAGAACGATAGAACCGGTTCAAGGCAGATAGGGGGAGGCTTTGAGCGGGGTACGCAAAAAGCGAACAGAACGGGGAAAAACAAATAATACGGCAATGAGGTACAGGAAGAGAAGGGAGGGGTTGGGTGAGCGTTTGTTTTACAAGGAGAAGGGAACGGGATTTATTAAAAGTGAATCATGGAGATTTGATAGATCGGAAGGTTTGTCAAGAATTGATGTAAGGGAAGAGAATTTGCGGGAGGGAGATTGCGGGATATGGAGTTTGTAAGCGCGGATTTAGAAAAAAGCAAACAATAGTGAATTTGCGAAAAGGGCAAGGCGGGCATGAGGCAAACGGGCATGAGCCGGAGCGCATAGGAGGATGGTGTTTGCCATTGCTTCGACCATGAAAAATGAACGGGGGCATTTGAATTGGGAAGGGACGATTTCAACGGATAGGGGATAGAGGGATGTGTGCGTTTGGAATTGAGCATTGAAAACAGAAATAAATATGCCAGCGGAAAAGAGGGGGCAATTTAGACGAAGGCGGAGGAGAAAAAGGAGTAGGATAGAAGAAAAAGAACAAGAGAGATAAAAGGGCGTGGATAGATAGAAAAGGGATACGCGGCGCCGAAAAAAGAGGGAGGAGACAAGAGAAGACAGGAGGGAAGGAGAATGCAAGCGGGGGTGATGCGGGGAAAGAAAACGGGAGGCAGAAAAAACAAGGGGGCACAAAGCGAACAAACGCGAAGATAAAAAAGGCAAAGGGCATAGGAAAAAAGCAAACACGGACGCGGGGCGCGAGCGGCGGGCGAAACGATGGAAAAACAACGGAAAAGGAGAAAAAGGGGAGGCCGTTTGGCGCAAACGTGATACAATAAGGAAAAACACGGCGAGAGCCGGCAAAGAAAGAGGGGCATGAAACGATGAAAGAGGATCGGATTGAGATTCACGGCAAGGACATGCATTTGGACGATTATAAGCATGTGAGCAAAAACTCCGGCAATGTGACCTATGAACGGCCGCTGGTGAACGACGAAGATACGGGGATGATGGTAAAGCTGATTCGTTATCCCAAAGGGGCCATTACGCCGCTGCACGACCACCACTGCGCACATGGGATGTATGTGCTCTCCGGCACGCTGCATACCGACCAGGGCGATTTTGAGCCGGGCAGCTTTGTATGGTTTAAAGAGGGCTGCAAGATGACGCACGGCGGCAAGGACGAGGATGTGGAATGTCTGTTTATTACAAACAAGGTGTTTGACATCAACTATCTGGATTTGAAAAAATAAGACAGCAATCCAAACAGGCAATTTGACGGGATAGACGGCGCGCACAAGGGGGCATACTACCTCCGTGGGAGAAAGGCGCAGAGCCGAAGATTGCCCTTGCATTTGCCGCAAAGGGATGGTATAATCCATCTGATACACAAATAAGTGGAGGGGTTTCCCAGTGACAACCGTCATTCTCATTGGTAAAATATTGCTTTGTATTCTCTGCGTGCTGGTAATTGCCGTGGTTGCGGCGCAAAAACCGGCGGACGACAACCCGGGCGCGGCCTTTGGGCAGGGAAACATAGATTCCTATGCAAACAAGATGAAGTCCAGAACTGTGGAAGGTAAGCTGAACAACATGACCAAAATCGGCGGCATTGCGGTAGGCGTGTTGTCCTTTGCGTTGGTTTTGATGCAAAGCATGCTTTGATCTTTGGATAAAGGAATGTGACAGAAGGCGCTCTTGTTGAAAGGGCGCTTTTTTTGTGAATGAAAGGCTTTGAAAGGGCGGATTGCCCGAAAGGCGGCTGAGTAACCCGTGCCGGGGCAAGCGAAAGAGGAAACGCTTGTTGATAGGGAAACGGAAACCGGACAAGCGGCGTTGACAAAGCCGGGTAGAAAGCGGATAAGCCAACCGGGGCCGGGAGAAGCGACGTTGACGGAGATGGCATCGGCATGAGCCGGTTTGCTGCAATAAGAAATACGACAAAAGGGAAACGGCGCCGGCGACGCGAACAAGAAAATACCACAGGGAAGCACCGGGCAAGTGAGGGTAGCCCAAAAGAGAAAGGGTTTTCAAAGGGCGGGTCTTCTGCAAAGCACCGGGCAATCTGTGCCGGGGAAAAGCGGCGCAGGGAGCGCTGCGGGTGCGAGGATTCCCGGCGGCAAAGGAGCGTTTTGCAAAAGGCAAGCGAAGTTAAGCGATATAGGAGCAAAACGTGTAAACGAACGGGCCGCTGCGCGGGGCGGTGTGCCAAGAGATGCTGAAAAAGAAAACGCAGCAAACGCCACAGGCGGGAAAAGGCCGCAGAAAATGGCATTGCGAATCGCTTATAGGAGAAAAGGACACAAATCCATGGACAGCGGCAAAGCGGGGAAGCTAAGCGGAATAAAAGGATTGCAAGGATAGAAAAACAGCAGCCGGGCATAAGCGCGGTTTGTAAAAAGATAGAGTTAACAAGAGCGCACAACGCCGGGGAGACAGAGAAAAACAAAACGCGGAAAAGGCGGAGGCGTATTTGGGCCGGCCCTGTGGGCGGCAACAGGAGGAAAAAACGTTGGAAGAGGCCATTAGGCGAGATTTATTGGAATATTTGGCGGAGCAGAGTGCGCCGGTTTCTTTGGCGGAACTGAGATGTGCGCTGGCAATACCGCAAGAGCAGGCAGAAGCGCTGGTATGCCGTTTGGCAGAAGAGGGAGAAGTGCTGCAAACCAAGCGGGGCAAAGTGGCGCTGCCGCGGCTTTTGGGCTGTGTGCGCGGACGGATTCAAGGCACACGCAAAGGGTTTGCTTTTTTGCTGCCGGAGGATGGCGGAGAGGACGTTTTTTTGCCGCAGGGGGTACTATCGGGCGCCATGCACGGCGACCGGGCGCTGGTGCGCACCTTTGCGCCGAGCAAACGCGGCAAGGGAATGCAGCGCGAGGGCGAAGTGTTGAAAATTTTGCAGCGGGCGCGGGAAACAATTGTGGGTACGCTGGAAAAGGGGCACTACGCTTCTTTTGTCATTCCGGAGGACAGGCGGCTGCCGGATCTGTTTATTCCCAAAGGCCGCACCGGCGGCGCGCAGCACGGGCAGCTGGTGGTGGCGAAAATTACGGCTTACCAACAGGCAAACCGCAACGCGGAAGGCGAAGTGACGGAGGTTTTGGGCCAGGCAGGCTCGGCAGACGCGGATCTGTTGGCCATCATCCGCCATTATGGGCTGAAGGAAAGATTTGACACCAAGACGCTGGAAGCGGCGGCGAAGGTGCCGCAGGCGGTATCGGCGGAGGAAGCGGAGAGCCGGGAGGATTTTAGGCCCTTGCTAACCGTGACCATCGACGGGGCGGACGCGCGGGACTTTGACGACGCGATTTCGCTGGAAGAAACGGAGGCCGGGTATACGCTGTATGTGCATATTGCGGACGTGACACATTATGTGCGCCCCAAAAGCGCGCTGGATAAAGAAGCGTATGAGCGGGGCACGAGCGTATATTTCCCGGGGGCGGTGCTGCCGATGCTGCCGGAGCAGCTTTCCAACGGCATCTGTTCGCTGAACCAGAAGGTGGACCGGCTGACGCTGAGCTGTATTATGCAGGTGGACAAAAACGGCTATGTGCAAAGCTATCGCTTTGCGCGCGGGGTGATCTGCGTGGATCGCCGGGTGACCTATGAAGATGCAAATGCGATTTTGCAGCGCGGGGACAAGGCGCTGGAGCAGGACTATGCGCCGGTATTATCGCTGCTGCAGCGCATGCAGGCGCTGTGTGAAAAGCTGACGCTAAACAAACAGCGGCGCGGAAGTTTGGATTTTGATTTTCCGGAATCGGAGTTTGTGCTGGATGAACAGGGGCGCGCGGTGGATGTGTTTATGCATGAGCGCGGCGTGGCAAACCGGATGATTGAAGAGTGTATGCTGCTGGCCAACGAATGCGCGGCCAAGTTTGCCGGGCAAAACGATCTGCCGTTTTTGTACCGGGTGCATGAGGAGCCGGCCGAGGAAAAGATGGCGGAGTTTTACCTGATGTGCAAAGCGTTGGGAGTGCCGTTTACAAAGCCGAAGCGGAAAACAAAGCCGCGGGATTTGCAGCAGCTGTTGAGCGCAAGCGAAAACGAGCCGTACGCCGATGCTGTGAGCCGCGTGATGCTGCGCAGCTTAAAAAAGGCGCGGTATTGTGAGGAGGATTTGGGGCATTTCGGCCTGGCGTTAAAACACTATTGCCATTTCACTTCGCCCATCCGCCGGTATCCGGATGTGTTGGTGCACAGGGCGATCATTGCCAAATTGCAGGGCGGGCTTTCGGAAAAGGCACTGGAACAGCGGCACCGCGAGATGCCGGAATTGGGCCGCCACACCAGCGAATGCGAGCGGGTGGCCATGGAGGCCGAGCGCGCGGTGGATGATTTAAAGCGCGCGGAATATATGGAGGACAAGATCGGCGAACGCTACGAGGGCGTGATTTCCCAGGTGACGGCGTTTGGCATATTTGTGGAATTGGAAAACACGGTGGAAGGGCTGGTGCCCGTTGCCTCGCTGGAGGATGATTATTACATTTATGATGAGCAGCTGTTTCGCCTGATCGGAAAGGCTACCGGCACGGTGTATGCCTTAGGGCAGCGGGTCTGCGTGCAGGTAACGGCGGTGGATTTGGCGATGCGCCGGGTGGAATTTCAACTGGAACGGGCGGAAAAAATTGTGTCCGCAAAGCCGGAGCGGCCCGGCGGCAGAGGGCAGCGGGGCAAAGGCAGAAAAAAACGCGGGCACAGAGGAAAGCGCCGGCGCAGATAGTGGCAAAGCGGGGCAAAACCTGCTATACTATACAACAGACAAAGGAAAGGGGTGGGCGCGATGGCGGCTTCCGAAGGACGAAAAATTGCCATACAGAACAGACGGGCTCACCACGAGTATTTTGTGGAGGACAGGATAGAGGCGGGCCTGGTGTTGGGCGGCACGGAGGTAAAATCGCTGAGAAAAGGGCGGGGAAACCTGCAGGACAGCTACATTCAAATTCGCGACGGCGAGGCGTTTGTGCTGGGGTTTCATATTTCGCCGTATGAGCAGGGCAATATCTTTAACCGCGATCCGCTAAGGGAGAAAAAGCTGTTGCTGCATAAGGCGGAAATCCGCAAATTGCAGGCGCAGGTGATGCGCGACGGCTACACGCTGGTGCCGCTGTCCGTATATTTTTCCAAGAACCGGGCCAAGCTGGAGGTTGGCGTTTGCCGCGGCAAAAAGCTGTATGACAAGCGGGCCGCCGCCAGGGCCAAAGACGACGCGCGGGAAATGGAACGCGCGTTTAGAGAACGGCAAAAATGAGAAAGGAACCTAGGACGGTTCCTGTTTTCCTGGGGACGTAACGGTTTCGACGGGGACACGTGACGCCGGGTAAGCGAGCCGCAGGCGCCGGAACTGCGATAAAAGCCGGCAAAAAAATTAAACGACAAACACGAAGTCGCTCTCGCAGCGTAACGCTGCGACGTTTCGCCTGCCTCTCCCACCGGACAGGGCCGAAACGTCATTAGGTGGGGCCCTGTCTTAGGGAAAGCTTTGACCCTCTGACAGTCAATATGAAGCTACCAAGCGCGGAACCCGGTGGACAGGGGCCCGCGTAAGGGAAAGTAAAGAGTCCAATGCGCTCGGAGAAAGCCCGGAGGGACGGTTTTCGGACAGGGGTTCGACTCCCCTCGTCTCCACCACAAAACCACCGAAAAATCGGTGGTTTTTTTATTTTTATGAGATCATTTGCAGCGGTATTTACAGATTCTCTTCCAAGGATGCGGAGGGCGAACAAGGTGAGGCGGCGGCCCGTATCGGCAAGCAGCGTTTTCGTAAGAGCACTTCCTGCCAAGCCGGTTGCCCCAAGAAAAGAAGATGATTCATTTTGCCGTTACCTTTACCATGTTAGTGAAAATTCAACAAGCTCCGGGGTTTCCGGCTTGCCGATGAGCGGCTCTTTTTTGTCCAGTGCGGAAAGCAGGCCCATTTCATCAGCTGACAGTGTAAAATCAAACAGGGTAAAATTCTCTTTGATGTGCGCCGGCTTAGTGCTTTTGGGAATGACGACAATGCCTTTTTGCGTCAGAAAGCGGAGCAGAATTTGTGCGGGGGTCTTGCCGTATTTTTCGGCGAGGGCCAGCACGGCAGATTCAGCGAACATTTCGTTGCGGTTGCCCTGACCGAGCGGAGCGTAGGCCATGTGTGCCACCTGCTTTTTATCCATCCAAATCCGCTCGGCGCTGCGCTGACAATAGAGATTGGTTTCAATCTGGTTCACCGCCGGGATGACCTGATTGTAGGCAATCAAATCAAGAAGCTGATCCGGCTCGAAGTTGGAAACACCAATAGCACGGACTTTGCCTTCTGCGTACAATTTCTCCAAAACACGCCACGCCGCATAGTAGTTGGCAAAAGGCCAATGCAGGAGCAGCAGGTCGATATAGTCCGTCTGCAAATTGGCAAGCGACTGCATAACCGTCTGCTCGGCATTTTCGTAGGATTTGAAGTTTACCTTGGTGACAAGAAATAGCTCTTTGCGGTCAATCCCGCTTTTTTTCATCCCTTCTCCGACCTCTTTTTCGTTGCCGTAGGCTTCCGCCGTATCGATCATGCGATAGCCGCTTTCGATTGCCAAAGCAACTGCCTCGGTACAGGTTTTTTCGCTGAGCATAAAGGTGCCGAAACCGACAAGCGGCATTTGGACGCCGTTATGCAAAGTTAAATATTCCATTACGTTGTCCTCCGTTTTCATATTGCACAGAGATTCGCTCCATACTATACTCATTGTAAAAAGTTCGAGTAACACGAAGTCAAGAGGATTTTTATATTTTCGGAGGGCGCAATGGACTATACAATAAAACAGATGGCGGAGATGTTCGATGTAACAGAGCATACGCTGCGCTTTTATACCGATGAAGGCTTATTGCCCTGTGAACGGGACGGGGGCAACCGCCGGGTGTTCAATGACGAATCCGTCAACTGGATGCAGGGCATCAAGTGCTTGAAGGGCTGCGGTGCGTCCATTGAGGATATTCGGGCGTATTGCCGCCTTTGTCTGATGGAGGAATCGGAGGAAAATCTGCGGGCAAGGTATACGATTATTCTTAAGCAACGAGAGGAAGCCTATAAGAGGATGGAACAAGCAAAAGCTACCGTAAAATATATGGATGACAAGGTGGCGCACTATGAAGCCATTCTGGCCGGCCTTGCCCCGGATGATACGAACCCGAAACACTGGACGGCGGAGAACCGACCGTCGCACGAAACAAATGAGGGTGGTAAATAAATTTCGGTTGTCTACGCTATGCGGGCAGAGCGACAGAGGTGAAATACGGCACGCCCTTAATGGGGGTCTATCAAACTGCGGAGAACGCTTTATGCCCGAAAGCCGCTTACAATCAGGCGTTTCGGCTGTTTTGAGAAAAATCAGAAACCCCGCTGCAGAGCGATTCTGCGGCGGGGTTTTGTGCGTTTTAAGGATTGTGGATTTTTGTGCGGTTGTAATTGGGAACCGATGTTCTTGCGGTTTTGGGGATTGTGTATCAAACCGGATGCTTTCAATGCTGCACGCAACCCATCAAGCGGAAACCCAAGGGGGCGTTTGCAAGGGGTTATTCCGAGGAAAGGGTTTTTGGCAGAATCGAAAATAACGCATGGGTTTCAATGCAATGATGGCGGATTGCTTTGCAAAAAATACGGCCGACAGATAAGCTGTCGGCCGCAAGGGGAAAGCCGCAAACCGCTTTAGAAAGCGCAGCGGCAGTTTCGGATAGGGTGATAAAATCAGTGGCCGGAACCGATTTGGCTGATTGCCAATGCAATGCAGTCGATGCCAAGCAACACCAGATAAAAGCCGATGATATAGCGGATGGAGGCCCAAGACAGCCACGGATTGACCAGCATCAGCATTCCGAGAATGAGCCCTAAAAGATTCAAAACCAGCGAAAAGTAATAGTTAAAATTGCCGGTGAACAGACGGATTGCGGTTAGGTTTGACAGCCGGGAAACGCAATGGGCAAGAAACCACAGGGGAAACAATACCGTAAGAACGATTTTTCCCGCGTTGGGATTGAACAGCAGCACCGCGCCGGCCATGACGCTCAATGTGCCGGAAATCAGCGAAATAAAGGGGCCAAAGCCGACATAGCGCTCTATCCGGATATACAGAAGAATATCCGCAATGCCCATGAGCACGGCCATAATGCCATACAGAACAATGAAAGCGGTTAACGCTTGGTCGGGGCGCGCGAGCGTGTATCCGCCCAAAAGGATCAGCAGAAGGCCTTCTACAATTGCAAACCGGCCAAAACCGGAACGCCCTTTCATGCGTTGTCACCTCCGCGATGCAAAATTTCCATAAATTCATCCCCGGTGATGGTTTCTTTTTCATAGAGGAACTTTGCCAGCTCATCCAGCTTTGCACGATGCTCGGACAGGATATGAAGGGCCTTTTCGTGCTGCTTTTTTACCAGCGCCACGACTTTCTGGTCGATTTCGCGCTGGGTCTGCGCGGAGCAGGCCAGAGAGGCGTCTCCGCCAAGGTATTGGTTGTTGACGGTTTCCAGCGCCACCATGTCAAACTCTTCATTCATGCCATAGCGGGTGATCATGGCGCGCGCCAGCTTGGTGGCCTGTTCAATATCGTTGGAGGCCCCGGTGGTGATGGAGCGGAACACCACTTCCTCCGCGGCGCGGCCGCCGGTGAAGGTGGCGATCTTGTTTTCGATTTCCTCTTTGGTCATCAGGTATTTATCCCCGGTGTCTATCTGCATGGTATAACCAAGCGCGCCGGAGGTGCGGGGAATGATGGTGATTTTCTGCACGGGGGCGGAATGGCTTTGCAGGGCGGCGACAAGGGCATGGCCGATTTCGTGATAGGATACCACGAGCTTTTCATGATCGGACAGAACGGCGTTTTTCTTCTGATAGCCCGCAATGACCACTTCGATGCTTTCTTCCAAGTCCGCTTCCGTGACGGCTTTGCGCCCTGCGCGGACAGCCCGCAAAGCGGCTTCGTTGACGATATTGGCCAGCTCTGCCCCCGATGCACCGGAGGCCATGCGCGCTACGGTATGGAAATTTACATCCGGGGCGGTTTTAATCTTCTTGGCGTGGACGCGCAGGATGGCTTCGCGGCCTTTTAAGTCCGGCAGTTCTACGGGAACGCGGCGGTCAAACCGGCCGGGGCGGGTTAAGGCAGGGTCAAGCGATTCGGGGCGGTTGGTGGCCGCCAGAATGATAACGCCCGTGTTGCCCTCAAAGCCGTCCATTTCGGTGAGCAGCTGGTTTAAGGTTTGTTCGCGCTCGTCGTTGCCGCCCAGGTTGCCGCTGTTGCGCCGTTGGCCGATGGCATCGATCTCATCGATAAACACGATACAGGGCGCTTTCTCCTTGGCCTGTTTGAACAGGTCGCGCACCTTGGAGGCGCCCATGCCGACGAACATCTCCACAAACTCCGAACCGGAGATGGAGAAAAACGGGACATTCGATTCGCCTGCCACGGCTTTGGCCAGCATGGTTTTGCCAGTGCCCGGAGGGCCGACAAGCAGCAGGCCTTTGGGCATGGAGGCGCCGATTTCCGTATATTTTTTCGGATTGTGCAGATAGTCCACAATTTCCTGTAAGTTTTCTTTTGCTTCATCCTCGCCGGCAACATCGCTGAAACGGATGCCCTGCGTGGATTGCACATAGACCTTGGCGCTGGAATTTCCGGCAGCGCCGAACATCATGGAGTTTTTGCCGCCGGCCTGCTCGATCAGTTTTTTTCGCATGTATTGGCCAATACCGATAAAAACAAACAACGGCAAAATGGCGGTGGTCAGAAAGCTGACCCAGGGGGAGGTGGTTTTTTCCGCCTGTTTGGTAAAGGTTGCGCCGGCATCGTACAGCCGCTGGGTGAGGGTGGGGTCGTTCATTGTGCCTGTCTGATAAACAGCGGTGTTGTCCTTATCGGTAAATACGATGCTGTCATCCTCGACCTGCACACGGCCGATGTTTTTATTGTCGATCATGGTCATAAAGGTTCCATAATCCACATCCGTGACCTGCCCTTTGAGCAGCAGCGGCGTCACCACCAGGTTAAACAGAACGATGACCGATACGATGACAATGTAGTAGTAAATCAAAGGCTTTTTTGGATTTTTGACTTCTTTCATAGCAATCTCCTTCCTTTGCGGCGTTGCTTACCGATTTAAAAACCGATTTTGGGAACCGCTGCTTGGCCGGCGCAGGGGCTGTTTTTATCCTTAAAGTTGACCTTTGGCACAAACGCCGGGATCAAGAATCAGAACGATTATCAGAGCTGAGATCATCAGCCATGGAAAGGTTTTTTTTCATAAGCAGCACCCTTTGCTTATTTTTGAGACCATTGTATCACAAAAAAAGTGTGATACAATAGTCTTAGAATTTCTTATACAAAACAGGAGAAATTGACGAAGAGGGGAGGATGTCATGTATCATATATCAACGGATAAACGGGCGCAAAAATCAGCGGCGCTGATTTGGCAGGGGATGGAGCAGTGTTTGCAGGAAAAGCCTTTTCACAAGCTGCGGATCAGCGATATCAACCAAAAGTCATATGTCAGCCGTGCTACTTTTTATCGCCTGTTTGACAGCTTGCAGGATGTGCTGGTGTATCAATGCGACCGGATTTACAGCCAGCTTGAAAAAGCGTTTCGAAGCAATGAAATCCAAACAAAACAGGACTTTTTTCTTCTGCTGATTGAAAAATGGATGGTGCAGGGGGTTCTGATTCAAACGCTGGTGGAAAACAACCTGACCGGCATTCTCTATGACACGCATATGAAACACAGAGATTTTATGAAAGAGGTCTTTCAAAAAGGGACTGTGCTTTCCGAGCGGGAGGCGGATTATATGGTATCGCTTTTGGCAAACCTTATCCCCGCCGCCATGAATATCTGGTATCGGCACGGCAAAAACGAATCGCCCGGGGAGGTTTACTATGCCGTGGGGCAAAGCCTGAACATCATCAAAAATCAGCTTTTTGAAAACGGGTGTGCCGCGGGAGGCAGATGAGCCGAAAAGGATGTTTTTTAAGAGGGTATGGTTTGTGTTCAATTGCAGCGCTTTTATGAGGAACGGCAAAGCCAACGGAGGGGGCCTGAAATGCAATAAGCCGAACTATCTATACAGCGTTGCAGGGCGGCCCCGTGCATTTTGCGTCGGTTGGATGTTGTGTTGCAAGCGGAATCTTTGAAACCGATACGAACGGCCGCACTTGCGATGCCGCTGCTTTCGGATAAAAAGAAGAAATTTATAAAGGAATATAAAAATGGCGAAAGATGAGTATTTGATTACAGATAAGCCCTTTAAAGCATTGACTGTTTTTGCAATGCCTATGATTCTGGGCAGCTTTTTTCAGCAAGTATACAACATGGCAGATTCGATCATCGTCGGCCAGTATGTCGGGTCCTCTGCGCTTGCGGCGGTCGGCGCCTGCGCGGCGCTGACGAATGTTTTCATTTGCGTGGCGCTGGGCGCCGGTGTGGGAGCCGGTGTGCTTGTGAGCCGTTATTTTGGTGCCCAAAATTATGGAAAGATGAAAACGATTGTGTCCACATCGCTGATCAGCTTTTTGGTGCTGAGCATATGCCTCTGTGTTTTTGGCTTTGGCTTTTCCCGTTCGATGATGAGCGTATTGCAAACGCCTGCCGATATATTGGAGGAAGCCGTGTTGTATCTGCGAATCTATTTTGTGGGCTTTCCGTTTTTGTTTATGTACAACATTCTTTCCGCCATGTTTACGTCCATCGGGGAATCAAAAATTCCGTTGGGACTTTTGATTTTTTCCTCTGTCCTAAATATACTTTTTGATCTTTGGATGGTAGCGGGCCTTGGCCTCGGCGTGTTCGGTGCGGCGCTTGCCACCCTCATTGCACAAGGCATTTCCGCCGTGTTCTCGCTTTTGATTTTTTTGCATCGGATGCAGCGATACAACAGCGCCTTTCATTGGTTTGACGGAAAGGAGCTGCGTTCCATGCTGCGGATTGCCGTTCCGTCGGTGCTCCAGCAGTCTACGGTGTCAATCGGCATGATGATCGTGCAGGCGGTTGTAAATCCATTCGGCACACAGGCGCTCGCGGGTTATGCGGCAACGATGAGAGTGGAGAATGTGTTTTCTCTGATTTTTGTATCCATCGGCAATGCGGTTTCGCCGTATGTTTCCCAGAACCTTGGGGCAAACAAAACCCGGCGGATCAAACAAGGATACCATGCCGCATTGGTGTTGGATGCGTGTTTTGCAGTGCTTGCCTTTATCGTGATTGAAACACTGCACACGCCGATTTCCTCGCTCTTCCTCGGCAAAGACGGAACTGCCTTAGCCTACCAGGTAGCCGGGGATTATATGAAATGGCTGGGGTACTTTTTCATCTTTATGGGGATCAAGATGGCAACAGACGGCGTTCTGCGCGGGCTTGGAATTATGCGGCCGTTTCTCATTGCCAATATGGTAAACCTTGCGATTCGCTTGTCCGTTGCGTTGATTTTTGCCCCGCGTTTTGGCATAGCCTTTGTCTGGCTTGCCGTGCCGGCCGGTTGGTTTGCAAACTTTTTGATTTCCTATAGGGCGCTTAGAAAATCATGGCCAAAGTGTACAGAATGAAAGGCGATGCAAAGGGAGGGTAAGCGCCGGGAACGTATTCGGATATTCGGTTGGGGCTTTTCGATTTAACAGCGGAGGGAAGGATTGGCAGGGCACCGGCATAACGGAAAAACCTGCGCTGCCTACGAAACGGCCCTTTGTTCCATGGCCCTTGGCCGATATACCACGGGAAACCGGCCGGCAGACGCGGCTGAGCCGGCGCTGCAATTGAATAGGGAGGACGGTATTTGCCGCAAAGCCTCGAGGGTTCGGGGCTTTTTGATTGTGTTTATAAAGATGGGAGTGCAAGAAGAGGGGGTGTAAAATGGTAAACGCGGCGGGTATTTGTGTATGCTGGTGAAGTGAATGGCTTAGAATGGCAACGGATCGCTTACTTTATGAGGAAAGCGCGGTTCTTTTTATGATAAAATACAGAAAAAAGAAGAAAAATAAAGAAATTGAAGATGCGGTTTTGCCTGGCCCAGGTATGCACATAGTGCCGCATGTGATGAAACATTCATGCAAATCGGTCGAATTCGTCTAAAATTAAGGGAAAATCTATTGAAATACGGCTTTGATAAAGGTATAGTCAAAATACATTCTGTGCTGAGGTGAAAATAATGAAAGCAAGCTATAAAAAACTGTGGAAATTGCTTGTGGATAAGGAGATGAGCAAGGGCGATCTTCACAAAGCGTCTGGGTTGTCTTCCAGTACCATGACAAAGCTGCGAAAGGGCGAAGATGTGTCGATGGAAGCCCTGAGAAAAATTTGCATTTGCCTCGGCTGTAATATCGGGGACATTGTGGAGTTTGTAGACGAAGGCAAATGAGCAGCTGTTTTCTGCGATGGATTTGATATTACAACAGCGAGTTTGGGAGGCCGGCTCAGAGGGGGAGGCAAATGGAACGATCTCTGATCTATAACGGAACGATCACGGCGGAACAGTTCCTCTTTTATGAAATCCGCATTGCATCGAAGTATTACCTCGACGGGGCATCCGTGGAGGATGCTATCGAAGAAATCAAAAAGAACAATCTGTTTCAATACCCGACCGAGCGGCTTGTTGCCCGCATGGTGCGAAGCTGCTACAAACGGCTGGACGCATTAGACGATGAACAGCTCCGGCAGGAAATATCCATAGCTCCGGCGGAGATTGCAAAGCAGATCAATCTCTACGCCATGATGCGCTACAACCGCATTGTGTGGGACTTCATGGTCGGCGTGATCGGAGAAAAGTTCAGGAGTCAGGATTTCGAGTTTTCGCGGAAAGACCTGAATGTATTTTTCGCCCATTTGCAAGAGCAAAACGATGCTATTGCAAAATGGAGTGAGTCAACGGTCAATAAAATCAAGCAAGTGCTTACAAAGGCCTTGGTGGAAGTTGGAATTTTGGATACCGTTAAATCGAAAAGACTGACTCCATTGTTTCTCTGTGAAGAGTTGGAAGAGGGCATTCGGAGGAATAAAGATTTTGAAGCACTTGCAGCGTTTAACTGCTTTAGACAGGAGGCTCTGAAATGAGCGAGATTAAGCAAGCGTTGGATAGAATTCGGGAGAGAATTTCCGATCCCAGTTTTCTTGCCAATAAAGGGCTGAGCAATGAAGTCGGTATTCATGTGTTTTGCTATGATCCGGCAGATGAATTGATCGTCAGGGATTTTGTTTCCCGGCTGAAAGCGGAGAGCGGAACGCCGTACCGTATTAAGGAATGCGATCTGTATGAGATCTTTCTCAGGCTCTTGGAGGACAAGCGTGTTTTAAAATCCGTAGACGGCTTGGAAGAAAAAAGAGGGAAAGAATATCTCCTCAAACAGCTTCAAAAGATTGCAACGCCGGAAGCGCTTTTAAAATATATGATGTACGAACCGCACGAATATGGCGATGTTCTCTTTTTAACCGGCGTGGGAAAAATCTTTCCGTTTATGCGTTCTCACAAAATGCTGGACAGTATGCAGCATCTATTTGAGGACATTCCCATTGTGATGTTTTATCCAGGATCGTTCAACGGACAAGACCTAGGATTGTTTGGAAAGTTTTTGGACGGGCACTATTATCGGGCATTCAACCTTTTGTAATTGGAGGAAGGCGCTATGAAAATACAAAGTATGTTTCAAAAGGACATCGACCGTGACATCAACGGCGTTATCAAGGTGTCGCAGGATGACCAGCAGAGCTTAAAACAGGAACTGAGCGAGTATATAATCACAAAAGAACTGCGGCGCCATTTTGCTACGTTTTTTGATAACTATGTGAAAGCCATTGATCACCCGACGGACAAAATCGGCGTCTGGATTTCCGGCTTCTTTGGCAGCGGTAAATCCCACTTTTTGAAAATGCTTTCCTACCTTCTTTCCAATAAAGAAGTGGATGGCCAATATGCCTTTGATTACTTCGCGGACAAGTTTGACGATCCGATGATGTATGCAACGGTGCAGAAATGCGTCCGCATTCCCACGGAATCGATTCTGTTTAACATCGACATTGAAGGCCCGATCAACAAGGATAAGACCGCTGTGCTACGCGTCTTTGCGAAGGTGTTTTATAACCACTGTGGCTTCTACGGTGAAGACCTCAAGGTGGCAAAGCTGGAGCGCTTTATTGATAAACAGGGCAAGACAGAGGCGTTCCGTGCTGCCTTCAAGGAAGTCAACGGGGAAGAGTGGATAGGCACCCGCGATTCCGCCGCCTTCTTCGAGGATGATGTGGTTGAGGTTTTGCAGTCTGTTCTCGGCATGAGCGAGACGGCAGCCCGAAATTGGTTCAACGGCGAAGAAAATGCCGACATGAGCATCAAGCAGCTCGTCTCCGAGATCAAGGAGTATGTGGACAGCAAGGAAGGGAACTTCCGCCTGCTGTTTTGCGTGGACGAAGTCGGCCAGTATATTGGCGATGATGGCGATCTAATGATGAATCTGCAATCTCTGGTGGAAGAGATCGGGGACAAATGCCGGGGCAAGGTCTGGGTTATGGTCACCAGCCAGGAAGCGATTGATTCCGTTGTGAAGATTACAGGCAACGACTTTTCCAAGATTCAAGGTCGTTTTAATACCCGGTTGAGCTTGTCTTCCTCGTCTGTTGATGAGGTTATTCAAAAGCGTGTTCTGGCGAAGACGGAGGACGCGGATCATCTTTTGCAAATGGAATATGAAAAGGAAGCGTCCGGCTTAAAGAGCCTGTTTGCCTTTGACAACCCGATTCTCGATATTAAGGGTTTTACCAGCGCGGCAGAGTTCAGTGCGACCTTTCCCTTTGTGCCGTATCAGTTTATCATCATTCAAAAAGTGCTGGCAGAGATCCGAAAGCATGGTAACTCTGGCAAGCACCTTTCAGGCGGGGAACGATCCATGCTATCCGGCTTTCAAGAAGCGGCGCAGAAGATTGAAAATAAGGATGAGAACGCTCTTGTACCGTTCTATCAGTTTTATGATACGGTACATACCTTCTTGGAGAGTGCCATCCGCCGGGTCATCGACCGCTGCCAGAATGCGGCGGATGCCAACGACGGCTTGGAGCAGCAGGATGTGAACGTCCTCAAGCTGCTCTACCTTGTCCGTTACATTGAAGATGTCAAGGCGAACATCGAGAACATCGCCATCCTGATGATCGACGATATTCACACGGACAAGATTGCCCTCCGCGCATCCATCACGGCTTCTCTGGAACGCCTTCTGTCTCAGAACTACATCTCCCGCAATGGCGATACCTACGCCTTCCTGACGGACGAGGAACAGGATATTGCCATCGACATCAAGAACACGCCGGTTGACAGCGCACAGATCGTCCAGAGCATTTCTCAGACGGTCTACGGCGAAATCTATCCGGCAAAGAAATATAAATACGGCAAGTATGACTTTGCCTACGATCAGTACGTTGACGAGACGCTGAACGGCGCGTCCACTGGCGGAATGCGGCTTCGCATTGTCACCGTGGCAAGCGACCTCTACGGCGTTGGAGATCAGCGGCTTATCATGGACTCTCAGGTCAACAACGAGGCAATCGTCGTTCTCTCGGCGGACACGCCCTACTTTGATGAGCTGGAACAGGCGATGAAGATCCGCAAGTATGTCAAGCAGCGGAATGTGTCGCAGATGCCGGAGAGCATCCAGCGGATTATCCGCGACCGCAACGACGAGGCGCGGAAGCTGGAAAGTCATGCCCGCAGCCTGATTGAAAAAGCCATCGTCGAGGGAAAGTTCTATGTTCACGGCGAAATCCTCAACCTGAAATACGGCTCTGCGAAGGACAAACTGGATGAGGCAATGAAGAGCCTTGTTGAGAGCGTCTATTCCAAGCTCAACATGGTCAATCAGTTTGTGGACAGCGACGCTGATATTCTCGCTATCCTCAACGGCGCATACGAAGAAGTCGGCTTCACCGGACTGGGCGCGAACAACGAAGACGCCCTCAATGAGATCAGTCAGTGGTTGGAGCTGCAAAACCAGAAGATGCTCAAGACCTCGATGGGCGATGTGCAGCGCCGGTATCAGGCGATCCCCTACGGCTGGAAGGAAATCGACATTGCCGCTCTGATTGCCCGTCTAATCGTCCAGCAGAAAATCCAGATCAACTATGGCGGCGCGGTTGTCGGCAAGGAAGAGCGCCGTTTGGTGGACTTTCTGCGCAAGAAGACCGAGATTGACAAAGCCATTGTCGCGCGGCGTATTGCGCCCTCCGAAGAGCTGATCCGCAAGAGCGTCAACTTCCTGCGGGACTATCTGGGCGCAATGGACATTCCCTTTGATGAGGATGGGTTGATCCGCTTCGTGCTGAACACTTTTGAAACCAAGCAGAGCTACTATCAGAAGCTCCTTGACGAGTTTTACTCCAAAGAGCGTTACCCCGAAAAGGAAACCGTCACTGCTGCCCGCGACCTGATGAACGACGTTCTGAGCCAGCGCAAGGACAATGTTGCCTTGCTCAAACGGATGGTGCAGCGGCAGGACGATCTTCTCGATTCCGCCGAGGATATGGAAGGCGTGGAGATGTTCTTCAAGGCGCAGCGGACGGTGTTCGACGATGCCAAGAAGCGGCTTGCCAGCATTCTCAAGGAAAGAGACTACTTCGCGGCGGATGCAGACACGTTGAACGTCATCAGCACGATGTCTACGATCCTCGCGATGCCGAAACCCTACTTCCGTATTGGGGAACTGCCGGAGCTTGTCCAGAAGGTCAAGACCGCCTACGACAGCTTGCTGGATATGAAACGTGAAGAGGTTGCGGAGAACATCCGCCAGTGTATGCAGGATGTTCACCAGCTTGCCAGCGAAGCGCTGGACGCCGGGGCACTGCTCCGTCAGGCGGACGATCATTTTGTAACCAAGCGCGAAGCGGCGAAAACCGCGACCTCCCTCACCGAGCTGGACGCCATGATTACGCAGCTTCTCAATTACAAGGACACGATCTGCCGCCGCATGGAGGTCATGTCCGCCTCCCGTCAGCAGGAAGCGCAGACGCCCGCGGCGACCGCGAAAACCGGAACGCCCGTACCGAAACCTCCGAAGATCATGACCGTGCGCCGGTATGACCTCTGCTCGGTCAAACGTCTGCAAAGCAAGGAAGACATTGATAAGTACGTCGAGGCGATCCGCGAAAAGCTCATGAAGACGCTCGAAAGCTGCGACGGTGTGCAGATCAACTAAAGGAGCATGAGAAGATGAACAAGAACGCAATTCAGAAGTTTGCGATCTGGGCGCGGAACGAGCTGATCGCTCAGGTTTCCCAACGTGCCTATCAATATGGAATTGACGAGTCCGGCTTCGGTGACGCCTCTGCGGACACGCTGGGTGGGCGGCTGCTGACAGCAGAGGAAAAATCCCAGCGGCAGGAACTCATCAAGCAGATCAAGGAAAAGGGCTATCAGCAGGTCATGGAAGAGGTTGCCTACACTTGGTTTAACCGCTTTATTGCCCTGCGCTTTATGGAGGTCAATAACTATCTGCCCTCCCATATCCGCGTGTTCTCGGATGCTTCCGGCGCGTTTAAGCCCGAGATCCTGAATGACGTGCTGCACCTTGATCTGCCGGGACTGGACAGCGGCAAGGTAGCGGAGTATATCGAGAGCAACGACACCGAAGCCCTCTACTGCTATCTGCTGCTGACGCAGTGCAACGCGCTGAACAGTGCGCTTCCCGTCATGTTCGAGCGGATGGGCGGCTACACGGAAATGCTGCTGCCCAACAACATTCTCCGGCAGGACAGCGTTCTTGGTCACATGGTCTCCGACATCCCCGAAGAGGACTGGCAGGATGCCGTCCAGATCATCGGCTGGCTGTATCAGTATTACAACACCGAACTGAAAGATGATACCTTCGCCCAACTCAAGAAGAATGTCAAGATCACAAAGGAGCGCATCCCTGCCGCGACGCAGCTTTTCACGCCGGACTGGATCGTCCGCTATATGGTGGAAAACTCCCTCGGAAGGCTTTGGCTGGAAGGTCACCCCAATGCCGAGCTGCACGACGGCTGGAAATACTATCTGGATGAAGCCGAGCAGGAGCCGGAGGTAGAAACCCAGCTTGCCAAGCTCCGCGAGGAATACAAGACCATCAAGCCGGAAGAGATCAAGGTCATCGACCCCTGCATGGGCAGTGGTCATATCCTTGTTTACGCTTTCGATGTGCTGATGCAGATTTATACCTCTGCCGGTTGGGATCAGCGCGAGGCGGCGCAGAGCATCCTCAAGAACAATCTTTACGGTCTCGACATTGATGACCGTGCGGCGCAGCTTGCCTATTTTGCGGTCATGATGAAAGCGCGGCAGTATGACCGGCGATTGCTTACGCGCGGCATTCAGCCCAATATCTTCTCCATCCGCGAGAGCAACGGCATTCAGGCAATGACCATCGAGTATTTCCATAAGAATGATCCGAGGCTGAAAGCCGATATTGAGAGCGTTGTCACCGAAATGCGGGACGCCAAAGAGTACGGCTCTATCCTGAACATCACGCCCGTAGACTTTGCCGGACTGTACGCCCGGTTTGAAGAGATCCGCAATGACATCCACATGATGCAGATGCCGGCGTTGGATGAACTGCTGCCGCTGGTCAAGTGCGCCGAGTTGCTGGCGCAGAAGTATGATGTGGTTGTGACGAATCCGCCATATATGGCAGTCAGCAACGCCGGTGCAAAGGTCAACGACTATGTAAAGAAGAACTTCCCGGACAGCAAGGCGGATATGTTTGCCGTGTTCATCGAACGCTGCGGGCAGATGGCGAAGAAGAACGGCTATCAGGCGATGATCACGCAACACGCTTGGATGTTCCTGTCCAGTTTTGAGAAGCTGCGTACAAAGCTGCTGGCAGTCGATATTGTCAATATGGCGCATCTTGGCGCAAGGGCGTTTGAAGAGATCGGCGGCGAAGTGGTACAGACCACATCGTTTGTCGTTCGCAAGAGCCATATTGCAGACTACAAGGGCGAATATTGCCGCCTGATTGAGCCGACTTCTCAGCAAGGGAAAGAGAATATGTTCCTTGCTGGCGAGAATCGCTATGCGGCAGACCAGTCCAACTTCTCCAAAATCCCCGGTTCTCCGGTGGCGTATTGGGTGAGCAGACAGATTTGCAATATATTTCAATTTGAAAAATTGGAGAAATTTGCAACAAAAATATGCAAAGGTGGATTTACTGGCAACAATGACAAGTATTTGCGATTATGGGAAGAAGTCGATTATTCGAAAATTCCTACTCGTTGGAACAAGTATTCTAAAGGTGGAGGGTTTCGACGTTGGTATGGCAATTCGGAATACGTAGTCTTCTGGGAAGATAACGGAAAAGACTTAAAAAATAACCCCAAGGCCGGAATGGGCGCGTCTCAGTATTATGGCAAACCGCATTTTGTATGGTCAGGAATATCCACTGGGTTAGCATCATTTAGGTATGACAACGATGAAGTGTTCTTTGATGATGTAAGTCCTGCAATAGTATTTTCACATGAAGAAAAAATAACGTTATTATCATTGCTTAACAGTGAAGTAGTAAAAGAAATTTTGAAATTAATTGCACCAACAATTCACTTCCAAGCAGGCGATATAAAGCAAATCCCGGTTCATCCAGATGTAGTTAATACTAATACCGTAATCGCAAAAAACTGCATTGCAATATCACGAGAAGATTGGGATTCCTATGAAATATCGTGGGATTTCAAACGGAATCCGCTGGTGTGAGGGAAGCACATGATTGTTCGAGTAGATACTCTGGATCATCTGATTACAGATACGGCGCTCTATTTGGGAAAAGACAGGAAGACGTTGTTGCAGGATATTGAAGGAATTGATTTCAGGTTAGGTGATCCGGCTGGCTATAGATATATTGCTGATAATAGAAAAGAACAGTTAGGCGAAGTGTATTTGTGCCATATCGCAAGAAAATTGGACACCGACAGCAATATGTGCTTGCTTCCACTTATAGATGTGCTAAGAACGACGAATCCCTTTTCGGACTTTCTTAAAGACCATAGCATATCCTTTGATAAATCACACCAGAATAGTGTGGAGCTACTATATCACGGAAAAAAGGTTGCTTGGCGTGAAAGCAGAAATACATACTTTAATCCTGCCAGATTTCAAAAACGCCTTTGCGAAGATTTTTGTATTAACGGTTTCCAGTTTCTATATGATATAGTCAATTCAGCACAGCCAGGATTCAACCTGTATTCGCGTGCGCCTGAAATCTTGCAGGATTTGGATTATTTGCTTAATGCTGGACTTGTAAATGATTTCAGATCAATTAGCCATACGTTTGTTGCGCTATGCAGGATACCTATGGATCGAGTGTTTTTTGAACGGGATGCAGGAGATAGGAGCTTTGAGGAAAGATACATCTATTCTGCGCTGTGGTATATATGGGAGTATTGCTATTCAAAGGTTCGGCAAGGTTACAATTATATGCTTTATTGCCCGGATGACTATACGGTTCGGGTTGAAAAATGGATTCCTGAAGATAAGATTAAACAGCAACCACAACCTTACTAAGTTTCCAATGACTTTTATAATCCCACTTCAATCAGCGCAACTAAACGAAGGAGAAACGCTATGCCATATTTAGAAACTGTACAAGAGCTTCTGGATGATGGCACAACACTTAGCACTAACTTGGTACTATCTTGGAACGAACTTAGAACCAACTTGCGGGAAACTTGCGTGAATTACAACTCAATACGCAAGATCAGTATTTAAGTTGTAGGAGGAAGAATTGATATGGGAAGACTGATTTCCGAGAAATATGCTGCTTGGCAAGCCGAGTGCGAAGAGCGCTTCCAGCAGCTTAAAAAGAACGAAGAAGAACTCAACCGCATTTTCATTGACATTTACGGTTTGCAGG
>CAJJKN010000014.1 GCA_905188085.1 uncultured Bacillota bacterium
TTGAAAGGGGGTCAAGGGGGAACCATTCGTAGGTTCCCCCTGCTTCTTTCGCTTCCTTTCCAGCGAGAAAGGAAGAAATAAATAAAAAAACAATCTTTCTCCTTGTACAAACCCAGCAAGAAACGAAAATCCTGCTTAGCACCTCCCAAAACCCATCCTCTCTCCAAAACTTGAAGAGAAACGAAATCCCCGCCAAGCACCTTCCAAGCACCACTTACCTCTCAACCGCCTGACGAGAAACGCTCCCCCGCTCCGCACCTTCCACAACCTATCCTCTCTCTAAATAATCTGTCGAGAAACGGAAACTTTTTCCCGCACTTTCTTCCCCCTGCTTGTGCACAACAATTTGATGAGAAACATTCTCCTCCTCTCCCCTCCCCGCACCTTCTACAACCTCTCCCAATCCAAAACTCTGACGAGAAACGCCCCTTCCTCCCCAACCCCATTTCCCCTTCTCCCAAAACCAAAAACAGCGCAGCATCGGAGCTATTTGCCCCCCTGCTGCGCTGTCTCATGTTACATCATGTGGGAACGGCCGTTCCGCCTGTCCCTTGTCCCGTTATTCCGCCCGTTTTTCCCTCTTGCAAAGCACCACGCCCGCCAAGCCAAACGCGCCTATCATCAGCATCGCGCTCCATAGCGGCAAACTGCTGTTGTCGCCGGTGCGAACGCTGCCGTCCGCCGCAAAGACCACCTCTATGCTGTGCCCCTGGCTCACGTTTTCAAACGTGTAGCCTTTCACCGCGCCAATGCTCTTGCCGTCTATCTTCACGTCACAAACAACATACCCTTTGTCCGGCGTGATGGTAAAGCGCAGGCTTTCGCCCTCGCGCACGCTTACCTCCCCGCACGGGGAAATCGCGCCGCCCGCGCCCGCCGTGGCCCGGATGGTGTAATAGCGGTAGCCGATGGCCGGAATGGCCTCCGCCGCCGTATACCCGCACACTTCGCATTCGCGCTCTTTACTACCGTCTTCGGTCGCCGTCGCTTCGCGGACCACCGTCCACTCGCCAAACGCATGCGCCGCCTTAGCCGTGACAATTTCGCCGCAAAGCGCATATTTTTGCTCATGCCGGGTTTCATCTATCGTCCATTCCGGCACACACCCGTCCGCATGATGCGCCGGATCCTTTTCGCCATGCGCCCCGCCGCACACTTCGCAAACGGCCTTCTCCGTGCACGTCGCTGTGCCGCCGGTGCAGTCCGCCGTTTCGCTGTGGCTTGCGTCGCGGTTACACACGCGGGTGTGGGTTTCTTCGCCGTCATTTTGCGCCCATGCGCCCCAGTCATGTCCCAACACATTGCCGCTGAAGAACGTCGCTTCTTCCGCCATCCCTTTGGCGCTCAGCCCGCAAACCGCGCAGGATTTATAATACTCCGCTTTCTCCGTGCACGTTGCTTCCGCCTTCAAATACTGTTCTTCCGCAACCTCTGCCGAGAAATCGTGCGCCAACAGGTCGCCATGCGCCCCGCCGCACACTTCGCAAACCGCCTTCTCCGTGCACGTTGCCGTGCCGCCGGTACAATCCGCCGTTTCGGTGTGGCTTGCGTCACGCTTGCACACGCGCGTATGCGTTTCTTCGCCTTCGTTCTGCGCCCATGCGCCCCAGTCATGTCCCAGCACATTGCCGCTAAAGAACGTCGCTTCTTCCGCCATCCCCTTAGCGCTCAGCCCGCAAACCGCGCAGGATTTATAATACTCCGCTTTCTCCGTGCAGGTTGCTTCCGCTTTCAAATACTGTTCTTCCGCAACCTCCGCCGTAAAATCGTGCGCCTCAAAGATCGCCTTTATGCGCACATTCGCCGCCGGCATGGTAAATTTGTTGCCGGCGATCCGCACATCCGGATGGTCGGCAATCCACCCCGTAAAGTGGCTGTCCGCGTTGGCGGCAGCCGTCAGCGTAATCTCGCTGCCCACCGCGGCCGAGGCCGGCGTAGCTGCGGCCGTGCCGTTGCCCACCGTTTCCATCGTAACGCTATACTGCTGCACGGTCAGATAGTGCTTTTTGTCCTCGCTGTTGTAGGCCGCCTTGGCGTTTGCATCGTCGGATGTGAAATACCCTTCATAATTCACATCATAAACATTGGCAAACGGCACCGGATAGTTTTTATTCTCCGTCGTAATGCCGATTTTCGCCCCGTTTGCCATCGCGCCGCTGATGGAAAGCGCCTTGCCGTTCGGCAGATACACGTTGTTTTTCGCGCCGGAAACGGTGTTGTTTTGCACTACCGGCGCGCCGCTGAGGTTCAGCTGGCCGTTGTTGCCGGGGTTAATATAAATGCCGCCGCCCCGGCCTTTGGCCGTGTTCTGTTTGATCGTGCCGCCCGAAAGGTTGCATACAGAGCCGCTGCGGTAAATATACACCGCGCCGCCGTGGCCCGTGGCCGTGTTTTGGGAAATTTCGCCGCTCGTCATGTTTAACACGGAGGGCTCGCGGTTTAGGTAAATCGCGCCGCCGTCCACCGAGGTATTCCCGGTAATCTTGCCGCCCGAAAGCGTAAACGTGGAGTTTTTCCCGTACACATGCACCGCGCCGCCTTCTTTGTCCGCCTTGTTGCGGCTGATTTCGCCGCCCATCATCTTCACCGTTACGCCGTCGTAAAGGTAAATCGCGCCGCCATACTGCTTTGCCGTGTTGCCGGTGATCACCGTGCCGGAAATGGTAATCGTGCCGCCCGCCATGTTTACAACGCCGCCGTCGCTGCCCGTGGCCGCGTTGCCGCTAATCGTGCCGCCGATAAAGTTTACCGTGCCGCCGCAGGTAGAGAAGATCACGCCGCCCTTGGCCGCTTTGTTGTTGGCAATCCTGCCACCGTACATATTCACGGTGCCGCCTTTTTTATCCCCGCTGTTCAGGAAAATCGCGCCGCCGTATTGTTTGCCGTTGTTGTTTGTAATTTCGCCGCCGTACAGGTTAAAGGTACACCGGCTGTCGTCCAGCGCGATGGCCCCGCCCCCGCCGTTGCCTGTCACCTTGCCGCCGGTAATCGTGCCGCCAAACATATCCAGCCTGCTCTTATACAGGTAAATACAGCTGCCGCCCCAGCCTTTGGTGGCGCCTTTGATCGTCCCGCCGCCTGCGCAGTCGCAAAGCACAAGCCGCCCGCCGTTTTTCACCTGAATCTTGTTTGTGCCGTTGCTGGCAAGCGTGTTGCCGCTAAGGCAAAGGTACAGCGTTGTGCCGTCTACTACCAAATTGCTGTTGATGGTGGCGTTTTGCGCCAAATACACATGCGCCGTATTGTTCGTATAGCGGATGGCCTCGCTCCCGTTCCACGCGGTATACACGGCGCTTTCGTGCGCGGTATGGTCGCCCGTTTGAATATTTCCGCCGCAGGTGCAGTGCTCGTGGATAAAGGTCCAGTGCGCATACAGCGTGTGGTTTTCGCGGCTTGTCACCGTCGTGGTTTCTTCCACCTTGGCGCCGCCGTCCTTTTCGGTAAACCAGCCGTCAAAGCGGTAGCCTGTGCGCTTTGGCACCGGCAGCGTGCCGTAGGTCGAGCCCTGCTTTACGTTCTTTGTCTCCTCGCCCGCTGTCAGCGTGCCGCCGTTGGCGTCAAACGTCACGGTGGATTCCGGAATGGTGTTCACCAAATACAGGTCGTAATAATACTTACCCTTTCTGCTTTCCAGCCTGCCATAGTCCGGGTTGTCGCAGGCAAAAGGCTTGCGGTATGTTTCCGCAACAAAGTCTCTTTCAACCAAAAGATAATTCAGCAAAACAGACGCGCCTCTCTCAGTAATGCCGGTGAAATACACGCCGACCTTCATCTTGCTTTTTGTCTCTATCCGCTGGGTAAATTGAATCTGCGCGTCTTTCCGGCTCAGGTAAAGGTTGTTTTGCGCGCCCGCCACCGTGTTGTCATAGATATACGGGCAGATATAGCCGCCTCCGTCCGGATACACGCTGCCCAAATACAGCATGTCGCTGTCCAGATAAAAGCCCGCGCCCGCCCGGGTGGCCGTGTTGCCGCTGATTTTGCAGTTCCGGTAGCCTACCTGGGTGTTGTTTGCCGCATACGCGCCGCCGCCGTTTTTGGCGCTGTTGCCCGAAATGCTGCCGCCGTAAAATTGGCAGCGCCCGTCGTTTTGGTTATACATATTTCTGCAATACACGCCACCGCCGTTTTCCGTGGCCGTGTTGTTTATAATTTCGCCGCCGTTCAGCTTAAACCATGTGCCTGCGCCGGTATATACGCCGCCGCCGTATTCCGCTTGGTTGTTCGATACAGCGCCGCCGTTCAGCACAACCTTGCCGTCTTCTCCCGCGAAAATGCCGCCGCCGTTTTTGGCGCTGTTGCCCGAAACGGCCCCGCCCGTTATCGTAAACGTGCCGCTTTCAATATACACCGCGCCGCCGTTGCCGGTCGTATGGTTGCCGGAAAGCCGGCCGCTGTACAAATCAACATCCGCCCATACGGCATGCACGCTGCCGCCGCTTACGCCGCCCGTGCTGCCGCCAAGCGTGCCCGTATCTGCGCAGTCGCAAATGCTCAATTCTGCCGTTTCGCTCTTGTTTTCGCCTTTTACCCTGATGGCCGGCTGCGAAGGGTCCGCGCTGGTAAAACTGTGCCCGTTTAGGCAGAGATGCAAAATGTGCCCTTTTTCCACCGTCACATTGGCAGACACATCCCCCGTCAAATACACATACGCCACATTCCATCTGCGTTTGCCCGTGCCGGATTCTGTCGGCAGCATCCTGGCCTCATACGAAATCGCGCTCTTTCCGTCCCAGGCCTGCCATTCCGTTTCTTCATGGGTATGCCCCAGGTTTCCGCCGCAAACGCAGTGGTTGGCATGTTCTGCCACCGTCACGCTCAGCGGCAGCGTCGCCGTGGCCGCGTAGTTGTCCGTTTCCGCGGTATAGGCGTAAATTTTATGTTCGCCCGGCGTTGTAAAGACAAATGCCTCGTCTATCACAGTGTCCGTTTCAGGATCGGGCGCCTGGCCCAGCATCTGATAATATGTCACCGCCGCATTTTCCATGACCCCTTCGCAAGTCAGCAGCGGCAGCACCTTTTCCCGAATGCCCACCGTCTCTTTTATCAGTTTCACCGTCGCATTCTGGCTGTCTTTGTTTCCGTTTATCGTCAAAACCAGGCGTTGGCTCACGCTGTATCCGTCCGCCGTCGCCTTGCAGAGGATGGTTCTCTTCCCGGCCTTTGCCGTGTCCGGCGTCAGGGTTTTGTCGTTGGAAAGCAGCGTCTCGCCGTCGGTTTCGTCATACCAGCTATACGATGCCTTTTCTTGCTCGTTGCCGTCCATGTCCTTTGCCGCAGCCGTCAGCAATACGCTCTCGCCCTGCGCCACGGTCAGCGCATAGCTTCCGTTATCATCAACAACGCCCTCGCCCGTAATCGCAATCGAGGCCAGCGGCGCATACGCCACCGTCACGTTCTCCAGTTTGCTCTGTTTTGCTTCGTCCGGGTGGAGCCAGCGGCCGTTCGCCGTTTTATAGCAGCAGAATTTTTCTTCGCTGTCCTTGTGCAAAAAGCTGCCCGCCGTGCCGTTTTGGCTCTTGTTTTCAATGCTTTCATACAGGCCCATGCCGTTTTTAAGCGCCGCTTTGCCGGTATACCCCGTCAAGGCGCGCACCTTGCCGTTGTTGATACTCGTTACAACAAACGCCTCCGGGTTTTCCGGATCAAGGGCTTGGTCGGGGTCGCCCGTTTCCGCTATCTCAATGCCCTTTACGGTTACGTTTTCTTTCACCATCACGGTGCAGGTTTTGTTGAGCGCGATGCTGTTGTCATAGTCCGCGTTCACCGTCAAAATCCCGCCCGCCGTCAACGCGGGCAGCGCCTGTTCCATCGTGTCATACCATACCGCCGCTGCCTGCTCGTCTTTTTGCACGCCCGCGGCCGCTTTTCCGCTGCAAACCGCGCAGCTGCCGTTTTCGTCATAGGCATGGGGTTTTAGCGGCTCGTCTGTCTCAACGTTTGCCAGCTCGTTTTGGCCCGCTTTGTCGCCAAAGGTCTTTTCGCAGCGTTTGCACTGCCAGTATTCCACCGTGCCCTTGTCCACACAGGTGGACGCTTTGGCCGCAAAATACGCCATTTGGTGGCCTGCCGGCGGGAAATACAGCATGCTGAGGTCTATTTTATACGCATCGTCGCAATCGCTTCTGGTAAAATAGCTGCCGCAGCCGATGCATTCCCAGCAGTTTGTAATATAGTAATATTCCGTGCACGAAACGCTGCCCCGATGCAAAATCAGCTCCGATAGGCCCTTGTCCGTCGTCAGCGTAAAATCAACGGTAAAATCCTTGCTTTGGCCGCTCCCGTATTGGGTCGCAATCTTGGCCGAAAAGCTTTGGTTGATCTTTTTATGGCAAAAATCCCCCTCCGGGTCGGTAAAGGTATATGTGCCGTTGTAAGCATAAAACGATCCGTCTTTGTACAGCCCGCAGGAAGGTTCGCTGCAGCGATACTCCAATTCGTATTTCACCGTAATTTTCTTGTTCGTTTTCCATTGGGAAACGTCCACGCTTTTCAACTGCAAATCGTTGATTTCGCCTTCGTGCTTTTCCGCGCAGGAAAAGTTTTCCGCGCTCAGCGTAAACGTAGCGTCCCCCGCTTTTAAGGCGGCGCTGCCCCGGCTGCCTTCGGCAATCGCCATCGTCGGCAGCATTTCCAGCACCATGCACACTACCATCAGGATGCTGAACAGTCGTTTTTTCATCGTTTTGCCTCGCTTTCTTCTGTGCCTTTCCGTACCCCGTGGAAAAGCGAATCAAAGGAGAAACTGCATGCTTCCATGCCCGGGAGTACCCCCTTAAACATCATCGGTTCTCTTTTTCCGGCTGTGTCATGTTCGCCAGTGAAAATTCAAAATGCATCGCCAGCGATTCAAACAGCGCCTGCATCACCCGTTCCGAAATCGTGCGGATGTCCAGCCCTTCCACAAAGCGGATGGTCTGTTCTATCTCCTCTTTCGGCACGTTATACGCCCTAAGGCTCATCGTGATAAACAGCCGCAGCTTGTTTTCCAGCGTCAATGTTTCATCGCACGGGTGCGCCATATAGCCGCGCATAATCCCGGCCGAGCCGATCTCCATTTTGTAAAAATCCTCCGCCGTCAGCGTCGGCAGATACGGCCCGAAAATCTCGTGCAGCTCTTTGGCCGTCTCCCGGTGGATATATTCAGACGCTTCCTCCTGCGTATACGCCTCAATGTAAATTTCCCGCAGGTTTTCGTTCAGCTCCGTCAGCGTCATCTGAATCGCCGTTTCCACCGCGTAAATGCAGATCGGCGGCAGTTTTGCGCCCGCCGCGCCACGCGCCATGGCAAACTGGTTTTTAAACATAAATTCCACCAGTTCCGTCAAAACGCCGTCTTTGGCTCTGAAAATATTTTGAAACGAGCTGTACGATACCCCCGCCTTTTCGATGATCTCGGCCAGCGTTGTTTTCTTATATCCCTTTTCCAAAAACAGCTTTACGCAAACCGTCAAAATCCGCTTTTTTGTGGGCAAACTCGCGCTTGTATGGGCCATGATCCTCCCGCCTTCTTTTATTTTTGGTGTGTACACCAAAAGTATACCATGCCATTTGTCCTCTTGCAACCAAAACCGCAAACCCGCAAGCTTTTCCCGCGCTCTTTTTACGTCCTCCTCTCCCGCCGAAAAGGCATTCACAGCGATAAAACCGGCGCAAACCGTCCCTTTCCCCCGCCAAATAACGCCGCATAAAACTCAAAATACTTCGCAAAGCCGCGCCCCGCCCGGAGAACCGACCGCCGCAAACTGCCCGTACCCCCGCCTCGCCCCGTTTTGCCCACATTTATCCGCCTTTGCGCCTTTTTATGCGCTCTCGCCATTGCCTATGTAAAAGCAGCTTGTGGCCTTGCGCCCCGCTCTCCTTTCCGCAACCCTGCCGCCGGGCAAGCATTTCGCCCAAAACAAAAAACGGCGCAGCTCTCTTCTGGAACTGCGCCGTATCCGGCCTATCTCATTTTGTGATGCGCCGGGCCGCGTTTGGTTTAATGGAACAAATGCTGCCGCTTTTGGAAATAAATCACGTTCAGCACCAGCATCACCGCGCCGCCAATCAGCATCCCCAGCGATTCAAAGCTGTCCATACCCAGCGAAGAAGCGCCGATCATCATCACCAGCCCCAGCGCCGCTTCGGTCAAATAGCATAAATAGGCAAACATCGGGCCGCTTTTTTTACGTTTATACAGCATCACCGCCGCCAGCACCGCAAACACAATCAGCAATACCACGCTCACCACGTTAATCGTGATGATCGTGCCGATGCTGCCCGGCCAGCTCATCAGCAAAAACAGATCATACCCGTCTGCCAGCTGAAACAGCTGCGCAAGGTTTACCAGCGCACCGATGCCCAGCAAAAACGGCAAACACTTCAGCCATTTCGTGCCCAGCTCTTTGGGCGCAGCCTCCGTGTAGACAGGGCCCTGCCCGGCCTGCGTCTGCGCCGTGGAAGCGCCCCGGTCCGGCATCGGCGCCCCCTGTTGAATCACAGCGCCCTGCGCCGGTTGTGCCGCGGGTGCCTGCTGCTCTGCCGGCTGCGCAGCGCTTTGCGCCTCTGCCTGCTGAATGGGTTTCCCGCAGTTTTCACAAAACTTTGCACCGTCTTGCACCTGATTTCCGCAATGCATACAAAACATTCGTTTTCCTCCTCACGCGCCGGCCGTTCTCGCCAGGCCGTCCTCTGTTACACCGTTTTTATTTTACCATATCTTTCGACAAAAACCATCCCTCTTCCCCCGCTCCCGCGCGATTTATTTTCCCGCCGCCCCTCTAGAACCATCCCATTATAATAAGGAAAGAGCGTCCGCCCGTTAAACCACCTCAGGCGCTTTCCCTTTCCTCCTTTGCTTTCCGCCCGCGCGGTGCCTTTTCTTCTTCAGACCGACAAGAAATAAAACTCCTTCCCCGCACCTTCCATAGCCTATCCTCGCACCAAAACTCTGACGAGAAATCTTTTACCCCTAATGCAGCGCGGCGGTGGGCGGCTTGTAGCCGTTTCCTCTTCCGGCCAAGATTTCTGCATTCGGCAATCCCCCTGCCCCGGGTAGTTACTTTAGTTTTTTGCTGTCTTTTGCTTTTTCGCCCGCGCGGTGCCGTCCGCACCACCGTCTGACGAGAAACGTTCAGCCCCTCCCCCTGAGCAGGGGCCACCGAGAGGGGGCGGGGTGTGCCCGCTGCCCCGTCCGTCCCATCTTTATTCCTTTATCATACTTCCCGCCCCGGGGATTCTCTTCCGTACTTTTCTATCTTTGCTTTGCCCCGTCGAACGTTGAAAGGAGGCTGCCGATGGAGGCTGCCGATTCCGCCCATCTTTCCCATCTTCCTCTTCTCTCTGCCCCGGGGCACCGGTTTTTTCCTTGTTCAACCTTTAAAAGCTGGATGAGGAACGAACTCCCTGCCAAGCACCTTCTTCAGCCTATCCCAACACTGCCACTTGCCGAGAAACGTAAATCCCGCCAAGCAACATCTTCGGTAGCACGGCGGTGGAACGTCGCCCGCGCGGTGCTTTTTCTTCTTCAGCTTGACGAGAAACGTTCAGCCCTTCCCCTTGAGCAGGGGCTATCGAGGTGGGCGGGCCGTGCCCGTTGCCCCGTCCGGCCCATCTTTATTCCTTTATCACACCTCCTGCCCCGGGTATTTTTCTTCCGTGCTTTTCCCTCTTTGCTTTGCCCCGTCGAACGTTGAAAGGGGGCCAAGGGGGAACCATCGTAGGTTCCCCCTGCTTCTTTCGCTTCCTTTCCAGCGAGAAAGGAAGAAATAAAAAAACAACCTTCGCGCTCGTACAAACTCAAAGAGAAACGTCTACCCTGCTCAACATCTTCTACACCCTATCTCTACTCCAAAACCTGGCTAGAAACGTAAACCCTTTCCCCGCACCTTCTTCATCCTATCCCAGCACTGCCGCCTGACGAGAAACGCCCACTCCGCCCGGCACCTTCCCCCTACATCCCCCCAAAAAAGCAATAAAAAAAGGCTGCTGGAATATTTCCAACAGCCTACGAGATCAATATTTACGTTTTTTCGCAGCCTCAGCTTTTTTCTTACGACGTACGCTCGGCTTTTCGTAATGCTCGTGTTTGCGTGCTTCCTGCATAATGCCGGCACGGGCAGTTTTACGTTTGAAGCGCTTCAGGGCGCTTTCGAGGGATTCGCCTTCCCCAACGCGGATTTCGGACATTCGGTTTCCCTCCCTCCATGATCGACATTCCTTGTTTGATATATTATACAGCGATGCAGCCGCCCTGTCAACCGAAAGAGTTTCCCGTTTTGCACATTTGCCCTTTCCCCGCCCAGCGCCTTCCACAGCTTATCTTTATTTAAATGCTTGACGAGAAACGAAAATCCTTCCCCGCACCTTCTTCCCCCTATCCTCACACTCCCGCCTGCCGAGAAACGAAATCCCTGCCTACCAGCACCTTCCGTAGCGCGGCGGTGGAACGTCGCCCGCGCGGTGCCGTTCGTACAAAATCTAGCCAGAAGTGGACACTCGTCCCATTGAGCGGGGGCTACCGAGAGGGGGCGGGCTGTGCCCGCCGCCCCGTCCGGCCCATCTTTATTCCTTTATCACTCCTCCTGCCCCGGGTATTTTCTTCCGTGCTTTTCCCTCTTTGCTTTGCCCCTGTCGAACGTTGAAAGGGGGTCAAGGGGGAACCATTCGTAGGTTCCCCCTGCTTCTTTCGCTTCCTTTCCAGCGAGAAAGGAAGAAATAAAAAAAGCAATCTTCTTCCTTGTACAAACTCATCTAGAAACGTATCCTCTGCTCAGCACCTTCCTAAAAAAATCTTCTTCTCTAAAATCACAACCAGAAACGGCAACTCTGCCCAGTACCTTCTACACCCTCGCCTAACACTCTAACTGCTTGATAAGAAACGCCTACTCTGTCTAGCACCTTCTCCACCCCATCCCAGCACCACTGCCTGCCGAGAAACGCCTACCCCGCCCAGCACCTTCCACACCTCGCCTAATCCTCCTCCGCTTGACGAGAAACGCCTACCCCGCCCAGCACCTTCTAAAACCAATCTCTATATCCAACAATCTGCCGAGAAACGTTCTCCCCTCTCCCCACCCCCCTCTCCCCGCTTGCCGCTTTCCCTCTCATCTGGTATGATAGAAAAAATTCATCAAAGGAGCGTTTTCCCATGAGCGAAAAAATCTGTTTACATACCGAACAAGCCCCCGCCGCCATCGGCCCGTATTCCCAGGCCATCCAGGTCGGCAACGTCGTCTATACCAGCGGCCAAATCGCCCTGGATCCCGAAACCGGCGCGCTGGTGCCCGGCGGCATTGAAGCCCAGGCCCATCGCGTGTTTCAAAACCTCAAAGCCGTGCTGGCATCTGCGGGCTGCACGTTTGAAAACGTCGTAAAAACCGTGGTCTTTTTAACCGATCTTGCGGATTTTGCCGCCGTCAACGAAATCTACGCCGCCTATTTCCCCGCGCCCTGCCCCGCGCGCTCCTGCGTGCAGGTGGCCGCCCTGCCCAAAGGCTCCAAAATCGAAGTGGAGCTCGTGGCCGTAAAATAACAAAAAGCCCTCCGGGGCTTTTTCTTTTTCGCCTTTTGCTTGCAAAATACAAGACAGTTGACTATAATCTTTAATAAGTAAAGAAAACTGTCTTTTCCTTTATTCATGTTTTCTCTATTCATACCGTCACCCCGGCCGTTCGTTTGCCGCTCCCCGGCCGTTTTTTCATCGCGGCTTACTGTATTTTGTCCGAAAAGCAAAACTGTGCTTTCCTTATACCCCATCAAAGAAAGAGAGGATGTCTCATGAAAAAAAGAGTGCTTGGCCTTTTGCTGTCTTGCTGCATGCTGTTGGCCCTGCTGCCCGCCACCGCTTTGGCAGCCGGCGATACCTGCCCTGTATGCCAAAGCAACGACACCGTCTGGTCCACGACCGAAACCACCCATTCCCGGGTATGCAATTCGTGTGGGTCCACACTTGTGGCCTCCGAAGCGCACAGTTGGGAAGATCAGCCTCAAACCAACGCAACGCAATATTGGTTTAAATGTAAAGTCTGCGGTTACGAATCCGCCAAAAAGGATATCCCCGAAGTGGAGGTAAATGCAAACGACCGCGTTTGCAGAACCCAGGATTACACCTTCACTTTCAAGGTTTCCGGAAACTATGTGGATGCAGGTGCCGGCTATGAATTCCCGATGATGGGCGATCAAGCGGATGTCGAAAAGAAAGACGGCGTATACTACGGCACCGTGAAAAAAGAATGGTATCAAAGCGATGCTTCCTCGTTTGGAGTTTACATCCTCGTGGACACCGAAGACGGGGTCGTCTTCCGTGCCCCCTTCTCCGTCTCCGTTTTGGATCAGCATGTCGGCGGCGAAGCCACCTGCACCAAAAAAGCCCAGTGCGAAGTGTGCGGCGAAGCCTATGGCGAACTTGACGCCCGCAACCATAACTTGACCCATGTAGCTGCCAAAGAAGCCACCACCGAGGCCGAAGGCAACATCGAATATTGGGTCTGCGCAGATTGCGGAAAGATCTTTGCCGATAAAGAATTGACCAAAGAACTGAAAAAAGAAGAGACCGTCATCGCCAAGAAAACCGCGGAAACCGGCGGTTCTTCCGATGCCAAAGACGAATCGAAAGACAAAACCGCAACCGAATCCGATGCCCCGCAAACCGGCGACAGCGCGTCCCTCGCGCTCTGGATTGCGCTCGTGGCATTGAGCGGTGCAGCGTTTGGCGTTGTGTGCTTGAAAAAACGCAAATCGGAATAATCCCGTTCTGCGTTTCGGCTCCGTTTTTGAGCCGCCTGTAAAACACTGTTAGGCATAAAAACCACCCGAGTACCGGGTGGTTTTTCTTTTGCCGCCGAAGACAGCCGCACCCCCTTTTTGCGCCGGTGCCGGCGGACACGGCCAATGCGGTGCTCAATTTGCTGTTTGTCGTCGTGTTTCCTCTGGCGTTTCAGGCGTTGCCATCGCCACCGGCCTTTCCGCCGCGCTCTCGGCCGGCCTTGTGCTGCGCCGCCTTACAAAGGACACGCTGTTTTGCCTTCGCTTTCGTCCGCTTTCCTTTGCGCACGGCGCCATCGGCGAAATCTTGAAAGCCGGCGTTCCCTCCGCCATACAGGGCGCCGTGTTTTGCTTTGCCAATTTGTTTGTGCAGGCGTCTGTCAACGCCTTTGGCCCCACCGCCATTGCCGGCAGCACCATCGCGCTGAATTTAGAATATTTCACCTACTATTGCACCACCGCCTTCGGCCAAACCGTCACCACCTTCATCAGCCAAAACCATGCGGCCGGGCAGCTTGCGCGCTGCAAAAAAATCCTACGGCTCTGCCTTCGGCCCCATCGTCCTGTTTCGCGGCGCTTTCTGCAGCCTGTTTACTTCCGATCCGCTTGTTGTTCAAAGCGCCTGCGTCCGTATTCTGCGTATCCTGTTTTTTTGAGCCCGTCTGCAACCTATACGAAATCCCTGCCGGGGCTTTGCGCGGCGCCGGGCACCCTCTGCTCCCCGCCGCCTCTATGATCGTGGGCACCTGCGCGTTTCGCATCCTCTGGATCTGCATCGTCTTTGCCGCGCACCCCGCCCTTTCCACGCTGTATCATGCGTTCCCGCTCTCCTGGCTGTTTACCATCTGCCTTGTCGCGCTCAGCGTTTGCCTTGTCTGCCCCTTTGCCGCCTCGAAAGCGCCGCGCCCGTAAACGCGCCTTTGCGCCCTGCCTTTCTGTGCGCAGCAGCCCGCTTTTCCGGCAAAACGCCCGGCGTTTGTTTCGGGGTTTCCCCCGCCTTGCCCTGTAAAAAAACGGCGTACCCTTGTATAAGAGTACGCCGCTTTTCTTTCGTCGTTTTCTGTTTTACAGGCTTTAGGCATTGGCCTCCGTTTGCTCGGCCAACGGCGTATTTTCCATGCCCGCAAACCGCCGCGCCGGATGATAACACAGCACCGCCACCAAAATCAGCAGCGTTGTAAACGCCAGGCTGATCGGGAACGCCGCCATAATCGTCTGAAACGTTCTGCTCTTGGGGAAAACCAGGTAAATCCACGTCAGCCGCACGCCGCACACGCCCAGCATCGTCAGCACCGCCGGCGGCAGCGAAATGCCAAACCCGCGCAAATAACCCGCCAGCACCTCATAACACAGGCTGAAAACATGCGAAAGCATCAGCAGCATCAGCCGAATATACCCCACTTCGATTACCTGCGGGTTGCTGTCGAAAATGGAGAGCAGGGGCTTGCCGAAATACAGAATCAGCACCACGCCCACGCCCAAAAACGCAAACCCCTCTGCCAGGCACAAAAACATCGTCTTTTTGCAGCGTTCCAGCTGCCCCGCGCCATAGTTTTGCCCCACAAAGGTGGTGCAGGCCTGGCTGAAAGCGTTCAATATATCGTAGGTGATAATTTCAATGTTAAACGCCGCGCTGGAGGCCGCCATCACCACCGTACCCAGGCTGTTGATCGCGCCCTGGATGATGATGTTTGCAATGGAAAACACCGCGCTTTGCAGCCCCGCCGGCAGGCCGATGCGCAAAATGCGCTTCATGCTCTCCCCGTCCAGATGCAGCTGCTTTGGCTCCACATGAATCAATTCCGTCGTTTTCCGCAGCCTGCGATACAGCAGCGCCGCGCTCACGGCGTTGGAAATCACCGTGGCCAGCGCCACGCCGTCCACCGTCATATCCAATACCGCCACAAAAAACAGGTTTAACACTACGTTTAATACGCCGGAGGCCGTCAACGCAATCAGCGGCGTTTTGGTCTCCCCTACGCTGCGGAAGATCGCCGCCTCAAAGTTATACAGCAAAATCACCGGCAGCCCCGCCAGATAAATCCGCAAATACAACACCGCCAGCGGAAACACGTCCTCCGGCACGTTCAATATGCTCAATAGCGGCGCAGCGATCGCTTCGCCCAAAACCGCGGCAATCAAGCCGCCCAGCACAGACATCACAATCGCGGTGTGCACCGCTTTGTGCACCGCTTTGTGGTCCCCCTGGCCCACGGCATGCGCAATCGTCACATTCGCGCCCAGCGAAATCCCGATAAACAGGTTGACAATCAATCCTATAATCGCGCTGTTCGCGCCCACCGCCGCCACGGAGGCCGTGCTCATCTCCCCGGCAAAGTTGCCGACCACCGCCACGTCCGCCGCGTTAAACAACTGGCCCAAAATCGCCGTTGCCGCCACCGGCAGCGCAAACTGCGGAATCTTATTCCAAATCGGCCCATGCAGCATATCCAGCTGCCGTCTTTTCTTCGCTGTTTCCAACCACGTTCCTTCTTTCCGCTTCTCTTACTTTGTTCAGTATAACAATATAATTTTGGAAAGGCAACCGCCGTTTTCTTCCCTTTGCCTACCTTACGCTTTCCCTTTTCGCAATCGCTTTTCTCATGCTTTTCCCATTTTCATTGAATGAGAAACACAAGCTTTGCCCCGCACCTTCTACAACTCCTCCTTCCTCTAAAAGCCGGATGAGAAACACAAACCCTACCCCGTACCTTCTATAATCCATCCTTCCTCTAAAATCCCGCCAGAAACGAAAACCCTGCCTGCCAGCATCTTCAGTAGCGCGGCGGTGGAACGTCGCCCGCGCGGTGCCGTCCGCACCACCGCCTGATGAGAAACGAAAACTCTATCTTATTGAGCGGGGTCTACCGAGAGGGGCGGAGCCCCTGTCGGACGTTGAAAGGGGGTCGAGGGGGAACCATCGTAGGTTCCCCCCGCTTCTTTCGCTTCCTTTCCAGCGAGAAAGGAAGAAATAAATAAAAAGCAATCTCTATTCTTGTACAAACTCAGCAAGAAACGCGCTCCCCGCTTAGCACTTTCTACAGCCCATCCTTTTTCTAAAAGCCGGATGAGAAACGCAAACCCTGCCCCGTACCTTCTATAATCCATCCTTCCTCTAAAATCCCGCCAGAAACGAAA
>CAJJKN010000015.1 GCA_905188085.1 uncultured Bacillota bacterium
TTTCGTTTCTGGCGGGATTTTAGAGGAAGGATGGATTATAGAAGGTACGGGGCAGAGTTTGTGTTTCTCATCAAATAGCAGTGCAGAGATAGGGTGGAGAAGGTGCTGGGAAGGATTTTCGGTTCTCTTCAAGCGCTGGCTTAGGACAGGCTGTAGAAGGTGCGGGGCAGAGAGCGCGTATTGGCCGGGCGTTGGAGTAGAGAAATTCGATTGAAAGATTGTACTGGGAAAATTCAAAGCCTTATGGCAGATGAAACGGGGTTTACATTCCTGTTTTGGTTGGGGAAAGGGCGGAGGGGTTTTGTGACGTTTTCTGTTTATAAGGGCGGGGCCGGCGGCGCAGAAACGGGCGGGCGGCATTGACTTAACACCCTGTAATATTGACTTAACACCCTGTAATATTGTATGATTTACCATTATAATTCCCGCGAAAAAGGAGGAGGCCGGGCCATGGAAAAGACGCTTTCGGTTCGCTGTTTTGACGGCGCGTTCGGCACCTATTATTTTCAACTGACCGCCGATACGGAGCCTTGCGAAAGGGCGAATTTGACGCATCCGGAGACGGTGTTATCCATACACGAGGCCTATTTGGAGGCGGGGGCGGACGCGATTAAAACCAACACCTTTGCCCTGCATGCGCCGACGTTTTCAGACAGGCAGGAGCGCGCGGATCTGCGCCGGGCGGGCTATCTTTTGGCCGGGCAGGCGGCAGAGGAAACCGGCGCACGCGTGTTTTGCGATATCGGCCCTGTGCCGGATGAGGAAACGACGGACCCGGCCGAGGCGCTGTTGGAAGCGGCGGCGGACTTTGCAGACCTGGGCGGCCGATGCTTTTTGTTTGAAACGCAGGGCGCGTTTGCCCCGCTGGAACCGGCGCTGGCGTATTTGCAGGCGCATGTGCCGGGGGCGGAGATTGCGGTGTCGTTTGCGGTATCGCAAGACGGCTTTAGCAACAAGGGACTTTCGTATCTATCGCTGACGGAAAAGGCGGCGGCGCACCCGGCCGTGACGATGACTGGGCTAAACTGCGTGTGCGGCCCGGTGCACATGGCGGAACTGATGCTGCGGCTGCCGAAGATGGAAAAGCCGCTGTTGGCCATGCCAAACGCGGGGTATCCCACGCAGCTGGGCGGGCGCACGTTTTTCCAGGACAACGCGGCGTATTTTGCGGAAAAGGTGGCGGCGCTGGCGCAAAAACGGCCGATGACGGTGGGCGGCTGCTGCGGCACGACGCCGGAACACATAAAAAGGCTGATCCTGGCGTTGAAAACGCCGGGCAAAGCGCAAAGCGCTGCACCAAAGCAGCATACGATTCGGGACGAAAAGGCGCAGGAGCGCTCGATATTTTTGGAAAAACAGGAAAAAAAGCTGGTGGCCGTGGAGCTGGATCCGCCGCTGAACGCGGACTTTACCCAGCTGATAGAAGGGGCCAAAACGCTGAAAGAGGCGGGGGTGGATCTGTTGACGATTGCGGATTCGCCGCTGGCGCGCACGCGGGCGGACAGTATTTTATCCGCTTCGATTGTGCAAAGGGAAACGGGGATGCGCGTGCTGCCGCACCTTTCCTGCCGGGACAAAAACCATATTGCCATCAAGGGTTCGCTTTTGGGCGCATGCTATGAGGGGATTCATCAGATTTTGGCGGTGACGGGCGACCCGATTATGCAGGATGTGTTTGCAAGGAAAAGCGCGGTGTTTAATTTTAACTCCTATGAACTGATTTCCTTTATCAACACGCTGAACCGCGACGTGTTTGCCCATGCGCCGTTTGCCGTGGGCGGGGCGCTGAACGTAAACGCGCCGAAATTTGATAAAGAGCTGGTGCGCGCCAAGAAAAAGGCGGACTGCGGGGCGGTGTTTTTCATGACGCAGCCCATCTACACCCAACGGGCGCTGGAAAACCTGGCCGAGGCCAAGCGCGTGCTGCCGGGGCGGATTTTGGCCGGGTTTATGCCGGTGGCGAGCTATAAAAACGCGCTGTTTTTGAACAATGAAGTGTCCGGCGTGGAGATTCCGCCGGAGATTTTGCAAAAGCTGGAGGGCACGGACCAACAGCAGGCCTGGGACATTACCGTGCCGTTTACGGCCGAGATGATGGAAAAGGCCGCGCCGCACTGCGACGGATATTATTTGATGACGCCGCTGAAAAAAGTGGCGCTGATGGTGCGCTTGATCCGGGAGGCGGGGCTATGACAACGCTGCGGCCGGACAGAGAGCAGGTGCTGTGCTATCTGGGGCATAAAGGGCAGGAAATGTCAAAAGCGCTGGAGGACAGGCTGGAAGGGTGTATAGACCTGGTCTGCCAAGCGGCGGCGCCGAGGGTGTGCACCGGCTCGTTTGCCATAGAGAAAACTGAGCAGGGCATAGAGGTGTTGGATACGACGCTGGTGTTGACCGGGCGGGACATTGCCGATCTATTGAAAAACAGCAGGCGTTGTTTTCTTATGGCGGCAACGCTGGGCCCGGAAGTGGACAGGCTGTGCCGCTATCAAAGCGCGCGCTCGATGGCAGACGCGGTGATGGTGGATGCCGCGGCCACGGCGCTGATTGAATGCGTATGCGACAAAGCGCAGGCGGAGCTGGCGGCTTCGTTGCCAAAAGGGCAGGGGCTGACGATGCGGTATTCCTGCGGATATGGGGATTTGCCGCTGTCATTACAGCCGATGTTTGTGCGCGTGTTGGACGCGCCGCGGCGCATTGGGCTGTCTTGTTTGCCGTCGTTATTATTGACGCCGCAAAAATCCGTGACGGCGGTGATGGGCGTTAGCCAAACGGAAACTGCAGCCAAACAGGCGGACTGCCAAACCTGCCGGTTTGCTTCCTCCTGCGTGCTGAGAAAGGCAGGGAAACACTGTGGGAATACAACAAGCGCTTGAAACAAACGGCATTTTGATGCTGGACGGCGGCATGGGCACCATGCTGCAAAACGCGGGCCTGCCGCTGGGCGTGGCGCCGGAGACATACAACCTGAGCCACCCGGAGATTGTAAGCGGGATTCACGAGGCGTATATCAAAGCGGGCTCGCAGGTGGTATTCAGCAACACCTTTGGCGCAAACGCGCACAAGCTGCAAGGCACCGGCCTTACGGTGGAACAGGCCGTGCAGGCAGGCGTGCGGTGCGCTAAAAAGGCGGCGGAGCCGTACGGCGCGTTTGTGGGGCTGGATATAGGGCCGCTGGGAGAGTTGCTGGCGCCGATGGGCACGCTGTCGTTTGAAGCGGCGTATGCGCTGTTTGCCGAGCAAATGGAAGCGGGCGCGGCGGCCGGGGCGGACGCTGTTTTCATCGAGACGATGACAGATTTAAAAGAGGCGAAGGCGGCGGTGCTGGCGGCCAAGGAACATACGGATTTGCCGGTTTTCTGCACGATGAGCTTCGAAAAGGACCATAGGACCTTTACGGGCTGTTCGCTTTCCGCCATGGCGCTGACGCTGGACGGGCTGGGCGTGACGGCGCTGGGGATGAACTGTTCGGTAGGCCCGGTGGAAATGCTGCCGATGGTGGAGGAATTGCGGAAGTGGACCAACCTGCCGCTGATCATAAAGCCGAACGCCGGGCTGCCGGAGATGGTGGACGGCCGCACGACGTATTCCATTACAAGGGAAGAATATGTGCAGGCCATGCAAAAAATCATCGGCGCGGGCGTGCAGATTGTGGGCGGCTGCTGCGGGACGGACCCGACCTACATCAAAGCGCTGAAAGAGGGGAGCAAGGGCCTTGTGCCGGGGGCAAGGGAAAAAGTGTGCCCGGTGGCGGTGTGTTCCCCTTCGCAGACGGTGGTGATAGACAGGGTGCGCCCGATTGGCGAGCGCATCAACCCCACGGGGAAAAAGCGCTTTCAGCAGGCGCTCAAAGACCATGATATGGACTATATCGTGGCCCAGGGCCTGGAGCAGACCGAGGCGGGCGCGGAGATTTTGGACGTGAACGTGGGGCTGCCGGGGCTGGATGAAAAGGCGCTGATGGTGGAAACGGTGCAGACGCTGCAAAGCGTATTGACCACGCCCTTGCAGCTGGATTCTTCGCACCCGGAGGTGTTGGAGGCCGGGCTGCGGGCGTATTGCGGGGTGCCGGTGGTAAACTCTGTCAACGGCGAACAGGCCGTGATGGACAGAATCTTGCCGCTGGTAAAAAAATACGGCGCGTGCGTGGTGGGCTTAACGCTGGACGAAACCGGCATACCGCGCAAAGCGGAGGACAGGCTGGCCATTGCCCGGCGCATTGTGGACACCGCAGCGCGCTACGGCATTCCCAAAGAGCGGGTGTTTATCGACTGTTTGACGCTGACCGCGTCGGCCGAGCAGGCCACGGCGTATGAAACCATCAAGGCGGTGCGGATGGTGCATGAAACGCTGGGGTGCAAGACGGTGCTGGGGGTTTCGAATATTTCCTTCGGGCTGCCGGCCCGGGGCGAACTGAACCGGACGTTTTTAACCCTGGCGTTGGCAAACGGGCTGGATCTGCCCATCATCAACCCCAACACGGCGGCGATGATGGACACGATTTTCTGCTATCATCAATTGAGGAATATAGACGTGGGCAGCCAGGCGTATATTGAGCGCTTTGCCAACGCCAAAGCAAGCGCGCAGCAGCCTGTGCAAACGGAAAAAGACAAACAGCCGGACATTGCGGACTGCATCTTAAAAGGATTAAAGGAGCCGGCGCGGCAATGCACCCAGGCGCTTTTGCAGACGACGGACGCGCTGGCGCTGGTGTCGGATACGCTGATCCCGGCGCTGGACGTGGTGGGCCGGCAATATGAAAAGGGGATTTTGTTTTTGCCGCAGCTGCTGCAAAGCGCGGAGGCGGCCAAGGCGTGTTTTGAAATGGTGCGCCTGCATTTGCAGAAAAACGGCGGCGGCACGGGCGTATCGCGCGGGAAGATCATCATGGCCACGGTGAAGGGCGACATTCACGATATCGGAAAGAACATTGTGAAGGTGGTCTTGGAAAACTACGGCTATGAGGTGGTGGATTTAGGGCGCGATGTGCCGGTGGAGACGGTGGTGGAGCAGGCCATGCGGCAAAAGGTGAAATTGGTGGGCCTGTCTGCGCTGATGACGACGACGGTGGTTTCCATGGAGCAGACGATTCGCGCGCTGCGCGAGGCGGGGTACACCGGGCGTGTGATGGTGGGCGGCGCAGTGCTTACCCAGGAATATGCGGACCAGATCGGCGCGGATGATTACGCGGCGGACGTGCAGGCGTCGGTGGCGATTGCGCGCGATGTGTTTGGGGCATAAAGAGAAAAAACAAGCGCTCTTCCGGGCAGCCGGGAGGGCGTTTTTTTGGTGGGGAGAGGATGAGGGAGGAAAGGATTGGGAAGGGGTTTGCGTTTCTCGGCAGGCGGCAGTGATGGGATGGACAGTAGAAGGTGCGGGGCGTGGTTTCGTTTTTCGGCAGACTGAAAGAGGAAAAGCAATATTGGAAGGTACTGAGCGGAAGAAACGTTTCTCGTCAGGCGGAGGAGGGTTTGGCGAGGTTGGGAAGGTGCGGGGCAGAGGGGGCGTTTCTCGGCAGGCGGAGGAGGGTTTGGTGAGGTTGGGAAGGTGTTGGACGGAGTTGCCGTTTCTGGCTGGGTTTTTAGAGAAGATTTTTTAAGAGGGTGCTAAGCAGGGGAAACGTTTCAAGATGAGTTTGTACAAGTACAGAGATTGTTATATGATTCTTCCTTTCTCGCTGGAAAGGAAGCGAAAGAAGCGGGGGGAACCTACGATGGTTCCCCCTCGACCCCCTTTCAACGTTCGACGGGGACGCTGTCCCCCTCGATAGCCCCTGCTCAGGGGGATAGAGTGTGCATTTCTCATCAGGCGGTGGTGCGGACGACACCGCGCGGGCGACGTTCCACCGCCGCGCTGGGGTAGATGCTGGTTGGCAGGGTTTGCGTTTCTCGACAGGCGGCAGTGCTGAGATAGGGTGAAGAAGGTACGGAGCAAAGGTTGTGCTCTCATCAAGTTAAATAAAAAATCAAAAATGATACCGCGCGGGCGGAAAGTGAAAGAGGGCTAAAGCCAAAGAATTTACTCGGGGCAGAGAGTTGGCCGAATACAGAAATCTTGGCCGGCAAAAGGAGCGGCAAAGGGCATTTTGCAAAAAAAGAACCCCGCCTAGGCGGGGGTGAAAGCGTTATTTGAGAAAGCGGCGCAGCAGGCGGGCTTTTGCGGGCGTAGCGGGCTGGTAACGGATGGGAAGATCCAGCCGGTTGGATTTTTTGACGATGCTTTTATAGTGGGTGAAGGTATCAAAGCTTTTGCGGCCGTGATAGCTGCCCATGCCGCTTTGGCCGACGCCGCCAAAGCCCATATGGGAAGTGGCAAGGTGGATGATGGTATCGTTGACGCAGCCGCCGCCGAAGGACACGCCGGAGAGCACACGGTCCGTAAATGCTTTATCCGTGGAAAACAGATACAGCGCCAGCGGTTTTGGCCGGGCGTTGATAAAACCAACGGCCTGTTCGCGGTCTGTAAAGGGCAAAATCGGCAGCAGAGGGCCAAAGATTTCGTCTTTCATCAAGGGGCTGTCCGGCGCGATCTGGTCTAACAGCGTGGGGGCGATTTGGTCATGCGCGTTGGTTTGCCCGCCATAGAGGATGCGGCCGGCGGACAACAGGGCCTCCAGGCGCAGAAAATGTTTATGGTTGATGATTTTGGGGTAGGCGGGGTTTGCAAGCGGGTCCGGGGTATAAAACTGCTCGATATAATGACGGGCCCAATGCACAAATTCGTCTTTGACGGTTTCGTCGATCAACACATAATCCGGGGCGACGCAGGTTTGCCCGGCGTTTAGGCATTTGCCAAAGACAATGCGTTTGGCGGCAAGCTTGATGTTGGCGGTGCGGTCCACAAGGCAGGGGCTTTTGCCGCCGAGCTCCAGGCAGACGGGGATCAGCCGCTCGGCTGCTTTTTGCATAACGAGCCGGCCTACCGTGGCGCCGCCGGTGAAAAAGAGAAACTGAAAATCCTGCGACAAGAGCGCCAGGTTTTCCGCGCGCCCGCCGGTGACAACGCAGACGTATTCCGGCGGGAAACAGGATTCGATCATGCTTTGCAGCACGGCCGCGGTGTGCGGGGCGTAGGCGCTGGGCTTGATGACGGCACAATTGCCTGCGGCCAGGGCGCCGATGAGCGGCTCTATACACAGCTGAAACGGATAGTTCCACGGGGCCATGATCAACACCGAACCGTAAGGCTCCGGAATGACCAGGCTTTTGGCGGGAAACTGCGCCAGCGGCGTTTTTACCTTTTGCGGCTTGGCCCAGCGGCGGGCACGCTTTTTGACAAAGGAAAGCTCCGCGCGCACCATGCCGATTTCCGTCATAAACCCTTCAAAATGGGATTTTTGCAAATCCTCCTGCAAGGCGGAGAGAAGACGCTCTTCATATTGATCGATGGCGCGGGCCAGGGCCGAGAGCGATTGCAGGCGAAAAGAGACATCCAGCGTGCGGCCGGAGGCGAAAAAAGCGTGCTGAGATTGAACGATCTGTTCGATGGACATGAAAAAATCCCCCTTTAGAAAAAGTATAGCGCATGGCAAAGGCAAGCGCAAATGTGCTATCATAGGGAAAAACAAACGCGGAGAAAAGGAATGGATTTTACGCATTGTATGCTATGCCCCAGGCGCTGCGGGGCGGACCGGACAACCGGGCGCGGGCGCTGCGGCATGGGGGAAGAGATCATGCTGGCGCGGGCGGCGCTGCACACCGGGGAGGAGCCGTGTATCAGCGGGAAAAACGGCTCCGGCGCGGTGTTTTTTTCCGGCTGTGTATTGGGCTGCGTGTTTTGCCAGAACGCGGAGATCAGCCAAAAGCACTATGGAAAAGCGGTGTCTGCCGAGCGGCTGAGCGAGATCTTTTTGGAATTGCAGGCGCAGGGGGCGCACAACATAAACTTGGTGAGCGCGGCGCAGTTTGCTCCGCAGGCGGCAAAGGCGCTGGAAAAGGCCAAGCCGAAACTGAAAATCCCGGTGGTATACAACACGGGCGGCTACGAAAGCTGTGAAACCCTAAAGGCCATGGAGGGGCTGGTGGATGTTTACCTGCCGGATTTGAAATATAAGGATGCGGCGCTGAGCCGTGCATACAGCGGGGCGGCGGATTATTTTGAAGTGGCGTCCCGGGCGGTATGCGAGATGTATCGGCAGGTGGGGCCTGTGCGGCTGGATGAAAACGGGATGATGACGCGGGGCGTACTGGTGCGGCATCTGCTGCTGCCGGGGTGCAGAAAAGACGCAATGGCCGTGATTGATTTTCTTTGCCGGGCGCTGCCGGCGGACAAGATTCTCTTTAGCCTGATGAGCCAATACACGCCGTGTTACAAGGCGGTGGGGGATCAAAAAATCGGCCGGCGGGTGACGACGTTTGAAGCGGAGAGCGTGCGGGAGTACGCGGTTTCGCGCGGGCTTTCCGGCTTTTCGCAGGACAGGAGCGCCGCCACGGGCGAGTATATCCCGGCGTTTGATTTAACGGGGGTAGTGAGGCGGGGATAAAGCATACGGCAAAAGCGGGGCAAAGGCATAAATGTGCGACCGGAAAGGGCTTTTGAGAGGGGCAAAGGATGACGAGGGAGAAAAGATAGTATAATAAAGCGCGAAGAAAACAAGGATGATACGATGATAGGTGCGCTAAAAGAGCGGAGAATGCGCACGCTGTGCAGGAGAGGCAAGGGGAAAATCAGAAAATTCGCGAAAAACTTAGAAAATTCGTAAAATCAATTGACAAACAAGCGGGGGTAAATTATAATATAAATCCCTAAGAACATGTGAAGGTTTTCCCAAGCTTTTTGTTTTTGATTGTTCCGTGGAACCCTTACAACTCTTTGGCACAGCTAGAGACAGAACTCCTTTTGGGGGAGCGCACATGGAATTAGGACCCAATGAAAAGAGCCTATGGCTCTTTTTTTATGCATATATACATTTATAAAATGTGAGAAAGAGGGCGCGGGAGCGCTCTTTTTTGTTAGGGGAAGGGAGGGGGGAGGGGGAGGGAGATATAAAGGTTTCGTTTCTCGGCAAGCGGTAGTGGGGTAAGCGGGGTGTGGAAGGTGCTGGGCAGGGTAGACGTTTCTGGATGGGCTTTTAGAGAAGATTTTTTGGGAAGGTGCTAGGCAGGGTAGACGTTTCTGGCGAGGTTTTAGAGAAGAAGATTTTAAGGGATGGAGCTAAGCAGGGAACTCGTTTCTTTTTGAGTTTGTACGAAGCAAAGATTGTTTTATATATTCTTCCTTTCTCGCTGGAAAGGAAGCGAAAGAAGCAGGGGGAACCTACGAATGGTTCCCCCTTGACCCCCTTTCAACGTTCGACGGGGCAAAGCAAAGATAGAAAAGCACGGAAGAAAATACCCGGGGCAGAAAGCATGATTCAATGCAAAAGCCCGGGCCGGACGGGGCAGCGGGCACAGCCCGCCCCCTCTCGGTAGCCCCTGCTCAGGGGGAGGGGTAGACGTTTCTCATCAAGCTGAAGCGGAAAAGTACCGCGCGGGCGACGTGCCACCGCCGCGCTACTTTGGGGGCAAATTGTGCGGGGCGGGGTTTTCGTTTCTCGGCAGGCGGTAGTGATGGGATGGGCGGTAGAAGGAGCGTGGCGGGGTTTGCGTTTTTCATCAAATAAAAAGAGAAAAAGCATCGAAAACAGCCTCTTTGCGGGGAAAAGCAGGAGGAGGCAAAGCATGGGAGAACCCCGAGGGCAGATTGATACAGAAGCTTTGGCGGGAAAAGGGGAGCGCGCGGGCGAAAAGAAAGAAGAGGCATAATGCGGGGAGAATTCCCCGGAGGCGGGGCGTTGGCCGGAAACAGAAATCTTGGCCGGCGTTGACATTTTAGGGCGGAGCCTATACAATGAAATATGGATTTGGTAGGGGAACCCTTAGGGGTTGAGAAGGTGAAACCTGACCCTTAGAACCTGTCGGTTAAGACCGTGGTAGGGAATCAAAACATCTGAATTTTATACGTTTCAGTTGCGATGCTTTCCAAGACGGAAGGCATTTGTTTTTTTACCGGAAAGGCGGGACAACCATGATGAAACATGCATTGACGATTGCAGGCTCGGATTGCAGCGGAGGCGCGGGCATCCAGGCGGACTTGAAAACCTTTGCCGCGCACGGCGTATACGGCATGAGCGTGATCGTGTCTGTGGTGGCGGAAAACACGGAGCGGGTGATTTCCATTGAGGACATTTCCCCCAAAGTGATTTGCGACCAGATAGACGCGGTGTTTACCGATATAGACGTGCACGCGGTGAAAGTGGGGATGCTGAGCGGCGCGGAGCAGATGCAGGCCGTGGCGCAAAGGCTGAGCCAGTATCGCCCGCAAAACGTGGTGATAGACCCTGTGATGGTGGCCAAGGGCGGCTGCGCGCTGATGCAGCCGGAGGCGCTGGACACCATGCGGCGTTTGATTTTGCCGCTGGCGGACATTTTAACGCCCAACCTGCCGGAGGCGGAGGCGCTCAGCGGCATGCAGATCCGTTCGGATAAGGATATGCAAAAAGCGGCGCAGGCGATGATGCAGATGGGGGCCAAGAGCGTGGTGATCAAAGGCGGACATTTGACGGGCAAGGAATCGGCGGATGTGTTGTTTGACGGCAATTCGTTTTTGACGTTTGTCAGCCCGCGGATCGACACGAAAAACACCCACGGCACGGGCTGCACGTTTTCCTCGGCCATAGCGGCCAACCTGGCAAACGGCATGGCGCGGGCAGAAGCGGTGAAAGCGGCCAAACGGTATATCACGGGCGCGATTGAACATGCATTGCCCATCGGCCACGGGCACGGACCGACACATCATTTTTACAGCCTGTATAAAAAAGGCTTTGAGGGGATGACACGATGAGGTATAAAACACAACGGCAGGCGGCCAAGCTGGGCATTGTGACGCCGGAGATGGCGCTGGTGGCGCAAAAGGAAAACAGGGATGAAGCGTTTATTTTAGAGGGCGTGAAAAACGGTACGATTGCCATTCCGGCCAACGTGGAACACAAATGCCTGTCGGCAGAGGGCGTAGGCAGCGGGCTGAAAACCAAGATCAACGTGAACCTGGGCATTTCCGGCGATTGTATCGATTATACGGACGAGATGGCCAAGGCGAAAATGGCGGTTTCCTACGGCGCAGAGGCCATTATGGACCTTTCCAACTATGGCAAGACGCATGATTTCAGAAAGGCGCTGGTGGATGAAATTCCGGCGATGATCGGCACGGTACCGATGTATGACGCGATCGGCTATCTGGAAAAGGATTTGCAGAAGATTACGGCGCAGGATTTTATGCGCGTGGTGGAAGCGCACGCCAAAGAGGGCGTGGATTTTGTGACGATTCATGCCGGCATTAACCGCCGGGCGATTGAAAGCTTTAAGCGCAGCGGGCGGCTGACAAACATCGTTTCCCGCGGAGGCAGCCTGATCTTTGCGTGGATGGAGATGACGGGCAACGAAAACCCGTTTTACGAATATTTTGACGACGTGATGGATATTTTGCGCGAATATGACGTGACGATTTCGCTGGGCGACGCGCTGCGCCCGGGCAGCATCCACGACAGCAGCGACGCCGCGCAGCTGAGCGAACTGATTGAGCTGGGCGCTTTGACAAAGCGCGCCTGGGACGCGGATGTGCAGGTGATGGTGGAAGGGCCGGGGCATATGGCACTGAACGAAGTGGCGGCGAATATGCAGATTGAAAAGCGGCTGTGTTACGGGGCGCCGTTTTATGTGCTGGGCCCGATTGTGACGGACGTGGCGCCGGGCTATGACCACATTACAAGTGCGATCGGCGGCGCGGTGGCGGCGGCCAACGGCGCGGACTTTTTATGCTATGTGACCCCGGCGGAACACCTGCGCTTGCCGGATTTGCAGGACGTGAAAGACGGGATCATGGCGGCAAAGATTGCCGCGCATGCGGCGGACATTGCAAACGGCCTGCCGGGCGCCAGAGACTGGGACGATAAGATGAGCACGGCACGCCGCAAACTGGACTGGGAAGAGATGTTTTCCCTGGCCATGGACGGGGAAAAGGCGCGCGCCTATTTTGAAAGCAAGCCGCCCAAAGACAGACACAGCTGCTCGATGTGCGGCAAGATGTGCGCCATGCGCACCACGAACCGGATTTTGGAAGGGCTGGATGTGAAATTCGCCGAGGAGGAAAAATAAAATGGAAAACGCGTTGAATTTACAACTGGCCAAAGCACTGCAAAACGTGCGGGAAAACGGGCCGCTGATCCATAACATTACAAACTATGTGACGGTAAACGACGTGGCAAACATCGTGCTGGCGGTGGGGGCGTCGCCGATTATGGCGGACGATGCGGCCGAAGCGGGCGACATTGCGGCCATGGCGCAGGCGCTGGTGTTAAACATCGGCACGCTGAACGCGCGGACGGTGGATTCCATGATTTTGGCGGGGCAAAGCGCCAACCGGGCCGGTGTGCCGGTGGTGCTGGACCCTGTGGGCGCGGGGGCGTCTGCGCTTAGAAACGAGACGGTAAAGCGCATTTTGGCAGAAGTGAAGCTGGCGGTGCTGCGCGGCAATCTTTCGGAAATTTCCTATATTGCCGGGGAGCAGAGCAACACCAAAGGCGTGGACGCCGGCGAAGCGGACGAAGGAAACGACGCGGTGGCCATTGCCAAAAAGGTGGCGAAAACGCTGGGGTGCGTGGTGGCGATTACAGGCAAAGAGGACGTGATTTGTGACGGCACGCGCGTGGTGAAAATTCAAAACGGCGTGGCGCTTTTAAGCAAAGTGACCGGCACGGGCTGTATGACGAGCGGGCTGGTGGGCAGCTATCTTGGCGCAAACGACGCGATGACGGCGGCGATCGCCGGCGTGGCGACGATGGGCCTGGCGGGCGAGCTGGCGTATGAAACGGTGCTGGCGAAAAACGGCACGGTGGGCACGGGCAGCTTTCACATGGCGATTATAGACGCGGTGAGCGGCCTTACCGCGCAGCAGATGGAACAGCGGGCAAAGTGTTATGAAGACTGAGATGGATTATACGCTGTATCTGGTGACAGACCGCGATTTGATGAGCACACAAACGCTGGAGCAGGCGGTGGAACAGGCGATTTTGGGCGGATGCACGGTGGTGCAGCTGCGGGAAAAGACGGCAAACAGCCGCCTGTTTTACGAGCAGGCGCAGAAGATAAAGCACATTACGGACCGGTATGATGTGCCGCTGATCATCAACGACAGGGCGGACATTGCCCTGGCGGTGGACGCGGCGGGCGTGCACGTGGGGCAGAGCGATCTGCCGGCGGACGTGGTGCGCGGCATGCTGGGGCCGGAGAAGATCATCGGCGTTTCGGTGGGCAGCGTGGCACAGGCGCAAAAGGCCAAGGCGGACGGCGCGGATTACCTGGGCATTGGGGCGATGTTTCAAACCGATACCAAGGCGGACGCGGAGGTGGTGTCTATGCAGACGCTGCGGCGCATTAGAGAGACGGTGGATTTGCCCAACGTGGTGATCGGCGGCATCAACCAGAAAACGGCCGGGCAGTTTACCAAAGAGGTAACGGACGGGCTGGCGGTGGTGAGCGCCATCATCGCCCAGGCGGACATTCGGGGCGCGGCGCAGGCCATGCGGCGGATTTTTGAGGAGAACCGGGCATGACGCGCGGCGCGATTTTTGACCTGGACGGCACGCTTTTGGATTCCATGCGCGTTTGGGAAGAGGCGGACGCGGCGTTTTTGGGCGAATGGGGCTTTGAAACGGACGAAATGTATCTCCGCGAGGTTTCGCAAATCAGCATGGAGGAATCGGCGGTGTACACCATAGAGCGCTATGGGCTGCCGCTGACGCCGGAAGCGGTGATGGCGCGCTGGCAGGCGCTGGTGCAGGCGCAATATGCCGAAAGCGTGCCGCTAAAGCCGGGCGCACAGGCGTTGCTGCGCGCTTTGCACAAGCGGGGCTGGCGGCTGGGCGTGGCGACGGCGTTGCAGAAAAGCTTATATGAGCCGTGTTTGCGGCGGCTGGGCGTATGGGAGTATTTTTGCGCGTTTGCCGGCGTGGAAGAGGCCAGGGACAAGGCGTATCCGGACATTTATCTATTGGCGGCGGAGCGCATGGACGTGGAACCGCGGCACTGTGTGGTGTTTGAGGACATTGCAAAGGGGCTGCGGGGCGCCAAGGGCGCGGGCATGCAGACGGTAGGGGTGTATGACGAGACGTCTGCGTATCAATGGCCGGAGATACAGGCGCTGGCGGACCGGTGTGTGATGTCGTTAGAGGAACTATGCGAATGAGAAAAAAGAGCCTATGGCTCTTTTTTTGTGCGGAGAGAGGGGGGAGGGCTGGTGAAGGTGGTGGGCAGAGGTTGCGTTTCTTGTCAAGTTTTGGAGAGAGGATGGGGTGGAGAAGGTGGTGGACGGAGTAGGCGTTTCTCGTCAAGCGGTTGAGAGTTAGGCGATATTAGAAGGTGCTGGGCGGGGATTTCGTTTCTATTTAGATTTTATTGGGAAGATGATTTTTGGTTTTTTAGGAAAGAGCTGAGAGGAGGGGCGTTTCTCGTCCAGCTTTTAGAGGAAAGATGTTTTTTGCAGGTGCTAAGCGGAGGGATCGTTTCTGGCTGGGTTTGTACAAGCGCGAAGGTTGTTTTTTTATTTCTTCCTTTCTCGCTGGAAAGGAAGCGAAAGAAGCGG
>CAJJKN010000016.1 GCA_905188085.1 uncultured Bacillota bacterium
TCGTAGGTTCCCCCTGCTTCTTTCGCTTCCTTTCCAGCGAGAAAGGAAGAATAAAAAAAGCAATTTCCGTGCTTGTACAAACTCATCTAGAAACGGGCTCTCTGCTTAGCACCCTCTTAAAAAATCTTCTCTAAAAACCCATCCAGAAATGTCTACCCTGCTCAGCACCTTCCACAGCTTAGCCCAAATCATAAGCTGGATGAGAAACGCAAACCCTTCCCCCACACTTTCCAATATTGCTTTTCCTCCATCACCTGATAAGAAACGCCCCTCCTCCCCCGCACCTTCTTCCATCTATCTCAAAACAATTGCCTGATGAGAAACGAATCTCCTTCACCCCCTCCCCTTCCCCCTTTCCTCCTCTCCAAACCTTTTTTCTCCGGAGTATTTGCGCAAACTCCGGCGGGTGGTATAATAAATAAAATAAACAAAATTGCCGGGGGAAACAGGCCATGGATTATAACAAACAAGCATTGCAAATGCATGAACAATACCGCGGAAAATTGGAAGTGGTGTGCAAAGCACCGCTGGAAACCAGGGACGATTTGTCCGTGGCGTATACGCCCGGCGTGGCAGAGCCCTGCCGTGCCATCGCCAAAAATAAAGAAGACGTGTATCGCTATACCACCAAAGGCCATATGGTCGCCGTCGTGACGGACGGCACCGCCGTTCTCGGCCTGGGCGATATCGGCCCGGAGGCCGCTCTGCCCGTGATGGAGGGCAAAGCCGCCCTGTTCAAAAAGTTCGGCGGGGTGGATGCCGTGCCCATCTGCCTAGATACCAAAGATCCCGAAGAAATCATCCGCACGGTGCAGTGCCTGGCGCCCGCGTTCGGCGGAATCAATTTGGAGGACATCTCCTCCCCGCGTTGCTTTGAAATTGAACAGCGGCTGGAAGCGATGCTGGAGATCCCCGTGTTTCATGATGACCAGCACGGCACCGGCATCGTCGTAACCGCAGCGCTGATGAACGCGCTCAAGGTCGTCGGCAAAAAGATCGACGAAATCCGCGTGGTGCTCAACGGCCCGGGCGCAGCCGGCACAGCCATCATCCGCATGATGCTCGCCGCCGGCGTGAAAGACATCATCGCCGTGGACGAAAACGGCATCTTGTATAAAGAGCGCGGCATCGGCATTCAAGACCATAAAAAAGAGCTGTGCGAGGTCACAAACCTGACGGATAGGCGCGGCACCCTGGCCGACGCCGTTCAGGGCGCGGACGTGTTTGTCGGCGTATCCGTGCCCGGCGTTTTAACCCCCGCCATGATCCGCACCATGGCCAAAGACCCCATCGTCTTTGCCATGGCAAACCCCACGCCGGAAATCATGTATGACGAAGCCAAAGCCGCCGGCGTGCGCGTGATGGGCACCGGGCGCAGCGATTTTCCGAACCAGATCAATAACCTGCTGGCCTTCCCCGGCGTTTTCAAAGGGGCGCTGGCCGTGCGCGCGCGCGATATCAACTATGAAATGAAAGTGGCCGCCGCCAAAGCCATCGCCGCCACCGTTCCGGACGAAGCGTTAAACGAAGAAAACATCATCCCCAGCGTGTTTGATAAGCGCGTAACGGAAAACGTGGCGCAGGCCGTGGCGCAGGCCTGGCAAAAATAACCGGGCAAAACGGGAGGCGCAAGCCTCCTTTTTTTGTGGAAAATCTGTGCGTGCCAACCCAAAACCCTTTTGGCCCTCCGCCCGGCAAGCCCGGCCCTCTCCCTTTTTCTTCACTACCTTGCGTAAAAAGAAAAAGCCGCGGAGATTGTCCGCGGCAAAGGGCGAAATTCAATAGCCCATTTCCTTGAGCAGGCGGGCCAGCGTGGCAAACCGTTCGCCAAGCAGCTCGCCGTCTTTGGCCAAAGCATCGGCAAACAGCCGAATGTCCTCGTCGATTTTCGGGTTTTTGGTGCAGACGGAAACGGTCATCGCGTCGCCCTGCAATCCAATGCGGTCCACAACCGGGTGCTCCGGATCGTACATGTTTTCATAGCGATAGGCCTCGCGGAAATACTGCGCGCCGCGGCACACCAAAATCGCGAGATCCAGCACGCGGTGCAGCGGCATTTCCTCGCTTTGGCGCGACCATTTTTCCCCCGTATAGCGCCACACCTTGGCGGAAATGTCCACCTTGCCGCGGTCGTTCCACTGCGCCAGGCCCAGGGAAAGCCCCTGTGCATCGGTATCGTAGGCGCTGCGGCCGTCTATCTGCGCATAATCCTCCGCCACAAGCACCGGTTTATGTTTAAGCGTTGTGGGAATCTCCATATAAAAGCTCCTTTCGATAATATAATTACTAATTTACTAAACCAGTAATTATATTATCGCAAACAAATTCGCTTGTCAACAGCTTCTCCCACGCCTGTCGCCCGCAATCTCCCTCCGTTTGTATTTCCGCCCCGCAACAGGCCGTTTCAGTCATATTTTTACCCTACTACGAAAAATACACGTCCCGCCTCGCACCTTCTATCGCCTCTCCCCGTACCAAATCCCGCCAAAAACAAATTCTTTTCTCCTCGCCTTCTTCCCCCTATCCTTACTCCCAACCTTAACCAGAAACGCAGCTCCTTCCCCGCACCTTCTTCACCCTATCCCAGCACTGCCGCCTGATGAGAAACGAGAAATCTGCCCCGCACAATTCATCCTCAAAGCAGTGCGGCGGTGGGCGGGCAGTGCCCGCTTCCTTTTCCGGCCAAGATTTCTGTATTCAGCCATCCCTCTGCCCCGGGTAATTATTCTAACTTTTTACCCTCCTTAGCTTTCCGCCCGCGCGGTGCTTTTTCTATTTCATCTTGATGAGAAACGCGAGCTTTGCAAGCACCTTCTACAACTCATCCCAGCACTATCGTCTGACGAGAAACACTCACCTCGCTTAGCACCTTCTGCCGTCTATCCTAATCTAAAAATCTAGCGAGAAACAAACACTCCGCCTAGCACAAATTCAATCCTAATGTAGCGCGGCGGTGGAACGTCGCCCGCGCGGTACTTTCCCACTTCAGCCTGACGAGAAACGAAAAATATATCCCCTTGAGCAGGGGCTATCGAGAGGGGGCGGGCTGTGCCCGTCGCCCCGTCCGGCCCCTCTTTATCCTTTCTCTTGCCTCCTGCCCCGGGTATTTTCTTCCGTGCTTTTCCCTCTTTGCTTTCCCCCGTCGAACGTTGAAAGGGGGGCAAGGGGGAACCATCGTAGGTTCCCCCTGCTTCTTTCGCTTCCTTTCCAGCGAGAAAGGAAGAAATAAAAAAACAAACTTCGTTCTTGTACAAACCCAGCAAGAAACGAGCTCCCTGCTTAGCTCCTTTCTTAAAAACATTCTTCTCTACAAATCTCGCCAGAAACGATCTTTCTGCTTAGCACCTTTCCTAAAAATCATCTTTTCTAAAAAGCCTGAATAGAAACGTCCACTCCACCCCGCTCCTTCTTCACCCCATCCCCGCACTTCCATTTGATGAGAAACGAAAACTTTTCTCCGTACCTTCCAATACCGCCTAACTCACTGCCGTTTGACGAGAAACGTCCACTCCGCCCCGCTCCTTCCTTAAAAAATACTCTTCTATAAAAAACCCAACCAGAAACGTCCGCCCTTCTCAGCTCTTCCATAAAAATCCAAAACCCATCTTTCCTCCAAAATCCAAACAGAAACGAAAACTTTTCCCCGTACCTTCCACACCCTATCCCCGCACCACCGCCTGACGAGAAACGTTTCTTCCGCTCGGCACCTTCCAATATTGCTTATCCTCTATCGCCTGACGAGAAACGAAATCCCCTCCCCCCACCTTCTACACCTCGCCTAACGCACCGTCGCCTGCCGAGAAACGCAAACCCTTTCCCCGTGCCTTCCTAATCTCGCTTGCCCTACAAACGCAAATCTTTCTCCGCACCTTCCAATATCGCCTAACGCACCGTCGCCTGACGAGAAACGGAACCTTTACTTCTCCGTCCCCCCTTTCCCCCACCAAAAAAGGCCCTGCCAACCCGGCAAGGCCCTTTTTCCTCTGTCTTATTCGTCCTCTTGTTCCTCCAGCGCGTCGTCTATGCTGTCCGTGCGCAGCCAATCGCTGTCCGGCCGGCAGACCAGCCGCGCATCCAAATACGCCTGCGACAGCGTCAAGATCGTCTGCCCCTGATAGTTGCCGCTCATCGTGCGCTGCACCACCAGCGCCACATCCGTCTTGTTCTCCTCGCTCAAACACAGCGGCAGCAGCAGCGACATCGCGTTGCCCCGCGGGTAAAACATCGGAATCGCCGTCTTGTAGTTCCAGCTCACCCGCTTTACCGCCAAATCAATCGCGTCTTTAATGCGGTTGCGTATCCGGTTAAACAGCCACTGCGTGTCCTCTATATATTCGCCCAGCTGCTGCATGGCGCGCCCCCGGGCCGCCGGCGTGGCCGCCCGTTCCACCTTGGCCAGCATCGCCATCGCCTCCGTGCTGTCATAACACTGGTTGCGCAAAAACGCCATCGGCAGCCGCTTTACATTGTCTATAATAATGTGCTGATAATCCACAATCGGCGTGCGCTGCGGCTCGTATAACACATCGCGCAGATCCTCAAAATAGGTGGCCGCCTGCGGCAGCGGATTAAATTTATCCGTCAGCTTTTTGCCGATGCCCCGCTCGCCCGCCCGGCAAAATCCGGCCAGCTGCCACCGGCTCTGCCCGCCGTGGTTCGGCTCAAAACAAGCGTAGATTTCGTCATACGACGGCGTCACCAGCCCCGTGTTAAACGCCGCAAAATCCTGCGTCTGTGTAATGCGTATTTTGTTTTGCACTTTCAGCCTGTAAAACGTATAGCATAAATAGCTGTGCAGCAGGCGGTAGCCGCCCTGCTCATCCTGGGTCAGAAAATCCCAGTTTTCCGGCAGTGCCTTGTCCGCCAGGGTTTGCAGCGTTTCCGTCCAGTTGCCCATGTAGGCAAACGCCTCCAGCTCCTTGCCCGGCTGCACAAACCGCTGCCGCGGCTTTTCCTGCGTCTGCATTGCCGCCGGCCGAATCTCCGTCTTTTTTACCGGCCGGTTTTCCCGGGAAAACGCCGGGCGCTGCTCTGTTTTGCTCCGGCTCTCCGGCTGCGCCGGGTCCTCTCTGAAATCCACAAAAAACCACGGCTGCATGTTTGCGTGAATGTTGCGCTCAAAATACGCAAAGATTGGCCGCCCCGTTTCCGCAAACAGCATGCCCGTATCAAACCACGCATGTTCCGTCGTTTCCACAGGCTGCACCGTTTCAAACCGCTGCACCAGATATTCCATCGGCGAAAGCTTTGTGCCGCACAGCTCCGCCAACGGCAACACCTTGGCCGCCGGCACAAACGCAAAGCCAAACAGCCCCCGCTTCTGCCGGGTCAAAGGCTCCTGCTTAAAATTCGTCCTTTGCAAAGGCTGCGGCCTATTTAGGGCTTCCTGCGGCTTTACGGCAGCTTCCCGCGCGCCCGCCTGCTTGTTAAAATGCACCAGATAATACGGCGCATGCCCCGGCACCGCCACGCAGGATTCCAGCGTCATCCCGCCCAGCCAGGACACCAGATCCGCCAGCTTCATAAAGCCCAGGCCCCGGTAGTTTACCCCTGCCTTGCATAAGCAGTTGCCCACCTCTGCCAGCGTCTCTGTTTCCCTGCCTTCAAACGCCTGGAATAGCAGCGCGCGGATCTCCTGCTTTTGTGCCTGTTCATCATACGCCAACGGCGGCAAAATCACCGTTTCCTGCGGCGGCTGGCCCGCATATTGGGGCCGCTGCTGTTTTACCGTAAAGCCCGGCAGCGCCTCTATCATCTGCCCCGGGCTGGCAAACCCGCGCTGTTTATAGTCTATCCCCTGCCTTTGCAGCAATAGGCTGATTTCGTCCATCGGCACCTGCTTTTGCCCGCCCAGCGTGGTGCAAATCCTGCGCCCCAGCTCTTCGGCCCGGCGCTCTGCCTGCCGCTGCTGCCAAAGGGCCGCGTCTGCCGTCTGCCTGTCCGCTTGCGGGTGCGGTGCGGCGGCCTGCCTGGGTTCCGGCGCCCTGCCAAACGACCTTGCGCCCTGCTCCCTTGCCTCCGTTTTGGGCATATGCACCACCGTGTACGGCGGGTTGCCCGGGGCAGACACTCGGTCCTCCAGCGAAAACGCCGTCAACGCCCGCATAAAATCGCCCAGTTTGGCATACCCCATGGCTTTGTATTGTATGCCCTCCCTTTGCAGCAATAGGCCGATCTCTGCCATGTTCACTTCCTCTTTGCCGGCAAACGCCCGACAAATCTTTTCCGTCAGTTCCGTTTGTATTCTTTCTTCCAAAATGTTCTTCCTCTTTCTAATTCTCGGTTTCTCGTCTATACAGGGCGCACAATTTCCCTGTGCGCCTTGTCCGTCTCCTTGTTGATCCCTATTGTTGGGTTTTCCATATTATCCCACCCGGGCGTACATTTTTCAATGCACCCGCGCGCATTAGACGCAAATCGACGTTTCTTCCGTTTCCACATCCACACACGCCCGGCCGGTCACCCAGTCTTTCGCCATTTGCTGAATTTCCAAATGCAGCGGATGCGTCTGATAGCCTTTCACCGCCTCCATCGAGCAAAACAGCCCCTCCAGCGCCCAGTCATACGGGCCGCCGTTTACGTTTTTGCTCAGCCGGATGTCTAAAAGCCCGTCCACCTTGCCGATCATCGCTTTAAATTTGCCGTCCAGCAGAATCCGCTTTTCCTCCAGGTCCTGCTGTTTGGCCTGTTCGGTGCATTGCCATAACAAAATATGCCGTATCATCGCTTTTCTTCTCCTTTCTCCATGTAAACAAAAAAACAGCGCCGCCCGGCTTTCCAAAAAAGCGCGCCGCCTTTTTGCCCTTCCTTATTGTCTGTATTATACCACCTTTCCCCCCGCTTGCGGCAGTCTTTGTTTGGGTGGTATACTGAAACCAACCTTGCGGCATATTTTCTATGCCCTTTTGTGCTTTGGGAGGTTTTTATGGCAACGCAATCCTTTTCCTTTCAATACGGACGGCAAACCCTGTCCCTTTCCATTGAAAACGCCCGCTCCATCGAGGTGCTTTCCGGCCGGCCCATCCCGCCCATCGAGGATCTGGATGCCGCCTTTTTGCACGCCGTAACAGACGGCGCCATCGACAGCCCGCCGCTTTCCCGCCTCGTCTCGGCAGAGGATCAAATCACCATCGTCATCAGCGATATCACCCGCTTTTGGATGCGGCAGGATCTCATCGTCTCCCGCCTGGTGCGCTATCTTACGCAAACCCTCAGCGTAAAACCGGAAAATATCGTCATCCTCGTCGCCCTCGGCACCCATCGCCCCATGACCGAAGAGGAAATGCGCCGCCTTGTCACCCCGGAAATCTATCAATCCGTCCGGGTGGAAAATCACGATTGCCAATCCGAATCATTGGTGTATGTCGGTACCACATCGCGCGGCACGCAGGTGCGGGTCAATCCCCTGTGCGTAAATCGCAAAGTCATTCTCGTCGGCGGCACCGTCCATCATCTGATGAGCGGCTTCGGCGGCGGGCGCAAGAGCATTTTGCCCGGCGTTTGTGCCAAAAGCACCATCGCGCAAAACCACCTGCATTGCCTGCACGAAACCGAGCCCCGCTCGGCAGACACCATCGGCATGGCAAAGCTTTTGCATAACCCCGTCAATGAAGATATGCTGGAGGCCGCAGCCTTTGTTTCCCCTGTTTTCGGCATCAACATCGTCTCCAATGCCGAAGGACAGCATTGCGCGCTTTTGTGCGGGCATTGGCAAACCGCCTGGGAAGAAAGCTGCCGCGTTGTCCATCAAAATTTCGGCCTGCCCATCCGCCATCTGGCGGATACCGTGGTCGTCTCCTGCGGCGGCTATCCCAAAGATCTAAACCTCTATCAGGCCGTCAAAAGCCTGTTAAACGCGGCCCAGGCGCTAAAGCCGGGCGGCACCATGGTCTTTTTGGCCGAATGCCCGGAGGGCGGCGGCGCGCCGGACTTTTTCGATTGGATCCATTCGCTCGATCGCGGCACCCTCGATGCCGATCTGCGCGCAGCGTTCACCATCGCCGGCTATATCTTCTATGCCTCCGTGGAGGCCATAGACCGCTGCCACGTCAAAATGCTCTCCGCCATCGACCCCTCCATCGCCGGCCGTATGCACCTCACCGCCTACGATTCCCTCCCCGCCCTCCTCGATTCTCTCGATTTTACCGGCCAGGACGTCTACGTCATGCCCTACGGCGGCTTTACCGTCCCCTACCTCGTCTGATCCTAACGCACCCATGGGCCCCTGCGGCCCTTTTTTCTTTTGCCACAAATCCCTCCGATTAAAGCATAAGCCCCCGCTTGGCCCCTTCTAAAAAATATTTTCCTTAAACGAAACGCTCGAAAAAAACAGCCCCCTGCCCAGCACCTTCTACAACCTATCCCCGTACCAAAAGCTTGACGAGAAACGCAACCCCGCCAACCGACCTCTTCGGTAGCGCGACGGTGGGCGGGCCGTGCCCGCTCCCTTTTCCGGCCCATCTTTTTTTATTTTCGTTCTCCCTGCCCCGGGTAGCTTCCTCCGTTTTTCGCCTTCTCTCGCTTTCCGCCCGCGCGGTATTGAAAAGCTCAACCTTTGCCCCGCACCTTCTATAATACATCCTTCCTCTAAAATCCTGCCAGAAACGAAAACTCTGCTCACAACTATCTCTACCCCAGCGCGGCGGTGGAACGTCGCTCGCGCGGTGCCGTTCCTGCAAAACCCGGCCAGAAGTGGATACTCGTCCCCTTGAGCGGGGTCTACCGAGAGGGGCGGAGCCCCTGTCGAACGTTGAAAGGGGGTCAAGGGGGAACCATTCGTAGGTTCCCCCTGCTTCTTTCGCTTCCTTTCCAGCGAGAAAGGAAGAATAAATAAAAAAGCAATCTCTATCTTTGTACATACTCATCTAGAAACGAGCTCCCTGCTTAGCACCTCCCTAAAAAATCTTCTTCCTTGAAAAACCCAACCAGAAACGTCCACCCTGCTTAACACTTCCCTAAAAAATCATCCTTCCTCCAAAAAACAGCCAGAAACGGCAACCCTGCCAAACACCTTCTACCATCTATCCCAAACTAAAAACCGGATGAGAAACGCCCCCCTCTTCCCCACACCTTCTCCACCCTATCCCCGCACCACCGCCTGACGAGAAACGCTTACCCTGCTCAGCACCTTCCCACCCTCGCCTATCCCACTGTCGCCTGCCGAGAAACGAATCCCCTCTTCCCTCCCTTTCTCCCTCCCTCAAAAATTTTTCATTCCCCCTTGACAAATCCTTTCATCTGTGGTTTCATATCGTTAAACCGTTGAGGTGGAGATAAAACCGTTAGCGCGCTTTGCAGAGAGTCGGGGGTGCTGTGAGCCCGGTAGAAATGCGGAACGGACAAATGGACCACTGAGGGCGCGGTGAAACGGGCATGTTTGCCCCAAGTATTCCACGACGCTTACGCCGGCGTTATGTGGCGGGGAGTGTGTCGGCACTCCGGCAAAGTTGGGCGCGCTTGCGCCAAACAAGGTGGCACCGCAGAGCAATGCATCTGTCCTTGTGTGGATGGGTGCTTTTTTTATTGCCCAGGCCCGTTGTCATGAAAAGTCCGACGGAATATTTATCCATGGAAGGAAGACAAATCATGAAAAAACTCACCAAACTGTTCACTCTCCTGCTCGTTTCCGCCTGTGTGCTGTTCAGCCTTGTGGGCTGCGGCGGCTCCGGCAATGACGCCGGCGCTGCAGACGGCCAAAAACTTACCGTCGGCGTTGTGCAATTGATCGATAACGGCGCCTTTGAAGACATGCGCGAAGGCTTCATCGCCCGCCTGCGCGAACTGGGCTACTCCGAAGACAAACTGGAAATCTATTACAAAAACGCCCAGGGCGACGCTGCCAACCTCAACGCCATCTGCCAGGAAATGGTGGATAAAAAAGTTGACCTCATCGCCACCATCGCCACCCCCGCTGCCCAGGCCGCGGTCAACCTCTCCTCCGATATCCCGGTCGTGTTCATCTCGGTTTCCAACCCCGTGGGCGCCGGCATCATTACGGATATGGATCATCCCGATAAAAATGCCACCGGCACTTCCAATGCCATCCCGGTCAGCGAAATGTTCAAGCTCTCCGATCAGCTCACCCCCGGCTGCAAAACCTACGGCCTTTTGTATACCACCGGCGAAATCAACGCCGTAACCACCATCAACCAGGCCAAAGAATATATGGATGCAAACGGCATCAAATACGTGGAAAAAGTCGTGTCCAACTCCTCTGAAGTGCAGCAGGCCGCGCAGTCCCTGGTCGGCAGTGTAGACGCCATCTTCTGCCCGAACGACAGCGTAATCCAGTCCGCCATGCCGCAAATTTCCCAGATCGCCCGCGAAGCCAAAATCCCGGTGTACGGCTCCTCCGCTGTCATGGTCGCTTCCGGCGCATTTGCCACCATCTCCATCAGCGATACCGAAATCGGCGCCATCTCCGCCGATATGGCCGATAAAATCTTAAAAGGCACCGCCGTTTCCGAAGTGCCCGCCAAAGTGGTGGATGTGTTTACCACCGTCATCAACCAAAACACCGCAGATGCCATCGGCGTTACCTTGGCAGACGATGTGAAAACCAACGCCGTCCTCGTAACGGACAGCGCGCAATAATCCCCCCTCCTCACGGCCGGGCCACAAGCCCGGCTTTCTCCCTATCATCGGAAAGGATTTTCCCCATGTCATCCATCTTCTCCCCCGTGTTAATGCTGGGTTCTTTGCAGCTCGGCTTCCTCTACGGCCTGTTGGCCCTGGGCGTGTATATCAGCTTTCGCATCCTCAACATTCCGGACCTCACCGCAGACGGCAGCTTCACGCTGGGCCTGGCGGTATCCGCCATGTGTTCGGTCGCAGGCCATCCGCTCTTGGGTCTGTTGGCCGGCGCCCTGGCCGGGGCCCTGGCCGGCGCCGTCACCGGGCTTTTGCAAACCAAAGTGGGCGTGCACCCCATTCTCGCCGGCATTCTCACGATGAGCGGGCTGTATTCCATCAACCTGTTTATCATGAACTCCAGCGCCAACGTTTCGCTCATCTCGGCCAAAACGCTGTTCAACGGCGCGCTGTTTCGCCTGCTGGGCAAAAACGGGGTGTATACCCTCGTGCCCATCCTGTTTTGCGCGCTCGTCCTCGGCGTTTTGATCTGGTTTTTCAAAACCCATCACGGCCTGTGCATCCGCGCCACCGGCGATAACGAAGCCATGGTGCGCGCCTCTTCTTTGAATGTGGACGGCATAAAAATCCTGGCTCTGGCCCTCTCCAACGCCTGCGTTGCGCTCTCCGGCAGCCTTTTAGCGCAATATCAGGGCTTTGCGGACATCAACACCGGCGTCGGCATCGTGGTCGTCGGTCTTGCCAGCGTCATCATCGGCGAAGTGCTCCTCGGCCGCCGCAGCCTCTCCTGGGGCCTTTTCAGCGCCATCATAGGCGCCGTGGTGTATCGGTTTATCATCGCCATCGTGCTGAAAATCGGCGCCTTCCCCGCCTTTGCGCTGAAATTGGTCAGCGCCGTGGTGGTGGCCCTGGCGCTCAGCGTGCCCACCATCCGCGTATCGCTGGCCCTGCACCGCCGTAAAAAGGCCGCCAAAAAACAGGCAAACGCAGAAACGGAGGCGCCCAAATGCTGACTTTATCCCACATCTCCAAAACCTTTTCTCCCGGCACGGCCAACGAGCATCTCGCGCTGGACGGTCTCAGCCTGCACCTGGCCCCCGGCGAATTTGTCACCGTCATCGGCTCCAACGGCGCCGGCAAATCCACCTTGATGAACGCCATCTCCGGCGTCTTTACCGTAGACAGCGGCCGCGTCATCCTGGATGGGCAGGAGATTACCTTTTTCAAAGAGCATAAGCGCGCCCGCATGATCGGCCGTCTGTTTCAAGATCCCATGAAGGGCACCGCGCCGAATTTAACCATCGAGGAAAACCTGGCCCTGGCCTATGCCAGAGGGCAGCGCCGCGGCATCGGCATTGCCATCAACGAAAAAGACCGGCAGCTTTTCCGCCGCGAATTGGCCCGCTTTGATATGGGTCTGGAGGACCGTATGAAAACCAAAGTCGGCCTGCTTTCCGGCGGCCAACGCCAGGCCGTCACGCTGCTCATGGGCACCATCGTGCCGCCAAAGCTGCTTTTGTTGGATGAACACACCGCCGCACTGGATCCCGCCGCCGCACAAAAGGTGCTGGGCATCACGCGTGACATCGTGCAGCGCGAACAGCTCACCACCCTGATGATCACCCATAATATCCAGTCCGCCCTGTCCATGGGCACGCGCACCATCATGATGAACGCCGGGCGCATTGTGCTGGATATTTCCGGCGAACAGCGCGCGCAAATGACCGTGCCCCGCCTGCTGGAACTCTACAATTCCGCCGCCGGCGCCGCCCTGGATACAGACCGCGTCCTCCTCCAGCAAACCTAACCCTTTTCAAAATCCCCGCCCCGGGCCCTCCGTCCGGGGCCTTTTTTTGCCCAAAATTATACAAAGAAAACGATGCACCCCCCTTGGCGCTTTTCTTAACTATTTTTATCTAAACGCTTGAAGAGAAACAAAATTTCTTCCCCGCACCTTCTGCAACCTATCTCAACCCCAAAACCTCACCGGAAACGAAAACTCCGCCCCGTACCCTCTACCGTCCATCTTTATTCCAATGCCCAAATAAAAACAAAATCCCTGCCAAGCTCCTTCTTCACCTCCTCCCGGCACTGCCGCCTGACGAGAAACGCCCACTCTGCCTCACACCTTCTACCGCCTATCCCAATGTCAAACTCTGCCAGAAACGTGCACTTTGTTTAGCACTCCCCCAACACAACAGTAGCGCAGCGGTGGGCGGCTTGTAGCCGCTCCCCTTTCCGGCCAAAGCTTTTATATTCATCCATCCTACTGCCCCGGGTAGTCTCCTCCGCTTTTTACCTTCTTTCGCTTTCCGCTCGCGAAATTTTTTCCGACGTTTTTTCTCTATTTCATTTGATGAGAAACGCAACCTTTCCCGCACCTTCTACAACTCCTCCTTCCTCTAAAAGCTGGATGAGAAACGCAAACCCTGCCAACCGATATCTTCAGTAGCGCGGTGGTGGGCGGCTTGTAGCCGCTTCCCTTTCCGGCCCATCTTTTTTGTTTTCGTTCTCACTGCCCCGGGTAGCTTCCTCCGCTTTTTACCTTCTTTCGCTTTCCGCTCGCGCGGTACTTTTTCACTTCAGCTTGATGAGAAACGAAAAATATATCCCATTGAGCGGGGTCTACCGAGAGGGGGCGGGCTGTGCCCGCTGCCCCGTCCGGCCCATCTTTATTCCTTTAT
>CAJJKN010000017.1 GCA_905188085.1 uncultured Bacillota bacterium
CGCAAAACCCTCGGGCCCCGGCCCATCATAGCCTGCATATGCGAAATGGCTTTGCGTATTTTGGTTCATTTTATTCTCCCCAATCCAAGACAATCATGGCATTGGATTGTTATTCTCTGCTAAATTGACAAATTTCTTCCATATTTCAAAGATACATAAATGTTTCTTGGTTGTCAATATGTGAATGATTTTTTCTTTGAATTTATTTTGTTCTCCTCCCTGTCATTCATTTTTAAGTCTCCATTGCTTTTTCCTGTGCCGTTGCCGGGCCGCGTTTTTGTTCTATTGCAATGGGGTTCTTTTTTCTTCATCTTCGTCATTCGTCTTCTTTTTCTTTTTTAGCACTCGCCTAGCAAGTGATTTTTTATGTTAAAAAACAGCCCGGATTCCGGGCTGTTTTATCGTTTTATCAGTCTTCCTGCACGATCATATCGCGAATCAGTTTTTCAATTTCCTTATCCCAGAAGGCCCAGGAATGGCCCATGTTTCTTTCGTCGTGGAACTTCACTTTGTAACCCAGCGCTTTGGCACGGTTTTTCATATCCACTGCCGACGGGAACAAAACGTCCGCCGATCCGCAGGAGATATACAGTTCCGGCAACGGCTTGTCGCCTTTGGCGGTTTGTTCCAACAGGGAATACAAATCGTTTTTGCTGCCCTTGATGGAGCCGTGCGGCCCAAAGATAAATTCTTTGGTTTCCAACACAATATCGGTATCGCTCTTTTTGCCGCGCAGGCTTTCCCCGGCATGCACGATCTCGCTTTTGTCCTTATCATCCTGCATCAATGCCACAATATCCATCGCGCCGGAGAAGCTGGCCGCAAAGCCAAACTTTTCAGGATAGGTCAGCGCCATTTTCACTGCGCCGTAGCCGCCCATAGACAGCCCGGCCACATAGGTATTTTCCCGTTTGGGAGAAACGCGCAAAAACGTTTCCACAATGCACGGCAGTTCCTCCGCCACATAGGTCAAATATTTCCAGCCGATGGCCTGATCCGTATAGAAGTTGTTATGCATTTCCGGCATCACAACCACCATCTTCTTTTCCGATTCATACAGATAGCGTTCAATGCTGGTATAGCTGGTCCAGGTGTGCGCCGCGCCTTTTAGGCCGTGCAGCAGATACAACACCGGAATATCCGCCGTATCCGGGCCGTTGTTCAAACAGCCGTAGATGTTGGCATCGGGCACAAGCAGATGCACGGTTTGGTGGAAATCCAACACTTGCGAATGAAAATTAAATGTAATATGCGCCATAATCCGTTGCCCTCCTTAGCCTTGTTGAACCGGCAGCCAATCGATCAGCTTGCGGCCTTCGCTGTCCCAGAAATCCCATTCATGGGCCATGCCTTCCTGTTCAAATTCCGTAAACTCCACGCCCTTTTCCTTCAGGTGTTTACAAAATGCCAGGTGCGCCGGATAGGTCAGTTCGTCCGCCGTGCCGCAGGAAACATACATCTTCGGCAGCGTTTTTCCGCTTTCCACAACCTGATCCACCACATGGAACAGATCCGCATCCGTTCCTTTTAAATCCGCCGTCTTTTTCACGCCGAACACCGCTTCCAGTTCCATTTCAGAAACCGCATCCGGCATGTCGCCCACCAAAAGGTTTACAATATCCACCCCGCCGGAAAACGAAGCCACCGCCGCATAGCGGTCCGGGTTTTTCAGCGCAATCTGCATCGCGCCGTAGCCGCCCATGGACAGCCCCGCAATAAAGCGGTCTTCACGCTTGCTGGAAGCGCGGAACACCGTTTCGATAAAGTTCGGCAGTTCCACAGCCATAAACGTATAATACGCCCAGCCGTTTGCCATATCCGTATACCAAAAATTCTGCATGCCCGGGCAAACGCAGATCATGTTCAAATCGCTGTGATGCAGATACGCCTCCATGTTGCTGCGGCGCAGCCAAGCCGTGTGGTTGTCCGTATGCCCGTGCAACAGATACAACACCGGCAGATTTTCCGTATACGGTTTACCGGCCTGTGCCAATTTCAAATCTTTCGGCTCCGGCAAAAATACCGTGACGGTTTGGTCAGAATTCAGGGCTTCTGAACGAAACGTCATTTCCATTAGCGCCATTGTTGGTTCCTCCTTATTTTTCCCTATTTCATACAGGGATCCTGTGCGCAAAACACCCTTTTATGTGCCTAAGGCAGCTTTTTACGCTTAATCTTTTTTCATTATACCGTCCCATCCACGGGTTTGTCTAATCCTTTCTTCGGCGTTTCCCGCTTGCACCGCATAAAAATCCCATTTTAGTTCCCTTTGCCCCCTCTCATCTTTTTCCGTTTCTATTCCAGCAAAACTCGCAATATTCTTTCCTTTTGTTCCCCCCCTCGTATGGTGTATAATAAATTGAGTCTTGTGTTAAGGCATTTTATGAAAGGTGGTTTTACTCATGGCATTTGTAACAACCAAAGAAATGTTCAAAAAAGCTTATGAAGGTGGCTATGCCGTAGGCGCCTTCAACGTCAACAATATGGAGATTATCCAGGGCATTACCGAAGCGGCCATTGAAAACCGCGCGCCGTTGGTGCTGCAGGTTTCCAAAGGCGCCCGTGCCTATGCAAAGCATGTTTATCTGATGAAATTGATTGAAGCGGCCATTGAAGACGCCGAGCAGTCCGCCGGGTTTGATCTGCCGATCTGCGTGCATCTGGATCATGGCGATACATTTGAACTGTGCAAAAGCTGTATCGACGGCGGCTTTACCTCCGTTATGATCGACGGCTCTTCCAAATCCTTTGAAGACAACATCGCGCTGACAAAACAGGTCGTAGAATACGCGCACGATCACGGCGTGGTTGTGGAAGGCGAATTGGGCACCCTGGCCGGCGTGGAAGATGAAGTGTGCGTTTCCGCAGAGGATTCCTCCTACACCCGCCCGGAAGAAGTGGAAGAGTTTGTTTCCCGCACCGGCGTAGATTCCCTGGCCATTGCCATCGGCACCAGCCACGGCGCATACAAATTCACCGCCGCGCAGTGCACCCGCAACGAAGAAGGCATTTTGATGCCCCCGCCGCTCCGCTTTGATATTTTGGACGAAGTATCCAAGCGCCTGCCCGGGTTCCCGATCGTATTGCACGGTGCTTCCTCCGTTCCGCAGGAATTTGTGAAGATCATCAACCAATACGGCGGCAAAATGCCGGATGCCGTGGGCATTCCGGAAGATCAGCTGCGCATCGCGGCCCAGAAAGCGGTTTGCAAAATCAACATCGATTCCGACCTGCGCCTGGCCATGACCGCCAGCCTGCGCAAGTATTTTGTGGAACATCCGGAACATTTTGACCCGCGTCAATACCTCTCTCCGGCCCGTACCGCCATCAAAGAAATGGTTTCTCATAAGATGGTTCATGTGTTGGGCTGCAACGGCAAAGCCTGAAGATAAATAAAAAAGAGGAAGCAACCGCTTCCTCTTTTTTTGTGCAAAGAAAAAAGGCCGTGCGGCCTTTTCCTTTGTCAGATCAACTGCGTTCCGTTTACATATACGTGATGCCCGTTTGCCGCAATATTCTCCGTGCTGCCGTTAAATTCCGTTAAATACGCATCTGCGGTTAAGTTCCGGGTGCTGCCGCTTTCCAACGTCAGCTTCACCGTACCCGCCTGCCCGTCCGGGTTGATGGCGCCGGTAAAGGTGCTGTTGTCTTTCAACGTCAACGTAAGGGCCGAAATCTTATCCACGAGAATCATTCCGGACAGCGTTTGTTTTTTACCGTCATCGTGACCGTGCCGCCGTTGGCGCCTGCCGTGCCCCAACCGTTGCTGCCGTCGTTGCCCGTCACGCGCAGCAGCGTATCATTGGCCAAGGTCAGTTCCACGTTTGTCAAATCTATGGTGCAGTTTGTGTTTGTCACATAAAACATATCCCCGGCCTTGGCGATGAGTTTTCCGCCCGTCATGGCAAATTTCCCTTCGCCCTCTGCCGCGTCGCCGGACATGCTCTGGTAAATCATCACATTATGAATGTTTTCCGCCGCATTGCCCGTTCCGTAGGTGCCGCTCATAGCGCCCGTCACGGTGCAATCGTTCAGCGTTACGGAGTTTTTCCCCTCTATCACAATCGCTTCGGAGCTGTTGGCCGTCAGCTGTGCTTTGCTTACCGTAATGTCTGCCGTGGAATATACCGCCGGCGATCCAGTTCAGTCGGTCATTTTTTGCGGACAGTTCAATACATGCCTGTCTGTTTCGCTCCCT
>CAJJKN010000018.1 GCA_905188085.1 uncultured Bacillota bacterium
TGCTCCCATTCGGTCGCATTTCGCCTGCGGCGAAACCGCGCGGCCGGTCGTTGCCCCCGCTGGGGGCAACGTGCTCGCTACCCCATTTTCGCTCCGCTCAAATGTGGCCCCGCGCTCGCACCCCGGCCCTCCTCGTTTTCAACTCGGTTTTTGCTGCGCAAAAACCGGCGGGCGCGTCCCCCCGCTTTCGGACGGCGGGGCGTTGACAAAGTCCGAAAATATCATTTTGTGTGCGTCGTCTTGTCATCCGCCCCGCTCACCCTATCCCCATTGTACGCTCCCGCACGTCCGGTTTTCCGGAATCGGCCAAAAGAAAAAGCCGCAGCGGAAAACCGCTGCGGCTGTGAACACGCTATATATGAGCTGTAAAAAAACAAGCGTGAATCCTATTTCATTCCCTGTTGCCCTTTGTACAAAGATTTCTCCCTTTAAAGCAATCCATCTCCTGTCACAATGTAAAACCAAAATTCAGTTTTTATGGATGCGCATGCGAAAGCGCTCCGCCAATTGAGCACCGTCCGGCTTGTCACGCCATTGCGACAATAAAAATATTACGTTGTATATCATAAATGGAACCGCAATCATCGCACGGCGGGGCGCATTCTCAAATATCAGAAGATAGAGCATCGTTCCGAAAACGAAAAGGTTGGGAATAAATGTAAAATTTATTTTCTTCCGAAACAGTGCAACACCCGCGCTCAGGATATTCGCAGCATATAAAAACAGCATATAAATGGTGCTGTAAGCGCGTATCAGCTGTGTGGGCAGAAATTGCGGCTGTGTTATATAAAACGTCCAATTTGAATCGATCGGCCACAGCAGATACTCGCTGCTCTCGAACATGCTGTTGTTCCAGGCAAACAGAAGTTTATTGCGGAGCAATTCCAGAAATTCAGAAAAAGAGTACGACCGGTAATTCTCAAAGATGCGCTTCCAAATTGCAGCCGAACGTTCTTCCATTGTCGGGAACGCAGCCGCAAAAGCAGTATCTTTATAAATTTCCGTGTCGCCGCCCTTGTCATGGCTTCCAAACAAAACCCAGAGATTCCACGGCGCGCCGATTTCATCGCTTCTGGTAAAATCTATGATACCGCTGTATCGGTACCATGCTGTAAAAGCGAATAAAAAAAGGAAAAAGCCAAGGAATAATAAAGCAAGGTTTTTCCATCGATGCACATGCCTGCCCAAAAGCAGATCGAGCACGATCACAACAAACCCAATGGCCGCTGTTATCTTCATTTGCACACCAACAGAAAGCAGCAGCCCGGCAAGGAAACCGCGCCATCCCTTTGGAGCGGCGGAAAATTTGTTGCTTAAGTAACAATAAACCCCGCCTGCCGTAAAAGGCAAAACCCAAAGATCGGTATAAAAATTCGGGATACTGAAAACAAAGGGCAGGAAGGCATAGCATAAAAGCAGTGTAAACAGCACATAGCTGTTTTTCTTAAATACAATTTTAATGCAAAGGCATACCAGAAGTATGGTCACGGCCACCGCCAAAGAGGTCATAACAATTGCCGGCAAATGTCCCGCATCCGTACTTGCGGGGAGCCCCGTTTTCCCGCCAAAGGCGTACACACCTGCATAAAGCATCAACAGGCCAATGTTGTTGGGGTACCGGCAGAAATAGTCATTGTTCGTATAAAGCCCAAGCCCGGGATAATGCATCGCGTCAATGCGCGGATTGGCTTCATTCAGCTTTCCATCACGCAATAAGTCGGCAACGGAAGCAAAAATAATGTCTGTATCTCCCGGCAGATGAATTCGCATTTCATATGCCAGATAAATGCTCACTGCAAAAGCGGAACCCAGCAATAAAACAAACAGGGCATTGAATTTCTTTGCAGAGAGCCGGTCGATTGGGTCCGCCAGCCTGCCGCCAACAATCAGGAACAGCAGCAGGCATAGCAGCGCGGTGCAGTTGACGAGGATACTGTAAGTGGATGAAACAAGAAGCCCCAGAATGCAGAGCAGAGCAAAAAATAATACTGAAAATATCATTTTCAGTTTCTTACAAATCGTATCTGTACATACAGTGTTGTTGCTTTCATACTGTGTATTTCCGGATATGTTTCCCACAGCATGGCCCTCCTTATCAAAAAGTGTACCTTTTTGTAAATTACATACAAACATCTTTTAGTATTACGATAGCATAAAAAACGACTCTTTTCAAGATTATAGTTGTTGTTTTGGCTGCCGCATCGGGCCTTACAAAAAGGTACACTTTTTTGTAAAAAGGTATCTGTTACAACAATCGGACATTTTCGTAAATCTCTGCCCGGTAGCGGAACGTGGACAACGGCATTTTGCACATTCGGGCCGCCGCCGTACCTGTAAGCGCACCGCTTTTCCATTGCTGGTATGCCTGATGAAAACCGTCCGGCAGCGGTTTGGGCGGCCGGCCGAACCGAATCCCCCTGGCCTTTGCCGCCGCAATTCCCTCTGCCTGCCGCTGGCGGATATTGGTGCGCTCGTTTTCCGCTACAAAGGACAGCACCTGCAGTACAATGTCGCTGAGGAAAGTACCCAGCAAATCCTTTCCCCTCCGGGTGTCCAGCAGGGGCATATCCAGCACCACAATATCAATGCCTTTTTCTTTGGTGAGGAACCGCCATTGCTCCAAAATTTCTGTGTAGTTGCGCCCCAGACGGTCGATGCTCTTGATATAGAGCAGATCGTCTTTTTTTATTTTTCGGAGCAGCTTTTTATACTGCGGGCGGTCAAAATCCTTGCCCGACTGTTTGTCCTTATAAATATTTCTGTCCGGCACCCCGACTTCCCGCATGGCGATGACCTGCCGTTCTTCGTTCTGTTCTCTGGTTGAAACCCGGATATATCCATAAATCCTGTTGTCTATATCAGCTTCCTCCCTTCATCTACTCCAATATATAAATTACGGCAGGGCGCCGCAACGAGGCCCTGCCGTGCCTGTTTTTTGTCAGCGCGGTTTCGCCTGCGGCGAAACCGCGCGTGCGGTCATCGGCCCCGCCTTTTGGGTTTGCCGCGCAAAATCAGGCGCGGCATTTCGCTGCGCGAAACCACCCTGTGCGGTTGTCCGCTTCGCAGCCATGACTTCGTCACCCCGCACCGATGTTTTAGCCTGCCCCGCTTTCGCTCTGCTCAGTCACAGCCCCACGGCCCTTCTCAACATCCCGGCGCTTGTCGCCGTTCGGCTCCATTTCGCTGCGCGAAACCACGCTGGCCGGTCGTTGCCCCCGCCGGGGGCAACGTGCTCGCTACCCCATTTTCGCTTCGCTCAAATGTGGCCCCGCATATTCCCGCGGGGTCTGCCGGGGTATGGAATTTGAAATTCAATTTTTTTAGCGTAGCGGAACGCCCCCTAACGTTCTTTGCCTACTTTCTTAATGCTAAGAAAGTAGGCCGTCGGAGACTCGTAATCAGCCCCGCGAAAGCGGGGGCCTTCCTCTTTTCCCACATGCGGCTTCCGTTCCCGTCCCCGCCCTTGCTCCCGTTCGGTCGCATTTCACCTGCGGCGAAACCGGGCTAGCCAGTTACCGGCCCCACCTTTTGGGTTTGCCGCGCAAAAGCGGGCGCGGCATTTCGCTGCGCGAAACCACCCTGTGCGGTTGTCCGCTTCGCGGCCATGGCTTCGCCACCCCGCACCGCTATTTTGCCGTTCCCGTCACGGCTGCGCCGCGCCGGGGCCCCAACGGCAAAAACCCG
>CAJJKN010000019.1 GCA_905188085.1 uncultured Bacillota bacterium
GCGCCAAAGAGCGCACAGATGTGGAACAACGGGTATGTACTAAGCCACTTCGCATTCGTTAAGCCGGAGACACTGAGCAGCGGCGGCAGAGAAAAAATGAGCAGCGACGCAAACATTGCGCCAAAGGTGTTGCCAATCCGCTGCGAAAGAGCCAGCGTTACACAGGCCATACAGCTCACCGCGGCCAATCGAAAAAAAGTCTGGATTGCTGCCATTAAAAACAAAGGTATTTCCGGCGCGTTGTAATATTCGCTGATGCTGTAAACCGGAGCCATCCATGTGCCAAGCCCGTAGTCACGGATAGAGACCCAAAAGCGCGGCAAAAGGCTGAGCGCCGTTATTAAGCCGCATACAGTAAAAGAAAGCAACAGCTTGTACCGCACGGTGGCACGCCGTCCAAGCGGTGTTGTGCCGATGACTTTGATCATCCCCGTCTGCCGCTCCATTGCGAACAACCCGGAAAAACATACTGCACATAGGATAGATGCCCAAAGCGTATCAGGCAGATCCTGCGTGTCGTATTGATCGAACAGCTTCAGCCAGCCGGATTCATAGACCATTTCCATACGAGGTTTTTCTTTCAACATCTGAGCCTTGTAAATAACACGCTGGAATACATTCATTTTCTGCTGCAAACTGGAGTAACCCTGCATCATTGCCTGGTATTCCTGTGAAGTGACCTTTTTCGACATTAACGCAGCATTGAGCTGGTAGATGGGGCGAAATTCTTCTTGCTGCTGCGAGAGCCAATCAACACTTTCCTGTGTCAACGGACCTTCCACATGCTTCATGTAATATTGGTAATAGATCTCGTCCGCGTCGATGTAGCTTTCCGTTGTCACTGCGGTATAGACTTGAAACCCCGCAAATAACAAAAGCAATAATGCTGTGCCCTGCATCACCAACAGCTTGTAGGTTTCCTGACGCATTGGCGTCGTGAATGCGGGGATTTTACGCCTGAAAAGTCTTTTGCCTGTCCGACGTCCCGCTGCAGTAAAATAGTGACGGCTGAAAATAAAGCAGAATGCCAGCGCAAACAATATACCGAACAAAACAGCGGCAACGCACTCCACCAAAAGCAGAGGAATCGGGTGATCAAACCAATACAGATTGCGGTATCCGCCCAGCAGCTCATTGGTGCGCAGTAAACTTATGAGATTGGCGTATTTGATCACATTCAATCTGCTGGTGGCAGGGATAACAGATCGGATGAACAGGTTGAATACAATAAGAGCCAAAGCCCCCAATGCGCCCGTGAAAAGCCTTCTGGCAAACAGCATCGCCAGCATTACCCATATACCGCAGATGAATGCCGCCAGCCATTTCGTGAGAAAAAAACAGAACAGATATTGGCCGACCGTCAGTTTCCATGTGCTGCGCATCAGCTGCGGCACACTTTGAATGGAGCGGTTCAATGGCCCCAGACCATAGAGCCCGCCGCAGTACAGAAGGTTGACGCCATACAGGCAAGCCAGAACAACTGCGAGGCTTGCGCCCAATGCCAGCAGCTTTGCGCCAGCGGTATGCAGCCTGCCCGCCGGAGTAGAACGCACCAGCGCGAGCAGACCGTTGTCCCGCTCGGCCCGGACAAGCACCGTGGCAATGAGCAGCATCGCAAATACGGTTACGACATCCGTGAGTTCAAAATCCAGCGCGGTCATGATGCCTTTTTGCGGATAATACTGAATGGACGTACCGCGCATATCCCTGAACGCTTCATCTGTGACACGGATGTTTTCCATGTCGTATCCGCTTTTGCTCTCCGCGAAAATAGAGATCGAGGAAAGCTGCCGGGCTTTCTGTTCGATGGATGTCAGAAATTCTTCGTATCCGTTTACCTGCTCAAATTCCAGAACGATGGTATTCAGAAAACGGTATTCCTGTGCCAGCGTTTCCCCGTACTTCAGAAACCCGCCTGCTTCATAAATATCATAATACTGTTCAAAATCATCGGCGTAGGTTTCGCGGAGACGTTCGTCTTTTTGACCGTTGTTGTATGCTTCTGTGCGCAGGATGTTATAGATATGGCTTAATCCCTCTGTGCGGGCCAGCTCTTCATGCAGAAAGTCATCCATATCCTCCATGCTCATGCCGGAAATCTGCTGTTCCAACTTTCGATAAGCAGAGGAGGGAACATTGCCCGGCGTATGGCCCGTGCCGAACCACAGCAAAAACAGGTTGGCGCCGAGCAGCACGGAAAACGCCAGAAGAAAAAAACGGCTGTGCCACACCTTGCGCAGCTCAGCGGAAAGCAGGCGTGTCATGCTTCGTCCTCCCCGAAAATGGTGAGGTAGACATCTTCCAGCGTGCCGCCCGGCGCGTATTTTTCAATAAGCGCGGCAGGAGACGCCTGGTCCACAAGTTGTCCTTCCTTGAGCAGCAGGATTTCACTGGCAACGTGCTCTACATCGCTGACTACATGTGTGGCAACAATAATGATGCGGTCATGGGCGAGTTGGGCCAATACCTGACGCAGGCGTACACGTTCTTTCGGGTCCAATCCGGCGGTAGGCTCATCCATGATGAGGATCTGCGGCTCACCCAACAATGCGGCGGCAGCAAGCAGACGCTGTTTCATGCCGCCGGAATAGGCTGCCAGACGTTTTTCCAATTCACTGGAAAGGTGTACCAGCTCTGCGACACGTTGTACTTGTAACGCTGCATCACTCCGGGGAATTTCTTTGAGTGCTGCTATGTACAGCAGGAAACGGCGGCCTGTAAAACTGTCATACAGATTCTGCTGCTGCGGCATATATCCAAGGACGCGCCGAAATTCCCGCCCCATGCGCAGGACATTTTTACCGTTCCACAGTACCTTTCCGCTGGTAGCGTCCAGATTCCCGGTGATGATATTCATCATGGTGCTTTTGCCTGCGCCATTGGGCCCCAAAAGGCCGTAAAGGCCCGGGCCGAGAGTGAAACTCACTCCGGCCAGGGC
>CAJJKN010000020.1 GCA_905188085.1 uncultured Bacillota bacterium
GACTGCCGTTCCGGGGCGTTCTGTATGTTGGGAGGCCAGGGGCTGCTTGAAAAATCAAAAAAGTTGTCTTCCCCAACAGGAATCGGCGTTTACTGCGCTGAAAATCCTCGGAATACAGCAGGTATTCCGAGGATTTTTGCCTTGTAACCGCTCGATTTTTGCGGGAAATACAGTCTTTCCTCTGTTTCAAACATCCCCTACTCCACGTTTTTTTCGTCACATAAACCGTAAATGGGCGTTTTGCCGAAGGTGCGGGCCCACAGACGGTCGCCATAGCTGTAATGCCACCACTCCTCGCTGTAATTCACAAAACCCGCGGCGGTCATCATATTATAGAGGAGCCGCCGTGTGTTGCGGAAGGCTTCCGCCTCTCCGGCCATTCCGTTGGTCTCGAAATATGCGGTTTGGGCAAGATTCGTAAAATCGTCGAACTCTGTGCCCATAGGCAGCGGCCTGCCCCGATAGCAAAGAGTCAGATCCAGTGCGCCGCCGGTGGCATGAGGAGCCGGCCGGGCAGTGTTGGGGTGGGGCAGCGCAACAAAGTCGTCCACTGCGGCGGCAAGCTGCTCCGGCGTATATTCAGGATGGCTGCGGCGCACCAGGGCAGAATACTCCTCGTACAGCGCCTGCTGTACAGCCAGCGGACGATAAGCGTCGAAAATCAGCAGGCTATAGTCCTCCGGCAGAAGGCCAAGCGCCTGCTGCAGCAGCGGCACGACCCCCTCGCGTACCCAACAGCCTTGCGGCGCACAGGCGATGCCTGCTGCCCGGTAGCTGGCTGCATAGCGGATACGCGCGTCCAGCCCGTCGATGCGCACCAGGGATTCGCCGTTATCCCGGGGACGGGGACAGGCGGGCAGACTTTCGCTGCGCACGCGCGGTACCGGAGCGTAAAAATTGATGCCAGCCATTTTCATCATCTTCCTTGCCGTATATCATTTATGTGTTTTTCGCTCCTATATTTTAGCACTGTAAATATGGGATGTAAAATACAATTTATGTAAAGCCAAAAATCTAAACGCTTTTTTGACGGTAAAAACAAGCATAAAATGGCGATTTTCCGTCTGGAAACGATTCCAAAAATCTCCTATTATAAAAGAAATAATTGAAAATATGTACAAAAGCAGCTTCTTCGAAAATGTAGATTTGTTGAATAGTGAGAAAGAAGAAACAAAGTACCAGCATTAGTAGATTTTCACAAGACAAACGTATAAATTTGTGCTATAATGCCAAATGTAAGGATAGGGGAAGCGTTCCATAAATTAGATGGGACACCTTACGGCACGGGCAAGAGCCTGTTTGTTACAGAAAGGAAAAGCGTTATGGTAAAGCAAATCAAAATTTCAAACTTCACAGAGGTTAAAAACATCATGAATGCCGCGACCCATTGTGTGGATGAGATCGGTGTGCACGATGGAAAGGGCAGCATTGCCGACGCGAAAAGTATTCTGGGGCTGATGAGCCTGGATTATACGCATCCGGTGATGCTTGTGAGCGAAAACGAAAAAGAGCTGCAGCGCGTTTACGAAGCCATCAGCTGAAAACGTGTGAAACAGACAAAAGAGGCGTGCCTTTACAGGCGCGCCTCTTTTGTTATTCTCCGTCCCTGCGGTATTCAATCACATCCGACACCGGGCAATCCAAAATAAAGCACAGGGTATCCAGTGTTTTCAGCGTGATGGTCTCGCCATGCTTCATGCGGTGCAGGGTATTGGCCGAAACGCCGTGCTTGAAGATCAACTGGTATTCTGTGATGTTTTTCCGGTACAGCGTGCGGTAAAACGGCTCGTAGCTGATCATTCCCCCCACCTCTTGCTTCACTTTATCATACTCAAATCATTGACTATACTAAATATATTGAGTATAATGAACGCAGAATACACAAAAAGGTCCGGCAGGGGTTGACTGAGGGGTATTTTAGAAGCGCGCGGACGATGCCGTTTCGGCTCCCGGGCCCGTACTTGAAGATTGAGACGGATGGAGCCTGTGCAAGGGCTGTGAGAAGCAGCTCGGAGAGCCTGTCCGGGAGGAGGGCTGATATGTGAAACAGCGGTTTGTGGGTCTTGCTGCGGCGCTGGCGCTGTGCTGCACGGTGAGCGGCGCGATGCTGGAGCGTGCTGTCTGCTGCCCGGCGCCGCCGGGACTGGCACACATAGAGAAGCAATTCCAAACAATGGTGGGAATGGAAAAAGGGGACGGAAATTGGCTTTACAGTTATCAGATGCTTTCCGCTCCGAAATATGCGGTATGTGCCACAGCGGTGCGCACCGGAGGCTCTGGCAGGCGTGAGTCTGTGCGGGTGCTGTGGCGGCTGGAGAACGGCGTCTGGCGTTTGGTGTATGCGGTCCGCAGAGAGCAGATCGCATCCTCGGCAATACAAGATGAGGCGGGACAAGGCGGATGAACGGAAAAACGGATGTTTTTCCGGGGCTCATTCTACCGCAAGCGGTCTCGCGCAGCGGGGTATGCACTGCGTGGCGAATGCGGATGGGAAACTCGGAAGAATATTTAGATGCCGCAACGATGGGATGCCAAAAGCCAAAAACGCCTCCGGGACCTGTCGTGGTCCCGGAGGCGTTTTGTGTTGGTTAAAATCTGTTTGCGGCAATAACGGCTGTATTTCCCGCCAACTCCCGTGAGGCTGCGTTACTCCTGCCAGTACGGCGTGGGAGAACCCGTCTGTATGGGAGAAGCCTTTGGTGCAGCGGGCTGCTGAACAGGAGGAACTGCAGCGCCGGTTTGCTGTGTGGGCTGCTGAGCGGGAGCAGCAACGGTCTGCGGCGAAG
>CAJJKN010000021.1 GCA_905188085.1 uncultured Bacillota bacterium
CACGTAGCCGCCCGGGACGGTGTTTGTTCCGGAGACATCCACGGGCTGTTTGAAAACATGCGTCGCGTGATTTTTGACGGTATGGGATCTACCAACGAGACGCTGCTGTCTGTTATGACGCAAAAGCAGACGATCTTATGATGTGTTCTTTGATCAAACAGGATAAAACAAAAAATGGAGCATTGCCGCTGCCGGTATTTTTGGCATTTTTCTCATTGGTCACGACCGCAAGCGGATTTTCCAATTCGTTTATCCCCGCATTTTTGGTGAGCCTGCAGCTGCCGGGCTATATGTTCGGCCTGGTTTATGCGATTGCGAGTTTTATGATTTTCATACTTTCTCCCTTTTGGGGGAAACTGAGCGAACGGATAGGGCGCACACGCGTGATTGCCGCCGGTTGCCTGGGGGCTGCATGTGGACAGGCGCTTTTTTGCACTGCCACGGGTGCGCCTCAAATTATTTTTGCGCGCGGTGTCACGGGCTTCTTTGCGGGCGGTTTTTTGGTGGGGTGTCTCTCGTATGGTGGGGATCTGTGCAATCTCCGGGGCAGCAGTGTGCCGATGGCGTGCAGTGCTGTTGTAGAAGGAACTTCCGGTGCTTTTGCATACCTGTTCGGAGGTTTGGCCGCATATAGGAGCATCCGGCTGGGATTTGTCTGTCAAATTGGGCTTTACCTGACGGCAGGGCTCTATGCGTTGCTCGCTATGCCGGAAACAAGGCAACCTGAAAAGAAAACCGGCGGGCGCTGGCCGGTCAGGGAAGCCAATCCGTTTCTGTCTCTGGTACGTCTGCGCCATATAGAGCCATGGCAGACGGCTGTTTTTTGGAGCATCCTGATCGCCGCATGCGGAGGCTGGATGTTCGAAAGCGCATTCAATTACAGTATCAGCGCCTTCTTTTCATTCTCGCCGCTGTTCAACGGCGTGCTGAAATGTGGAGTGGGCATTTTAAATTCATTGGTCGGGGCTGGCGTTATAAGACGATTGGTTCGGCGGGGAACGATACGAGGCCCATTGCTCCTGGTAGGGGTGCTGTGTATGGCGGCGAGCTTGTTGAGTGCATGCAGTACAGATCGTGCAATTCTGTTTTTTCCCTTCAGTGTGTGTTTTCTATTGATAAACTCTTTAAATCTCCCGCTTCACCAGGCGCTGCTCACAACAAACAAAGCAAATTTGCCTGTAGGGGAATTGATGGGATTGTTTAACGCCTTTCGCTCTATTGGGCAGGTTGCCGGTTCCATGGTGAGCGGTTTTTCTTATACTGTGGGACACGCACTTCCTTTTTTCTGCGCATCGGCATTCTTCATGATGATGGTTTTTATTTTGAGATGGGGAACATCCGGCGAAAGGAAGCGGCACGCGAACGGCGGCATCAAACGGAGAAAAAAGAATGGTTAAACGAATTTTATGCTTTGGCGATTCCAACACATATGGCTATATCCCCGGCGGCAATGGAAGGCGCTACGGGCCCGATGTGCGATGGACAGGACTGTTGAGCGCATGGTTAAAGCCGGAGTGTCTGATAATTGAAGAGGGGCTTCCCGGCCGTACTACGGTCTTTGAAGACCCGATTTTGCCGGGAAGAAAGGGAAGCGATTATTTTTATCCTTGTCTGTGGTCCCATGCTCCGCTGGATATGCTGCTGCTTATGCTGGGCACGAACGACTGCAAAATGCGGTTTGGTGCGTCTGCTAAAAATATTGCATCAGGAATGGAGGCATTGGTACGGATGGCAATCAGCACTCCGGTGTGGACGGCCACGCCGAAGGTGCTTTTGATCTCACCGCCGCCGATGACGCCGAAGTGCTTTGACGAAACCTCCGGAGAAGAACCGGGCAGTATCTGCAGTGAAAAATCCTGTCAATTGGCTCCACTGTATGAGAAGGCGGCGGAACGCCTCGGCTGTGCGTTCTTTGACGCGGGCGTCAAGGTTCAAGTGAGCGGTATAGACGGTACGCATATGGATGAAATTGCACACTTTACGATGGCCACCGCAGTAATGTCACGAATCAGGCAGCTTTTTCAGCCGGAAAAGGAAAAACGATGAAAATCTCATGTATCGACATCGGAGGGACATACATCAAGTCGGGCGTGCTGG
>CAJJKN010000022.1 GCA_905188085.1 uncultured Bacillota bacterium
TGTTTCATCCTTCTTTTTTCCTTCTTTCCGCTTGTATTTGAAAAGGGCGGCTGGTTTTTCCAGCCGCCCTTTTTCACAAAAGAATACATACCAATAGTTTTTCGCCCGGAACACGCGGGGCCGGGCGCGCAGCACCCGGCTTTTGAATACCGCCCACAAAAATTTTTCCAGCGGCATCCCGTTGTAGGTAAAAAATCCGGCCAGCGCCAGCGGCGCGGCCCCCAAAATACATACCCAGCCCGTCGCTTCCGTTCCAAGCATATCCACACATCCGAAATACAGCCCCACCGCTGCTCCCACAGCGGCAAGCGAGCATCCGAACTGCCGCAGCGACAGCCCGAAAAAAATGCTTTCATGGTATTGCCGTACTTCCTTCGGCACCTTTATCTCCAATTCTGTTTCACCTCGTTACAGGCTCATCATTTCCCGCACGATGCGGTCCGAGCCTTTTACCAGTCCCACAAGGACCAGCATGTTGAAGATCATTTCCGCCACATAGGTCCAAACCATCGAAACCGCTGAGCCTGACGGCACCGCGGGCGACCCGCTGCCCATATATGCGGAAAAAATCAGACAGGACAGCACGATGACCGCACCTTCCAGGCACACGCCCACATATCCTTTGAGGAACGCTTTTCCCGTGGCCGCCGTCTCGCTGCTGCCAAATGCCGCGATGGGCACCGGGGCCAAAGCTGTGTAAAGGTAGAGTTTGAAAAAACGGCTATACACCGTCATGATCAGGATAAAGGAAAGTACGGTAATGAACAGGCTGCCCAAAATCGTCACGAGCCACAGCGGGATGGACGCGAGAAATCCCACGTTTCCGATGGCCGCGCTGATCTCGCCGGGCAATGTGCCCACGTTGCCCGCCATACCGCCCATCTGCCCGGCCACCGTGCTTACAATGCCGCCGCATATATCGAACACGGCCAGCATCAGCGGCATACAGTAGGTGACGGCGGCTTTTGCCGCCACAAAATGCAGGAAATACCGCAAAGCCGCCTCCGGGCGGCGCAGCTCCTGAAAGTTCACCGTGTTTTTGAACAGCCCCATGGCGAAAAACAGAACCAGCAGCCCATACCCGATGGCCTGCAGCGCGCCGTTGATCTGCACAACGATGTTCCATATCCCACCGCCCTTAAATTCCTGCGGCGTCATGCTCACCAGCTGCCAGATCTCCGCCAGCTTCTCATTCCATGTCGCCAATGCATTTTCCAGATTCTCTACGATCCAGTT